>DACB01000007.1:286700-306292 GCA_002494495.1 Methanobacterium sp. UBA294
CTTACATCAGCTGCCGAAACTGCACCGCTTAAAATAACTGCAACCAATAAAGTGGCTAAAAATAAAATAATTTTTTTCTCCATTAAATCATGACTCCTTATTACTATCACTTTATCTCCTATTTTTTGTCGTTTAGATCTAATGGTTCATCCTCTTCCAGGGCTAATCTCATGGTATCCGGGTCCTGGGGGAAATATTTAAGAAAGTCATCTGCTGCACGTCTTACATCTCTAGATCCAATGATGTAACGTCCCACTACTATAATATCTGCGCCGCTTCCTAAGGCTTCATCCACCTTATCCGGGGTGATTCCACCGGCAACGGCCACTAGTCTGTTTTCACCCAGGATCTCTTTGATTTCTTTTATATTACCCCATTCGGTCATGTCGCCCAGGTTCTCTCCTTTTTCTGCTTTATATGTTTCCAGGTCAACGTTACGATGTAGTAAGAGTATGTTTGGTTTGTATGTGAGTCCTTCAAGTTTTTCCAGGAAGTTCTCCACGTTCATCATATCCAGTATGGAATATATTCCCTGTTTAGATGCCTCTTGAATTGCTTTCTGGATGGATTCACTGGTTCCAAGTCCAGATATAGCCACTGCATCTGCTGTTTCGTCTGCTGCTATTTTAACCTCAATACGACCAACATCTAAGGTTTTCAGGTCCGCGATGATGAATGCATCCCTTCTAATTTCCCTAATTTTACTTATGATGCCCACGCCGAACTTCTTAACCAGTGGTGTACCAGCTTCTATGAGGATCCGTTCTCTGTTAGGTAGACTGTCTATAATACGTTCCATGTCCTCTATACTGTCCAGATCTAAAGCGACCTGTAGGTAAGGGGGATTCCATAGTTTTACAGCCTTGAAGCCCATTATTGGGTGAGTACCTCTGTCTTTTTCTGCGGTGACCTTTTCGGTTGATGGATAAGTATCCATGGCTCTTTTAAGGGCCAGTTTTGTGGCACCATAGTTGTACTGGTAGATCTTTCGGAAGTCCTTAGCTTCGGGGTGGATAAATACTGTGACAAGAATAACCAAATCTTCTGCTTTTTCTTTATCAATTATGCCTTCAGCTACGGCATCAGCCACAGCCCTTCCAATGGCTGTTTGTGCTGGTCCAAATATTCTGTTAGCATCATCCAGACAGCCAACTGTTACCTTTGGCACTATCAATGTAGCGGGTTTGGTCAGTAGATTTGGTCTAATAACAGCTAAAAGAGGAGTATGTCCTATGGATAGGCTGGTCATGTTTTCCACAAATGCCGTACCTACTGGGCCGTCTTTTTCTCCAATAATTAAATCAATGTGAGCAACTTCATTTCCGCTTCCAATTAAAGCTTCCCCTATATTATACATAATTATTAATCCTCCAAATAATGGTTAATTAGTGTTATAATAAATGTTATGGAAATCAGCAGTATAAATATTTACTCAATTTCCTTTTATGATGATGATAATATATGAAAAATAAATTCTAAATTAAAAGGAGTATCATCTCGATCAATTACAAAACAAAATAAAAAAAAGAATTTATTGGTCAAAAAAAATTAATTTGACCTAAAAACCTTTATCTATGCAAATATCGTATTTACAGATTTAACTACTTGCAGAGCGTTGTTGTATAGGACTTTTGCGTAGTTTGGCTGGTTTAAATATTGTTCGTAGATTAGTGTTGGTATTCCTTTTTTAGCTATAGGTATGGTTACGTATTGTGGACTGGTACCGTCTTCGATGTTAAGGTACTCAAGATTTCCATTGGTTTGTCCTATTATTTGATTAGCATAGCTTTTTGACTTTGTATCTGCATAAGGTGCAAACATGAAATTAGCAGAAGTATATGATCCTAATCCTCTGTGACTGTGAGTATCAATAACCAGCTTGTAAGAACTGCCTATATTAGGTACCACGTATTTATTGGCTAGATCCTGTCCACGAGATCTTCCAAGTGCATAGTCTGATCCATCTTTCACCACAACGGCAAAGACATCGATCTTTATATTTTTCATGGAAGAATGTAATGAATCTATTGCATTGAGCATTGCTATGTGGGCTTGAACTTCCTGGGGATGAACACCTATGATTATAGCTACTTTATTAGTACCCGAACCATAGGAACTTAATTTTAGGGCGTAACCATATGAATTTTCACCCAACAAAGTACTGGTGTACTTGACTGTGCCATTTAACTTACCTAATGGTCCGTATGATTCTGATGACCAGGGTTTTGTTGAAACATAGTTAGGAAGTCTATTTTTACTATTGTAGAAACTCATTATGTTACTGTATATGTAAACTAATGATTCATAGCGTATATTTCCCAGTTTACTCGATGCATAGTTTGGTGCCCTATTATTTTTTGTTATGTAAATAGCGATACTATTTGCAATTTTTACATAATCTGATTTGGTTAGTGTTCCGCTTTTTGCTGATTCACTGGGTTTTGTTGGATTAGCTACGTTTTTAATAGCTATATTGCTGCTGCTACCGCTGTTTAAATTAACAGTTCCTTTTGTTAATAGGTATAAGAATTGCGGGGATGTAACAGTCTGACTACCAACTTTAACTGTGGATGGAACGTGGTCGTTGGACTCCATGAATGATTTAACTGATGATGCTGATTCCGCGATTTGTTTTGATGAAACACCAGTACCTGGTGTTGGTGGTGTTGGTTTGCTGATTGTTGACCATGGTTTTACTGAAACATAGTTGGGAAGTCTTTTGTTTGTGTTGTAGAAGTTCATTATGCTGCTGTATGTGTAAGTTAATGTTTCGTAGCGCATGGTACCCAAATTAGTGTTGGCGAAGTTGGGTAATCTACCATTTGTATTTATGAATTGATTGATACTGTTTGCGAGGGTTATATACTGTGATTTGGTTAGTGTCCCGCTTTTTACAGATTCACTGGGTTTTGATGGAACAGCCAGATTTTTAATAGCTATACTACTACTAATACCACTGTTAACATTGGTCGTGCTTTTAGTTAACAGGTAAAGGAACTGTGGAGATGTCACATTCTCACTACCAACCGTAACTGCCGATGGTAGACTAGCCTCGGTTTCCACATACTTTTTAACCTGACCAGAAGCCACACCAACCTGCTGATTACTTACATCAGCTGCCGAAACTGCCCCCATACTCAAAATCATAAGCATAAGCACAGCAAAAATTGGTAAAAATTTTTTAAAATTCATTTAGTTCACCTCTATTTGTTGGTGTCTTTCTGTGTAATCTTTTCATACATTATGGTTAATGCAAATCTAATATAATAACTATTATGGGGTTATTCTTAATTTTTCTACCTACTAAATTAAGAATGTGTGCACGAAAATCTGTTTAACTTACTTAAATATTTAACCAAAATTTTTTCATTTATCCGGGTTTTTTAGTGTAAAACAATCGTTTTTAGGCTATTTTTTGTGAACACAGGATTTTTATTAAAATAATTTTTGTCTTTCAGGACAAAAATAAGTGGTCCGCCCACCAACCTTTATGATATTCAAAGCCTCTCCTTTTGGGCATTTCCCATTTAAGTTGCGATGAGGCAGAAGAAATGAGGATGGTAGTGAGTCTATTTTGTCCTGATATTCAATGGCCTTATTTAAAACCCATTGCATCTCCTGGAATAGTTTATATAGTTTGGCTTTATCCAGCTTATTTGCCTTGCTCAGGGGATGTATCCTGCTCTGGTATAGGATTTCATCGGCGTAGAGATTACCAATTCCTGCTATAAAATTCTGATTCATAAGAATGGGTTTTATTTGGCCTGTTTTTTTCTTAAACAATGTTTTAAAGGATTTAAAATTAATTTCCAGGGCATCTGGACCAAGATTTTTTTCCTGGATGAACTTAATGGGGTCACTGATTAACCATGCCTTGCCAAATTTCCTTATGTCGTCAAAGCCCAGTTTATATCCATTGGTAAATTCTACTTGTAAGCGGATGTAGGGGCTGCTGTCCTCCTGGAAGTATTTAAGGTATCCATTCATTCCAAAATGCAGTACTAAGTAATAACTGTTATCCAGATCAATGAAGAGATATTTACCATACCTCCAGCTGCCTTTAAATTCATGTCCTTCCAATTTATTATTCAGGAATTCTGGTGTGGTATTGATCAGAATTTCAGGGTTTTGAACCTCTACATTATCAATTTCTTTATTAAGGGAGGTGCTATCAAAATATTTTTTAAATATTTCAACACTGGGCAGTTCTGGCATGTTTTTATACCTCATATTTGAATATCATATTTTTAAATAACTCATATGAATATTCAATTTTTGATTACTCATATATGAATATCAATTATAAAAATAATTAATTAGATTATTTAAAATAATTTTAGATAATAATAAAACAATTCTTAAATTTTACTTGTTTGAATCTAGAAAATGATCAAAATTTTCTAAAAAAAATTAAAAAAAAATTATCTTATTTTGAAAAGATAGGTACTTCTAAACCTGCCATTTTAACTCCGGTTAGTGCAGAAGATTCCACAGTTAAAGCACGAAGATCATCCTTCTCCAACTTTAGGATATCGGTGTTACCGGCCTGTTGAGTAAGCATGGCAGCTTCTTCGGTCATGGCCTCTATATAGCGGACTACCCTTTTACCGCCTTCCATGTAATCCAACCGTCTTCTAAGCTGGATGTTCTGAGTGGCAATTCCTTTACGACAGGTTCCAGCGTAACACATCTGACATACTCGGCATCCTATGGAAATTAGAGCAGATGTTGCAATATAAACTGCATCAGCACCAAGCGCTATGGCTTTGACCATGTCAGCCCCACTTCGGATACCTCCACCTGCTACCAGGTTAACTTTATCACGTAAATTAATGTTTTTAAGGGCTTCATCCGCCTCCACGATGGCGGCGATGGTGGGCACACCGGAATGTTCAGTAACCACGTCAGGTCCTGCACCGGTACCTCCCTGCATACCATCCACTACAATGATATCTGCACCAGCTTTGGCAGCTATTTTTACATCATCACTTACTCTTCCTGATGTGAATTTAACGATTATAGGTACCTGCCAATCAGTAATTTCTCTCAATTGCGATATTTTCATACTGAGGTCTTCTGGCCCCACTATATCCATATGCCTGGCTGGGCTCAGGGCATCGGTACCTTCTGGTAGCATTCGGATACGAGAAACATCAGCAGTGACCTTTTCTCCTAGCAAATGTCCTCCCATACCAGACTTTGCACCCTGGCCTATTTTAATCTCCACCGCATCAGAGTTGTTCAAGTAATGGGCGGAGACACCAAAACGTCCAGATGCATACTGTGCTATGAGTTTGGTCGCATATTTCCTTTCCTCAGGCAACATTCCCCCTTCACCAGTGTTGGTGGCTGTACCAGCCAGGGTTGCTCCCATTGCCAGTGCTATTTTAGCCTCTTTACTTAAAGCTCCAAATGACATTGCAGCTATCATTATGGGCGTATCAAGTACCAGTGGATTTTCAGCGTAACGCCCCCCCAGAACCACCCGAGTGTTGCAGGGCTCACGGTATTTGTCTATTGGGGGTCGGGAAACTTGTGCTGGCATTATTATCAGATCATCGAAGGTGGGAACAACCCTGGTTGCTCCGCAGCCACGCACCTTATATGAACCTGTTGTTGATTTTCTCTCAATTTCCACCATATCGGTGAAGCTCCACACATTTCTTCGGTCTTCGGGAACTGCATTAACTTCGATGGCATTGTTGGGACACATTTCCTCACATATCCTGCACCCCACACAGTTTTCATGGTGCAGGGGATATGATTCATCATCTATTATCTCGTATACCCCATGAGGACAGTTGTTCAGGCATGAGTAGCAGTTTGCACAAAGCTGTTCGTCTTGGCTATCGCACAGATACCAGCAGCAACCTGGTCGGTGGAAGTTTCTCTTACATAGTTCCTGGTTTCTCTCTATTTTAAATGGCATTTTTTAGATTCCTCCTGATTCTCTGTTTTTGAGGGATTTGAATATGGGACAGGCTGAGTATTTAGTCCCTGATGCGCTGAGCACATCGGCCACGTTGCTGGTTAGTTTTGCTTCTGGTTTCCAGGGTTGGTCCCTTTTTTTATCCACAACCATCACTTCATCTGCCATCTTCTTAGATAGGGCGTAGTTTAAAAGTGCAGTGGCCACTCCTCCATCCTGTCCTTTAATCTTTGGGGCTTGGGCTGATACTATTTTCTGGTAATTGCCCAATGGTTTTTTACTGATGTCAAGGATTGGTTCATCTTTGGGTATGTATGTTCGGGGACAGGCTACATAGCAGAGGTTACAATCTTGGGGGCATTTTCCTTTAAGTTGGGGTTTTCGATCCTCAATTTTAACAATATCTTCAGGGCAGACCAGTACACAGGCCCCGCAGAGCACGCAGGAACCTATATCTACCACATCTCCTTTGAGGTCTTCAAACTGGCATTCTCGTACTTCATTTGCAAAGTCATCCAAGGGTATGTATCGTTGGTAAAGTACTGGTCTTCCGGAATGTTCTCTTTTCATTATCTCTTCTTTATTTTTCATTTTCTTTTTATTGGCCAGATTTTCCAGTATTTTAAGTCCGTTTGGCTTTAGATTTTTGGTTTTTATGTAACCGTCCTTTTCTGCATTTTTCAGGAGTTTTAAACCTTTTTCAGTGCGCAAAATGATTGTGGACCACCCATCAGGTGAACCCACTGAACCTACTGATATATCTGACTGTTCTGATGTGAAATCCATGCAGATCTGGCAATTTTTCCTCATGCAGCTTTTAGCTTCCTTTAAGGGAAGCTTAAACATCCTGTCTTCTGTTAGGTAGAACCATAAATTGTCCTTCTCCACACGACATTCTACTACATCTTTCATGTCATATCCGTAATTTTCCAGTAACTGTTTCATATAAGAGTATGAAAAATTCTCCATACAGAAGAGACCTATTTTAATGTTCACGGTTGATTCTCCCAGGAAATTTGTAAACATGTCCATCTTTGCTGCGGCCGTCATATGGCATGGAGTTCCTATGATTGCGATTTTTTTATTCTCCATATGATCATTCCTTTCTATTTTTCTTTGATATGTAAGATTAATCTTGAATTCTACAGTATTTCTATCCATCCTCTGAATCTGTACCGTAAAAGGGTCTTTTGCTCTGAGGGACTATTTTTTTGAACTTTTCATATTCATCCGGTGTTAATTCAAACCCGTATGCAGGTAATAGTTCATTTAATTCCTTTTTATCTTCATGGTCTATTTCCTCTACCTTGGCGTTTTTTCCCAAGCTTTCTATTTTCCCTTTAACAAAAATGACTCCTCGAATTATGGATTCACCCGCATCTTCTGCCATGTCTCCCAGGACTATTATTCTTCCCCCCATCATGAAGAGTCCGCTCATGAATCCAGAATTCCCTCCGATTATTATGGTACCGTTTTTCATTATTTCTCCTGTTCTTGAACCGGTATCTCTGGTCACCACCACTGTTCCGCCGTATATTCCTTGTCCGACTCCGTCACCAGCTGATCCGTCTATGATGAGTTCTCCATCAGTCATGTTGTCTGCAGGGAACCATCCGGAATTGCCTTTGATATGGATGCGAGCCCCATGTATCATGGTTCCAGCGAAATATCCTGCTGATCCGTCTATTACTACCTCTACTGGGTCGGTTAGACCGGCTGCAACATAGTGCATGGCATTGGGATTATTTATAATTATTTTCTCATAATCTTTGGCTGATTTCTTTATTGCTTGGTTAACTTCCCGGGGAGTTTTATTTTGAGCGTCTATAATTAGTTCTTTCATCTTAAACATTCTCCTATCATTTATATGGTGTAAGCCCGGGCTTCACCTGGTGATAATTGTTCAATGTCATGGGTGTCCAGCACTTCTCTTAATGCTACTTCTTCGGATGCTATGGCAAATACATCGTCATTTTCTGCCAGAACTCCTGGTCTCAGTCCCAGTTGATCTTTGGCTATTCCCACACCATTTGGAATGCCCACAATATAGCTGAATGGGCCGTCCATATCTTTAACTGACTGTTCTAAGGCTTCTTCTAGTTTATAGCCTTCACTTAATTTATCTGCTATGTAGTGGACTATGCATTCGGTATCGTTATTAGTTTCAAATATATGGCCTTTTCTTTCTAGGGGGTCTCTTATTTTCCAGTAGTTTGTTATCTGGCCGTTGTGGACAACGGTGATATCTGGTATGATATAGCTCTGGAAGGGGTGGGCATGATATCGGTCAACTATGCTTTCTGTAGAGAACCGGGTATGTCCAATGGCATGGGTTCCTTGTTTATCAGGAGTGTTATATCGGGCAGCAATTTCCTTCACCAGCCCTATATCTTTAATCATTTCAAATGAATGACTACCATTTAATACAATTACATCGTTTATTTCATCAATATCCATTATAAGGTGTTTGAGTTCGTTGAATGAGTTCAATGCAATTTTGCAACGATAAATTATATGGTTCTCCACTGATGGTATGATTTCCTCATTTTTTATGGGTGTGATGGTGTTGACTCTGTTTTTAACCTGTTCTAACAGGCCTGGTGTTTCTTTAACTTCTATGTTCAGAAGGTATTCATTTTCATTCAGCCCTAGTCCGCCGTAGATGGCGAAACCTGCTGAGTCGGGTCCTCTGTGTTGTAGAGCGTCCAGCATTTTGGTCATGTATTTCCCTACTCCATGCAGTTTTTTATCTTTAAATACGACTCCTGCTATTCCGCACAATTTATTACCTCCTTTGGATAATATTCATGAATTTTGAGTATCATCAGTTATTTCATGGCATTTTGATGGCCAGACAATTCCCTTCGGCACTAGTGTGGCATCCATGCATTCCTTGACATCTCCCAGGAGTTTAAAATTCCAATATTTATCAGTATTTGATTTTCTTTCAAAGGCAGTTTTTTTTATCATTCTTATCGTGGTTAATGGATTAAACCCGGATAGGAAATGGATTTCCGGCTCCAAAATTTTTTGTAGGTTTGATATCCTTTAAATGAAACTTTTTATACAATGTTCAAAATAAAGATGTCAAATTATATTATAACTGAACAATTATATAAAACTTTTTAATGCAGACCATTTGGATCAAAAAATGAATTTTTACAATTCAATAAAAAAAATTTTATTATTCAGTAAAAAAATCCAAATAAAAAATTAATAAAAAAAAGTTGAAAAAGAGTTTAATTACTTTAAGGTTTTCATAACGATATCTGTTTCCTTTTTTACATATTCAGCCGCACTTTTGAATGCATCAATTTCATTATCACTCATTTTAATGGGGACGATACGTTCAATACCATTAATTCCCAGTTTAACTGGTACTCCAAGGCACACATCTTTAATGTCTTCAATTTCCCCGTCTAGATATGCGCTTACAGTTAAAATTTTCTTTTCGTCATTCAAGATGGTGGTTATGATGTTGGCAATGGCGTAGGCAGGTCCAAACTCAGTGGAACCCTTCTTATCTATCACATAACTACCGGCGTTGATGACCTTCTTAACCATACCCTCCATATCAATGGTGCCATCCAAGGCGTAGTTTTTAAGTAACATCCCACCTATGGAAGTTGAACTTACCAGGGGAACCATATGATCCCCATGTTCGCCTATAACTCTGGTGTGAATCTCACTTACATGGATATTAAAGTGTTTAGCCAGCATGTTTCGCAGTCGTAGGGAGTCCAGGTGATTGCCCAGTCCGAAGACCTTGTTTCTGTCGAAACCAGATGCTTTTAAGGCCACGTATGTCATGACGTCCACCGGATTGGTCACCACCAGTATTATGCTGTTTGGTGAGTATTCAGCTACTAGTCTGGAATATTCTGCCACGATTCTGGCGTTGGGAATTGCAATATCTGACCGGGACATACCTGCATCACGTGGTATTCCAGCAGTAATAACTACAATATCTGAGTCGTGCAGGTTTTCCTTACTACATGATGATTCAATTTTGATACTAATATCTTTGGCAGCCATGGCGTCATACATATCAAGTGATTCACCTTCAATTTTTGCAAGACTATCCTCTCGAGCAAACAGAACCAGGTTATCCACCACATTTTCCTCAGCCAGGCAAAAAGCTGCGGTTCTTCCCACTTTGCCTGATGCTCCTATTACACAAACTTTAATGATATCACCTACAATTACGGATTAGTATAAAGAATATTTAAGAAATAAAAATCCGGTACAATTTAATTTAACAACAAGGGATTAATAAATATTCCTTTTCTAGTAGACTATGGGATATCTATAAATAGAACTTTTAAGGGATAGAAAGAAAAATTAAAAATGAATTCTTTATTTTCCCTTGAATTTTCAACTTATAATTGATATCCCCAACCTCAGGATAATCTATTTAGATTCGTCCCATTTTTCCAGGAACTTCTTTGAAATATTTCTCACATAGCTACTTTCATCTTCAGTTGCTTTTTTCAGGGGCTCCATTGCCCTTTTATCTCCGATGTTTCCCAGGGCGTTAGCAGCTCCGCTTCGGACAAAACCGTTTTCATCTTCAAGTAGAGATTTTATCAAAGGTTCTACTGCACTTTTACTCCCTATCCTTCCCAGGGCCCAGGCTGCTGCACCTCGGACTTTCCAGTCAGGATCATCTAGTAAATGAATCAGGGGATTTGTGGCTGGTTCGCCCATTTTACTTAATGCACCAGATGTTTCCCGCCGGACCCATTTATTACTATCCTTTAGATTAACAATCAAGGGTTCTATTGCTCTTTCATCTCCGATATCCCCTAGAACCTTGGCAGAATATCTTCTAATATTTTTATCATCATTTTTTAAGGCTTCTATCAGAGCTTCAACTGCTGGTTCTCCAATCCCTTCCAATGATTCTGCTGTTTGTATCCTAACCAGTTCATCTTCATCTGCTAAACTCTCAATTAATACATTGATATTATCTGCCATGATATCACTTCCAAAAATTGTGCAAAAAATTTTACTACGAATGTTTTCCTTATTATATAGTATATTGTTCATACCAATATACTTATAATAAAAATCAACGTTGAATTTGATGGAGAATACATGTACGATATAGCGGTAATTCCTGGAGATGGCATAGGACCTGAAGTTATGAAGGTTACATTAGACCTTTTAGAGGTACTGAATGTTCAATTTAATTTTATAGAAGCACATGCTGGTTATGAATGTCTTATTCGTACAGGTACAACCATACCGGATGAAACCATTCAAATAGCCCGCAAAGCAGATGCCGCACTCTTTGGGGCAGTAACAACAGTACCCGGCCAAAAAAGTAGTATAATAACCCTGAGAAAGGCCCTGGACCTGTACGCCAATATCCGTCCAATAAAATCCTATCCCGGAGTTCCGGCCTTATATCCTGACCTCGATATGGTGATTATAAGGGAAAATACAGAAGGGCTTTACTCTGGGATAGAAGAGAAAACCCCGGAAGGGGCCACTGCTAAAAGGGTTGTAACTCGAAAGGCAGCAGAGAAGATCTGTAAATTCGCTTTTGAATATGTCAGAAGGACTGGTAGGAGTAAATTGACTGCAGTCCATAAGGCCAACGTACTTAAAAAAACTGATGGGATATTTAAAGACACATTCTATAATGTGGCCCGGAGTTACACGGATGTTGAACTGGACGACCGATACGTGGATGCCACCGCGATGTTTTTAATCACCAAACCCCATATGTTTGATGTAATTGTAACCACCAATCTTTTTGGAGATATACTATCAGACGAAGGAGCAGGATTGGTAGGTGGGCTTGGAATCGCTCCATCAGCAAATATTGGGGAAAATAACGGATTATTTGAGCCAGTCCACGGATCAGGGCCAGATATATCTGGTCAGGATATATCAAATCCATCTGCAATGATCTTATCGGCAGTTATGATGCTTAATTATCTTCAAGAATATGAGGAGGCAAGTAAACTGCAAAATGCACTGTCTGAAGTATTACGTAAAGGTAAAAAATTAACCCCTGACTTGGGAGGGACTTCAAAGACAGGAGATATGGCCCAGGATATCAAGGAAAAAATAGAGTTAAATTGAAAATATTTTCTCTATATGAATAATGATAAATTACATAATCAGGGAAAACTATAAATTTATATGGAAATCTAAACATAATTTTTCAATATAGAAAACATAATGGATAACATAAGTTGAGTAAGCCTTTAAAAAAACTTTTTATAATTTTAATGGCTTTAAATAACTTAATAACCTTATATTCAGTAAAAAATATCTATAATATCATGTGGAGGTGTATTTTTTATGGGAAAAACTACGATTAGTGTAATAAAAGCGGATGTGGGTAGTATAGCTGGACATGGTCTGGTACACCCCGCCCTACTAAAGAAATGTGACGAAATTTTGAAGAAAGCACAGGATGATGGGCTACTTTTGGACTATTATGTAACCAACTGTGGTGACGACACCGAACTCATAATGACCCACCAAAATGGTGAAGAAAACGAAGAAGTACACAAACTAGCCTGGAACGCTTTCCTTGAAGCTACAAAGTTAGCAAAGGAACTTAAATTATATGGTGCTGGTCAAGACTTGCTCTCCGATACTTTTTCAGGAAATATTAAGGGAATGGGACCTGGAGTAGCCGAGATGGAGTTTAAAGAAAGACCCAGCGACCCGGTGGTTGTGTTTGCCTGTGACAAAACCGAACCCGGTGCATTTAACTTACCCATCTTTAAAATGTTTGCAGACCCATTTACAACTGCAGGACTGGTAATAGACCCATCTTTACACAACGGATTTAATTTTGAAATATTCGATGTCATGGAACACAAAAAAGTCATCATGAGCTGTCCAGATGAAATGTACGACTTGGTAGCACTCCTGGGAACTATAAGCCGTTATGTAATTAAGAGGGTATGGAGAAGAGACGATAACGAAATAGCAGCATCAGTAAGTACCGAAAGACTGAACCTCATGGCTGGTAAATATGTGGGAAAAGACGATCCAGTAGCTATTGTAAGATCACAATCCGGATTCCCAGCAGCAGGAGAAGTAGTAGAACCATTTGCCTTCCCTCACTTAGTTGGCGGATGGATGAGAGGTTCACACAATGGGCCGCTCATGCCTGTTGCACAGAGAAACGCATATCCTGTCCGATTCGACGGACCACCAAGAGTAATGGCCATGGGATTCCAGATTGCAGATGGTATGCTTATAGGACCTGCTGACATGTTCGACGACCCTGCTTACGATCCATCCAGACAGAAAGCAGCCGAAATTGCAGATTATATGAGAAGACACGGGCCATTCGAACCACACAGGCTACCTGCAGATGAGATGGAGTACACCACCCTGCCAGGAGTCCTGGAAAAACTAGAGGATAGATTTGAGGATATAGATTAATTCTCATATCTTTTTTTTCTTTAATTTAATTCAAACAAAAATTCTACTTTTTTTTATTAACCAAAACTTTCGATAAATGTTTATCCTTAATCTTATGGATAAAACAGGGTATATCTAATATGTTATCTACCTTGTCCATTATCACACTATCGCTTGTAGCTACCACACCACAGGTTTCATGTGAAAGGTTAATCAATTGATAATCCACGTTGGGTGCTGTACTGGCACTTCCAATTATTCTCTGTTTTTCCATTATCTTTTTGGTGAGTTTTGCCAATTCACCGCTTTTACTAACTTGATTATCAAAGAAGACCTGCACATACTTTGGTTTATATATTCGAACCAGAGCCAGGACTGAATTTATGGCATTCTCAGTATTCTCATTACACTTGTATTTGCCGAAAACAGCATTCACATCCCTGAATACACCATCCTCACAGACAACAATGGACTCATCATTGCTGCAGATACTTTCCACAGTGATGAGCACATTATAACCATCAATATAAAGGTTTTTTCCCTTAATTTTACTTAAGGAAATGATCTTGCTCTTCCGATCCTCGGAGTCCTTGGTTGAATAAACTTTCCTCTGCAGATAATTACGCTCTTCTTTATCCAGGAGATAATGGTTTCCAACAAAATTCAGGGCTATTTTTTTATTGTAATCCCTATTTAGAAGGAATTTAAGGTCAGAAGTTGCATTTTCCAATTTTTTTGAGCTATGATAAATCATGAATTACACTTCATATCAGCTGGTGAATCAGGCGTATTGCGTCAATTAAACCATGAGCATAGGTTATACATCCAAATGCCGTATAAATATCCTCTTTCTCTAGATAATAGGTTGTATCCTGGGAATAGTTACGCGCCATCTCTATGATCTTGCCTTCTCTGGCACTAATTTTTATGGACTCAATTTCTTTTATATTTTTCGCGAAAAGTTCCATATCCTTTATAATCCGTTTAACTTCATCCATACTATCCCATCCAGATTTAATGTCAAATTTAAACACATTTCCAAGATTCTTAAAGCTTTCTTTTCCTCTGTTTTAATTCTCTCCAGGAATGGTACAACCTTTGTATTACAGTTAAATAACCTAACATCATCACCAAAATCACAGCCAAGTACATTACAAAGGGATCATAGAAATAACCTATGAATGCACCGGCTATAAGGATCAACAGGCGTTCGGGTCTTTCTGCTATCCCCACGTTGCATCTAATTCCCTCTGACTCTGCCCGGGCCCGGACATAACTCACGGTAAATGAGGCAAGTATGGTTAAAATTCCAATAAACCAGTCTATAAATCCACCGGCAATGATTCCAATAAAGATAATTGCATCAGAAAACCTGTCCATGGTGGAATCAAGTACACCGCCAAATGGTGTTGTGGAACGATTTTTCCGAGCGATAACCCCATCCAACATATCTACGAAACCGCTTAAAGCAATGAAAACCCCACCCAGCAGTAAATCTCCCCTGGCAAACATGTAGGCAGCAACCACGCTCATGAGTAAGCCAGCAATGGTGATGATGTTGGGATTTATCCTCATTCTTGAAGCAATTGGATCCAGTATCATCTCGATGAAAGGACGTAGCTTGTTCAGCATGAATATTTAATTAAAATTCTAAAAGGATATAAGTTTGGGATTGAAATATACATAGGATGAAAATAATTAGGATAGATCCCCAAAATCCCGAAAAAAGGAAGATAAAAATGGCTGTAAATATTCTGGAAGAGGGCGGCCTGATAGTGTATCCCACAGACACTATTTACGGTTTGGGTGCAAATATATTCAGTGATAAAGCCATTCGGAAGGTTTACTCCATTAAAGGAAGGGATTACAGCAAACCCATATCAGTTAGCGTATCAGAAATTGAGGATATAAATAAAATTGCTTATTTAGAGAACTTAGAAAGAGTTAAGGAAGTTTTACCTGGTCCATTTACCATCATCCTCAATAAAAAGGAAAATGTATCACCGCTATTAACTGCTGGTGGGGAGAAAATAGGAGTTAGAATACCTGATAATAGGATTTCAAGAGAACTTACACGGAAATTCCCTATAACCTCAACCAGCGCTAACTTATCCGGTGGAAAAGTATTTGAATCTGCAGATGCAATGATTGAATTATGGGGTGATTCAGTAGACCTGATAATAGACGGCGGAAAACTCCAGGGAAACCACTCCACTGTAATTGACTGGACCACACAACCACCAAAAGTGCTTAGGAAAGGTGTAAAAGAATTTAAACTTTAATAATGTTAATTTAATGTATAGAAATAAAATTAAAGGTAATAAAATGAATAAAACACCCTTAAAAGAACTCAAAAATCGAATGGAACGATTTAAAGAAGTTATGAATGCATCTAACCCGGAATGGGAGATGACTGTTATCTTCAGTAAGATCAACCTGTTCTACTTCACCGGTACTATGCAGGATGGGATGTTAATCATCCCCAGGGATGGTGAAGCTGAATTCTGGGTACGGAATAGTTATGAGAGGGCATTAGATGAATCTTTATATCCGCAGATTCAGCCAATGAACAGCTATAGAGGCGCTTCACAGAACGTAAAAAAACTCCCAGTAACTATCTATTTAGAAACAGAAACAGTTCCACTGGCATTATATCAGAGATTTACCAAACACTTCCCATTTAGAAATTATAAGCCGGTAGATATTCCAGTTGGGAAGGTAAGGGCAGTAAAAAGTAAGTATGAATTATCATTGTTAAGGAAATCTGGCAGGATTCATCAACATGTACTGGAGGATCTGGTACCCGGGATGCTCCAGGAAGGCATGAGTGAAGCAGATCTGGGAGCAGATATCTTCAAAGTTTTAATTGATGAAGGCCACCATGGATTAACTAGATTCGGCATGTTCGATACCGAGATCTTGTTAGGACACATTGGATTCGGGGAAAGCTCCATTTATCCCAGCTATTTTGATGGTGCCAGTGGAAATATCGGCTTAAGCCCTGCTGCACCAGTCTTTGGAAACCGTGAGAGAAAATTGACCAAGGGAGACCTGGTATTTGTGGATGTGGGATGTGGATTTGATGGATACAATACAGATAAGACCATGACCTACATGTTTGGCCAGACCCTACCCCAGCACGCCATAGATGCCCATAACCAGTGTGTGGAAATTCAAAATAAGATCAGCTCCCAGTTAAAACCAGGTGCAATTCCAGGGGAAATTTACACTTCGGTTATGGCTGAACTTGATGTTGATTTTAAAGAAAACTTCATGGGCTTCGGAAAAAGGAGGGTTAAATTCCTAGGACATGGGATAGGATTACAAATTGATGAATTACCTGTAATTGCTGAAAAATTCACCGAACCAATAGAGGAAGGGATGGTGTTTGCCGTGGAGCCCAAAAAAGGAATATCTGGTATTGGAATGGTGGGAATTGAGAATACATTCATAGTGACTCCCCATGGTGGGGAATGCATCACTGGGAATAATCCTGGGCTTATTTCTGTGTTTTAAAGGCTTATTTAAATTTGAAGTTTATTTAAATTTGAAGTTATTTAGAATTTTTACTAACAGTTTCCTTAGAAAGAGTCCTGTACCAACCCTTTGGAGATCCGCCATTGAGTTTAGGTGCAATGAAACTTCTATATATTGTTTCCAGCATGACTTTAAACATATGGCGGTGTTTTAACAGATATTTAGGTCGTGCATAAAATTTTAGGTAGGCTTGGGCTAGCTTGCTTTCCACCAATTGTTTGGTTAATCCTAATTCTTCATATTTAATTACTGGCTTCAATACTGTGTATTTTTTCCAGTTTTCAGTGTCAAGAAGTTTTTTCTCTTTAAGTTCATGGTATATAGGGGTTCCTGGGAAAGGGGTTAATATGGAAAACTGGCTATAGTCCGCATTTAGCTTTATAGAGAAATCTATGGTTTTATCCATTTCTTTCCTTGTTTCACCTGGAAATCCCAGAATAAATGAGGTTAAAACTTCTACACCAACATTCTTAGCGGATTTAACAGCTATTTCCGCCTGTTTGAGGGTTATACCCTTTTTCATCATATCTAAAATTCTTTGGGAGCCTGATTCAATACCATAGTAGATTGTGGTTAAACCAGCACCTTTAAGTTTCTTAAGTAAATCCTTATTTACCATGTCTACCCTTGAAGAAGCAACAAATCCTATATCTAACCCTCTATTTTTTATTTCATCTGCAATTTCATTTGCTCTTCTTTTATTGAGCATGAAGTTGTCGTCCATGAAGGCGATGTTTTCCAGTTTATACTCATCTATTAAGAATTCAATCTCATCCACTACATTTCCAGGGGTCCTTGTCCGGAATTTATTTCCCATGATTCGTGAGGATGAACAGTAACTACAGTTATAAACACAGCCACGGCTGGTTATCATATCGCTGGATTTTCCTCGGGTTGTTCCATATGATTCAAATGGGACAAGATGTCTAGCTGGAAATGGGATGGAATCCAGATCCTTTATTAATTCTCTGGGTGGATTGATTTTTATATTACCATTATCTCTATAAGCTATTCCATTAACATCGTTGAATTGTCCGTTATTTTTGTCAAGGGATAGACTGGCAAGTTCAACCATGGTTTTTTCACCTTCACCAATGACCACAACATCCAATTCGGGACAGGTTTTTAAGATATCAACAGGCATAAAAGTGGGATGCGGACCCCCAATAACAGTTAATGAATGTGGTAGAATTTTTTTGACAAGTTTAGCATATTCCAAGGCATTTTTAATGGTGGAAGATGTGGTGGTGATGCCCACCAATTGGGGCTCTTCTTCAGACAGTATTTTACAAATTTTATTGTATCCCAATTGTTCAAAGTCATCATCCATAATATTAACAATGTAAGATGCTTCTTCTAAAGCCCCACCTATATACATGAGATTGAGGGGTGGGCTTACAACCCCTAAACCATTTTTTACAGCATTTTCATCGAAAGGGTTGATTAATAACAAATCCATCTAAATCACAATTTTTGATTATTTTAAATTTTTAATTTATTCTTATTTACTAGTAAAATCGATTAACAAGGTGCTGTCGTTAAATTGTCTGGATTCTAAGGGTAATCGGCTCCTGATTTGATTCCATTCCTTATTATTATTGATGCATCCTGGATCAGGCGCTAAAACATCCCCAAAGTAATTATAGGCCCGAGCTCTACATCCGCCGCAGATGTTGTGGGATTCGCATTCACCACAATGGCCTTTCAGGATTTTTTTGTTTCTGAGTTTACTCAGTAATTGATTATCTTTCCAGACTTCTTCAAAATCATCTTCTAACAGGTTTCCCAGTTTCAACTGAGATTCATGTGGGAAAAAGACACAGGGATATAAGTCTCCATTGGGTTCCACACTCATATAGAATCGTCCTGCACCACAACCGCCTATAAAATCTGATAACTGTTTAATAAGGAAACCATCGTATTCTGGATTATAGAAGTGGGTGGGAATTACCTGTTTTTCTGTGGAGGTCAGTGATTCAGCCACCATGGCGTATTGTGGTGCGGTGGAGAGGATTTGCATGTCACCTTTAGCATTTTCATCGTAAGCTGTTTCCAGTAATTTCAATCGTTTTTTGGGAGAGATATCCATATTTACAATATTTTTACCATTTCCAGTGGGTATGAAGTTGTAGATCATGAACCAATCTACACCCTTATCGCGCATGAAATCTATCATTTGGGGTATTTCCTGGATGTTATGTTCTGTGGCTGTGGTTGCTACTTCTACAAATAAATCATTATAATTTACACAATTTTCCACAGCATGGATCGCATTATCCCAAGCTCCATTAATGCCTCTAAATGAATCATGGGTTTCAGATTGGAGGCCGTCTACACTAATCTGCACGAATTGAAGGCCATTTTCCACGAATTTTTTACATTCTCTATTCTTGGAAAGGGTATAACCATTGGTTGCCATAGCTGCAAACATTCCCAAGTCATTAGTTTTACCTATGAAGTCAATTATATGGGGGTGTATGGTGGGTTCTCCCCCTGAGAATGCGATGGAAGTTACTCCGGCTTCCGCCATAGTACTTAAACCTTCATAAATTTGTTGAGTATTTAGTTCGTCTTTATCTTTCCTTCCTGCATCTTCATAGCAGTGTACACACTTCATGTTGCATGCTCGGCTTAAGTTCCAGACTACCTGGAATGGCGCACCGGGATTGAAGGGTTTATTTACTCCAAAAATAGCGATACCCTTAATTACACTGGTTAATCCTTTGACCCA
>DACB01000007.1:306373-345856 GCA_002494495.1 Methanobacterium sp. UBA294
TCTCACAGTAATCCAAAGCACGATTCAAGAAATATTTAGATACCGGATTATCTGCAATACTCTTAAATATGGTAATCATATCACCAATTTTCAGAGAATTTTGGCGGTCTGTTTGAATGGATTGTGTCGTAGTTGACAGTGCAAAACCTCCTTATTTGTCGAATAATCTCACAATTAAAAAAATTACATAGCAGCATCCAAGATTATTTTTCACTGTTTGTGATGGTATGATAGTTACATGAAATTATGATGCATCTATCTCCATTATGCTCTATTATTATGTATTTGATTGTATGTAAATATTTTTATGATGTTTAATATGCCAAATATCTAATAGTGAAATAACCATAAAACTAAAGTCCGGATAATTAAATACTAAATTAATCTAATAATATTTGAAGAATTATAAAGCCTGAGGATTAAATTGAAAACTTTAAATGAAATAGGTGATGGTCGTAAGATTCCTATAAACTGTTCTATAGATAAGATAATGGGTGGAGGGGTGGAAAAAGGATGCATAACTCAATTTTACGGCCCTCCTGGAGTCGGTAAAACAAATATAGCCCTGAACCTCTTGGTCCAATGTGCAAAAACAGAGAAGAAGGCCATATTTATAGATACAGAAGGCGGAATATCCATCGAACGGTTTAAACAAATATCTGGGGATGAATTTGATAATATTGCCTCTAATATAATGATATTTGAACCAAAAACTTTCCAAGAACAGGATGAAGTTTTAAGGAAGGTTGAAAACCTGCTTGAATCTGAAAAAGATGTTGGTCTATTGGTCCTCGACTCAGCTGTAGCACTTTACAGACTAAAAGAGGGCGAATTAAGTCAGATGAACCAGGAACTAAGCCAGCAAATGGGAATTTTAATGAGAATAGCCAGGAATCACCACATCGCTGTGGTAATAACCAACCAGATATACCCGGTTTTCGGAGACGAGGGTAGCACCGGAATGGTGGCACCAGTGGGCGGTACTATACTCAAGTATCGGAGTAAGGTCATGGTGGAACTCCTCAGGGGAGACATCAATGGTGAGCGATATGCAATTTTAAAGCGCCATAGAAGTCGGCCTGAAGGCCTGAAGGCCCGGTTTAAAATAGTAAATGAAGGACTTTTATGAGGTATCTAAGGGTAAATTTTAAATTAAATGATACTTAAATAATAGTAATTTACTATTATTAATTTCAAAATCGGATAATGAACACCGATATTTGCTGGTTTTATCAATTTAACAAGTTACATGTGATATAATGATTTCACGAAAAAAGTATGCAAGAGTAGCAAAGTCAGTACCAAAGGGTTTTGACAGTCCAAATGACTTTTTCAATTATGTTTATAATGATCAGGACATGATCTGGATGGGCCAGAATACCAACCATCTCCATGAAAAAGATGGAATAATGGAAGCCATGCTCAGCAGTATAAAAAAGGGAGACTACGATAAATATCCCCCACCAGAGGGATTCCCAGAGTTGAAAGATCTGATCCAGGAAGATTTGGGACTCACCCATGGCTTTGACAGTTTGATAACTGCAGGTGGAACAGAATCACTTTATCTAGCATCTAACAGCATCCTTGACCCCGGAGACAATACCTTAACCTGTGACCCAGGGTACCTCATCATCGATAACTTCTGCAGCAGATTTGGAGAAGTAAAATCAGTACCCATCTACAACAAGGAATGCGGATATAAGCTCACACCCCAGCTTGCCCGGGAAAACCTGGATGAAAATACCAAGCTGATAATACTCATAGACCCACTCAACCCCCTTGGAACATCATACACCAAGGAGGAGATAAAGGAGTTCGCGGAAATATCAGAAGAACATGGCATTTATCTAATTCACGACATCACATACCGGGATTTTGCAAGCAAGCACACATTAATGGCCAAATACGCACCAGAACGCACTGTTACCATCTATAGTTTTTCAAAAATCTATGGAATGGCAGGATTAAGGATAGGTGCAATGATAGCAAGTCCAGACTTAATCAACTCCGTACGCACAATATTGATAAACGATTTAGGTACCAACGTAGTTGCCCAGAAGGGAGCAATCGCCGCAGTAAACTCAAAATATGAATGGCTTGATAATATTAAAAGCACAACTCAGTCCAACCAGAAATACATAAAGCAGGCAGTGGATCAGGTGGAGGGTGCTTATCTACCGGTTTATCCATCAGATGCTAATATGATGGTAATAGACCTCCTGAATACGGGTTTAAAACCAGTAGAACTTTCTGACTATTTACTTGACTGTGGAATATTTGTCCGGGAAGGATCCTACACCAGCAAACTGTTCGGCCACCGTTACCTAAGAATCAGTTACTCCATACCCACTGAATACGTGAAATACTTTGCAGAGTGTTTTGTGGAAGGAATGGACGCGTTGAGTGGGGAATAAAAAAATAAATTTAATTTTTTTATTATTCTTTTGACTTGTTATCAATTTTTCTGAGTATTTTGATTCCAAAACAATTATCAATTTAATGGCCAGTTAAGCCATTAAATAATAGCGAGGTTGATAACTATACTTGTTTGTAGTTGTGCTTATATCTAGATCATTTTCATTCTGAACAGGTGTTACTACAAAATTTCGCCAATGGTAGACGTGTGTCCATTCATCAGCTATCCAAATAGTAATACTCGCCTATCTCTTTCTGTTCACGGTCTAAGTAACTGTTTTGTTTATTTACTCGCGGCCGTTTAGTTTCTTTATCACGACGGAAGGTAATTCCTTCAGCTGATAAGAAACGGTTCATGGCTGAACGCAGGTTCATTGGGGAGCTGGCATGTCCTTCCACTCCAGGTTCACCACAGAATACCATGGCCCTGTCAGAAATGTAATCGATAAAGACAATATCGTGATCCACGATTATAGATGCCCTGTTACGGCTTTCCACCACTCTTTTAACCGCCCTTGCTGTTTTCAGCCTTTGTTCCACATCTAGAAATGCAGTGGGTTCGTCAAAAAGATATATATCTGCATCCTGTGATAGTGTTAATGCAACTGAGAGTCTCTGCAGTTCCCCACCACTTAAATCCTGAACTTCCTTATCCATCAATTCATCCAGGGAGAAAGGTCTGATTATCTCAGTTTTAAACAAATTAGTCCCATAATTGGTGGCTTTGGTTATGAGTAATTCCTGTACAGTACCAGAAAAATCAGATGCTAGGTACTGTGGTTTATAGGCGACTTTAACCTTCTTATTTATTTTTCCAGAATCAGGTTTGGTAACTCCAGCAAGCATCTTGGCGTATGTGGTCTTACCAATACCATTGGGTCCGAAGGCAGTTATGATTTCGTCATGATGGACTATACCTTTTTCCACCTCCAGTGAGAAGTCCTTGAAGGATTTTTTTAAGTCAGAATACTCGGTTAGTTTATCAGTATCCACTTCAATAGAAGGCGGTCTTACTTCGAAGACTATGGGCTGTTTACGGAATCTCACATTTTCTTCCTTGAGGAAACCGTTTATGTAAGTGTTTATACCTACTCGAACTCCCCGTAACTGGGAGACTACCCCGTAACCTCCTGGTTCTCCGTAAAGTATATGCACGTAGTCTGATATAGCATCTAGGACAGCCAGGTCATGCTCGATAACCAGCACAGATTTACCCCTATCTGCTAGTTCCCGGATAACCTTGACAGCGTTGAGTCTTTGACGGACGTCCAGCCAGCTTGTTGGTTCGTCGAAGTAGTAAAAATCGGCTTCACGCAGGACAGCAGCAGCTATAGCAACCCTCTGCAATTCCCCACCACTCAGATTTTTAATATCCCGATTAAGAAAGTTATCAAGTTCCAGAACATCTTCAACATCACAACTATCATCTCTCTGGTTAACTCCTTCCAGTAAATCATTAACTGTACCTTTAACGAATTTGGGTAGAAGATCAACCATTTGTGGTTTATGAACCACCTTGATTTCTCCCTGTGATAATTTTTTGAAGTAATTCTGGATTTGTGATCCCTTAAAAAAGCTAATAATATCCTCCCAGGAGATTTCTTCATCGAAGTTACCCAGGTTAGGTTTCATCTCGCCGGATAGTATACGGATTATGGTAGACTTACCTATTCCGTTGGGTCCGAGCATTCCCACCACAGATTCATTTCTGATGCTGGGCAATCCAAATAATTCAAACATGTTCTGCCCATAACGGTGGATAGGCTCGTCCAGTGCCTCGGGCAGGTTGATTATATTCACTGCTTGGAATGGGCATCGGTTTGTACATATACCACATCCAGAGCATAATTCTTCAGATAATATGGGTTTCTTTGTTTTCGGGTCGACAGTAATGGTGTCTTCCTCCATGCGTACTCCAGGGCAGTATTCAATACACAAGTAGTTGCATTTTTTCGGCTGACAACGGTCACGGTCCAATATTGAGATTCTAGTCAAAATTCATCACCAAAATAAGTGTAAATAATTATTAAGACTATATGGTGGTTCTATTATAAAACAATTTATCCTATGTTGAAATAATTTATTATCGGAAAAAAGACATATAATGAACTATTAGTAGATTTATGGGAGAAAGCAAGTATGGTTATAAAAATTACTAGCCCTGTATTTAACCAGGGAGAAGAAATACCAACAAAATACAGTTGTAACGATATTAATGTATCCCCACCACTTGAATGGGATGGTTTACCTGATGGCACAGAGAGTATTGCCCTTATCTTTGATGATGCAGATGCATCAAATGGTGCATTCGTCCACTGGATAATATTCAACCTACCCGGAGATACAAACGGTTTACCTGAGCATGTGATGGGTAGAGAATTATTGGGCGATGGTTCCAAGCAGGGATTAAATAGTTATGGCCTGGTGGGATACAAAGGACCCTGTCCACCCAAAGGAACTCACAGGTACTTCTTCAATATATATGCCCTGGATATTAAACTGGATCTCCCTCCGCTGGTAGGGAAAGAAGAGCTTTTAAGTGCAATGGAAGGGCATATACTGGGCCAGGGTGAACTTATGGGTCTATTCACCCGTTAATTAATTATTTTGTATTTTTAAAAATGAAATATTACTGTCCACTGTAGTCCATCATGGTCTCATCATGCATATTTTTACTAGTTTTAAATTTTGCAATTTCAAGTCCATCCAGTAGTTCGAAGCTGGAAATGAGGTGGTCGGTCATCAATTCCCTTACTAAATCTTTATTTTCGGGGTCTTCGCTGTTTACATATCCGATGATAGCGAATAATGATTCCTGCCATGCTTTATATTCTGTAGTGGTTTCAAGGGCCTTTATTAGATCTTTTTGATACTGTGTTAGTTCATCGTTACTCATAATTTCACCAAGTGATATAAATGTTATTTATTTAGATTGTATCTAATATTAGATAGTATTCCTAAAACTATTTCATTTTTAGGGTAATATTTTTCATGCAGTAAGTCTTCATAGAAAAATATTAAGACTTAGTTTATTCAAGTGTAAAATTTTAAGACTAATATTCAAGTTTAATCTTTAAAATTTAAATGGATATAAATATAATAAATTAATTAAATCTTATTTTCAATTTATTTAGGTGAAATAGTGAAGAGTATCCAGGACCTCAAGAGAAAACCATTATTCGTTTTGATGATAGTCGCCCTGGCTATCACTGCTTATCTACTATATAAGCAGATAAATATTGGAGTGCCATACTACGATGTTTTTGTTTACCTCAACAACGCACTTATCTTTGCTGGAATACCGGTTAATATCAGTGTTATTTATCTATCCCCTTTAATGCCCTTTTTAACGTCCCTGTTTTTCCGGATGGGATATATTTCCGCCAATGTACTTTTCGCACTTAATGCCATTGTATTTGTCTTGGGGATTGCTGGGTTTTATTTGTTGTTAAGGCAGCGTTTTAATGAGGTTCAAAGTTTTACAGGATCTTTAATCTTCATGTCATTACCTTTGATATTAACTTGGGCTGTATCAGGTGGTATTGATATCCCTGGAGTAGTATTTTCCATATGGACTCTGTATTTCCTGGTCTTAGGTGTGAGGAAGGATTCTAAATATCTATATTTAGTAGCTCCCATGTTGATGGTTGCATTCATTGCCAGGTACTCCTCGTTCCTTTTAGTCTTTCCCATATTTCTGTTCCTTTTGATAAATGATGATTTCATTAAAAACTTTAAGAGGATTATTTTGGGAGTGTTAGCCAGTTTAATCTTTGTTGCACCATTTTTAGCTTATTTCTACTCAAAGCTGGGTAATCTAAATCCCCTAATCAACATGTTCACCTCAACAGTGTTAGGTTCAAACACTGCAGTTAACGATTTGGCTTATAATCCAGATACACTGTACTTCTTATTCAACTTGCCTAATTATATTTCCATAGGAACTCTTCAAGGATTTTATCGAGTAATTCAGAATCCTTCACAGGGATCTCCATCCATAATAGCTTATATATTGGTTATAATCGTGTTATTTGGACTGGGTATTTATCTATATCAGATCATCAAAAATAAAGTTAAAAATGTTGATTCTAACCAGAAAAAGACAATTATCCACTCTTTAATAACGGTTTCCCTATTTGGACTGGCAGTTTGGAGCTTCTTTAACCTATCCTATTTAATTACGGAGTTCATATTTTTAGCGGCTTTTTTTGCGGGGTACCGATTGTTTAAAGGTGCGGGTAAAAAATTAGAAATTGATTTCCTATTTTTATCCTGGTTTACTGTCTTCTTCGTATTTCATAGTGTAATTTTAGTTAAAGTGGATCGTTACTTCATTACCATGGCCCCAGCACTGGCGTATTTCATCATCCTGGGGTTGAGCACGTTAATTGAGAAATATAAATCCCATTTAAGTTTTAAAAAGATAAGACCTGAGCATCTATATTTGATTATCGGTATTTTCCTCCTGATATCATCATTAGCCGTCCATATAGGCCATTCACCAAAACATGGCTATGGTTACCACATACAAAATGCCAGTGACTGGCTTATGGAATATGATCCTGACTATCGGGACAAAAATATCTACTCAGATTATGACCCTGCAGTAACCTGGACACTTAAAAATGAGGTCAAATTCGGTGTTCCCAGATTCCATCATACACCTGACTATTTTGGCAGGTTTTTACTGGACCATGATGCAGATTACTATATAGACACATTAACTGACCCTAAGTGGGGTATCCCAGGTTACAGGGTGATTAAAAAGATGGGTAGTATCTGGATTTATCAGAGGGATTTCTAAGAACAAACATAAAATATAATCATTAAACTTGAAAGTCAGGGATGGTTCTTTGACTCTCGAAAGATGCTTTAGCTCTGGAAGGATTTCTTAACTCTAATAAAATACAGTTGTGATTCAATGAAAAAGGAGGATATACTCACTGCAATCTCTAGTATCAGGAGAGAAATAGGTCATGAAGACGTAATGCCAGATATAACTGATGTTATATTTGATGATGAAAAGGGAAAACTTTTAATCATAGCATCAGATAGGCCTGAGAAATCACTGGTAATAGGCAAAGGCGGATGGGTAGTGGGGAAACTAAAAGAAGAGTTAAATGTAGATCATATCCATGTGGAGGCATATTCAGATATTCTCTTACGTAAATACAGGATGGAATTGGCCCTTAGGAGACTTGATGAAATTAAGACTGATTTTGATGATGAGATACGCACTCCACTGGTTAATCTTTCCATGCTTCTTAAAAAAAGAATCGAACGTCCATTAAGTTTGAAGACTATTTTAGATGATTTTGATATGCCTCCTGATTTTAACAATAATAAAGCTATGGTTGCATTATCCGGTGGGGTAGACAGCAGTTTTTCCCTCATCATAGCAAAGAAGATGGGCTTCAATCCCCTGGCAATAACAGTTAACCCCGGAGATATTATTTTACCTAAATATTTCCGGGACAAGGTGGAGAATTTAACCAGTAAGTTAGGTATTGAGCACAGATACCTGGATACAGATATGACCTCGCTGTTTGAAGGTGCACTGGAGGGTCGTTACCACCCCTGTGGCAGATGTTCCAAGATGATAGAGGAAACCATACTGGAATATGCCCGGGAAGAAGGAATGCAATTTTTGATATTTGGTGATTTACTAGCAACTGGTGCTCAATCATTAGCTTATAAAGGTGATGTTTTAAGAATCAACTTACCCGCCATGTTATCAGCTACCAAAGGAGAAACTAAAGAATTAGCCGGTGAATACGGGGTGACTTCTGTAGGTGGATATGGTTGTCCATTACTATTTGAGGTTAAAAAGAAGTATAATCATATGGCCTGGTTTTCGATTCAGAGAGTGATTAGGGAAACTAGGGCGGGTATACTGGAGCCTGGCGAAGCACTGGATATGGTTATGAATTTATGTAAAAATAAGTAGATTAAGGAAAATAATATTCAAAATTTTTTATAATCTGAAGAAAAGGTAGGGGATTATTATTTACCTATCTCCGGGGTACCATAATTAATTCTAATACTCCGTAGATTACCAGGAAAATTCCTACAAGCCAGGTTAATAACGCTGGGTATACAATGATCAAGATACCAATTATAATGGCAACAATTCCTATAATTTCTTTGGTGGTTTGGTCTCTCATATCTTAATATCTGTAAAAGTTCATATATAAATATTGTGATAGAAGGGATGTTTACTGGAAAACGAGGTTATATACTGCCCTAACTGTGGTTAAACCAATATAAAATGATTAAATCCGTTATCATGGTCTCTATGGCATTGATATAAATGTGGATAACAGGATTCTGTGGTTATTGAGGATGAGCTGACGAGCTAGGTGTTGGAAAAATTAAAAAAAGAGCTTAAAAATAGTGATTCAAATGATAATCCTGATAAAATGTTCCATTTTAGCCCCAGCTTCAAATTCCATATTAAAATCATCCCGGTAGTCTTCCAGGATCTTCCAGAGTGTATCATCATCGGCATAGATAACTAAGGCCCTTTCTTCTTTTTCTATTCTCTGGATACCTTCGTATTCCTTCTGAAATTCTTCAATTATATTTTGAATCATAACATCATTCTATTTAAATTCAACAGTAAAAAAATAGTCCGATTATCTACTTTCGCCACGAACAAAATTTCTCAGATTGGCGATAGCTTCCTTCACCATCTCTGGTGCAGGGCCACCTATAATTTTACGGTTTCTAATAACCTGCTGGGGGTCTAACGCATTTTTAACCAGTTCACTGTCCAGTTTAAGTTTTTCACCAGTTAATTCATTTGCAACTGCATCTATGTATTCTGGTGTGATATCTGATGGCATAAGCCCCTCTTCAATGGCTTTGCCCACTGTCCGGCCTACAATCTGGTGAGCCACTCGGAAGGGCAGTTTTTTCTCTCTAACCATGAGGTCGGCGAGTTCTGTGGCCGTAGAAAAGTTAGCCTCAGCCAGCTCCACTCCCCGCTCCTTATTGAATTTGGTGGTGGAAAGCATATCTGCAATGATGTTTAAAAGTGCATGGCTATTATCTACCGCATTCCAAAGATGAGGTGTTACTTCTTGGAGGTCACGATTGTAGCTCTGGGGTAGTGATTTGAGCATAGTTAGTATGGCCACTAATTCGCCGAAGACTCCGGCGCATTTAGCCCGGGCGATCTCTGCTACATCAGGGTTTTTCTTTTGGGGCATGATGGATGATGTGCTGGAATATTCACCTGCAATCTCCACTAAACCAAACTCATAGGTGCTCCAAATTATAAGCTCCTCACATATTTTAGAAAGTGTGGTACATAAAATGGAAAGGGAGGATACTGTTTCTAACATGAAGTCCCGAGAACTCACTCCGTCTATGGAGTTTTCAACTATACTGGAAAATCCAAGTAATTCAGCGGTTCTTTTTCGATGTATGGCGAAGCTGGTAGTGGTAAGAGCTGCTGAACCTAATGGACTCATATCAACCCGCTTGTAAGCATCTTTTATCCTGTCATAATCTCTTTTAAGTGCATATGCATAGGATAAAAGGTGATGTGCAAAGGTTGTGGGTTGGGCATGCTGTAGATGGGTATATCCCACCATAATGGTTTCAGTGTGTGCGTCAGCCAGGTCTAATAATGTAGAAATAAAATTGAGTAAATCTAAATGTATATCTCTCAGTTCTTCCTTAAGTACCAGCCGAAGATCAGTGGCTACTTGGTCGTTTCTGGATTTGCCTGTGTGCATGAAACCGGCAACTTCACCCACTTGAGAGGTGACGTAGTTTTCTACTGCCATATGGATATCTTCAACTGAAGGATCCATATCCAATTCATTGATTCCTTTATCATCCAGTTCATTTAATGCACTGAGAATTTGGTCGGCATCATCTCCTGATATAATACCCTGCTCCTTCAGCATGGTAGTATGTGCCAGGTTGCATTGAATGTCGGCTTTAAATATTCGCCGGTCAAAATCAAGGGATGAGGTGAATTCTGCAGCATCACCGGTCATCTTATCTTTTAATCTTCCTGACCTTAGATTCATTTGCAAAATCGCCTCTATTTAAATATTTATTAGATAAAACAGATTTCTTTTAAATAAAAAATTAATTCTACTTATCTTTTGTTTTCCATTCAGTGTATCCACATTTACCACAGGCATATCTGTCTCCATGGTCTGCCATAAAGACTCCGTGGGAGCATCGGACACATTCAGGATTTTTTCTTATGAGTTTATTATCTTTAACTTCGTAGAGTTCGCATTTCTGCATTATTTCTCCTCCATAAGGATTTTAGAAACGTTTTTTTCTATTATTCAGCTTCAGGTTCTTCTTTGGCAGCGGCTTCTTCAGGTTCAGCTTCTTCCTTCACTGGTTCCTGGTTTTTTTCCAGAACATGCTTTCTCTCAATGGAGGTGAGGCTTTCTGTTGAGTCGTAGACTTTAGCGTATCCTACAGCTTTTCCTTCTCCGAACTGTGGTTTTAATACATCCACTACCAGTAGGGTTTTGTCTGCATCTAAAACTGCCACCAGTTTGTTTTTTACATCCATGATTTTTGGTGTTGAATCACCCTGGTAAGTGCAGTCAAATTCTATTTCTGTCCTGTCTAACAGTGGGTTTTCTGTTTTCTGGATTATATTGATTTCCATGGTAGATCTCCTTTAAATTTATCCATAAATTCTTTTGCAATATCTTTGAATCTATCAACTTCACATAGTACCACGCCCTCTCCAGGTTGGCCATAAAGCACAACTGATTCAGGTGGGGCAGTGAGTACGCAAGGCAGTACTGCCAGGTCTTCTTCACCATCAACCACAATTAGGATTGGTCCTGATTTATAGAGCTGGTGGGCCTTGATGATGGCTTCCCAGAGCTCCTGGGTGATGGTTCCTGGTGGGTTTGCAGCGTGTAATCGAGTGTGAAAGTAACTTAATGTATCATCTTTTTTTGTTTTTTCTCTTTCAATCCGATGGTCTATGATGCCAATATCTGGTGTTATCCCTGTTTTTATGAGATTTGATGTGGTGGCATCTCCAATGGAAATGATAAGTTGGTTATTGTTTTTATATTTTTCCAGAGTTTTTTTAATCTCTGCTAATGAGGAATAAATTTCTCCAAAGGGTTTTTTAAAGGCTTTTCGTTCTTCCTTTTTTAATATTAACACTATCTGACCCTCAGGGCATATTCTCCAGGTAATTCTATTTTCAATTCCTTGGCTATGTCTGATTTTTCTGGATCAATTATGATGAGAAATCCACTCCAGTTACGGGAGCTTGAGACATTGCAGATGGCACATCTATCATCTTCCATGATTCTGTGACATCTGGTGCATGCTTTGGTAACCATAACTATTTCTTCCTTCCTTTACTTTTTCTTTTGCCTTTGGACTTGGTTTTATCCTTGCCTTTCTTTTTTTCTTCTTCGATCCACTCGTATCTACCCAGGCCGGGCTGTCTCATGGTGAGTCCGATTTTGGTTTCCTTGGAAGATTTACCCTTAAGGGATAGGGCGACTATTCGGGCCCGGATTTTGTTACCTTCTTCCAAGGTTTTCTTGGATTCTTTACCAAGCAGGGCTCCTCTTTTGGCATCGTAGTTTATATAGTCATCTGTTACCTGTGATACGTGCACCAGTCCATCTACTGGTCCGATACGTATGAAGGCACCGAACTCTGTTATCTCTATTACTTCCCCCTCTACTATTTCGTGCAGTTCGGGTTTGAAGAATAGAGCGGTGAATACCACTTCATGATAAGCAGCTCCGTCACCCATTATTACTTTTCCAACGCCAATTTCTTCTATATCTTTAACGGTAACCATGAGTCCTAGTTTATTATCGATCTTGCCCACGTAGTTTTCATTTAAAACTTCAGCGGCAATATCTTTAACAGGTTCATCAAAACGGCTGGGTGGGATTCTAACCGTGTCTTCGATTTTGGATATTAAATACAAATAAATCCCTCTTTTAATCTAGCAAAATCTTTTTTTTAAATTAATATTGTTTATTTATTCTTTTTAAAGTAAGCTTCATATTCTTCAATCTTCTTATCAAATATTTTGCCGAATTCATTGTTTAAATCAGTGTATAACTTATCTATTTCTGTTTCCAATTTTTGATATGATTCTTTATATAATTCAATGGAATATTCTATGGCATCACGTGCTGCCTGAGCATTGTCCCATCCTTTAACTTCTGTGGTTTTCCCTTCGAGTTTCTTGTAATCTTCGAAGAAGTGGGTGATTTCCTTTAAGAATGATTCAGGCAAGTCATGGATGTCATTAACGTCTTTGTATCGGACATCGTTTAATGGTACGGCTAATATTTTATCATCGCTGTCACCACTGTCGATCATCCTCATGATTCCGATGGGCCGGGCTTCAATGACACATCCGGGGAAGGTGGGTTCATCCATTATTACCATAATGTCCATGGGGTCACCATCATCCCATAAGCTCTGGGGTATTAAACCATATTCAGCTGGATAATGGAATGGTGAATACAGTACCCTGTCGAGTGCAAAGGCTTCTTTATCTTTATCATATTCATATTTGTTCCTTGACCCCTTGGGGATTTCAACCACAGCGTATACTACTTCAGGGGTGGATGGTCCGGTTGGTATGTCTTTCCAGAGATTCATATCAATTTCCTCCTAGTGTAAGATTTACATATTAGATGAATTCAATACTGTTAATATCTATTTGTTGTTATTAATTTTTAAAAGTTTTTTTACTTAAACATCACAAATACCCATCCACCGCAAGGTATTTCCTCTGGCGGAGGTATATGATAGGTATATCTCGTTCACGGGCTCTTTTTCTAAGTTCCCGGTCATTGGTGCATAACACAGGTGATATGCGGAGCAGGGCATCATCAACTCTTTCACCTTTAAGGAGGGGAATGTCCTTTACCTTCAAAGGTGGAAGACTGGCGATTTTAAGTGCAGTTATTGCAGCGGTCCTTGTTTTACCCCTGGATCTTTCCTTTATATTTTCCAATTCACCTATTATGAAGGATGGAACTGAATAGATATAATGAGGTATGATCTCGTGAAGCAGGCCAGCCACGTCCAGATTGAACTGGGCGGCCATCATTAAAAATTTGCATCAAGGACAGCTTCATTTAATGATACCATATCCGATTAACCTCCATCTGGCCCCTACTCTTCTGCTTAGGGCTACTCTTTGACCTTTATCTGCACAGACGGGTAGTTTGAGTTTCACATCCACCAAGTCTTTACGGGCGCTGATCACCACTCCAATGGTGGTGGAGGTTCCGATATTTATCATCAATGGTTCTGAGGATTTAATTGGTTCCACAGTCTTCTCTTCCTTGGTTCCAACCACCCTTTCCAGGAGATGGGTTTCTATGGTAAACTCGTATATCACCGGTGGTAGTGTCCCTGGCTTACCAGCCACAGATCCGGATAGGGAGTCTGCCTTGGTTAAAGCAGGGTCGAGTTTAGTTGCGACTCCAATAAGTCCTCCGGGACCAATTTCATCCACGTTCTCTCCGCCGCCTTCTAAGCCGACGATTTCAGATTGTAGACTGGTCCACTCATTTTTACCCTTCCTTTTAATTTGTACTCCCGGCTTTATTTCGATTTCATCACCGACTTTGAGTTTACCTTGGAACAGTGATCCTCCGATAACTCCTCCAACAATATCTTCTGGTGGACTTCCGGGCTTGTTTATGTCAAAAGACCGGGCCACATACATGCGTGGGGATTTCCTGAGGGATCTTCGGGGTGTTTTTATCCTTTCCTGGATGACCTCAATTAATATATCAATGTTAGCTCCCTGCTGGGCAGATACCGGTATGATTGGTGCGCCTTCGGCGCAGGTGCCCTTGATGAATTCCTGTATTTCCTGGTAACTTTCTAAGGCGCGTTCCCTGCTTACAATATCAATCTTGTTCTGTACCACTATCACCTCGTCAACCCCGATAACGTCCAGGGCCATGAGATGCTCCTTGGTTTGTGGTTGTGGACAGGGTTCATTAGCGGCTATAACCAGCACAGCACCGTCCATAATAGCGGCACCTGATAACATGGTGGCCATGAGTGTTTCGTGTCCAGGAGAGTCTACAAATGATACTTTCCTCAGGACTTGTGTTTCTGCTCCGCAGTGTTCACATACCAAGGCGGTGGTGAAACACTGGGGTGTGGGACAATCCATGCACCTGTGAAAGGTGATATCAGCATATCCTAAACGGATGGAGATACCCCTTTTAGTTTCTTCACTATGAGTATCGGTCCATATACCGGATAATGCCTTTGTTAATGTTGTTTTACCATGGTCAACGTGACCTACCAGACCAATGTTAATTTCAGATTCTGTTTTCAAAACTTACCCCCAGAATTTACTCCTCATCAGCTTGTAAAAGTTCATCAATGTTTTTCTTACCTTTTTTAGCGACAACAACGCTTATCTGTACTATATCATCAGATATGGTGTTTCCACGGACGGTTTTTCTCCTGCGTTGTCCATCCCTTTTGGGTTTAAATCCAGTACCGCCTGAAAGGAGAGTTTTTATTCTTCTAGGTCCATCTACATCCATTTTCATGGGGAAACCATTTTTATCACTTCCACCTGTGATTTTCAGGGTGTATCCGTTTAAACCTAAATTAGAAGCGTCAAATTCTTCACCAATTTTAAGTCCCAGTAGTTGTTTAGACTCGGCTGCAGGAACTTCCATCTGGTGACTGTCTTTACCTTCTGAAATAACTAATTTAAATGCCAATTTATTTCCTCCATTATATGCCTTTTTCTTAACTTTTATTTATCTCTATTGAATGTATAATAATCAATATTATAAATTTGAATTTTTTAGACTTTAAAGTAATGCCCAATGAGGGTCTTCTTTCCTTTTTATATCTCCAATTTCATGGAGTATATTCAGTTCATCATCATTTAATTTTCCTTTAAGCTCTGTTTCCAGTATCTTGAAATGGTTTTCCGGAATGTTAACGTAAAGAATTTCTCCTTCCTCAAAATCACGGTCGAATACAGCTTCTTTTATGGCCATAGCTACTTTAGATCCTTTAGAAGCTGATTGCAAGTTGTCGCCTTTATCCTGCATACTCTCCACTTTGCCTATTAGAGTGCCGTCTTCGCGAATCAGGCCGTAATCCTTTTTCACCGTACCGCCCAAGATTTCTACACCAGCGATGGCTGGTTTACTGTACCGAAAGACTAGTTTAGGTATTATCCTTATTTTCGCTGGGTGTATTATGGCCTCAAGCCATTCTTCTTGTTTACGTTCTTCGGCTGCCTTGAGCCATTCCTCGTAGTCCTCGGTGAGCTGGTAAATTACATCCGCAGAAAAAAGCTTTAATTCGGAGCTTTTAAGTTCCTCAGCAGCACTAGGGAGTACCTTCACGTTGAAGGCAATGACCACACCATGTAGTGGATCTTCCTTTTTCACGATGGAAGCGTTGACCACGTCTCTGCGGGATACATCACCAATGTCGGCAGTCCTTATGGGTACTTTCAGGTCCTTTAGCATAGTTACCAGTGCTTCCAGGGAGCCCAGAGTATCTGCCTTCACCAAGACACCCATTTCCTGGGTGTCGATTTTGATGCTGTCGATCTCATGTAAGATCTCCTCTTTCACCTCTTCAAAGTCGGCTTTAGCAACCCTCAGTGGTGATCCAGATATTACATTTTCAATATTAGGAGCTACAATTTTAACACCAGCAGCTGCCACCACTTCATTCACCTTCTGGAACTTCTTTTTGGACTCCCGAATTTCTTCAAGAGGCCTTGGCTTAAGTAAACTCCTTATCTTAGTGGTTATAACATCATCAACGGTGGTCAATGCGATTATATCATGTTTACGAAGTATTCCATCATATATAACTACATCTAAGGTTACTCCGAGGCCTGTTTCTTCTTTAATTTCTAAAACAGTTCCCTTTGCAGGGGAATCTGTTTCTATCTGTAACTGCTTCTGCAAATATTCCTGAGCGAGGCCCATAAGCATGGTTAAAAGTTCTGCTATTCCTTCACCAGTCTTAGCGCTCATAGGTATGATGCTTACCTGTTTGGCGAAGTTTGTAACTCGGTCGAATCTTTCTGATTCAAATCCTTCTTGGTGGAGAATCCCCACGATTTCGTAGATGCTGGAGTCCAGTTTCTGTTGTACGCTGTCTGCTTGTTTCTGGTAGGATTCCATGAATGTGGAATTCTGGTGTACTTCCCATCCATAGATTTTATCAATTTTGTTGGCCGCTACAATGAAAGGGGTTTTATACATTTTAAGAATGTTTAAAGCTTCATAAGTTTGTGGCTTGAATCCTTCGTTTAGATCAACAATTAATATGGCCAGATCAGCCAATGCTCCACCCCTCTTACGCAGAGTGGTGAATGCTTCGTGCCCAGGAGTATCTATGAAAAACAGGCCAGGCATCTTATCCTTGATATCCAGTTTCTCAATGAATGCACCGCTGATATTTTCAATGACTTCCATGGGTATTTCCGTTGCACCTATATGCTGGGTTATGCCTCCTGCTTCTTTTTGGGCTATGGCACTGCCTCTGATAAAGTCAAGCAGTGTAGTTTTCCCATGGTCGACATGACCTAAAACAGAAACTATGGGTGATCTCATCTTCAAATTAATCGCATACTCCGAATAAATTCGTTAACATAAAATTGATCCATTCATTTGAAAATTCCTTCAATATTAGAAATTCTTATAAAATAAGGTTTAAACCGTAAAAAAATAGGGTTAAGGTTCTTCGTATATTAGCTCTTCATCAGGTAGTATGTAGCTACAGATTTCAGAGTCTTTGAAGAACAACGCAATCTCTCGCTGGGCTGATGCAGGAGAATCTGAGGCGTGTATGATATTTCTCCCCGTGTCAATGGCATAGTCGCCCCTGATTGTTCCTAAATTTGCTTCTTTAGGATTGGTTGCGCCAACCATTTTCCTTATGAGGGTTATACATTCACTGCCTTCAATTACCATGGCCAGTACCGGTCCTGAAGTAATGTAGTCAACCAAATCTTTGAAGAACGGTTTTTCACTGTGTTCGCCGTAATGTTCCTTTGCCAGGTCATCATCTATGATGAGCATCTTGGCGGCCACTATCTTAAGTCCCTTTTCTTCTAGTCTGGCTATTATTTTACCGGCGAGTTTCCTCTTAACCGCATCTGGTTTAAGCATTAGAAAGCTTTTTTCCTTCATGTTTATACCCTGATTATTTTTTTACCCACTTAACCTTTCTTGGTACTCTTTTGAGTTTAATCCTGTTTTTTTCACATTTACTACTGCAGAAATAGTATACTGTACCGTCTTTTTTAACGTACATCTTGCCGGTACCGTCCTCTATTTCTTCTCCGCAGAATGAACATGTTCTCATGATAATGCACCTTTATATTAGGGTGTACGGATTTCCTTAGCTTCCCGTATGGTATCCAGCAACATTAAAATGTCGCCTTCTCTTATGGCTCCCATAACGTTTCTGGTAAGTATCCTACCCTTATCTCTGCCATCAAGTATCCTGCATTTTACCTGCATTACTTCACCGGTCATACCAGTTCTTTTTAATACTTCAATTACTTCAGCAGGAGTTCCATCGTCCATATAAAATCACCTTTGATTAAAATAGGAAAGTTTTTTTAAACCCATATGGTTTTATTAAAAAACTTCCGATGATTATTTTTTAAGTTCTTCGACTTTCTCCACCACTTCAGCTACCAGTTCATCGGCTTCTCCCGCTTCTGTTATACTGGCAGATGCGGTTCCGACGTTTAAACCTGCGGCTTCTCCTAGTTCGTCTTTAGTGGGAAGATATACGTAAGGTATTTCTTTTTCTTCAGCAAGTACCGGGAGATGAGCTGCTATCTCTGGTGGGTCGATATCCTCGGCGATAATTACGAGAAGAGCATTTCCTCTTTCAATTGCCTTGGTTACTTCATTGGTTCCTTTACCAATTTTTCCTGTGTCTCTTGCTATTTCTAAAGCCTCATAGGCTTTATCTGCTATTTCTTTCGGTACATCAAATTTAACATAAATAGGTTTTGCCATTTATTTTACCTCCTTTTTCATCTGGTTTTAACCATCCATCGGCAGATCTTACTTTTACATTTATAAATATAAAAGTTTGTTGCACGATCAGTTAAATGACTTTAATAGAGAGTATTTATCAATGTATAAATACATCCTACAAATTCTAATTTTAAAACTCGAAAGATAAATCAAGTAAAAGTTCAAAATTAGCATTTCAATGTTTAGTAACGATTATATATATACTTTTTCGGTTGGAGATTTTCCATTAGTAGAATGATGGGAATGGTTACTTTGATTAGTACTTCGATAAAAATGATTACTTTTGATAAAATTAACTGGGAATTGATGGGTTATTAACAAAAATAAAAAAAAGTTTTAAAAATAAAAAATTTAGAAAAATCTGTTATAATCTTTTGACGGATAATTCTACGTCTGATGCTTTAACAGTTTTTCTACCGGCGTGTTTAGCGAGTTTAACAGCTTCTCCAGCTATTATTTCGCCTTGTTCTTCTAATGCTTTAGCAAGAGCTTCTCTAGCGTCGTCACTGACTCTTTCTGCACCGGCATTTTTAATGATCCTTCCAATTGGAGCTATTGGTAATTCAGCCATAATATCACCTCATTTTTGTATATTTGATATTATACTCTGTTGTCCTACTCTTATATATATTTATCGTATATTTCAGTGATTATTTGGTGATCTGTAATGATATTTAGACACTTAGTGGTGATCCATATTCAATTCTTCCACATAATGAAGAATAATAAAATAAAAAGTCACATCAAAAAAATTAGATTATAGATAAACTTCAGATTTTTAAAAAAAGATAGGTGAAAGTTCTGATTTTTTTAAAAAACCAGATAAAAAAATGACTATAATCTACTTAAAGCATTTTTAAGGGATTCTATATTAGGTTCGATATTAATTGGTTCTTTACAAGCATTTATTGCAGTGTTGGGGTCTTTCAAGAGATGTCCTGTTACGATGCATACCACATCTTCTCCATTATCTATCTCACCTGATTCCACCATCTTACGCAGGCCCGCTATGGAGGAAGCACTGGCTGGTTCCACACCGATTCCCTCTGTTCTAGCTAGTAACTTCTGGGCGTCCAGGATCTCCTCATCATTCACTTTTTCTGAAGTTCCATCAGATTCGTAGATAGCCCTAAGGGCTTTAAGTGCACTTACCGGTGCACCAATCCTTATGGCAGTAGCCACAGTTTCTGGATTTTCTACTGGGATGATTTCCTCTACACCTTTTTTAACTGCATTGGTTATGGGACAGGCTCCTTCTGCCTGTATACCAGTCATCATGGGCAGGTCTTCAATGAACCCTGCTTCATAGAATTCATGGATACCCTTCCAGATTGCGGATATATTTCCAGCATTGCCCACTGGTAACATGATCCTGTCTGGAGACCTCCATCCCAAGTCATGAACAATTTCAAAACCAATGGACTTCTGACCTTCCAGGCGGAAGGGGTTTATGGAATTTAAAAGGTAAAGTTCACCTTCAAGTGCCAGGGCAGTTACTGCTTCCAGGGCTTCGTCAAAGTTACCATTCACTGATAAAACTTCTGCACCGTGGAACATGGCCTGGGCCAGCTTACCAAGTGCCACTTTTCCCGAGGGTAAAAGTACTATGCATTTTAGCCCAGCTCTCGCAGCGTAAGCGGCCAGTGATGCCGAGGTGTTCCCAGTAGATGCGCATCCTACAGTTGCCACGCCGAGTTCCATGGCTTTGGTTATACCGACACTCATCCCACGGTCCTTGAAACTTCCAGTTGGATTTGATCCTTCCACTTTCACATGGAGGTTTACTCCTAACTCTTCTCCTAGCCGGTTGCATTTGATGAAGGGAGTTCCTCCTTCATCCAGGGAAATTATCTTTGATTCATCTACAGGCATGAATTCCTTATATTTCCACATGGTATTTTTTCTGCACTCAAATATATCCTTGGATACATCTGGTTCCAATATAACTTCCAGAATAGAGTCACACTCTCGGCAGGTATAAATTACCTCATCTAAGCCATACTCTGCTCCGCATGAAATACATCTTATCATCTATAGTTCTCCATTTTTTTGTAAATTTTTTTGTGTAATTTTTCTGAATCAAAAATTAAATTTTTATTAATTTAAGATTTTTTCTCTAAAATTGCAATTTGAGATATGGTTTATAGTTTCTATATTATAAGAAGTTAAGGGGTAATCAGTAACCTGGATCATCCATTCTATAACCTGCTTTGGATATACTGTCCCCATACAATACTTAAATTGGCTTCAATAAATGCAGCTATGATTAACAGAATAACTGCCATGATGAACAGGGCTAGTGAATCCTTAAAGTCACTGTAATTTGCCTTTAACAAGTAAGCTATCTGGGTGTTTATTGAAATGGTACGCTTAATTTTGGTCACATCGTTCAAGAAATGCCATACTATACTGGCCAATTTGAAACCAGCTGTTCCAGCCAGGATAATTCCTGTAATCTCAAAGATACCGTGGGGTAGGGTGAAGATGATGAAATCGCCCAGTGGAACCTTACTAGCCACATATCCAATAAATGCCCCATTGATGATGAGAAGTAATGCAGTCACAATACCTACCAGTAAACCTCCAAAATAAATATAGATGGCTACGGAGGTGTTATTTATAAATAGGGATGCAGTTTCGAGTTTAATGGTACCATCATTCACTTTTTGCTGGAAATTATTAAGTACAGGACTAAGTATCGAGTCTAAAAAACCGGCAAATAAGTAGCTTATTATGAGGGGACCAAAAAATAGTAGTACAGAAGCCCAAAAAAAGATCTCATTTCTACTTATAAGGCCCATAAAAAATCCTGAATGTTTATCTGTCATAGTATTGGTTCCAATCCTGTTTTAGTTGTTAACTCGATTATTAATGGTTTGCACTCATTTATAATATTTATGAAATTTCAAGCAAGGATGCTTTTGCTAAATCCTTGGCTTTTTCCCTTTCCTGGGATAGTTTCTGGAAAAATTCTTCCACGAGAAGAGTAGCATTCTGTTTACATTCCCCGCACATCATGTTTCCTTCCTGGCAGTCCCTATAGATTTCCTTCAGTTTCCCATCATCAAGGATTAAATGATAGAGCAGCATTTCATAGACAGCACATTCCTCTGGGGCACCGCCAATTTCTTTTTGTTCCTCTAGTGTTTCTCTTCCACCTGTTTTAGCAGTTTTAAGCTTTTTTACCGCCACTTCTGGGGTATCACTTAGGAATATAGCGGTTTTTGGTTTGCTACTGGACATTTTATCTCCGGTAAGTCCGGTTATAAACCGATGGTACGTTGATGATGGTGCAATGAATTGGTATGTTGATTTAAACCTTTCTGCAATGTCCCTGGTTAGTCTAATATGTGGGTCCTGGTCAGCCCCAACTGGGACCACTATGGGTTTGGGACCACCGAATTCATCAAGCTGCGGGTGGAGGATATCGGCCACCTGGATCAGGGGAACGTAGACATGAGCCAGGTTAGTGTTGTTTGCAAAACCGTAAATTGCCTTGAGTTGGCTTAAGTTAACCTTCTTGGCCAGCTTATATCCTAAATCTTTGACTACCTCATTTTCAGATTGTAGATAGATATGTAGATCTTCATCTTCAAAATCCAGTCCCAGGGCGATGTAGTTGGTGATGTATTCTTCTACTGCCAGTTTTTTTGAGGTTTTAAAGTCCACCTCGCGGGCAGAATAGGATTCCATGTCTGCTATGGGAATGTATATCTCTGCGCCTTTCTTCTGGTACCAGATAAGTTGGTCAACCACCATTTTATGACCGATGTGCATCTTACCACTGGGCATCATCCCGGTGACAACCGCGAAACTACTACCCTCACGCATGGCCTTGACTATCCTTCCATAATCTCTCTGGCCGAAGATAATACCCCTCTTCATTAGAGGATGGGGGTCTTTTATATCATCCATTAAATCTGCGAAGGGTTTGATTCCGAATTGTTCCCTCAGCTTCTCGTAATCTATAATGGCTGAATTCCATGGATCAATCAAATTAATTACCTCAATATCTTATTTGTATAAAAATGATTTATTTACTTATTTATTTTGTTTAAAATGATTTTAATTAACATTGACTTTCAAGGCCGGGTCCATTCGATGTTGTAATAGGTTATATCATTCTCCTGGTCCACAACTGCTAAAAGGAGATATTTATTTACTCCATGGGCTACTCTTACATAACTGGATAGGTCTTTAAGGGGTATGTGGTCATTTTCTGAGGTTACCTTGACCAGGTAATTGGAATGGCCTTCACCAGGGGAGGTTCCCCTCTGGTACAGACGAAACTCAGACCCATATTTAAACCCTGTTTTAATGATGTAGCCCCGGTTTCTCAGGTCGCGATAAACAAGGTAATTTGCAAATAAGTCGTTATCGTGAATTATTAGATTCATCTCATCCAGGGATAGTTCTTTACCATTTTGGGTTACCTTGATCTTGTCCTTTTCCAGAAGATATAAGGCCTCAATAAGAGATAACTGTAGACCTTCCTCAGTTATTATGCCATAATGACTTTTAGAGTGAAGAGCTTCTGTTTTCCCGCCTTTTATAATTATTAAATCGTTTTTTAATTCAGATTTCAATATAACACCTATTATTTTTATAAACACTGATAATTATGGTCCTATTATTCTAAGATGGTGTGTCTTACTTTTAGGTCATCTTCTTTTTTACCCAAACGATACATGAACTCGGCAATAAGTCCATCCAAGAAAAGATGTGTACTATCTTCAAATAATGTTCCCATAGGTGCCAGATCATCATAGTTACCCTTTAATGAATTGGCCATTGGATGATCCCATGGTTCTTTGGACTTACTATTGATGTTTACAATGGTATCTGAATATTTTCCCAGTGTGGAATGGGAGTTGGCTGTTAAACTCACCACGGCAGCCCCTATTTCATGTGCTGTATGGGCGGATGTGGTAACCAGTTTAGTTTCACCAGAACCGGATATTGCAATGAGACAGTCAGTTTCTTTTATGGCGGGAGTAGTTACATCCCCCACAACGTGTACTGTGAAACCGAGATGCATGAGCCGCATGGCAAAGGCTTTTCCAATTAGTATAGATCTCCCACTACCTACAATGAAGACAGCTTTACTATTAATAATGGTCTCTATCATTTTATCCTTCTGTTCCTTGTCAATCCGATTAATAACTGTCAGGGCGTGTTTGCTTATTTCCCTGGCTGTTCTTTTTATATAATCCATTTTTTTAACCACACAAATGCACTTTAAGTAAATTTGAACTTGATATCTGGGTCCTGTCATTTAGATACTATTAATTTTCAAGGAAAAATTTCCTATTTTTTAATATATTGTTTAATTTTAACTAATATTGTATATAAAAGAATGATATTATTTATTGGGAGTAATTTTTGATACCTTCACTGGTTATCATTCTACTCAGGGGTCATCAATGAAGACTTCAGGGGAAATTCAAATAGAGAATTTGATTATATATTCCATAAGAAACTGTATATTTTACCATATTTTTTAATTTATCCACTTGTTAGAGATGGGATAAAAAATATATTTTTCAAAGGATTTGTCAATTTTATAAAAAAGTTTATATAGCACTAACACTTATATAAAATCAGTGGAAATTGTTGGAGATTTATAATCTTTTCATCATTGAGATCCATAATTAAGGCCATTATTGGCCTAAAATCATCTTAAAAAAACATTCATTATTCCAACAGGGTAGCAATCAGACTTAAAATGGAATTACCGCCTCCACTAAGGGTCATTGTTTAGCTACTTATTTCCACTCTTTTTTTATAAAAATTAATTCGATCACTTTGTTTTCCTGTTGAATTTCCTCATTAATTTTCCCAGGGGATCAAATGCTAAAACCTTATCCATATGGATAATATGGGCTACTTTACTGTAAAGGATACTATTTTCAAATTTCAGGATTATTAAAGCACATACAACACCAAGCAGAGCACCAGATATCACGTCGTAAGGGTAATGCACCCCCACATATATACGTGAGAAGCCTACTATTACCGCAAAAATTAGCANNCAAAAGAGGATGCGGTGTGTCCTGATGGAAAGGAACTTCCACTTTCTGTGGTTAAAAGGTCAACATTAGACATGGCTAAATAAGGTCTTGGTTCAGCCACAACTGTCTTCAACAGGATAACCAGTATGTTACTTAAAATCAGAGCAGCAAAGCCAAGCACAGCCACTTGCCTACCAAATCTACCTCCAAATAGGTAGACTATAAGACATATGATTGACCAGCCAAAAAAACCACCGAAGTTGGTTATCAGGGGCATTATGAAATTGAAAAGGGAATTTTTTAGTCCCTCGTTGATTAAATAGAAGAAATAAATGTTTTGATTAATTCCTTCGGATAAAATTATCTCAAACATTTCTACAACACCAAAAAAGAGTTTGATATACTTTAAACACTAATTAACTTTAAACATGTAGATAGTTGCTCAGATACTCCATGCTTTCTGTGACAGCGGAAGGTTCTTCCACTTCCACCACCAGGTGACCTTCATATTTAAGTTTTTCAAGTCTACCTAACAGGGAATTGAAGTCCAGACCGTTATCATCTTTATTATTTCCCAGTGCATGGTGGCTGTCATAGGATCCATCGTTATCTGAAAGGTGAATGTGCTTTATACGGGGATATTTAAGCATTTCATCAATAGGGAAACCGTTGTTATGTGCATGGCCTACATCTAAAGTCATATATGCATCAATATCCAATATCAATTCATTAAGTTCATTTAAATCTTTAAATAAAAGACTTTCTATGTCCGGCATATTTTCTACGCACATAGAAACCCCCACATCCTGGGCGTATTTGGAACATTCCCTTAATGATTCCATATTGTATTCCATTATTTTGGCATCTAATTTACGCCCTAATATTGGTGTATGGCCTGGGTGGACCACAACCACTTCAGATCCAAGTTTATTTGCTGTATCCATGGATTTTTTGATTTCAGCAATTGACGAATTTCGAATTCTTTCATTGTGGGATGCCACGTTCATATCAGAAAGGGGAGCATGGATGGTATATTCTAGGTTATAAGTATCTAAAACATGAAATTCAAGGTTGTCATGGGGATATTCATTTATTATTTCACAGTACCCCTGTTTTAATCCCGTTACATAGTCCAGGATAGCTTCCATGGGCTGGGGGTAGAATGGTAGTGTGGAGATGCTGATCTTCATGGTGAATCTTCCTTGGTTAATGCGTTTTCTTGTTTATCAGGATTTTTTATCGGTTAATTGGTTTTTAATTTATTAATTCGTTGATAATTTATTAATTCGTTCTTTAATTGATCAGTATTGTTCATTCTCTTTATAAATAGATATTTATGCCCTATAGATTATTCCTTACGCACCATGGCTTGTATTGGTCTGTTCTTCTTCAGGGCATCTATTATAATTTTGGCCAGTTCGATGTCCCTTTTAATCTTTATGTTTCCTTTTTTACCGACGGTTGCCGTAAATAAGTAGTCATCATCCACCATGATATCGAAGGGCGTTCCAACAGACTTCTTATCAAAGTTGATCACCACGTAGTTACCGGTAATTTCAACATCCACCACGGTACTTTCATCCGGGGTAGGGGTTTGTTTCTCTTTGAAATGGGGTTGTTTTTGGGATTTTTTCTTCGCAGTACGGGACTGTAGGGATTCAACGCCTATGTTGATGCCCAGCTTCTTTTCCACATCATCTATAGTTTTACCCCTTTTCCCGATTAACTTGGGGATGTTCTTTTCATCTATCCAGACTGTGGCTCGTTTATCCGATTTCATATCCACGTCCACTGTGGCTGACCGTGGTATTCTTCTTTTTACTTCCTGGGTGATTTCTCTCTCGACTATCTTCTGAATGGGTGTCTTTTTGAATTTTGTCTCAGCGACTTCCATGACAATGGTCTGTTCACCATAAGTGTAGATTTCATGCTTCAGATCCCCGTTGAGGAAATCCCGGATTTCAATCACTGGACGGGATAGATCTGCCTCTAGCATACCTGTAGGTACTTTCACTGTTAGTGAAACATCGTATACTGCCGCTACAACTCCGTCGTTAATGAATATTGTGGTATCGATTATTGATGGTATCATTCCTAATTCAACACGACCGATGATTCTTTGAATGGCATCGATGGGTTTAGTGGCATGCACTACTCCAATCATACCCACTCCGGCGAGTCTCATATCAGCGAATATTCGGAAGTCCTTGGTTTTTCTAAGTTCATCGTAGATGGTGTAGTCTGGTCGGACCAGAAGTAATATATTAGCTGTTTTACCCATATCCTTTTCAAGTGGTGCGTACTGGGTTATCTCACCTCCTACCTGCAGGTCTCTGGGTGATTCCATGGTCTTAACTATGGCCCCCAGATCTTTGCTGTAGAAGTCAGCTGCAGCCTGGGCGAAAGTTGTTTTACCCGCACCAGGAGGGCCAGCTATTAGCACACCTTTGGCTGTGTCACGTAAGCGTTCTAAAAGTTTTTCAGGAAGCTTATAATCCTCCAGTGAGACCCTGGCCACAGGTCTTACTACAGTAATTTCCACACCATCAGAAAATGGTGGTTTGGCAATAGATATTCGGTACTCCCGGAACTGGATCACGGTTGCCCCCTCCATCTCTATTTCAACAAAGCTCTTAAAGTCACTCTTGGATCTCTCAACAATTTCTCTGGTCATTCTGTCGACTTCATTCCGCTTAAGTGGCTTTTTACCTATTTTTACCAGCTTTATATTTCCAGGTGTACCCTTCTTTGCCAGTGGTACCACGTTTTCCTTGAGGTGTATGGACATGGTGTTGTCATCGAAGTATTTCCCAATTTCCAGGTCTTTATATGCTACCATTTCCTGTTTGAGGTAGATAGCCTCCAGTCCCTGGGCTTCGGCAACTTCCTTCTGCACCTTGTCACTGGTCACAAGTACTGCATCATGGTCTCCCGCTGTATCTCGTATCATTGCATCGATTTCCCCACCACGGGCCAGAGATATCTCATCCAATGTGGGTCTTCTACCAACGTATATCAAGCTGATCTTACCCTGGGAATTGAATTTTTGCAGGTTTTTAAGCTCATCTAGTCCATTAAATCCAGTTTCTCTTCCTTTATTTGCTTGGTTTTCAAGTTCAGCTATAACTGCTTCGGGTATTATTACTTCGCAGCCACTGAATTTCTTGTCCTGCACTATTTTGGTGATCCTACCGTCCACTATCACACTGGTATCAGGAACTATCTTCATCTTATTTCTCTCCATAAACATTTTTAGGCTGGAATACTTTCTCTTTAATGATTTTCAAGTTAACACCTTCATCTTCCCTGATTAATTCTCTGAAAAAGCAGGAATAATAGCCTTCATGACAGGCTGCACCTTCCTGTTGAACTTTTAAAATCACCGCGTCTTTATCGCAATCAGTTAATATCTCCTGAACTTTTTGCAGGTGTCCAGAGCTTTCTCCTTTCAGCCATAACTTGCCACGGGATGTGCTCCAGTAATGGGCGTTACCTGTTTCAATGGTCTTCATCAGGGCCTCACGGTTCATAAATGCTACCATGAGTACCTCTGAAGTTTCAAAGTCCTGGGCTACGGCGATGATGAGGTCCTCGCCCTTTCTGTTTAGTCTAAAATTTAAATCTGGAATGTTCATTTTAATCGGTAATTTTTATAGCAATTATTTCAGGAGATCAATCATCATCTGGGTTACGCTTTCAATTTCCACTAATTCCTGCTCCCCAGACTCCATATTCTTAACTGTGACTTTGCCTTCTTTAAGGTCCCTTTCACCAACTAAGATCACGTAGTCCACCTGCAAGTTGTTGGCCTGGTTGAGTATTTTCTTCAGTTTCCGGCCTACCAGGTCAACCTCAGTTTTAATACCGTCCTTTCTGAATTTCTGTGCAATTTCAATGGCTTTTAATTTTACATCCTTGGATACAGGTGCCACGTAGACATCCACGGTTTTGTGATGGGTTTTTTCCTCTCCACATAATCTAACGCATTCTACCAGGCGATCAAATCCAAAGGCGAACCCAGTGGATTCTACCTTTTCACCGCCGAATATTTCTATTAGATTATATGTTCCCCCACCGCTTATTTGTTTCTGAGCTCCCAAGCCTTGTGCATAAATTTCAAAAACAATCCCAGAATAATAATCTAATCCACGGGCAATCCCCAAATTTACTTTGTAATTGGTAAAACCAAAGGCTTCCAGTATATCCAGGAGTTCATCCAGTTCATTCAGTGCTTCAACAGATTTTGGGTTGTCTTTTATAATTTCAGATGTTTCTTTTATTATTTCCCTTTGGCCCACCATGCCCACCAGTTTGATGAGTATTTCACTGGCTTTCGGGTCAATTTCAACTTCATTTAAAGTCTTTAATAGCTCTTCAACTTCTCCTTTATCTATCACGGCCATGATGGTGTCATATACGATCTTTGGTGCATTTGCCTGATGGAGTATTCCTCTTATTATCCCCAGATTTCCGATGTGTATTTCGAAGTCTTTCACTCCCAGTTCTTCCAGTGAATGGGCGGCCATGGCTATGATCTCTGCTTCAGACTCCGGGGATTTTCCCCCGATAAGTTCACATCCCATCTGCCAGAATTGCCTGTACCTACCCTTCTGGGGTCTTTCGTAGCGGAAACAGCTGCCGAAGTAGTACATCTTCAGTGGTTTTGGAGATTTTTGTAGTTCATTGATGTATAATCTTGAAACAGGAGCAGTAAGTTCTGGCCGTAATGCCAGTTCTCTCCCACTTTTATCTTGGAAGTGATATATCTGTCCAGTGATTTCCTCACCGGATTTCTTGGTAAAGAGGGCCAGATCCTCAAATAATGGTGTTTTAATCTCCCCATAACCATAAGTTTCAAACACCCTCCTTAGGGTATTTTCAATCTCTCTTCTCTCCTTCATTTCTTCAAAAAGAAAATCTCTCGTGCCTCGTGGTCTTTGTATGTCCATGCTAGTTCTCCATTTAAAAATAATTTATTAGTGGTTAAGATTTTTTAAAAAAATAATATAAATCCACTTTATAAAAAAAAGTGGGTTATTATTCATAGTATTTAAGGTATTCATTCATCATCTTAGGAAATGCCTTTGCACTGAGGAATCTGAGGCCCAGCCTTTCTGCCCAGACTTTAATCCCCTCATCAGCTGCAACTACCCCTGCACCAAGTTCCTTGGCTAGGAGGAGTACATCCAGATCCGGTGCACTATCCAGGGTGCCCTTTCTCAGGGCTTGCCTGTAACGTTTCCTGAAGTCTGCTATGGCCTTACCTATTATTTCTGTTTCGATCTGAGCTTTTTTCTCTCCCCGGGACATCATGACCAGGGATTGCACTGCTGCTTCCCAGATTGCGTTTTCTGATACTCTCATCCCCTTGTTCATTCTGTCCCTCATATCCTGTACATATTCATAGAATATCTCCGAGGGTATCTTGGTATCATAGCGGTTGGGGCTTTTTTTAACTATCCAAGTATCAGCTTTGATCATGGTTTCCCTGGGACATTCATACCTGGCCATGTACTCAGAAAACTCTTTATAGGTTACAGGGGGCATATGGCAGCTCATATTAAGTTTGATCCTTGATTTAGCTATTACATCCAGTAAATGATCCACGGTTTTGTTTAATTCCCCATCACCATATAGATCTCGAAGTTTATTATCGGTAAATGCCGTGGTATCCAGTACAAACCTTTGCTTTGCCAGTATGGTAACTCCCCCAGTTAAGAATTTATTCTCACTATTTAATATCTTATTTATATGTTAAATAATCTAACATCTTTCCTCTAATATTTTGTGTTGTTAATATATATTGTTCCTGCTTTTTTAATAAATTCATCTAATTAAAAAAAAATTTAAACTAGGTAAAGGATTTCAGTAAGTACCCTGATTTTAAATCAATGATTAACCTCAAGATTAATAAACTTCCACATGGAAAATTAATATAGATAGATATGATAACTGGTAAAACCAAAATCATGGGATTGATAGGAGATCCAGTGGAACACACCATCTCACCCTATATGCACAACGCAGGGTTTAAACACTTCAACATGGATTACGTGTATGTAACATTCCATGTAACAAAGGAGAACCTTAAATTTGCCATAGAAGGAGCCCGAGCATTGGATGTACGGGGTTTAAATGTTACCATTCCCCATAAGATCGAGGTTATGAAGTATCTGGATGTTATCCATGAGACTGCATGGCACATCGGAGCGGTTAACACCATAAAATTCGCTGATGAAATAGAAGGATACAACACCGATGGCTTAGGCGCAGTAAGGGGTATTCAAGATGTAAAATCCATAAAAGGAAGTAAAATTATAATATTGGGTGCTGGAGGAGCTTCCCGGGCCATATCATTCCAATCTCTTTTAAGTGGTGCGGAGCAGGTTTTAATTGCCAACCGAACCAGGGACAAGGCCCTGAGTTTAGCTTTAGATCTTAATGATTATTTGAATAAAGATGTGAGGGCCATAGATATTGGAGAAGAACTTAAAGAGGAACTTCAGGACGCAGATATACTAATAAACACCACCCCCATTGGCATGTACCCTAATGTAGACCAGGAACCACTTGTCACATCTGATATGATGCACGAGGGACTGGTGGTAAACGACGTAATCTACAACCCTCTGGAGACAGGTCTTTTAAGGGAAGCCCGCCTGGCCGGTGCAAAGACCATAACTGGTATTAAGATGCTGATTTACCAGGGAATAGAATCTTTTAAGATCTGGACTGGGAGGGAACCTCCCATGGATGTTTTTGAGGAAGCATTGGCTCCTGAGATTAAAAAATTATGAATATTTCTTACTAGATCAATTTGCCACATAAGATAATACCAATTTACACATCAGGTAATTATATGAAGGATTTACCAATAACTGACAACCATATACACGTGGATCCGGTTAATGGGGATGGACCCCTGGAAGTTGCTAAGAAATTCCAGAAGGCAGGCGGCACAGTGATGATCATCCCCAACAAACCCACCTGGACCTTGGGAGAGTCGTACAATCTCCAGGAGGCTATGGGGGAGGTTATTAAATACGTCAATGAGATCAATGAAAAGGTTGATGTGAAGGCATATGCTGTTGTAGGAGCTCATCCTGCGGAGCTTTCCCGTCTTATCCAAGGGGGAGTGTCCCTGGAGAAGTCGGAGGAAATGATGAAAGATGCACTCCAAGGTGCTCAAAAATTGGTCATGGAAGGTGAGGCTATAGCAATAGGTGAAATTGGACGGCCACACTATGATGTCTCGCCGGAAGAGATGGGAATACACAACCGGCTCATGCTATATGCCATGGAACTGGCCAGGGATTCAGATTGTGCAGTACAACTCCACACAGAAAGCTCCGGTGAAAAACAGTTTAAAGAATTTGCTGAAATGGCTGAAAAAGCAGGTATCAGTAAACACAGGGTGGTTAAGCATTTCTCTGGTCCATTCGTTCTTGATGATGAAAACCACGGGTTAACACCATCACTCATCGCCACTAAATCAGTGATAAAACAGGGGCTTAAAAAAGGAACTCATTTTTTAATGGAAACGGATTATCTGGACATGAAAAGCAGACCAGGTGCGGTTTTAGGCCCAAAAACTGTTCCTAGACGTACAAAGGGTATGATACAAAATGGAATCTTGACTGTGGAAGATGCCTATAAAATCCACTTGGAAAATGTGGAGCGTGTTTATGGGATAGATCTCTTCCTGTAATTGTTTTTTTTAATTACCATCTATGATAATCACATTTTGATGAGTTCACTAATTCAACCATCTTATTAGACGTGCATGGGATTATCTTGGAGTTAGATATTACTTGTACTATTATCTATCCACGTCCCAGTTCCTTATGGGCTCTAGCAAGGTGTCCTGCAGATAAAGCTCCTATCAAGGATAGTTCACCGGCTAAGACTGTTCCTGCCACTATCTCGGCCAGCTTACCTACTTTACCAGTGCCGTAGGCATCAATTATCTCCAAACATTCTCTGGCAGTTTCTAATCTGGTTCCTCCGCCTATGGTTGCTAATGGTACGTCTGGTAAAGTAACTGAGAAGTAGAGATCTCCGTCAATATTTTCAGTGGTGGTTATTCCCAGGCACCCCTCCACTATGTGGGCTTCGTCCTGTCCTGTAGCCAGAAATAGGGCACCTATCATGTTAGCATATTGGGCATTAAATCCCATGCTTCCAGATATCGCCGATCCTATTAAATTTTTAGCAATATTAACTTCAACTATGGCGTCTGTTGTGGTTTTAAGCTTATTTTCCACTATTTCATGGGGTATGATTGCCTCAGCAACTAAGCTTTTTCCTCTCCCCTCTATCATGTTGAGACTGGATGGTTTTTTATCCACACATAGATTCCCGCTTAGAGCTACCACATGGGCGCTTGTTTTATGGGTTAGTAGGTTTAATGCATTCTCAGTGGCTATTGTGACCATGTTCATCCCCATGCTGTCCCCAGTTTTGAAGACGAAGCGGGGGTAAAGGTATCTACCTACCACCAGGATGGGATCTATCTTTAAGAGTTTACCATGGCGGGTTGTGACTTCCGCGGCCTTTTTAAGTTCCTTGAAATTGTTTTTAATCCAATCTTTTATTTCTAATGCTTCATTGAGCGATTGGGCTTTAATTACAGGACCCCGTGTCATCTTATCATCCGAGATCCTGACGTTTGCACCGCCTGCATCTGTAATTGCAGAGCATCCGCGGTTTACCGATGCCACCAGGGCCCCCTCTGTAGTGGCTAGTGGAACGTAAAACTCCCCCTGTGTATTTATACCGTTGATTTTCAAGGGTCCGGCCAGTCCGACTGGTATCTGGATAGCACCAATGGGATTTTCTATATTCCTTTTCTGAGCTTCCTCCATATTCAGGGAGTAATTAGCTATGTTGGTTAACTGGATTTTATATTTCTCCTCTAAAAATTCACGTCTAATATCAACTGCTTCCTGAGTGTTCTCAGTGAATTTATCAATTTCGTATAGTTTAAGTTCTCCACTTAGAAGTTTACTTATTATTTCTTCCTTATCGACCATTTTCTCACAGATCCTGAAATATTTAGAGAATTTAATAAAACTGAGTTATATATTATTGAATTCTAAAATTTATATTTTTAACCATTTTGGGATGGGATGCATAATTTAGAAGGTATTTAAAAAGTTATTAAAAGCCCTTCATTTAAATAAGTTACAAAATAACCTTCATTATTTCGGCTATTTGGGAGGGTCTTTCTGCAACCTGCACCCCTGCTTTCTCCAGGGTTTCAATTTTACTTTTAGCTGTCCCACTTTCACCTTCGATTATGGCGCCGGCGTGTCCCATCCTTTTTCCTGGTGGTGCGGTTACCCCTGCGATGTAGGCCACCACAGGTTTATTGATATATTCCCTGATGTACTCGGCAGCAGTTTCCTCGGCATTTCCGCCGATCTCCCCGATCATTGCCATGGCCTTTGTGTTTTTGTCTTCTTCAAACATCTGCAGTACGCTTGAGAAATCCATTCCCACTACAGGATCTCCACCTATCCCCAGGCAGGTGCTCTGTCCTAAACCTGCACGGGTGATCTGGCTTGCCACCTCGTAGGTGAGTGTTCCACTTCGGGATATTAGGCCTACTTCACCTTCCTGGAATATATGGGTGGGCATTATTCCTAGTTTTCCCACTCCAGGGGTGATGATTCCCGGGGTATTAGGGCCGATAACTATTGTGTCCTGTTGTTGAGCATATTCTACAATATCTATGGTGTCATGGACTGGGATGTGTTCAGTAATAATAACCACCAGGTCAAGCTGCGATATAGCCTCATAGGCAGCATCCTTGGCGAATGGAGCTGGTACAAATATTATGGATGCATTGATGTCCAATTCCTTTTTTGCTTCTGCAATGGAGTTGTAGACGTCTATTTCACCGAATTTTTGTCCTCCCTTCCCTGGAGTGGTCCCGGCTACTATGTTGGTATCGTAGTCCAGCATGCCCTGTGTGTGGAAGGTCCCCTGTTTTCCGGTGATGCCCTGTACTATGCATCTTGTATTTTCATCTAAAATTATCATCTTGCTTAAAACCCCTGCTATCTTGATTTAAATTAATGTCCTTGTGTGATACTGTAATTATTATTGCCCATTAATCGTATATAAAAGAGTGATCCATTATTGGACTGATATTATTTTTAAATTTTTCTTATTCACTTTTTATAACCATTAAACACTCACAAAATATAATTAATTAATCCTATTTTAAAATACGCATCCTCTCAGCCAATGGTACTGCCAGGTCCATGACGTTGCCGTTCATGTAGGTGGAGATGGACATGATAACACTACCGGGTATAACGTAGGATGGTGTCCCTCTCTCAACAAGATACACATTTTTGTTTCCTAAGGCTGCTCCCATCATCGCACCTGCGACTATCCCCATGCTCTCAATGTTCTCTATGGTTGCTGCAACTACCGGGTCATCAGTCTGGTCTGAAACGTAACCTACGCCCGGTATTTTCTGTGGACCATCCATTATTAGGCTGCTGGTGTCGGTTACACCATCCATACCCTGTGCAGCCTGAAGAACTGAATTTGCAACTTTACCTACAAACGGTTCACCACCGTAGGTGTCGAATGAAACTATTATTGCGTCTGGGTAGCGGTCCTGTCTGATATTTGCTTGGGCATAGGATATTCCCTCACCGGCTCCCTCTGGAGTGGGTGATATGCCCTCTAGATCCCCAAGGTCTTCAGCGTTAATTCTTAAAATCTCCACTATGGCGGCGTTTATATCTTCTAATTTATCATCAGGGACAAATGCACTTATAACCAGGTCATCGCCCGTAATATTTGTTAAGTTTGCTGAATGTGCTCCTAGTTCCAGTAGATGGGGTATGTTATTTTCCACTCTTCTTATCAGGTTCCAGCTGCAGGAAACATCGTTGTTGGAGATATCTGCACCAATGGAAGTTAATTTCAATATTTTTCACCTACTTAATTGATTCTATAAAAAATTATAAATCATGTAATCTACTTTATCTATTTACCTAACATAATTTAAAAGTATAATATTAAACTCAGAGGATGTTTATTTTTATGTCCACTCACCCAATGATATGCGTCCCCATTCTAAAGAAGGATCTTAATTCTGCCCATGACATTGCAGATAAGGCTCTGAAACAGGGCGCTGATATTCTGGAGCTTAGGATAGATGCATTAGATTATCCCAACGTTCATGAGATAATCAGATTTATAGACTCACTGAATGGTAATGTAATAGTCACCAACAGGACATCTCTTGAAGGTGGATTTTTTAAAGGTTCAGAAGTGGAAAGAACTGAAATTTTAGCTGATGTAGCAGGACATGCCCATTTTGTGGATATAGAACTACAGACAGAGGAAAAATTACGCTCTAGGGTTATTAGAAAATCCAACTCCACCATAGTTTCCTTCCATGACTTTGAAAAAACACCCAGCATAGAGGAGCTCCTTGAAATTGTATGGCAGGAAAAGGAATTAGGGGATCTGGCAAAATTTGCAGTGATGCCCCATAACATAGAGGACACCCTTAAAGTTTTCCAGGTGCTCTTACAGGTTGAAGATACCATCGGGATATCCATGGGAGAAATCGGCAGCTACACCAGAGTAATCGCCGGTCTTTTCGGTTCACCTATTACCTATGCATCTTTAAATGAAGGATCTGCTCCAGGACAACTTGATCTCCAGTCTACAAAACTGTTTTTAGATAAATTCGGAGGAGTGGATGGGTGAAGTTTAGAGATATCTTAATAATCACCATCCTGATCTTAGTAGCCACAACTACGTCGGGATGTGTCTATCTTGAGCCTTCACAAAATGTGGATGTCACAATTACAACCAATGGCTCAGACGTCCAACTGGAGACATCCAAAACATTCTTGTTTTTTGATACAGTTCCAACTTCAATGAAGAGGGAAATGACAAATAAAGCCTTGGCTGATGTATATAATGATACCAGTACTCTGGAGAGTATTAAAAATGATATGCAGGAGATAGCAGAATATTATGATTACAACGTCACAGTAACTATAGATTCACAGTATGGCAAGGATCAGCTGCCAATGGTGGCCACAGTGAAGGGGACATCAATGTTGCCCACACTACAAGACGGCCAAGATGTAGTGTTACTAAAAACCAAGAATGTAAAAGTGGGGGATATTGTTGTAGCCAGCCACCCTGAACACGGATTAATCGTTAAAAGAGTGGCCCGGATAAACAACGGCCAGGTCTACCTGATGAGCGACAACCGAGAAGTAACCATCACTAATAATATGATTATTAGAGGCCTTGACACTTGGCTTCCTATAGAAAATGTGGTTGGGGTAGTCCAGGAGTATTAGTCTTAAAAAGTGAATTAATATTTATCTTTTTAAATTTAAAATTGAACGAAAAAAAGTGAATTAAAAAAACTATTTTTTTTTAACTGGAAACGACTTTTAACCCATTTCCGATAGTCTTTTAACCCTTTTAACCATGTTAGGATGAGTGGATAGAAACTCCATGATCTGGCTTCCGGTACCTATCTTGGTTTGTTTATATCTGAGTTCACCAAGTTCTTCTTCGCTGATGGTTCCGTTCATGTCACTGTCCAGCTGTTGCAAGTCGTTGATAACATTACCAGCGCTTGAGATGTCGTTGACGAAGAAAGCTTTAACACCTTCAACTTCCTTAACTTCCCTTTCATCAGCCTGGGCCGAAGTGTATGTAAGTTTGTAAAGTGCGCTTGCAAGTTCATGTGGTGGGTTTCCCAGTTCTACGCTTCCCTGGTCAGCGTAGTACTCCCGGACCCGTGATACGAAGAGAACTATCAACTGGGACAACATGTAACCCACCAGGGCGACTAATCCAATGAGCCCCGTGTTGTCATTTCTGTTTCCACTGAAGAGGGTGCTGATGAAAATATAGTAGAAGATGAGGGGTACTGCGCTGATCATAGTAACAACTGCCATGTCCCGGTGGTTTATGTGTGATAGTTCGTGTCCCAGTACTGCTTTCAACTCACCTTCGTCCAGTATCTGAAGCAATCCACGGGTTACGCATACCCTTCCGTCAGCTTTTGTCCGGCCGAATGCGAAGGCGTTTGGTATATTTACATCAGAAATCCCTACTTTTGGTTTGGGGATTCCCGCCCTCATGGCCAGGTCTTCCACCATGGCATGGAGATTGGGAGCCTCCTGGGGTGACAGGTATCTCACTCGCATGGTCATCTCCACCAGTTTCGGTCCCAACAAATACTGGCCAACTACGATGGCAACTGCCAGTAAAGCGTAGAATGTAAGGTTTCCAAAATTCAGGAAATACCCTACTAAAGTAACAATTACATAAATTAGGAAAAATAATAATGCAATTGCTAAATAAAGCCTCATGGTTAATTTCAATGTTCCCATTTTTTTCATAATTTTTCACCTAATAGTTCATTCATAGTATTATGATGTTGTATATAAAATTTATGACTGAGTAAATTTATTATTGGAATTGTAAATTTATGTTGAACTAATCAGTAATAAAAAAAATTGTTGGATAATATAATTTTACTACTCCTGCCAGTGCTTGTGGACTATATAAGCTGCCAGGACAACAACTCCTACAACAATAATGATGTCCATGTAACGGAAGTATCCCTCTATCGTGTGCCAGTTTGGGCCCAACATGTACCCAATATATGTTAGGGCAAAACACCATGGAAGTGAACCAGCAACTGTATAGGCACTGAACTTCTTTAAGTCCATCTCAGCTATACCGGCTGGTAAGGATATGAAAGTCCTAATCACCGGGAGAACCCTACTTATTAGCACAGCTTCATGACCATACTTCTCGAACCATTCATGGGCCATATCTAGTTTCTTGTGACTTATAAGAATGTATTTACCGTATTTTTCCAGGAAGGGCCTTCCACCTCTTAGGCCTACGAAATAGGCCATCCATGATCCAACCAGGTTTGCGATGACACCAACAACAACCACCCAGAAGAAACTCATCTCACCTCTGTAGGCAATAAATCCGGAAAGGGGCATAATAACTTCGCTGGGAATGGGGATACACACACTTTCCAGTGTCATTCCAATGAAAACACCCCAGTATCCGAGATTTTCAATTAAGTAAATTGCGAAGTTACTCACTGTCTCAATTATTCCACCCATATTTTATCATATCCCTTTATTAATATAAAAAAAGAATTATAATCTTTAGTTATGAATCAAATCTTTGGATAAAAATAATCATTTATATCTATAATCTACTTAAATTTTTACCCTAAACATAATCAAAGGTGGTCTAAATAAAAATTATCAAGTTTAACATGGAAACTTTTCTTATATTCTTAAGAGGACTGTTAATGGGGACAGTTGATGTGATCCCGGGTGTTTCAGGCGGAACAATAGCATTAATTACTGGTATCTATGAAAGGCTTGTACATGCCATCAGCCGCATAGACTTTAAATTTCTGTTATATCTGGTGGAAGGAAAATTTGGAAAGTTTAAGGAGAATGCCATTAAAGAAATAGATTTTGGACTATTCATACCTTTATTTTTAGGTATAGGAATAGCTATTTTAACCATGTGTAGGGTAATATCATATCTTTTAGCTAATTACCCGGCAATGACCTACGCATTCTTTTTTGGCTTAATACTGGCATCTGCATTGTTTGTATACAAACATGTTGATGGATTAAATGTTAAAAATATTGCCTTTCTACTTTTAGGATTTGTATCTGCCATTATNNAGTGGCTATATGTGCTATGATACTGCCAGGAATTTCAGGAGCATTTATCCTTCTACTTTTAAATCAATATGAATATATGATAAATGTTTTAAACAATATGCAGTGGGTTGAAATAATCGTGTTTTGTTCAGGGGCACTAATTGGGATTTTATCCTTCTCAAGAGCCCTTGATTACTTATTAATTCATCATAAATCCATAACCATGTCATTCCTAGTGGGGTTGATGATTGGTACATTGAGATTGCCCTATGAAAACGCAGTGGCAACTATGGATTCAGTCAT
>DACB01000007.1:345927-350580 GCA_002494495.1 Methanobacterium sp. UBA294
GGATTTAGGCCATAACCTAAAAGAAGATTTCTATCCTCATGGTTGACTTTTTTTTCATTAGCTGGTGGAATTGGACTTCCCTTTTCAGCGAATATGGTGCCTGTTTTCTTGTTGGCAGCCAAGAATTTACCGGCATCACCCTTTACAACTATATTGCCCTTGATCATGTCAATGGCGGTGAAATCATCGGTATTTCCGTTGATTATCAGGGTGCCTCCGTTTAACAGTGCTCCGGTGTTTTTACCTGCCTGGCCGTTGATACGAATCAAGCCTTTTCTCATGAGGATGCCGGTGCTTAAATCAACTCTGCCATTCATAATTATCTCCACATCCCGGTTTAACCTTGCACCGAGAGTGTCTTTGACTGTTCTGTCGTCGATTATGAGTTTATTTCTCACCAATGCACAGGAGATTAGTTTATCTTTTTGAAGTCCCTGGTGTAATATGTCTGTAACTGATCTGTATTTTCTATAACCTTTAACATCTGATTTAACCTCTACCAGGTTGCCCATGGGTTCCTTTACATCACCTTTTACATAGATATTTCCCCTGGTCATGCTGATCCCCATCCTGGTGTCTACATCACCTTCGACATAAATATCGCCTACCGAGATATCATTCCCACTTCCACCGAAGTACTGAAGGTCTACACCCATACTGGAACCAAGCCTGTGGCCAGCATCTCCATTAATATGCACATCTCCTCCATTTTTCAGGTGCTCCACCACGTCACCGAAGGTTAAATTGTTGTGGGGTACTTTCCATGGTAAGTCGAGTTTTTCACCTTTATGCTGCCAGTGAAAGTTGAAGGTGAAATCACACAGACAATCCACTGGCTCGGGAGATTCTAGATTTAATACATTCTTTTTATCATCCTTCCCTTTACCAGATTTCCTGCCGAATATTTTAAGCATTGTAATTCTCCTAATTTTAAGTGCTTATATACAGGAATATGTTGGGAATAAAAATAAATTTAACTGAAAATTGGATCATCAGGAAAATAAAATGCCTTATTATTTGTCCGTTTTAATAAAACATTCAATTATTCCCTCTTCGAAAGGTGAATACAATACCAATTATTGTTATAATTATTCCCAATAATATTCCATCCCAGTTGAGCTGGAATAAGAGTAGAATACAGCTGATAAGACCAAAAAATGCTAGTACTGGTAAATTTCTCACGTTTAAGGGTATTTTAAATGGCCGTTTTAACTCAGGAGAGATGTATCTCAGAATTATCACAGAGGTATTTATGAAGATAAAGCTGAAAAATAATGTATAGTTAGTGACGCTGGCCAGAAATTCCAGATCTCCCAGGAACAAAAATGCAACGGCAATTATTCCTACAACTATAATTGAAATCCAGGGGGTTCTTGTTTTGGGGTGCACTTTCCTGAGGACCGCTGGGAGGGCATGGAACTCGGCCATACCGTATACTACCCGCGAACCAGCCAGAAGCATCAGAAGAACGGTATTGCTGGTTGCAAATAATGCTATGATAGAAAGGAGTAACGCCCCGTTAGGTCCAAGTGCAACCATGGCTATCTGAGAAAATGGGGCCTGATTACTTGCAAGGGCTTCCCAGCCCAGTATGCTTACCGAACTAACGGAGACTAGGATATACAGAATTGTACTGAGGACCAATGCCAGTAATATTGCCCTTGGAATGTTTTTATTGGGTTCAATAGTCTCTTCTGATAATTTAACAATCTCTTGAAAACCCACGTAAGCAAAGAAGATCAAGGCTGCCGCTGATAAAACCCCATTTAAACCCAGGGGCATTTCTAGGTAGTTTACATTTCCATAGAAGGGTATCCCTATAAAGAAGATTATTAAAAGTCCCAGGGCCTCTATGGCGGTAAATATAATGGCCACCCAGGCAGACTGCTTTATCCCAATAAAAAGAAGGAGTGATAGTACGGCAATCAATGCAATAGCTGTATATATGGAAGGTATATTAAATAATACATCAAAATAATTACCAAATCCTATGGCCACTGTTGAAGAGCTGATAATTGCACTGAATATGATAAGCCAGCCAATTATAAAACCAACCCGCTTACCCATGGCATTTTTAACGTATTCGTACTCAGCTGCGGCGCTGGGAAATAAGGATGAAAGTTCTGCGTAACTTAAGGCGGTAAATGCTACAACAACAGAGGATACAATAAATGAAAGCCATAATGCATTACCTGCTAATGGTGCAACTTCTCCGAGAAGGGCGTAAATACCTGCACCTAGTATAATCCCTATACCAGACACAGTAACTTCGAAAAGACCTAGCTTCCGTTTTAAAGATTTTATTTATTCACCACCTACCAGAATATATTAGTTTTTATTATATTTTCTCACATAATAACATATAAGTGAAAAACATGAGTCAAGAGATATTGGACTTCCTGAGAATGATTGGGGTAAATAATCAATTTATAAGTATTTATAATGAAGTTATCTATATCAACAACCTTAAATTTTCCAGATTCTCCCGAAAAAAGGAGGAATTATTTATATCAAGATATCCTGAATGGAAGGTGGTGAGATCTAAATTGTTCCAGAAGATGTGTGTCAGGGCGTCCCGAGTTTTAAGCAAGTCACTACATCCAAAAGAGCACATTTTCCTGGAAAAAAGTTGTAACTGTGAAGATATAGCACTTTATATAATTTTGGAGCCCTACACCAGAAAATATGGAGTCCAGATTATTTTCAATGATGATTTAGACAATGTCCTGCCTGGTGATCTGGTTAAAGTGGCGTCAACACTTACCCTGGATGGTGAAGTGGAAAATATAATTAGTCAGATGCTCCAGGGGAAGAAGATAGAACCAACCACATCAGATAGTGAGTCATGGGTGAAGATGATCTATCCATTGATAAACATTCCATCAACTTGGATCGAAACCTGGATGGATGAAAATGATTTTCCATGTGAAATACCACATAATGATATGGTTTCTCATGATTTAATTGAATTTTTAGCCGAATACATACCAGATGTTAGAGAAAACATACTGAAATCTACACAATTTGTTTATGATAAAAAACAATAAATTATTATATCGGATTATCTTTAAAAAAACTATTTTTTTGTTTAAATAGGGATATAACCGTTTAAAATTCAATCCCTATTTATTACTTGAAACTAAAGAGTGAAACCTGTTTTTCCTTATTCTCAGGGTTTGCAGGTTTTTCTTTGATATTGGAACTATTTTGGTTAGTTCCTTCTTTTTCTTTAGTACCTATATCCTGAGGGTACTTTGATTTTTTAGAAGTAGATTTTGCCTTCTTGGGGGCAGACTTTTTTGGTTTTGCTTCTTTTTCCTTTTTGTTTTCCTTTTTAGCTACAGATGACTTCGCTTTTTTTTCTGGTTTTTCAGAAGATTTTTTAGGAGATTTTCCTGGCTTGGCTTTCTTTCTTTTGGGTATCTTCCTGCTTCGGAAGAGTTTGATCTCGGCATCATCTAGGTTGAAATAATCTGCCAGTTCCCGTGCAAGGTCGTTGTCCTGGAACATCATCTCCAAATAGGGGAACTGTTCCCTAACCACTCTACGGGAGGCGTGAGTTTTTTCGCCTATCTTATCTGCCACTCTATCCCTCAGATCCCTTTTGGCACGGCTTTTTGAAAGTATAGCGTAAACAGAGGAGTTTGCATAGCGGGCGAATTTTCGATAAGTTTCTTCCTTGGACAAGGCTACACCTAAACTCATCAAATCATAGGTGTACTTCCAGTACCCGTAATTACGAGTCTGAAAGGCACGGCCGAGGTATATGTCTGCCTGGGAGATCATCTCATAGGCATCCTCAATTTCTTCCTTCTTCTCGTATTCCCGGGGTACGTTCTCGGTGATTAATTCCAGTATAAAGGCAGGATCAGCTTCAATCCGCATGGCATCTTTTATACGTTTAGGATTTTTACTTTTAAGGACGGTCCTGACAGAGTCGAAGATGTTATGAATATCATCCTTCTTGGATAACAATTCCAAGTCGGCTGAGGTAATAGATTCTTTTCCCTGGGCTATTATCTCCAGGTCGGTAATGGCTGATCGCAGGTCTCCCTTTGACTGTTTGGCCAGTGTCCTTAAAACATGTTCATCAAAATCAACACTCTCTTTAATACATATCCTCTTTAAAAGGGCCAATATACTATTTGTATGCACTTTATTGATTTTTACAACTTTACTTTTTGTTTTAAGACTTTTAAGCCTCTTACTGTAGGGGTCATTGGCCATCATGATCAGTGGGTGGTGCCCTTCTTTTATAATCTTGGATATGGCTCTAACACCTCCACGGTCGTCAGTTCCGTGGATACCGTCAACTTCATCCAGTATTATGAGCTTTAAACCCTGATTAAAAAGAGAACCTGTAGCTGATGCTTCACCTATCGTTCGGAGAAGGATATCATAGGATCTCTTATCACTGGCGTTAAGTTCCACAGAATCTGCGAATTCTCGAGCTGCAAGATGGGCAATGGTAGTCTTCCCTGTGCCGGGAGGTCCCACCAGTAGGAGTGGTTTAGGATGCTCCCCAGCAAGCCAGGCTGCGATCCAGTCTTCTATTTCCTTCTTGGCCAGGGTGTTTCCCAGTACTTCATCAAAATTCTGGGGATGATACTTTTCTGTCCATAACATTTTTGGCATAGTCCTTAGTTATTTTTG
>DACB01000007.1:350644-356626 GCA_002494495.1 Methanobacterium sp. UBA294
GATGCGGTAATCGAATTTACCTATGTTTTCAATTAAATCTACATAAGTATCTTGATCTATGATACCATCCATGGACATCTTGGAGACTTCCTGGTAAATCTGGGTGGTCATGTCCTCACCGCTGGTTCCCTGTACCACCATCAATTCCCGGAGCAGATCTCGGGCTTCCATGAACTTGCCATCCAGGGCGTAGCTTATTATCTTACGCACGTCTTTAGGTTTGGCCTTGCTGACTACTTCGTGAACGCTTTCCTCACTGACTTCTTTATCTATAGTGGATGAGGCTTGTAATATGTTAATCGCCCTCCTCATATCTCCCTCTGCAAAGTAAACTATGCTCTCCAGAGCCCCATCGGTGGCTTTAATATTTTCTGCCTCAGCAATTATCTTTAACCTTTTGATGATATGGGATCCTTTTATTGGTGTGAAGCGGAATATAGCAGTCCTGGACTGGATGGGGTCTATTATTTTGGATGAGTAGTTACAGGAGAGTATGAATGTTGATGTTTTGGTGTACATCTCCATCTCCCTCCGCAGGGCATGCTGGGCGTCCTTGGTCATGTTGTCCACTTCGTCCAGGAATATGATCCTGAAGGGCGAACCTACTGACTTTAACCTGCTGAAGTTTTTAATATCGTTCCTGACGGTGTCGATACCCCTGGCATCAGATGCGTTTAATTCTAATAAATTCTGTCTCCAGTATTCTCCTAAGATGGTTCTGGCCAGTGCCAGGGCAGTAGTGGTTTTACCCACCCCAGCAGGGCCGGTGAACATAAGGTTTGGCATGCTACCTTCTTCAACGTATCTTTTAAGTCTTTGAATTATATGTTCCTGGCCAACAACATCATCTAAGGTTTGTGGCCTGTATTTTTCAACCCATGGTCCTTGCATTTATAATCACCATCATTCAATTAGTAATAATTTAATTTTAAACTTTTTTTGTTTATTTAGGATGTTTCCAAAAAGTACATCTTACCATTTGGTTTCTGTTTTTATTGTTAGATAAAATCTATCGAAAAAAGTGTTTAAAAATTTATTCGGAATTAGTAAATTTTAATATTTTAAATAAAATTGGAATGATGATAAAAAAAAAGCGGTTGTATCTTTTAATTAAAGAAATCACGTAATTCTGGGTGGATCTGCTCTTTGATACCAAGGTCATCTAGCAAGTGACCAAATGATTCATTTATGATCTTAAATTCCGGCCTGATCATTCCTTTAAATGCTGAGTAACCCATTACTTTACCATAATTCTCAGTTATAATGGTTATTATTTTACCGAAGCTTTCTTTGAACACCATCTCCCGGTTTGAGACTGGTATTTTATCTGCGTTCTCTTTTATTTTAGCGAAGTCAATGGATGAATTATTTTTAACATCCACACCATCCAGTAGTACCTTACATTCATCCACGGGTAAAAATTTACGGGTCAATCCCCTGGCAGGTGCTACTCCCATTATTTTGCTGGCTCCAATTGACATGGCAAGGAATATTGATTCATATATTTTCAGTATAAGATCGAGACGGGCATCATCATCATCTGGAATTTCAGTAACTTTCTCTAGTTTGGGGAAGGCAATAGGTGGTTTTATAACAGGTATAGTAACTTTAGGTTCTTCGCGAGCAGGTGTATCCTGTTCTCCAGAGATTATTTTCGGCTCTTCTATATATATTTCAGGTTCTTTGGTTACCTTTTCTGTGGTTTCTGGTTCTGCTGTCACTTGTTCTGCAGTTATTTCCTCGCTAGTGGTTTCTGTTACTGTGGCTTCAACAGATTCTTCCTTTGGTTCAACTTCAGCAACTTCTTTGATTGGTTCAGGCACTGGTTCTTTTACTATTTCAACAGGTTCAGGTATTTGCTTTTCAACTGGTTCTGGTTTGGCTGATTTTTCTTTGATAGGTTCATGTTCTGCTTTTTCTTTAATTGGTTCTGGTTCGGCAATTTCCTCTTCCAGTTCTTCCAGCTGTACAATGGTTAAGTCCTTGGTGATGTCTATGATTTTCTGGGCTGCTCTCTTGGAGGCGATCATTATAAAACCCACGTTGGCAGTGTTTTCCATTAGCACAATTAAGAGGACATTTCCCAAGTGTAAAAATAGTGCTTTACCCTTCTCTGATTCTACCAGAACTCTTTCGATTATACCATGGTTTGAGACATCGATGAGTCTTTTGGATGAGCCGGTTATAACATTGGACATGGGGCCGAATAATTCAATGTCCAGATCCTGAAGCAGATGATGGGATAGTACTTCGCCATTGATGTCAACGATTAGACTTCCGTTGACTCCATCGGTCTTAACCAGTTCACTGGTAGTCTTATCCAATTCTATCTTTAACTCAGAATTCATTTAACCACAGTTCAGATTGTGAATCGCTATTTTACATAATTTATTAACTAGCTCAAAGATTGGTTATCAATTAAACTTCAGATTGATTTATTATATATCATATATTTAAGATAATTGATTGTTTTAAAAAAAAATTAATAAAAAATAAGAAAGAATATTGAAATCCTTTATTTAGAGCAACTGTCTTTTAATTAGTTCACCATTGCTGTCATAAATGTCTAATTCCATTGATGTACTTCCATCAATTGCATGGGTTGCACATGATAAACAGACATCATAGGCTCTGACAATCATTTCTAGCTGATTTTTTAATCCTTCAGAAACTTCTTCACCGTGAATCATCTTTTTAGCAGTTTCACGAACACCCTGATCAATAGCCAGGTTATTCTGGCCAGTTGAAACTATTAGGTTAGCTCTTTTAATGAATCCTGCACCATCAGTTTCGTAGTCGTGTATGAGTGTTCCTCGGGTAGCTTCAATAATACCTACTCCCCTACGTGTTTCACTGGATTCTTTGGCCTCTTCTTTGGTCATCAATTGTTCAGTTAATGGTTGTCTGATATCGGTGCCTGTGATACTGTCATCTTCTAACAGTTGTACAGCTCTTTCTGAGGCATACATCAATTCAATAAGACGAGCATAATGGTATAGTAGCGGATTTTGTGCCAGTCCGAAGTTTTCCTTGTATTCTGCAAACATTTCTGAGGCTTTTTCAGTAGGTATGTTGTTTATAACGTTAAGTCGGGCCATTGGTCCCACACGATAGCTTCCATCTGGGAATCCGATTTGTTTCAGATATGGGAACTTCATGTATGACCAGGGTTGTACTTTTTCTTCGATATAATCCAGGTAATTTTCTGGTTCAAATTCATGTACCATGTTACCGGTCGAGTCAATTACCTTTACATCACCGTCATAATAGGTTATATCTCCATTATTTTTAGTTAAAGCTGCAAAATGACTTTCAACAGGACCTAAAAGTTCGATTTCTTCGGCATATTTTGTAAATAATGGTTTGGCTACTTCAAATCCTTTTTCTACAAGTCCAATTGCATTTTTAGCTTTGGCTAGTAAATCAGCTTGTTGATCAGAAGATAATCCTCTGGATTGTCCTCCGGGAATTGCTGTTACCGGGCTGATTGGTTTTCCACCCACAGTGGCGGTAATTTCCTGTCCAATCTTCCTGGTTTTTATGGCCATGGTGGCTATTTCTGGGTTGGATTTATAGATTCCAACCACATTTCTAAGGGCAGGGTCTGATTCAGGACCCATCACAAGGTCTGGACCTGCAAGGATGTAAAAGTGCAGGGCATGAGAATGTACATACTGTCCTAAAAGCAATAATTCCCTCAATTTTTTGGCTGTTTCTGGTGGTTCTAATCCAAATACCTGGTCAGTTGCCTTGGCTGCTGCTAAGTGGTGGGCGGTTTGACATACACCACATATCCTGGGGGTTATTCGTGGTGCTTCTTCCACAGCTGCACCTTCCAGGAATTTTTCGAATCCGCGGATTTCCATAACATGGAAATGGGCATCTGAAACATTTCCAGAGTCATCAAGTTGAACGGTTATTTTTCCGTGACCTTCGATTCTTGAAATTGGAGCTATTTCAATGTTTTTCATAATAATCACCTATTTTTTCACCAGTTGTGGAATGAGACTAACCTGTTTCTCTTCCATAGTGGTGCTTCCAATTACAAATCCATAAATTAAATGTCCTATATCGTACATTTGTTTTTCAACATCTTTTTCTGGCATTTTTGAAAGGTGAGCAATTCTTTTGATAACTCCGTTATAAATATCGTGGCTTGGCTCCCTCAATACGTCCAAGGATGGTCCACCACAACCGTGGCAGGGCACACCGGCTGAGGTGCAAAGGCCACCGCAACGGCCTAGAGTAACTGAACCTAAACATACGTATCCCTGACTAAGGAAACATTTACCAGGTTCTGGTTCACCTTCTATTCTGCGTTTAATTTTATCGAATTCCACATGTTCCATCTGGTTTTGGCAGTCTGCACACACTGTTTTTTTAGGAACATTGGGAGCTTCATCGTTTATAAGTGGAATCAGGATATCATGGGTTAGTTGTTCTTTAGGAGGGCAGCCAGGAATGAATCCATCAATTTTTGTAAAGTCTGCTGCAGGATGGACAATGCTTAAAAGTTCTGGTACAACCTGGTTGGGTAATTCAGCAGGTTCTGTACTGGGGTTATCTGTGTAACTTCTTGACATTACATCTTCTGGAGTGTATAAATCGGCCATTCCGGTTATACCACCGTAGCATGCGCATGTACCGTAGGCGATTAATATCTTTGAATTTTTTCTAATTGTCTCTAATCTTTCCTTATTTTCTTTGTTTCTGACTGATCCAGTTACAATTCCTATATCAATATTTTCAGGTATTTCCTTAATATCCATAATTACTGGTGCAGAAACAATGTCAGCATTATCGAAAAGTTTGGTTATGTCTTCGTGTAAATCCAGTATGGAAATCTCACAGCCATCACAGCTGGCCAGTGTTTCAATTGCTATGTTTACCATTATTTTCCACTCCATTTGATGGTTAAGGTTTTAAGACATGCATTAGGTCCCACATGGTCTATATCGATTTTACCCTTTATATCCATAACTTCTTCTACAGCTCCTACTGTATATCCATATAAAAGGTAGCAGAGTGGTCCTTTTTGAGGCAATCCTGTTCTTCGGAGGGTTTGTCGTACAACACAATCCATGAATAGTAGTTTTACTGTAACTTCATTTTCATTCTGAGTTACGTAACTATTCTGATCTGCTGGTTTCCATTTTTCGAAGTAAAATTCATGGCCCAGAACTTCACCCATTTCATCAAGTGCTTTTTCCAGGTCTTCAGTTTTGTCCATCATCTTGGCAGATTCGTGTCCCATTCGTTTACCAGCCTGATAAACAATGGCATTTGCACCTCTTCCTGAAACCTGTTCCAGTGCACTGGACATGGAACCCATGAACTTCATCAAAACATGCAATGCATCTTCGTAATCATCCAGGTCTCCACCAGTTTCTTTGGGAATTAGTTCTGGTTTAAATGTCCCTTTAATATCTTCAATCGCCATTTTTAACCCCTCAAATTATTCTCTCCAATACATGATTGACTCTTCGGTCAATATACAATCTTTTTGCTACATGTATATCTTGGTGTTCCATAGCCTGTGCCGGGCATATTTCATGGCAAGAAAGACATGCCATACAGTCCTCTACTTTTACTACTTTGGTTTTATTTTTGGCTTCATCCATTTCGTAGACGTCGTTTGGGCAGTCTTCCACGCAAGAACCGCAACCAACACATGCGTCTTCGTCTATCACTATTTCTACCATTTAAAAAACCTCTTTTGGATTTTTGAGTTACTTAGTATATGGTAAAGATTTATTTTGTTGACCAAATCTTAACCAACTATTTTTCCTTAAATAAATTCTTAAAAATATTTATTATATGAATAAAGTTCTATTGCTAACTTACTATATAATGTTATTTGCCTACCTGGGGATGAATTTCCTATAATCACAAAAAATTTACTCCTATGATCTTCACAGTGAATTGATCCCATAGTTATGCTAGATACTTAACAACTAACTTGACTTGAGTTTTTCTAGCAAT
>DACB01000007.1:356673-357703 GCA_002494495.1 Methanobacterium sp. UBA294
AAAATAAGAGAATCCTAGAAAGAAGTGGTAGATACTAACTTGGTATGGGTTATGTAAGCTGCTGATTTTGCTCCTGGAGGATAGCATGTTACCAGGAGCAGCCTGGAATCACCTTCCAGGGCAAATCTTATGGGATTGGTCTTGTAATCATATCGGATATCATTACCATTAGAAGTAACCTCGTAGGTGTAAATCTTCTTATAGGTAAGGTCTTTAATTATCACCTTATCACCAGGACTGAGTGAATTTATATTTTTAAATAAGGATGAATATGTGGTTCTATGTCCTAAAATACCTGCTTCACCAGGCTGGCCGAATCCTGCACTCTGAGGATAGTGGTAAACTGAATTGTAGGCATTCACTGTATCGGTTCTTATGTAACAATCCACACCTAACTTGGGGATTACCAGTTTTGCAGTTGGTGCTGAAGCAGCATTGGTAGTGTGAGGATCAAGAGCGTCAACAGGGGTACTCATCCTTTCTTTATAGTCTTGAACTGTTTTTTGAGCACTGTCTGCTTCTTGCATCTTATTGAAGATGATTATCATGCCATTTACAGAAAATAATAAGCATCCTACAATTATTGCAATGGATACGACGCGGTATTTATGCATATTATTACACCATTACTTCCTTTAACTCCCGTGCCAGTTCTGTCATTCGTTTTGATACAATCCAGGGGTTATTGGTCCACACATTTACCGTAGTTTTAACACCTATCTCCGTTATTTCTTTGATGATAACATTGGGTTTAGGTTCCGTTAAAACCCATTTTAATGATGTTGCTTTCTTTTCCATGGATTCAATTGCCATATCCAGGTCTGCGTCCAGGGGGATGGTAATGGGAAGTTCGACCATCTTTCTATCCAGGGCAGTATGGTTCAAGTATATCTCTGTTGAAAAGAGAGAATTTGGTACGTTTATTACTTTATTATCCTGTGTGGTGAGGGTGGTCATCCGGAAACCCATATGGGTGACTGTCCCGGAATGGCCTGAGACTTCTATGATATCTCCGACTTTGAAACTTTTA
>DACB01000007.1:357813-365142 GCA_002494495.1 Methanobacterium sp. UBA294
TTGTTTGCCTGTTTTTTTCAGGATGTAGTTAATGATCTTGATGGCTAAAAATGCTAAAATTAGGATAACAACAATTCCAATAAAATCCACCAGATATGCAGGGATGGGTAAATTTTGGAATAGATTCTCTATAATAGTCATATTCGTTTCACCTCAAATGTTAAGAAGTCCCTGGCTATTGTTAAATTTTTAAATATATTTAATGCTTCATTTTCAAGCCCTTCAGTATCCTGATATCTGGTGCTGATATGGGTGAGTATCAAATTTTTAACCTTAGCATCCTTTGCTATCCTGGCCGCATCAGCGGCTGTGGAATGACAGGTTTCAGCTGCTCTTTCTTTATGAGATTCTTTAAAGGTGGATTCATGTATCAGGACATCCACCCCACGGGAAAATTCAACCATGCCCTGGCAAGGCTTGGTATCTCCCGAGTAAACTATCTTTCTGCCTTTCCTTTCTTTTCCCAGGACCTGTTTTGGGTTGATAATTTTATCTCCTACTTTAACCGGATTACCCGATTGTAACTTACCAAAATCAGGTCCTGGTTTGATTCCCAGTTCTATTGCTTTATCTTTTAAGAATTTAGGTGAGCGTTTTTCCTCTATCTTATAGGCATGGTTAGGGACGTTGTGCTCAGCAGGGGAAGAATATACTCGAAAATCTTTTTCATCGAGTATTAGTCCAGACTCCACTTCGTAGGTGTTGATGATGAAATTTAGGGTGTAGTATCCTAGATCTATGATGTTTTCCATCAGCTGCCCCATGGGCCGTGGTCCGTAGATGTGTAGAGGTTCTGTCCTTCCACGGAATGCCATGGACTGTATCAATCCGGGTAATCCCAGGAAATGGTCTCCGTGGAGATGGGTTATGAAGATATGGTTTATTTTCATAGGACTCAACCCTGCAAGGGACATCTGACGCTGAGTTCCCTCACCACAGTCTAAGAGTATTATTTCACCAAATGCTTTTATGGCAATAGCAGGGTGGCTCCTGGTTTTTGTGGGTAGTGCTGATGAGGTTCCCAGTAATGTTATCTCCATGTATTTCACCTATAAACTGGTTTTATTTAAAATTTTTTGCTATCTGAATGGATGATTATCCAAATTAATTTATTATATGTTAAAAAAGAAATATAAAGTGAATTAAATTTATTATTATATGTAAGCATAGAATTTTGGAATTTTTCATTTAGGTTGATTATAACTTTTCACATGGATTGATTAGAAATTATTCACTCGCGGTTGATTAGAATTAAAAAAATATCATTAAAAACAATGTGGTAAAATGAAGAAGGATCTCAGAGATTTAACTAATATGTTAAATCAGGATATTGGGTTTGAGGACATAACCACCCAGGCACTTATTGATCGAGACTTACAAGTCAAAGCTAAGATAATCACAAGACAGGATGGTGTAGTTGCCGGGGCAGAGTTACTATCCTATCTGTTAGGTGAGTTTGGAATTACCACCAGTAATGTTAAAAATGATGGAACGGATTTAAAGACAGGTGACATTGTCATGGAGATGGATGGTAAAGCCCAAGCCATTTTAACCATGGAGAGAACTATCTTAAACCTTCTTATGAGAATGAGCGGTATAGCCACCCAAACTTCACAGATGGTAGAAAAAGCCAGGGAAGGAAATTCAAATATCTTGGTTTCCGCGACCCGTAAAACCACTCCTGGGATGCAGTTCTGGGAGAAGGAAGCTGTGCGCATTGGCGGGGGTGATACACACCGATACCGACTGGATGATGCTGTACTAATCAAAGACAACCATCTGGCACTGGTGGGTGATGTGGAAACAGCAATCTGTAAAGCCAGGGAGTACGCGAGCTTCACTAAGAAGATCGAGATTGAGGTTGAAAGCCTGGAAGACGCCATCCAAGCTGCAGAGGCACGTGCAGATATTATTATGCTGGACAACATGCAGGTAGATGAGATTGAAAAGGTTTTAAATTCCTTAAAAGAAAGGGATCTAAGAGATAATGTTTTAATTGAAATCTCCGGTGGAGTAACCCCAGATAACATTGCCGAATACGCAAAAACTGGTGTGGATATTATTTCATCGGGATACCTTACACATTCTGTCGTAGTCCTGGATATGAGTCTGGAGATCCAGTAGTTCATTTTTTAAAAAGAGATCCAGTAGTTCATTTTTTAAAAGAGATCCAGTAGGTCCTAAATTATATATTATGGATCATTTGAATAATTTTTGTATATTAATTGGATCATCGAATTTCTATTTTTTTAATTTTCATTAAAATAGCATATGAGAATTTTTGATTTGAACTTTAATTATTCGAGGGGTTAATGTAATTAAACAATTAAAATTTTGCCCGTATCTTCATTTTAATGAAACCTTTAAATACTTCAAGGGAAATACAATTATTAGTGGTAAGAGTTCTTAATGGAGGCATATTATGAGTGATGATTTAAATGAAAATACTTCTGAATTCAATGATGAAGAAATGAATGAAACTACTAGTGAATTAAATGATGAAACCAGCGGCAACGAAGAACCTTTAGAAGATGAAGAGGGAGAGGTTTTAGCAGATGAAGAAGCCGATGGGCTTCCCTTTGCAAAAGCAGAAGTCGTCCGACTAATGAAAAAAAACCTCGACAGCGATAAGATGATTCGGGAACGAGTGAAGGTTGAAATGAACAAATTCCTGGGAGAAGTGCTGGAGAGAGTTTGTGTACAATTAAACGAATATCCATATACTACCATAGAATACGAGATGCTCAAAGAATCAATATATCCTTATAAAAACATAGAGAGGATCAATGAAGAGAAAAAACGTATACTAATGCATTTGGAAGCTATAAAAGCCGACTGTGATGCATTGAGTATGGATGTTAAAAAGAGCCTTAAACTTAAGGACGTTGATGAAGAGGAAGAATTTTAATTGATTTTTTTCTTTTTTTATTTATTTTTTTTTGAATTGCTGTTATTTCAAAAAACTCTCTTACTCATTATCAAAGGTAATAAAGCCAGTTTCAAGGTTTTCTATTTCTTCTGGAGTTAATCTGCTTTTAACCGCGTCATCATCCTCTATGAGGCTGTGTCCAAAGGGATCTTCAATAATTATAGTAACTGATTTTTCCCCTTTAACGATTTCATCCATATTTTTAAGGATCTGGTTAGCATTATTTTTGGAAGTCTCATCTTCCGCCCAGCTAAGGGCTGTTAGAACGGCTTTTTTAAACCTTTCAAAGATCCCTTCGATGTTAGAGACAAATCCCTGAGATTGTGGTCCGGGCTCAACTTTAAGTCCTAACTCAGGTATGCTGACAGTGGCGGACTGTGATTTAACCACACGGGTATTAAACTTGTTCTTATCTATCTTTAACTCGTATTTTACCGGCTCTTTAGCCTCGAGACATATTACATCAGAGTGTTTAAATCCGCATTCAACGCACATTACCGTTGATTCCATTACCTCTCCAAAATAAGGTATTTCTTCTGTTGTTGTTTTCATCTCTAAGGATCCTTTAATTCTGCATACCGGGCAATCAGCTTTCAATTTAATCAAACTCCAATAATTTAATTAAACTATCTTTTAATGAATTTATAAACTATCTTTAAACTAGAATCATTTCTAAAAATCAGGATGGAATATTAAAAAAATTTAGTTCATAAGTTAATCTGAGAATAAGAAAATATAAATTTTTTCGCCAATGAATTTTGATAAAAAAAGATAATGGGATTTTAAGTTTTCCCAAATATTAATATTCAATAAGTCTATTTCTCGGATTTATCCTTTTTATACAGGAATCCCTGTTCATCTAATTCATTGATCATCTTATTCAGGGTGTCTTTGTCAGGTGCGCAGATTTTATGGCTATGGATGTTATCTGAAAGCTGGTAGAGGTTGTCCAAGTCTTTTTTTCGTTTGGGGTTTTCATTTAAACGGTTGATGAATCGTTTAGCTTCCAATGGGTCATATACATTAACCCTTCGTTTGAGTGGTTCTCCGAATCCAGGAAGGTAATAAGTTACATCCACCAGTCTTCCCCCGTGCTTATCTATGATGATATTGGTTAATTTCTCAAGTTCATCTACAGAGTTTTTAAAAAGAAGATTTTTACAGATCTGCTTGATTAAGCTGAGCATTCTCTTGACGGTGCTGTCAATTTCCAAGTTATTTATCACGGGAACGTTGTGTTCAAATGCCTGTTTCACCAGGTAGTTATTGATGATCCTGTTTTCCCTGAAGTATTCCAGGTGTTTACCCCCACGTTTTATGTCCATTGCCCTTTTAACAAATCGTTCCTTATGGATCTCTTCATCAGTTGTTAGAACAAAGAAATGGATAAATGCATCATCCTCAAATTTATCGATGTTCAATAAACCAGGGACTAGATGCACACCTTCAATAACCACGTCATCAGAATCTTTAACAGCCCGGCTTATAACCTTCTCAATTGCAGGTATTACAAAAGAAGCGTGTTCTTCAAAGCCAGCGCTGATTAAGTCTTCACTACTTTCTTCAAAGCGATGCTTATCTCTGATGGTGACATAGGCATCGTATGAAGATTTATGCAGTGCAGGGGCATATTCAGGACCGATTATTCCCCTTACGATTTCCCGGATAAAATCCGTTTCAATGGTGTGGGTTATGCCTAGTGTTCTACCTAGCTCTGAAGCTATAGTTGACTTACCAATTCCAGAAGCACTTCCTACTAGAATCACATATGGTTTTTTCAAGGAAAATCAACTCCAAAGTTTCATGGCAATACAGCTAAAACCCTTAAGTAATTTATTTATATATATGGTTGCAATCACTGTTAGATTATGTGGTACTATTATACTGGGGTTTTTTTAAAGGTTAAAATATTGTCATGCATTGATTAAGAAATGCATTGATTAAGAATGGTTGTTGGCTCTGTTAGGTTAAGAAGTCAATCACACGTTCAGCACTTCTTCTCATTTCGATCCTGATTAATCCCAAGTTGATATCAATATCTGATATAACTACCAGTATACCTTCACCTGCATCGATCATCAGTGTTTTACCTTTATTTCCTTCAATCATTACCTGTTGTAATGGTTCGTGTTTCATTTCTTCTGCAGATCTTTCAGCAGTACCGAACACTGCTGATGCCATAGCGGCTACAAGTTCTGAGTCTATATCTCCGGGTACTTCGCTTTCAATAATTAAACCATCTTTTCCTACCACTAAAGATCCATTTACCCCATTGATCCTACCTAAGTCTTTAAGTACTCTATCTATCATACTATCCCTCCACACTTGAATTGGGTTCTTCTCATTCACACACAAACTGAGTTCCACCCAATAGTATATATCTTGGTTTAACATTTATTAAATAAATAGATAATGAATATTCCGATTTATGTTTCATTAATGATAGGAGTGATTTTTTGTATTTTGTAAATTCAGTGAAAGACCTCCAAGATCTTAATCCGTTTATAATAATTGGTTGCGGCGGAGGCGGAGAAAAATTTGCTAATTTTGAAGGGGTCCAAGCTGTAGGTTTTATAGATGATGATCAAAATAAACAAGGAAGGGAATTTTGTAATCGTACGATTTATTCAAGTTTAGATGAATTATTCAAGGAGACTGAAGCCCGGAGCATTGCTGTAATGCTCCCCATAGGAGCTGAGGCGATGGCGCTTAAATATGCTGTTCAAGCATTAGATAAAGGGAAAAATGTGGTTACTTCCTTTAGATCTTTACCTTTACACACAAATTCTTCTCTTTTAAAGTTGGCACAGGAGAAGAACGTGATTATAAAGGAGATAAGTCCTCGGTTAGATGTTATACAAAATATTTTCGGGAATTCACCTACAAAATGCACGGAAACATTACCTAAGCTTAAATATAAACCCAAAACGCCAGTAATATTTGTAGGTGGGACATCTCAAGAATGTGGTAAGAGAACCACCACAAGGCTTCTTGGAAAGGCAGCCCAGGATGCAGGTATGATCCCTGGAATAGTATCCACCGATGAAATGGGACTGGAACAACCAGTTGATATGAATTTCCGCGCAGGAAGCCTTTCTGTGATGGATGTGGCATCTGCTGTTATGGGGTCCATAAAATATCTGGAAGAACAGAAGGATCCTGACATAATATTGGTTGAAGGACAATCCAGTCTGACTGAAAGAGGTAATCCTCATCCCCGGGGTTTGTCCGCAGCAATAATGGTGGGGGCTCAGCCAGACTTTACCGTGGTATGTCACAGACCAAATCACCCATACAGAGAACCTTTAGGTATAGAATATGAGGTGAAGGCCATCGAAGCTGTGGAACCTACCAAGGTAGTGGGGATTTCGCTGAATTTGAGGAATGTTGAAAATAAGAATGTACTTATGGATTATGAGGATAAATATAATCTCCCTGTTGTGGATATTAAAAATGGTGGAGCAGTAAAATTATTAGATGTAATTAACGACCATATGAGGAAGTTATAAAATGAAGGATATAATGGATAGTCTAAAGAAAAATCTCGGAATTGAAGAAAAAAATCAGAAAGAAAATCAAGAAACAATAATAATACCAGAACAATCTTTCTATGAGATAATATTGATGAAGGTGAATAATTTAGACGATTTCATTGATGCGTTGCAGCAGATCGAAGAGGAGAAAAACCCAATTATTATGGATTTAACAAACTTCGAAAAGAATGTACCAGGGGATTTCCAAGTAGCCGGGGAGAAATTAAAGGCTTTTAGAGATAGCACTGGTGGTGAGGCAATTTTACTTACTAAGGATGGTAAAAATGTGATTATTGTAACTCCTCCAGAAATAAAACTCATAAGAAAGTGAAAATTCTTATCTAAGAGAATTATCATTTAAAATAGAACCGGGATCTATTTTTCGGTTTGACAATTAGATAATATTTCCATAGATAAATCATATTAAGTCAGTGTATAAATTTATAAATAAAGTAATTACAATTATTGATTGAGGGATGATAATATGGACGTGCCCATTACAAAACCTTCAATGGTTTCATATGCTGATGATCTGGACTTTGCACAGTTATTGGGGAACTTATTGAAGGAAAAACATAATGGATTTATGAGGATAACATCTGATGCAGATGAAGGTTTCATCATATTCAAAGATGGGAGACAGGTAGCCGCAGAATACGGTAGGTTTGCCGGATCAGCCGCTATAGAACAATTCTCATCAGCCATGGAAGAAAGGAGCACTGTCATTGAAATATTTGACCTTAGAAAATCCCATGTCGACTACATCTTAGATGTTAACAAACCATTTTTACTCGAAGCAGACTATGATGTTTACAAGATAATAGATGAACTTAAAGATACAGGCGCAACAGAAGAATTAGAACCTGA
>DACB01000007.1:365193-407613 GCA_002494495.1 Methanobacterium sp. UBA294
GAACCGGAACCTGTTCCTGAACTAGAGTCTGTTCCTGAGCCGGAACCTGTTCCTGAACCAGAAGCTGTTCCTGAACCAGAGTCTGTTCCAAAACCGGAGTCTAAACCCCAACCAGAAACAGTAGAAACTACAACAGAAACTAAAGATAAAACCCCAATTTCTCGTGAAGAACTTAAGGAAAAATTGGGGAGCCCAAAAAATGATAGTGCTTCAAATGATGCAGAAACAAAAGTTCAATCAGAACCTATAGATCGTTCAAAACTCATGGAAAAATATGGTATTAAGGAGATGAACGAAGATGATGTTGATGAACTCATTGATTCTTACAGCGGCGGTTCGCTGAACGAAGACGACGTAGAAAAAATAGAATTAACTTTAATGAATAAAATAAAGAAATCCATATTTGGTATCCCAAAAATAAAGGGTACTGAGGTTATGGTTTTTTTGGATAGTGCTTCAGAAATTTCTGGGGATATAAATATCATTATAGAATATGAAAGGAAGGGGCTACTTTCCCGATTAATGGGTGAATCAAAGGATATTGATAATTTAAGAAGACAAGTTATAAATATCGTGCAAATAGAAATTAAGAAGAGCTTCAGAAAATTCCCCGAAATTGTAGATAAATTTAACATAAATGTGGAGATAAATTAGGAGGAGGAATGTTAGTTTGAAAAGAGTTATTGTAGTTGCTTCTGGAAAAGGAGGCGTGGGAAAAACCACGATAACTGCTAATTTAGGAGTGGCTTTGTCAACTTTTGGAGAAGAAACCTTAGTTTTAGACGCTGATGTGGCCATGGCCAACCTCGAACTGATTTTAGGTATGGAAGGCAAATCAATAACCTTACACGATGTACTATCCGGTGATGCGTCAATAGAAGATGCCATATACGAAGGCCCTGGTGGTTTGAAGGTTGTTCCGGCAGGAATATCTTTGGAAGGGCTGAGAAAAATAAAATTGGACAGACTAGAGGAAGCATTAGAAACAATATTACAGGATACGGATATTCTCTTAATAGATGCTCCTGCAGGTCTGGAAAAAGATGCACTGGCATCAATAGCCGCAGCACAAGAAATGATCTTGGTAACCACACCCGAAGTTCCATCCATAAGTGATGCTCTTAAGACCAAGATAATAGCCAATAAACTGGGAGTGGACATAATAGGGGTGGTAATTAACAGGGAACTCCACGATAAAACGTTCTTAACCATTGAGGAAATTGAAACAATACTTGAAGTACCTGTATTGGCAGTGATTCCAGACGACCCCGAAGTAAGCAGAGCATCTGCCTTCGGAGAACCGATAATAGTTAAAAATCCTAAATCACCCACCAGCAATGCAATAATGCAGCTGGGTGCTGATTTAATTGGTGAAAAGTACCAGCCAATTGAACCCGATAAGAAGGGTGTAATTTCCAAGTTAGTGGAAGGCCTATTGGGTCGGCGTTAAAAAATTCATATAAAATAAACAACATAATAAAATACCATGCCTAGATTTATAGCCATAGCTTCTGGAAAGGGAGGAGTAGGCAGAACCTCCTTAACTTTCAATTTAGGAGTTGCCATGTCACTTTTCGGTGAGAAAGTAGTGATGCTTGATCTGGATCTAGTCATGGCTAATCTCGATGTAATAACCGGCCTTTTAAATCCAGATGTCACTCTACACGATGTTTTGGTTCGTGATCAGTCTATAGAAGATTGTGTATACGAAATTGAAAATGATATACGGGTAATACCCACTGGTATTCACTTTGAAACCTTGAAACACATAAATCCCAACTACATCTCTTGGAACAAGATCATCCAGGAAGGATCAGAATATGGTGAAGTGTTTTTAATGGACATCCCTGCTGGAATTAATACAAACATTTTCGATGGTCTTCCTGAAGATACGGAGGTACTAATTTTAACTAATTCTACCATGCCCTCTGTAGCAGATGCCCTTAAATTAAAAATCTTGTTCAATGAAATGAATATTGATGTACTGGGTTTCGTTTTGAACATGTGGTATGACGATAAATTTCTACTCACACCCAATGAGATAGAAGCTATACTGGAAGTACCACTCATAAGTACCATACCCTATGACCGGGAGCTCGAAAGAGCCCTAGCCATGGGTCGATCAGTGGTTGAAGTAAACCAATCATCACCAACCAGCAACGCCATCATGCAACTTGCGGCTGATTTATTGGGTAAGAATTATGTGGCCATTGAACCGGACAAACAGAGCATACTGAACCGGTTGAAAAAATTCGTAGGATTGCCAGAAAGTAAATAACAACTATTTTTTATCTTTATTTATAATTAATCTTTATTTAAAATTGATTTGATTTGTCTAGTATTTCAATATATAAAATATCATGATCTGATATGATAAATACAAATCCACCAGAAGTAGCTGCCTTGGGAACATGCAATATCGATTTTATAATGAAAGTACCCCGTTTTAGCGGAGCAGATGATGAAGTAGATGTAGAAGAAATCAAGATATCTCTGGGAGGTTCAGCATCCAACTTCGCAATCGGACTCTCCAGAACAGGTGTTGATGTAGGGATAATCGCCAGAATAGGTGATGATTCATATGGGGAGTTTGCCAAGTTAAAATTAGAGGAAGAAAGAATTATTACAGATAGGCTCCTAAAGATACCTGGATCAACTGGTATGACTTTTATAGCAGTTGATGATGATGATGGTGAAAGATCCATATACACATCCATGAATGCCAATGCCAAATTCAAGCTGGAAAAGAAAGATATTGATTACATCCGGGGTTCCAGGTTATTACACGTAACGGGAATGTACAAAGAAGTGGTAGAAGAGGCAATTAAACATGCAAATCATATTTCACTCAATCCCGGAACTGTACTATCCTCATACGGAATAGATGACTTAAAGGATATTATCCAAAAAGCAGATGTTTTATTTTTAAATAAAAAAGAAGTATCTATCTTAACAGGGAAAGGTTTCCATGAGGGTGCAAATGATCTGGTGGATATGGGGGTCCCCATGGTAGTTGTAACCTGTGGTAAGCAGGGAGCGCGCCTTTACACCCGTGATGAAGTGATATACTCCCCCACATCCAGGGTAGAAACATTGGACACCACTGGAGCAGGGGATGTCTTTGCAGCGGGATTTATATCAGGCTATATTAAGAACAAAGAACTAAATAAGTGTTTACAGAGGGGAAATCAACTGGCATGTAACTGTGTTACCAATTTAGGTGCGGTTAATATACATCACTCTGATTTAGAACATTAAACCACCCTGATTTAATCAAACCATCTATTTAAACTAAAATAATCGATTATAAAATATTCAAAATCCAAAGAACTGTGAAACGTTCATCATTGACACTTTTTTTACATCTGAATCATTAAACCCGGCCAGTTTCATTTCAAGGGCAGCTTTTGGTACAGATAATGGATCGGATGGTGAAGAACTTATATCACTGTTTAGTGCAAATCCTTTGGTGCCATAATCCACCAGGAGTTTAACTGCTTCCAGGGGTGTCATCTTCTGGGGCTGTACTGTGATACCCCGCAATCCTTTAAAATCAACTACCAAGTCAATTATGGAATTGTCCACATGATCAATCTGGACCTGGGATTGGTTTATATGGGCATCGATGATGGATAAAGATTCTCTAGCCACTTCTCTCTTGTTTGTTCGGGGAGTGTGTACTATAACCTTCATACCCAATTCATCTGCAAGTTTAAGCTGTTTTATGAAGATTGTTTTCTCATTTTCTGCAGTAGTCTCCAAGCCTATCTCTCCAATGGCAACCACTTGATCATCTGCAAGCAGGGATGGTAACTCGTCAAGGACTATCTGATAATCGGGGGATATGCTCCGGGGATGGATTCCAACAGCACTGTAGAGCATCAGGCCACAATCTGCTGCTCTTTTAAAGTCATTATTTAAGATACGGTGGATATGATCTAAAACAACTGCTGAGGTGCTCATTCTCATTGGATCATGTGCACAAGTTATAGCTGCTTCTATTCCAGCTACTGCCATAGATTTAAAATCCTCGTAAGGCCTGCAGTCTGCATGTATATGTCCATCTATCATTTTGATCACTTGAATTAAATTTCAAACTATTAAATTAACTGTGTTGAATTATCGCTATTTTGACTCCATTAGGGTCTTCTATGAAGGCTAATTTTCCAACTGTTATGGTTATTGGTTCCATTGTGACTTTGGCGCCTTTATCTTTGAGCTTTCTAACTGTGGCGTTTATGTCTTCCACATCAAATCCAAATGTATATAAGCCGGGTTCATTATCTGCATTTTCTATGAGTTCTATCATAGTTTCCCCTTCTCCCTTGAGTAACGTGATTCTGAGTCCCGGGAGGGGATTGTGCTGACTATCAACTTCGAACCCCATTAATTCTGTGTAAAATTTTATAGACTCCTCCATATCACCAACTATTATAGTAGTATATTTAATTTTCATATTATTACCCTCCAGATTTCGTCTAAGATAGATTGTGTTTTATGAGGTTAAAAATTTTAATATCACATAAGATAATTTGAAAGAATTTGATCAGGAATGTTATGAAAATGGCAAATAAAGCTACCATTAAATATCTAAAAAACCTAATATCTATGATATCTTTAAAAAACTAATATTAATAGCTTAATAGCCAAAAAAAGCATGATTACTAGTGGGAACTGACACCCACCAAATGATCATAGTTAGAATACAATTAGAAGCACTGATTTATAAAATAAAAATTAGATTATATCAACTCTTCAAATTTTATTTCCAGATTAATTAAACACTTAAGGGTTTTGTACACATCTTTAATGGGTATCCTAACCTGTTTTGAATTGTCCCGGTTTCTGATGGTCACTGTATCGTCCTCAAGAGTATCATGATCCACTGTCACAGCAAATGGGATACCTATCTCATCTGAACGTGCGTAGCGCCTACCGATGGTACCTGACGTGTCATATTCTGCAATAATACCATTTTTTCTTAAGTTATCATGGATTTCTCGGGCTACACTGTTGAGTGCATCCTTATTTACCAGTGGCAGGATGTTCACCTCCACCGGGGCTATATTGGCTGGTAGTTTCAGGATAGTCCTGTCATCATCCTCCTGGTAGCAGTGGAGGAGTACAGAGTAGATTATACGATCTATGCCGAAGGAGGGTTCTATAACGTGCGGGAAGATTTTTTCTCCACGTATTGTTTCTTCTACCTCCTGGAAATCCATAAAATCCCGGGTAAGTAAGTGTGTTTTACCATTAACCTCTAAACTGTATTCACCATTTGCGTCTATGGATTCTTTAACCTGGGATGCGTCCATATCTTTCAGAGCTTCTATTATCTTTGGTGCGTCACCCTTAAATTGTGGACCAAATTTGCTCATGTTTGGCTTGACCTGGAGCATTTTAACCTGTTTGGGCTCTGGATATTCAATGAAAACCCGTAAATCTTCTTTACTGTACTGGTTATGTGATTTCAGGTCGAAGTCAGTCCGATCGGCGATGCCTATTATCTCGATCCAGTCATACTTATCAGTTTCTACTTCCACATCCCAACAATCAATGGCGTAATGAGCCATCTCAGAGGTTAGGTGTTGTCTTAACCTTATAACATTATCAGGTATTCCCAGATCCTTCAGGAAACGGAGGGCCAGGCATAACTGGTATGTGAGCATTTCACTGGCTATTACGCCCTTATCCAATGATTCCTGGGCGGTTAGTTTTACAGGTTCCTTACCCTGTTCCTGGCATTCTTGGGAGTACAGGTTAAGTATATCATCAGATACATCTGCAAAGCGAGGGTGGGTTTTATCCCTTGGGTCGGTGAAGATTTCTGCCTCCGCCTGTGTGAACTCCCGGAGTCGGATAACACCCTGGCGGGGTGATATCTCGTTACGATATGCCTTACCGAGCTGAACCACACCGAAGGGTAATTTACCCCGGTTAAATCTCAGTAACCTCTTGAAGGGTATGAATATTCCCTGTGCAGTTTCTGGGCGTAGATATCCTGTTTTTTTACCTTTAGATCCAATTATGGTCTGGAACATCAGGTTGTAACTCCATACATGTGTGAGATGGCCGCTGCAGTGGGGGCACATGAGCTTTTCTTCTGACAGAATTTGTGATAGTTCATCATTTGGCAGGCCTTCCACGTCCTTTCCAGTAGCATCGTTTATTATATGATCTGCCCGGAAAACGTTTAAACAATCCTTACATTCTGTTAGTGGATCCGTGAAGTGGTCTACATGTCCGGAGGCTTTAAGGGCTTCCTCAGGCATTATAGTTGGTGATTCAATCTCATAGTAGCCCTCCCCAACTACGTAGTATTCACGCCATTTCTGCATGATATTATTTTTTAGTGTGCCACCTAAGGGGCCATAATCATAGAATCCCGCCACACCGGAGTATATTTCAAATGAAGACCATAAGAATCCTCTTTTTTTTGCGATATTCATTACATCATCATTTTTCACAGAATCATCTCTTTAAAAATTAAGGTAGTAAATTAAGATAAGTGTAATTTATGTACATAATTTCTTGTACAGAATTTCTCTAACTGTATAGTGCATAACTTATTTTAAGTTTTTCAATTGATCAACCTTTTTCAATTGATCAACCAAAATATATTATTTTACCAGTTTGATCTGTCTGAACCGGTTTCTAATCTCATAGTCCTGTTTGATCTTACTGGAGATAGGACGTTCCTGTCCCATGTATTTACTGTCACGGTCGGGATGACCATATGGTTTCTCTGATGGGGAGGTCATGGTTTCAAATACGATTTGACACACCCGCTGGCCCGTGTAAAGTGCCACGGGCATTTTTCCTATGTTTGAAATTTCCAGAGTTATCTTACCATGGAATCCTGGGTCTATGTAACCCGCGGTTACATGCATGGTTATACCTAACCTGCCCATGGATGAACGTCCTTCAACACGTGCCACCAGATCTCCAGGTAACTTAACTGTTTCATATGTGGTGGCCAGGGCAAATTCACTGGGGTGGATTATAAAGGGTTCACCATCCTCAAGGTAGAAAGATTCCATGTAAGATTCTAGGTCTCCAGGGTCCATGGGGTCGATAACTGGTTTACGTATAATTTTAAAACTTTTAAATTCATTACCTATCCTTAAATCAACTGATGATGGCTGTATCTGAACATCAGGATCATCAAGAGGATGAATAACGATTTTACCCTTCTCTAAATGTTCTTTAATATCATTGTCACTTAATATGGCCATTTTTTCCCTCTTGGTTTTCATTTTTAATTTTAATGGATGATGGATTCTGGATGGTGTTGGGAAGGCCGCAGCTATTTCCCACTCCAACTAGGAGAACCTTTGAACCCTCTTTGGATCTTAAAATTGAATTTTCTACCACGGGTATGGTTTTAACCGCGGCATCCCGAATTTTACGGGTTAATGGGCTGACCGCTTCTTCAGAACTCATCTTAACGATAATGGCATCCAACTGGAGATCCTGATCCACTAATTTTTCCTCAATCTCCCAGCGGTCCACACCAGGACCTCCTATTACCAAACCGATGCCCTGGGCAATGATACCCGTTTCCTCGCCCTCCAGTTTAGCTGCTGCATCTACGGTTATAATTCTATTTATATCTTCATCATCTATAATCGCGTTTATGGTTTTACCTACTTTACCCACACGTGCTCCTGGACCTTTTGCACGCGCCATAATCACTTTCCTACCCAGATATTCTCTTTTAGCTATCACCATTTCTCCTTGTTCTTGTAGCTCTCCTGGATGTTCTGATTCCATCATCATCCCCAAAACCAGAGGTCCTAAGCCATCACCAATTGGTTTTCCTTGAGAGAAGGCTTCAACTCCTTCAAACTGTGCTTTAACTATTTGCATGATTAAAGGAAGGCTCATCTGCAGCATCAAAAGCAGCTGTAAGTTACCAGTTTTCCTGAAAAGTTCTAGATTATGCCTGACCTGCTTGGCTACGTTGTTGATTCCCAAGGTAGCTTTAAGGGTCATGATTATGTTTGATTTCCATTCTTCATCAGCTTCTGGCGCTAGTTTCTCCGCCATGTATTTGAAGTTTTCATCACTCATCTCCAGAATCTTGTCCAGCTTACGAACAATCCCACCGGGATCAAGACCCACAGGTTGTATAATAAAAAATTCCATGAAATTTTTCACGGCATCCTCTTGATCTTCAAGTGGTTTATCCTTATTACTGGAGATCTTAATCAATATGTTCTGACCCTTTATCACCATGTTTTCTAATTCTGATACTGACCTGTTAACACTGTTTATGATCCTTCTCCGGACAATAACAGGAACAAATAGTACGAGCAGTATCACTGCTAATATACCTATTATCTCCAAGGCGCTTAAACCGAATACCATTGTTTAACCATTTTACTCATTTTTATATTCATCCACTCTCTGTTTAATTCTTCTCAGGGTACCTTTCAGGGTGTGGGCTTCTCTTGCAGATATGAAAGACCTTCCTAATATCCTGCGAAATACTGTAGAAGCATTCTTGCATTTATGAGGAGGATATCCCAGTTTATCTATGATCTGGTCCATGGTGTAGATTAAACTTTCTTTTTCAATCTTAGAAGCAAGTTCAGAGTCCTCCACATGGAAGGTGAGTTCCTTCTTAAATAATTCATAGAATATTATGGCTGCCGCATGGGTTATATTCATTATTGGATAGGATTCATGAGTGGGTATACTCACCACCACGTCACATAATTCAATTTCCTTATTGGTCAAGCCATTTCCTTCTCTACCAAAAATAATTGCGAAATTACCGTTGAAATTTATAGACTCCCTTAGTTGCTCCGGTTTCACAGCGATACGGGGAACGTTATGACTTCCACCAGCAATACCAGTGGTGCCCACCATGAAGTCAATTTTTTCTGTGATGGAAAAATCATCCAGAGAATCGTACGTTTTTCTCTCCCTTATTATGTCCTTGGCATGCATGGCCTGGAACCAGGTTTCATTTTCAATGGAACAGGGGTTAATCAAGATTAGGTTGGTTAGCCCGAAGTTTTTCATGGTGCGTGCTAAAAATCCAATGTTACCTGGAGACTCTGGTTGGACAAAAACAACGTAAATCATGATAAAACCCACTTATATTTCAGTTAACTTTTCCATAGGCCATCTGAAGGAGTTTTAAGATGTTCAGTACTTCAACATCCATTCCTTCCTTTTCCAAAGAATCTCGTATATGGTACTCACAGAAGGGGCAGATGGTGATTACTGCATCTGCACCAGTCTCTTTTATCATTTCTGCCTTTCTTTTTCCCATTTTCTCTGCTAATTCTGGTTTACCTGCACGCACACCGCCACCAGAGCCGCAACAACGGTTGGGTTCTTCCATTTCAACGAATTCCAGTCCCTTGATCTTACCTAAGATTTCCCGGGGTGATTCCCTGATTCCCTGTCCCCTGGAAAGGTGGCAGGGATCATGGTAGGTGACTCTCATATTTAAGGGTTCCATATCCTCTGTGTTGAGTTTATCTAACAGGAATTCACTAATCTCCATTACATTCAGGTTCACACCGTATTGTGGGTAGTCATTTTTAAGGGTTGCTCCACATCCGGCGCACACAGTCAAGATGATGTCATAATCCTTGAATACCTTTGCATTCTTCCTTACCATTTCCTCTACAATATCTGTCTGCCCTGTCCTGATCATAGGTGAGGCGCAACACACCTGATCTGTGGGCACTATTACATCTATCCCCTGTTTTTTCAGTAAATCAATGAGGGCAAGCCCCACTTCAGGTAATCGGTAGTCGATCATGCAGCCGGTGAAAAAGGCGATCTTAGGTTTATTCTTTACATCTGTTGTTGGTTCACTATGTTCACTCAAATACTTAATTAACCCCGCACCCATCTCACCTTCACCCGGTGCTTCCACAGATCGGCCCGTCTCTTTTATGAGTTTTTTAACTGCTTTTTGTGGTGGTAAGGGTCCGATTCCCTCCTGACAGGATATCTCCCTTAGTTTTTCAATGGCGCCACCGAATGTGTTTATCTCTTTGGGGCAGACTTCCACACATTTACCGCAGGATGTGCAGCAGTATAATCCTTCATCAAACCCGGTCTGGGCACGGTCAGCACAATCCCGGGGGTCCATGGCAAATTTACTTAAATAACGCATGAAGTATGGTCCGGCGAATTCGTCTGTCTCCGATAATACGGGGCAGGATGAAAGGCAGGATAAGCATTCGATGCAGCTTCTAAGCTTCCTTGAGTTTTCTAGTTCATCAGGGTTAATCACTGCTGGACAGGTGTAGACGTTGCAGTCGTCGATGTAGAGGTTTAAATCCTTTACCCGGCTATCTATGGGGATCCGGTCAACTACTAAATCCTTTATCACATCAAAGTCCAATGGTTCGATTAGGTCCCCGTCTTCTATTTCTGCTTTACAAGCAAGCACAGTTTCGCCATTTACCTTAACTGCACAGGAACCACACTGACCAGCACGGCAGGAACAACGGTAACTGATTTGAGCATCATATTCCTCATTAATACTATTTAAAGCATCTAAAACCTTCATCTTTTCTTTCTTATTGATTTTGTAGGTTTCAAGATGCGGGCTTACATCCTTTCGTGGATCGTATCGTGATACTTTTACTTCAATCATCTTCTATCTTCCTATAAAAACGGTCATTTAAATTATAAGGCACATTAACTGATATTTTTGTGTTAAAATAAAATTTAGAAATTAGTAATAATCCATTGTAACATCAAATATTTATTATTATATCAGATATATCTTAAAGATTTACCTTTAAAAATACATATAGATTATCATGACATCATTTGATTTCTCTCCTAAACTGAATGAGTATCTGGAAAAAATCCAGGATGAAACTGGTAGGGAGATTACCTTCCAGGAGAACACCAATCTTGGAATAAAGGGCATAGCCGCTGCTTACCAGTACAATCCTCAGAAATTGATCATCATCCTGAATCCAGAATACCCGCGTGCCATGGAAGATATGGAAAGATCCATAGCTCATGAAGCCACCCATGGATATATACTCTACAAATTAGGTTTCTGTAGATCAAGATACCCTGAGGGAGTACCCAGCGAATACAAGCAGGATGTGCAGATCATATTTACTATTGTAGAAGATCTAGTGGTTAACAAGATAATTCAGGACAATGGATTTCCACCATTTGGACAGGAATATATCCCTACATTAAGGGAGGAGATCAGGGTAGCACGTGAAGGTGAAAAAGCTGGAGAAGCTTTCTATCATCAGTTTACAGATAACCTTCACAGGGAAGCACTTCTAATGATATCCCGGTATATCATAGCCTGGGGCTTTCTAAATTACTATAAACTGGAAGTTGCCGATAGAAATTTGATAAAGGAGTTTACAAGGGTCTTTAAAGATTATTACCCTGATTACTACTTGTACGCAGCAAAGGTAGTTGAAGTACTGGAAAAAAATAATATATTTACTAGTGATGGAGAATGCCAAGCCATATATGAAATACTAAAGCTATTTAAGATGGACGAACATGTTAAATTGGTTAATGCCTGATTTGAACTGGTTGAAAATTGAAATTAACTTTAAATTATATTCCTACATGTTCTTTAACCTTAAGCCAGTAAATATACAGTTCATCTTCTAATTCTTTATAATCAGGAAATCCCCCTGATATTATATTCCAGAACTGTTTGTTATGACTCATCTCTATTAAGTGGCTCAGTTCATGGAAAACAATGTATTGTATTAGATTCACTGGGAGAAATTTCAGGTATAGGTTGAAGTTTAAATTCCCGTTACTACTGCAGCTACCCCAACGGGATTTCATCCTGCGGAATCGGATCTGGCTAACCTTAACATCCAGTTTCTCAGAGTAACTATCCACCATTTCCTTTATCATATCCTTAAATTCCACATCAGTACGTTTTAAATTCAATTTCCTGGTTTTAGATTCCATCTGGGATTGTTTAACCCGAGATATTTTGTTATAAATCCACTTTTTATTTTTACTGATGAGTTTCTGGGCGCAATCATAGCCATCAGGTAGAATAATATATAGAACATCTGTTTTAATCTCTAAACGGGGATATTTAACCCTACGGTGGCTGACTACATAATCTACCATCAAATCTTCTATTTGTAGCTGGTTTTTTGGTTTCATTTTCTTGGGAATTTATTTTATAAATAAGTACTCTAAATAATAGGAGAGGTAATTTAGTATAAGATAAAGATATCTAATATGGTATTCAAATCTTAGATGCAATATTCAAAATCTAGATATAAAAATTTTAAGTTTAAAAGCAGTTTTACAGGAGATACACATGAACATAAAAGACATTTTAACTGCTCCAGAAGATGAAAATTTATTTTTACTGGGTAATGAAGCCGCAGTACGGGGAGCCCTTGAGTCAGGGGTAACCGTGGCATCCACCTATCCCGGAACGCCATCATCTGAAATAGGTGACATATTATCTAAATTAGCCAAGGACGCGGGCATCTACTTCGAATTTTCAACAAATGAGAAGGTGGCACTGGAGGTAGCAGCAGCAGCTTCGGCATCAGGACTTCGATCATTCACATTCATGAAACATGTAGGGGTTAACGTTGCATCTGACTCCTTAATGAGCCTGGTTTACTCCGGAGTAAACGGGGGGATGATCATACTATCTGCCGATGATCCCCAGATACATTCATCTCAAAACGAACAGGATAACAGATATTACGCCCGCTTGGCTAATATTCCTATGTTAGAACCTTCAAATCCCCAGGAAGTTAAAGATTTAATGAAATTTGGCTATCAGTTATCAGAGGAATACCAGATCCCGATTCTAATGCGAACCACCACCAGGGTGTCACATATGAGGGGGACAGTGAATGTGGACTCCCTGAAGAAGGGAGAAATTACTGGATTTTTCCATAAAGACCCCCAAAGATTTGTCCCGGTACCTGAAGTTGCCCGGGTAAATCACAGGATACTGGTAGAAAAGATTGATAAATTACAAACAGAGGCAAATAATACATCATTAAACCAAATATTTTATGATGGTAGAGAAATAGGTATAATAACGTCTGGGAGTGCATTTAACTATATGATGGATGTGGTAGAAGAAAATGATCTGCCTGTAAGGGTGCTTAAGATGACCTTTAGTTATCCCTTCCCTGAAGATACTGTTTTAGAATTCATCAAGGACGTAGAAAAGGTGCTGGTGGTTGAAGAAGTTGACCCTGTGATGGAAAAGGATGTACTGGCTGTACTGGGCAAAAATGGTGTTGATAAAAAAGTTCATGGAAAACTGGATGGGACGTTACCGCTTATCTATGAATTCAACCCGGAAATTGTACGCCATGGTGTAAATAAAGTTTTAGGAATTGAAACTAGCACGAAATCAAAGGAGAATGAAGTTTTAACCCTACCCAAAAGACCACCCACATTATGTCCGGGATGCCCTCACCGTGCAATATACTATGCAATTAAAAAGAGTATCAAGGATTTAAACCTGGAAAACGTTATTTTCCCCACGGATATTGGGTGTTACACCTTGGGAATTGAATCACCATATGAGGCGGGTGACTACCTTTTGTCCATGGGTTCATCCATTGGAACTGGATGTGGGTTTGCAAAGGCCACCCAGCAGAAAGTAGTGAGCTTCATAGGAGACTCTACATTCTTTCATGCAGGAATACCTCCATTAATTAATGCCGTTCACAATAAAGACAACTTCTTGGTGGTGATACTAGATAATCGGACCACAGCCATGACTGGTGGCCAGCCACACCCTGGCCTGCCCTGGGATGGTATGGGTGATCCCGCCCCGGAGGTATCCATTGAGGAGATTGTTAAAGCAACTGGTGTGGATTTCATAAAAACCATAAATCCATTGAATCTGAAAAATTCAGAGAAAACATTCAAGCAGGCCATCCAACATCAGGGAGTATCAGTGTTAATATCAAAATATCCATGCATGCTAATTAGAAATAGGGGTCGGAAGAAAAATTTTGTGGTGGAAGTCACTGATGAATGTGATAAATGTATGGTATGCCTGCAGGATCTGAGCTGCCCTGCAATTCATCTAACTGAAGATGGATCCACAAGTATAGATGCTCAGCTCTGCCAGAACTGTAGTATATGTATACAGGCTTGTCCAGAGAATGCCATTAAGGTGCGGAAAATTTAATAGAAAATTTAAAAAATCAGGAATTCTCAATTTATTATTTATAAAGATAGTTGCTAACATTCTTTTAGGAGAAAACAATGAAAACATACAACATTTACATCTGCGGTGTAGGTGGCCAAGGAATAATAAAAACCTCCATTGTAATGGGTGAAGCAGCCATGAAAATAGGTAAATCAGTGGTGATGAGCGAGATACATGGAATGGCCCAGAGAGGAGGGGTGGTATCCACTGAGTTAAGAATTGGCCAATCTCACAGTCCCCTAATTGGAGATGGTGAGGCAGATCTAATACTGGCATTCGAACCACTGGAGGCACTGAGATCCATAGAAAAAATCAGTGAAGATGGTTGCGTAGTAACAAACACAGCACCCATCATGCCATTCAACATAAACGACAGTGATAATAAATACCCCAAAATGGACACAATATTAAAGGAGCTTGAATCGAGATCAGGTAATATGTATGCACTGAATGCACTGGAAATTGCTAAAAAAGCGGGGCATATACTATCCCTAAACATGGTTATGCTGGGGGGCGCTGCAGCTGTACCAAACTTCCCAATAGATAGAACCGAATTAAAGGAATCCATGAAGGATAATTTACCAGATAAATCTTTGGAAATTAATAATAATGCATTCGATTATGGATTCAATATTGTAAATTCTAAGTGATCCTAACTATATTATAAAAATAAAATACATGTGGATTTTGATTTTTAACTAAAATTCATTAATGGTGAAAGGTAGATGAAGAAACTACTATGGTGGCTTATCGCAGGATCATCAGGTGGCCCTAATAGGGCGAGAATTATTCTGATGTTAAATGAGAGACCTTATAATGCCCACCAACTGGCTGAGGATCTTGATCTAAATTATAAAACTGTCCGGCACCATTTGAAGGTTTTAGAGGAAAATAATGTGGTAACATCCAGTGGAAAACAGAAGTATGGGGAGTTATATTTCCTCTCTGATAAGATGAGTGATAATTTTCATGTATTTGACGAAATTTGGAAAAATTTAAGGAAATAGAACATTTTCATTTAGTAAGAGGTTAATAAAATGGTAATGATAGAAAATGTATGGTTAACTTACCTGGCAATGTCAATAGGGGTTATTAACGTTTGTTTAATGATGGGATTACTTAATTCCTATTTGAAAACCTATAAAGAAATAAAATCTGGTTTTACAATAGGTCTTTTATATTTCACATCCCTTATACTCATCCAAAATATTTTCATCACCTTATACTTAGCTATTCAACTAATTATACCCCCACCAGATATGTTTATATCCGAACTTCACGAACCAGTCAAACCACTACTTATCATCAACATGATCCAGCTAATTGCCCTAATAATACTCTACAGTCTTACCAGAAAATAGCGTATTAACTTGTATACTCTGCAGTCTTACCAGAAAATAGCGTATTAACTGTTGCAGACTTACTAAAATATAAAAAAATAGCAGGTTAATTTAAAAAAATCAAAAATATGGTAAAAAATTAGATTTGAGGATTTTACTAGTGGGCAGTTTTAATTGGATTTACCAGTTATATACTTCTTCAGGTGGAATTAATACTGCCCCACTATTTTCCAGGGCCTGGATACCCCCATCTACATCTTCAGGGTGCAGTAGAACAATAGCCCTTTGTTCTTTTTCATCAACAAATGCATAAAGATAGTCCAGATTAATATTCGTTTCATCCAGAATTTTTAAAATAGCATTTAATCCGCCTGGTTTATCTGACATCTCCACTGCGATAACGTCCCCAATTTTGACCAGGAAATTATTTTCTTCCAGTATCTTGGATGCTTTATCAGGTTCCGGAACTATTAATCTTAATATGCCAAAATCTGAGACATCAGCTATGGACATAGCCCGTATGTTGATATCGTTGTCGGCCAGGACATCCAAGGCTTTCCTCATCCGGCCTTTCTTATTTTCCAGAAATATTGAGAGTTGTTTTATTTTCAATTTATGATCCCCCATAAATTTTCCTTTTAATTCTTCATCAAATGATTAATTTCTTTATATATTCCTTAATCGTCAAATTTCCTCTTATCTATAACCCTTACAGCTTTTCCTTCACTTCTTGGAAGAGTTTTAGGCTCAACCAGGGTCACGTTAACCCTTATACCAATTTCATTTTGTATCTGGTCTTCGATCTTTTTCTTAATACCCACAAGTTCCTTTACTTCGTCTGAAAAGAGACTGGGTGATGCTTCCACTTGAACTTCCAGTTCGTCAAGGTGCTGTGGCCTGGTTACTATGATCTGGTAGTGTGGTTCCAGCCCATCTATCTTCAAGAGAGCTTTCTCTATCTGTGAGGGGAAAACAGCCACTCCTTTAACTTTAAGCATGTCATCGGTTCTTCCGGTTATACGGTCCATTTTAACCAAGGTCCTGCCACATGGACATTCAGTTTTTCTAAGTGCTGTCACATCTTTGGTTCTGAAACGCAATAGGGGCATGCCCTCCCTGGTGAGGTTGGTTAAAACCAGTTCACCCTTTTCATCTTTAGGTAGGGTTTGGAGTGTTTCTGAATCTATGATCTCCGGGTAGAAATGGTCATCCATAATGTGCAGGCCGTCCTGTTCCTCACACTCCAGGGCGATTCCCGGCCCCATTATTTCAGTTAAGCCGTAAATATTGAATGCAGGTACACCGAACCTTTTTTCTATTTCCTTTCTCATCCCATTAGTCCACATCTCTGAGCCAAACCCAATTGATTTGAGTTTCAGGTTGTCCATGTCAACTCCTTCTTCCTGAGCGATTTCAGATAGGTAAAGGCCGTAAGATGGTGTGAAAATGAGTACGTTGGTACCGAAGTCCTGGAGTATCTCGATCTGTCTTTTACTCTGTCCAGTGGAGATTGGAATAACCGTGGCCCCTATCTTCTGGGCACCGTAATGCACTCCGAACCCGCCTGTAAAAAGACCATACCCGTGGGTGTTTTGTAATATATCGTCTTCAGACAATCCGAATATGGTCAGACCCCGGGCCATAATCTCGGACCATATTTCAATATCATTTTTAGTATATCCAGAGACTGTTGGTTTGCCAGTGGTTCCTGATGAAGTATGGAGTTCCACGATCTTTTTAGGTGATACCGCAAACATTCCATATGGATATGCAGCTCTCAGATCGTCCTTGGTAGTTAAGGGGAGTTTTTCAATATCCTTCAGGGTTTTAATATCCTCTGGTTTAACACCAGCATCATCTAACCGTTTTCTATAAAAGGGAACATTTTCATAGACCTTTTTTACCACTTCCTGCAGCCTTTCTAACTGTAACTTCTCTTTTTCTGCTGGTGGCATACATTCTTCTTTTTCATTCCAAAACATGTAAGATATCTCCTTGAATTGTCATATATCAAATTTTTTTTGGTATCCGTTATAGTTACAAATTAGACTAAGTATCGACATTGCTTAATTATCAGTATATGGACAATTATCAGTGTATTATATGGAAACTGTTGATTACCAGGTCCATATCGTCTTTGTAGTCTAAAAGAGACGAGTCAAATATGAACACCACGAAGTAAATGGTTGTATTTTTAGAAACAGCAACTCCTCTTGCGTTGAATATAGTATTGTTCACCATGCTTGAGAACTCAACATTGTATCCCTTGGTTCCATCCATGGTTATGTTGCTTTCATGGGTGATTGAACCGCTTTGCAGTATGTTATCCTTCCATATGGACACCCGTTCATCAAATGTGAGGTTTTTTAGGTCTTCGTTCATCACTACGAAACTGTTGTTTTCGTTCTTGGCCACAGTAACAATTATGGGCGCACTTGTTCCATTGGCAATATTCCATCCAAGTGGATAATCAAAGGATATGAGTCCATTATCATAATGATTAGTGGTTGGTGTTGTTGTGTTAGTGTCATTGGTTTCATTATGAGTTGTGTTAAAACTGCTTACAGCCAGTGCCCCTATTATGCAGACTAAAATAATAATTAATACTCCGGATATGATTTTTTTATCGGTTATGCCTGGAATTTTCTTCAATCTATCAGATAATAATTTTACTACATTTTTATCGTCTGATTTTCCTGCTGATATGCCCAGTTTAGTGCGGGATCCTTTTTGTGAGGATCTTGAACCATTTCCTTTAGAACTTAAGCTTTTTCCTTTTTTATCATTCCTACTATCTTTGCTAAATTTTTTCCCGGAAACTAAACTTCTACCCTTACCAGTAATTTTATCCTTATTTTTGTCCTTGATGGTGATGGCTTTATCTTTTAAATCTTTCAAATTGTCTAAATCTATGATTTTTGATTTTCGGGAATCATCTTTCCCCAGTTTTCGTGGGCCGTTATTCAAAGTTACACACCAACAATTTCTCTATTTTAAATTAATATATCCCTTGATCTAATATACCTTTTTAAAATATAAGTAGGAAGAGTTGTTAACATCTCTTAAATATATTTTCTAAATTGGAGATAATATAAGCTATTTATATTTAATAACCTTCAATATTATCATAAAATTAGCTGTAAAATAAGCGATTTTATGAATATATTAAGATAAGTAACGATTTTATTAAGATAAGTAACGATTTTATTAAGATAAGTAACGATTTTATGATATAGTAAGATAAGTAGTGATTTGATGGATATAATAATATTAACTATAATTGTCGTGATATTTCTCCTGATAAATGGATATGTAGGTTATATTGCCTGGCGTAGAACAAAGAACGCAGATGATTATTTGGTTGCAGGGAGGAAGACCCATCCCTTTGTCATGGCTTTAAGTTATGGTGCAACATTCATAAGCACCGCTGCAATCGTAGGGTTTGGAGGAGTGGCTGCTAACTATGGGATGGGAATCCTATGGCTGGTCTTTTTAAACATTTTAGTGGGAATATTCATTGCATTTGTATTTTTTGGAAAGCGAACACGGAAAATAGGACATAATCTAGGGGCCCTGACATTCCCTGAATTTATATCCAAACGTTTCAACAGCAGATTTTTGCAGTACTTTTCTGGTGCAATTATTTTCATAGGTATGCCACTCTATGCATCAGCTGTTTTAATTGGAATGGCAAGGTTCGTGGAAACAAGCCTTCAAATTGATTACCACTTTGCACTGGTGGCCATGGCCATCATCGTTGCTGGGTATGTTATTTTTGGTGGAATTAAAGGCGTAATGTATACAGATGCCCTGCAGGGGAGTATAATGTTTTTTGGAACGTTGTACTTAATGATTGCCATTTACTGGATTTTAGGGGGTATAACTGATGCAAATCAAGCTCTCACAAACCTGGTGCATGTAGTGCCGGCCAATGCAACAGCTGCAGCCACAGCTACAGGATTCACAGGATGGACATCTATGCCTGCGTTGCATAGTCCATTCTGGTGGACATTGGTCTCCAGTCTTATCTTGGGAGTGGGTATTGGAGTTCTTTCCCAGCCACAGCTGGTGGTAAGATTTATGACAGTTCAATCTAATAAGGAATTAAATCGGGGAGTGTTGATAGGTGGTTTATTCATATTCGTAATCACATTCGGGGCATACGTAGTTGGTGCACTTTCCAATGTTTACTTCTTACAAACAACCGGCCAAACCGCGGTCCAGGCAGCTGGCGGAAATCTGGACAAGGTCATACCCACATTTATCATGTCAGCAATGCCGTTGTGGTTTACATACCTCTTTATGGTATCCCTCTTATCTGCAGCCATGTCCACCCTCTCTGCACAGTTCCATGTGCAGGGAAGCGCCCTGGGAAGAGATATCTATGAAACTATCCGCCGAAAGACAGGAGGATCTTCTGTGAGGGTGGCCAGAATTGGAATTGTAATTGCAGTTTTCATTTCTGTGATCCTGGGATTCATCTTACCATCGAGTATAGTGGCTGTGGGAACTTCCATGTGGTTTGGTATAACAGCGGCTGCATTTTTAGCCATATATACCGCTGCATTATACTGGAAAAGGGCCACGAAGGAAGGTGCAATTGCGGGCGTTGTTTCTGGATCTGTGGTAAGCCTGTTATGGCTACTTTTAGGATTTGAAAAATCTGCGGTAGCTTTGGGAATTCCCCAAGCATTAATGGGACAACCTACCATTATAACCACCGCCCCCTGGCCCACAGTGGATCCCTTGGTTATTGCACTTCCATTGGCTGTTGTGGTTACCATCGTTGTTTCTTACCTTACCAAACCTCCTGAAAAAGAATTTTTAGACAAGTGCTTTGAGGGTATTTGACCAGGGGAAAATGAGGAATATAATACTGATATGATACTCAAAAATTATACCTACAAAAAAACAAAGGTTAATAACTGGGCAGAAGTATTTCAAAACCCGTGTGAGATAACAGTCCGGAGTATTCAGACAGGAACAGTGGAAATAAATAAAAGGGGAGCTCTGAATCCAAACCATCCACTGGTAAAAGATATTGATGATGAGGAATTAGAAGTCCCTATACAGGCTTACTGGGTGCACCATGATGAAGAAGGGGATTTTCTGTTAGACACAGGAATTGATGCATCATACATTACCCATCCCCGGGGTAGATTAGAGGGGTCTGCTGTGGATGAGTTTAAACTTGGTAAACATGAAAATATAGCATATCATATTCAAGACCATGGTATTGAACTTAAAATGGTTTTTTTAAGCCATTTGCATGCTGATCATGCCGCTGGTTTAAGGGAACTGCCAAATGATATTCCCTATGTTATTTCTAAGGGAGAATTTAGTGAATACCATCCAGAGATGGAAGGTGATTATCTGGGAGGGCTTGATGAATTATATGAAATAGATTTTTTACAGGCCCCTGAAATACCTCCCATAGGTCCCAGTGCAGATCTTCTTGGTGATGGCTCCCTCTGGGCAATTCTGACTCCAGGCCATACCCCAGGACACATGTCATTCCTGGTGAATAGGATAGATGGACCTGTATTGCTTTCCATGGATGCCATTTTCATCAATGAAAATCTGGAATTAGGTGTGGCACCCAGCGATTACACCTGGGATGTGGGGAAGGCACAGGAAACCTTGGAGAGGATAGTTGAATTTCAAAAGAAGTATACTCAACTCCAAGTATGCCCCGGCCATGATGCTAAAAATTAGTTTTCGAGCTGTCGCATCTTTTAAGGAGTTAAAATATTTGAATATTAATAAATATAAGGGTGTTTAAGTGGGTTATCTAATTTGTGGAAAATGTAAAAGTTACTACCAGCTACAATCAGGTGATTCAGCAAAGGATTTTGTTAGTGAGTGTGATTGTGGCGGTAAATTAAGGTATGTAGAAAATTTAGACATAGTTGATCCCAGCTGGAAACCAGTCCTTTTAAAGAAAAAACCAACAAAAAAAGAGGAACTGAATGACAAAATACGTAGGATTTCTTCAATCCCAGGGAATATTAAAAACAGGTTAAGCCATTTTTTCAATAAACACTTTGGGAACTTGTTGTACAGTATTAGAAATCGGAACAAAGTGCATAGAAACCCCCATGGAGCGCAATATGGCACACCATATGGTATGGGGCCTGATTTTATAAGTTCTATAATGCGTGAACTTAACTTCAACAACATCCGCTGGGCAGTAGTTATCCCAGTAATCGTAATTATAATTCTAATATTTGTATTTGCCCCTATTTTAACCTTATTAACTTTAGTACTCTTGGTGACAGTTGGTTACCTGTTTGATGACATTATAATTGGGGCAAAAAATGCCCTGGTTGCAGGGGCAGTTTCATATTTATTGGGAAGCATCATAACTGGTTCATTTTTACTTTTAATACTATATACTATATTGGGAGGTTTCAATGGGCTTGTCTGTGGATGGATAGGCGGTTATTTAAGAACCAAAATTAAGGGGGGATGAGATTGGCAAAAACCAAATTAAAGGATTTGGATGACTTAACCAAAGAAAATATAGCACTTTCGCTGTGGATGAAAGAATTCAAGGCGAATAAAATACCTAAAGATATTAAGAAACGTTTATTAAGTAATAAAAACAGTCCTGAAGCCTTTGGAGAAAGGATGCAATTCCGTATCCAGGAATTACTGGGTAACCCTGATTCATACACGCCTAGCTACAAGAAAAGGTATGAGAAACTTCTGGAATACTGTGATGTACTCACACCAATGCAGGCTTATGCAATGAATCAACTTCTAGGTACAGACAGCAACCGTGGCTACCTGGACATCCCGGATGAATCTGATATTGAATTTCCACGGGATTTCACCCCACAGCTAGGCTACCAGGTAGGCTGGCACTTCATAGTCGGGAACTGCCGCGACACCAGAAGGCGGGAATACGGGATCCTGGTATCATTCTACCGCTACTCACTTTTACCCCCATGGATAGCCCATAGTTTTGGCCTGTCTGACTGGGATAATCAGATATTTGAAATGCAACTTGCTGTGGCCCGTGCTGGTGATGAACATCTCCAGACACGGCCCTTTGCCATAGCAGGGACCACAGGTCTTTTAAATTGCTCAAATCATCCCTTCAACTATGTGGCTGGAAATAACAGGATGGTCTCTGAAATGGAAGATAGAATCTTTCCACTCAGAGTGCAGGCCTGGGGAGTTAACCAGGGTGAGGATGAGGATTTGGAGATAGAGGTAGATCTGGAATTAACCTCCAATAAGGAATTTCTCTTACAGGGCAATATAGGATGCCTCCCTTGCTGCTGTGGAATCGGCACACTCTATTATTCTGCCACCAATTTATCCTTAGAACCGGGCAGCCTGCTCATGCTTGATGGTGAAGAGATCATGCTTAATCAGGGACAGTTCTGGTTCGATCACCAGTGGGGTAATGCATTAGAACCTACTGGTAACAGCCGATGTAAGGTGGTCCGGGCAGCAGGCACCCTTAACAAACCCACCCAATCACGGGGATGGGACTGGTTCATGGCCCAGTTTGTAGGTGATAGAGAGATGACCATGTACGCACCCCATACAGATAAAAACCTGGATTTCTACGGACAAACTGGTGAGGAACAGCCAGGGCCCATGGAAGTAGCGGTTAAGGGACAGTACATAGACTCTGAAAACAAGGTAACTGATATGAAGGGCACATTAACCATAGACAAATGGGTTAAAAGTGTGAAGTCATCCAACCCTGAACTTTATCTTATAACCAACACATGGTACCCGGACCGATGGGAATTCAGGTTTGAGAATATGGTTCCCGAAGATGTCAGGCATTTCACCCTGAATTCCATTGTTGAATCTGGGCAGACAGGATACAATGCCAGTGGATGTCAATACTCTGAGGGCGGAGTGATCATCAGGGATCCAGATGATAAATTCCTGGGTAAGGGATTTGCAGAGTCAGTCTACTATGCTGACTCACTCCCTAATGTCCTTCATCTGGCAGGGATACCAGACACTCCTAAAATACGGAAACTCCTGAAACCGCCTGAAGCATCACCATTCCTGAAGTTAAAGGGCTTTTTATACATGGCCTGGCCTCCACACCAGAGGAAGATTAAAAATATCCTGGAAAAATGCTTGGAACAGGGACTGCCCATTGACTTTCTTGAATAGGTCTAGATAAAACCCGTATTATTATTTTTACATGCATAAAGCATAAACCCTACTTCTTATTTTTACATTAAAATAACTTCAATTTTGGATCAAATCATATCATCGTGAATTTATAAAAAAGATGAAAAATTTAGTAATTGGAAAACACATAATATAGTATAGTTAATGTACAGGGGAATATTCCTCCGAGTAAATAAACTTCCTTTTAATAAGCAAATTAACGGGTGATTAATTATATGGCAACTGTAAGGAAAGTAAAGGATATTATTGAGCCTATTTATGTAACGGAAGGTGCCGGTGTTCTACTGCGCAGAAGCCTAGGTACCCAGAGATTGAATTATCTTGATCCATTCCTACTTTTTGATCACTTTGGATCCAGAAATCCACAGGACTACCTGGCAGGTTTTCCTATGCATCCCCATCGGGGCATTGAAACTGTGACCTATGTGCTGGATGGCTTGGTGGATCACAAGGATAGCATGGGCAACGCAGGAACAATAGGTGGAGGGGATGTTCAGTGGATGACATCTGGCAGTGGTATTATCCATGAAGAGATGCCCAAGGAGTCAGACCAGGGAATAATGCAGGGGTTCCAGCTCTGGGTAAACCTACCAGCTAAACTTAAGATGACCCAGCCACGCTACCAGGAAATAAATTCTTTTGAGATTCCTGAGGTTAAAAATGATGATGGAGTGTTGGTCAGAGTCATAGCTGGCGAGTTTGAAGGGGTAAATGGGGCGATAAATGAGATATATGCCGATCCAGAATATTTGGATGTTTATCTTCCGGCAGGGACATCCTTCGAACAAACAATTACTCGTGGACACACTGTCTTCGCCTACTTGTTTGAAGGAGAAGGAATCTTCGGAGGCTATGAAACAGATTCCCTGGAAAAAGTATCAACAATCCAGGCAACTCAACTGATAGTCTTAGGTGGTGGGGATGTGGTAAAGGTTCACACTAATCAAGAACCAGCTAGATTCTTGCTAATGTCAGGCAAACCGTTAGATGAACCAATAGTTCGGTACGGGCCCTTTGTGATGAACACCAATGAAGAGATCCAGCATGCACTGGAGGATATTCAAAACAACACCTTTGTAAAATAAAATTAAATGTTGTTTAACAATTTAAAAGATAAACATGAAAAAAAAAAACGTTAACTAGCTGGATGCGCTCTTCCCTGCCACATAACCAGTTGAAAAAGCTTGTTGCAAGTTAAAACCACCACTAGGGGCGCATCCATCTATTATTTCCCCGGCAAAGTATAAACCAGGTACTAATTTTGATTCCATGGTTCTGGGGTCAATTTCTTTCTTTGATACTCCCCCACATGTAATCATGGCTTTATTCAGGGGCAGATGGCCATGGATTGTAATGGGAAGGGTTTTAACTATTTTCTGTAAACTTGCCCTTTCCTTTTTGGTGATCTGGTTCAACTTCTTATCTGGATCCAGGGAAAACACTTTTAAAACATGCTCCACCATATTCTGTGGTAGATGATATTTTAGATAATTCTTCAAACTTCTTTTACTGTATTTACGGAAATCGGCGATTAACAGGTTTTCTAATTCCTGTTCTTTTACATCTGGTTTGAAGTCGATGTAGAGCTTGACATCACCATGTTCCCTTATAATATCGGTGATCATGTTACTCATATCCAGAATAATTGGTCCTGAAACACCAAAATGCGTAAAAAGAAGATTCCCTCGGGGTAATGGTATGGTTCTTCCGCCACTCTGCAGGGATAAACCCACATCTTCCAGGGTAATGCCCTTGAGATCTGGAATCCAATCTTCCCTAACAGTTAACGGAACACCTCCTGGTTTAATCTCAGTAATTCGGTGCCCTAATGCCTCTGAAATTTTATAACCATCTCCACTGGATCCTGTCTCTTTATAAGTTAAACCACCAGGTGCCAGGACCACATTATAAGCGGTGATTAACTGGTTATTTGTGGAGATAAGTTTGAATATCTTAGAATGTTTTTGAAGGTGTTCCAGGCGATAATTGTAGATTATTTTCACTTTATATTCTTTTAAAATTTTATATAACATATCTACTACTGATCTGGCCTTTCCTGTACTGGGAAATATCCGTCCACCTTCCTCTTCAATAAAATCCAGGCCATTACTCCTGAAGAAGTTCATTAAATCTTGGTTGGAAAATTTGTTAAAGACGTCACGATAGAATAACCCTTTCTTACCAAACTTCTTTAGGAAAACATCAAGGGAAGCAGTGTTGGTGAAATTGCACCGGCCATTACCAGTTATAAGAAGTTTAAGGCCTAATTCTTTATTCTTCTCGATAAGTACTACTTTTTTACCCTGTTTTGCCCCTTGGATGGCGGCCATACATCCGGCTGGCCCTGCACCAATTACTGCTATGTCACATATTTCCATAATAATAAATTGGGCGGATAATATTTAATTTTGTCATTTTTATTAAAAATAAATGAACAGAAAAAAAGAACATACCCAATTATAAATGAAAATACCACATTATATGTGAATAAGAGATATAAGTTAAAAAGGAATAATTCAGGGTATGTTTTTATATGTTAATTATTTCATGGCCTTTAGAACGGATTTTAAATGGTATTTCCCGGTATAATCCCTTAAGGTCTTCTCTTAATTTTTCTAAAAATTCAGGTTCTGGTGAAAATAAGAGGACTCCTCCACCACCGCCAGCACCCAGTGGGAATGCCGTGCAATTATTGCTTTGTGCATATTCCAGTATGTCCCTGGATTCTTCCATGTAACCCTCACATAGTTTGGTACGTATCTTCCTGTATTCATCAATTGAATTAAGAACATGATCCCATTTTTTAAGTCTTAATCCTTCACGGAAATTATAAGCTACTTTCATCTTTTTAGAATGTAATTTATATCCAACTTCTGTTGAAAGGGCATTTCTCCAGGTTAAATTGACCTCAGAACTCATGCGTGGATGTCCAGAATGAAAAATAGCAGTTCTACTTTCAAGTAAAGCATAATTTTCTGGAGGTAATAATTCAAATCGCACAGAATCTCCATAACCCGTGCTGGGATATCCAGGTCTGCCCCAGGGAAACCACACATAATCAGTAACTCCACCAAATATCACATTGGACTGTTCCTGTGTCCCGGTGATACTAACCCCAAAACCCTGTTCTATACGTGATGCCATAGAAATCAGCTGCATTTTGTTAAAGGGACGACCTGCAAGTTCATTAGCTAAAATACACACTCCGATAGTTGCTGTGGAGGATCCACCAAGGCCTGAGGATTGAATGCCTTCTCTTAAGTTTTTTAAAACGAACATCACCCCTTTGATGTTGAAGATCTCCATTATCTTAAGTAACCAGTTTTGGCTGACTGGGAAAACATCACCAGGTGCTGCGATTACCTCTGTTTTATATTCTACTGATTTAACACCTATAAGGTCAGGGTCAAAAGGATAGGCTTCAATTTTAGTTCCTGTGTCAATGGTGATACCCACAGTTCTTGGAAGGTTCATAGTCCATTTACATGCGGGGTCATTTTCTGGAGCCCATTTACTAGTTTCATCTGTAATGTTAAGATCGGGTTTCAGGGTATCTGGCATTCTCCAGAAAGATTCCTGAAATTCGGCAAGGTCCAGACTGGAGCCTGGGCCGTCTATCCTGTTATAGGCAATTACTTTAGGTAAATCCTTCTCTTTTTCTGCAATTTTCAGGTAATCATGGAGTTGAATTGACATGAAAGCAATCTCACTAATTTTTTTATTGTTTAAAGATTAATAAAGTTTCATTCTGGATTAATAGGCTTCAATATGAAATTAATTCATTCTCACGCCTTCTTCTGGCTCTCGTTGTAAGTTCTGTTTCTCAAGTAGCACCGATTCAATATCCTTTAACTGGCTGGATGTCCATTTGTTTAAATCATTCTTTTTAATTGCTTCCCTGGCATTTATAAGCATTTGTGTTTTTGACTCTCCATCCATCATCAATGCCATATCAATTGCTTCTGAAGTTTGCCTTAAATCATAGGGGTTAATGCAGATAGCACCATTTTTTAATTCCTCATAACAACCAGCCCCTGTTGAAAGCACCAAAGCACCGTTATTTTCGTTAATGGCAGTTCCTTCCTTTGCAACGATATTCATACCATCCAGTATGGGATTTACCATCAATACATCGTATCTTTTTAGAAGAGCAATAACCAGGTCGTAATCTCCTTTACATATATATTTAATTGGTTCCCAGTTGGGAGTGGCATATTTCTGGTTTATTTCTTTTACAATATCCCTGATATTGTCTGTATATTCCCGGTAAATCTTAATGTCCTGTCTGGAAGGCATAAGAGTGGCTACGAATTTAACTTTTTCTCTCCATTCTGGAAACTTCTTAAGAAAAATGTCATATGCCTGAAAGCCCCTAATTATATTTTTGGACAGGTCTGCCCGGTCAGTGCGGTAAATTAATTTACAGTTGCCCACAATTTTATCTACCTCTTCCTGTTTTGATAAAACATTCGGGCTTTGTGCGTGTTTTTGGATGGTTTCCAGGTTGATGCTTATGGGGTAGGTTTTTACATGGCAAACTTGTCCTTTGTATAAGATATCACCGCTTAAATCATCCACTGTGGCATCTGGCAATATCAATTTAACTGTCTGCAGGAAGTTGTTCATGTAACGGGGTATATGAAATCCCAGGACATTATTGGTCAGCACGCTTCCTAATATTTCTGTCTGCATGTGATTGGGAAGTTGCTGGAAGATTTCTGGGGATGGGAATGGTATATGTACGAATTGGCTCATAAGTACATCAGGATATTCCTTTCTAATCATCTTTGGGGTTAAATAGATGTGATAATCCTGAAGCATTATTATTGGTGTCTTCTCTGACCTGTGGATATCTTCGCTTATAGCTTCTGCAAACAGGCTATTTACATGTTTATAGGATTCCCATGCCTGGTGCAATTCTTCATCAGCACAAGGTGAGTAAGGAGGATTCCACATGGAGTGGTGAATAAACCATAGTAAAGGATTGGCGAATTTCCCATTAAATTGGTTATATACTTCTTCTTCAGATTTTATAAATTGAACATAGTATTCTGGGTTTTCAAGGGGTACCGGTACTTTATCATGATATTTATCATTCATATAATGGTCACATTCACCTATTGCAGATGAAACCCATGTACCGTGTGTTTCCTTTAAAAAGGGTATCATTGACCCTACTATCCCCCCTGCACCCCTGATTAATTCGATTTCTTTTTCATTGTTTCTGTTAAATACCACTGGCCCCCTGTTGGAGGCTACAATTATTTCTTTATCTAATAAAAATTCAGAACTCATGGTGTCTCCCCAATTTTGTGGGATAGCTCTAGAACCAATTAAATACAATTATAAAATCGATGCTGATCCAGTATATCAAATAAGAATAACAAGATAACCGCTCCAACTGGCACTAAATCCATCCCTTCTATTATAAATAGAGGTTTGATGATCCCCTATTTAAACATTTAGATGTTAATAACATTTGGATAGAAATGCTATCTGATTCGGCAATTTCTTTTAGAATTTAAATTAATGGCAGATGCTGGCGTTAATTTTAAATTCTCATCTTGAAAAAAAGAATTTGATAAACTTTTTTGTATCCAGTTTAGCAACTTTTTCATGGCATAAAATAATTTATACAGTTTTTTCTTCATATATCACTGCTGTACCAGTAGCCGTTACTATGGTTGCAAATCCCTGTAACCCGCCGATGGAAATATGGTCGATCAATACCTCAACCACACCATCTGCACCTAATACTTGGGCTGTTTCAAGCATCCGGGTTATAGCTGCTTCCCGGGCGTCAATTAGGTGTAAGTCGTCCAGTTTTTTAGGCTGGATCATCTTCAGGAGTTTGTTAAACATACCGTTAATCTCTCTTTCCTTGGCAACTGCCTCTCCAGTAACCAACCCCACATATCTTTCTATCTTCTTCCCGTCTGGTTCGGGAATAGATACCAGTGGATCATCTACCCCTGGGATGGAAATTTTATCTGACTGAGATAGTACACGACTCTCTATCTGTTGGGTTCGTCCTAATATTCTGGCAGGCAGTGCAATCAATCGGATGAATATACCCACCACAACCACGAAGAGTATGTAGTTGACCATGATGGGGAATGCTGCTTGGATCATGAGACCAATGGCTATGAGGGTGATGATACTTAATGTAACAGGCTCTTTGGGGATGAAGATCCCTGGAAATAACCATCCATATACATTAATTAAAATAAAAGTTATGAGGGCGCTTATTGCACCTGTGCTTTTACCATATTTTCTACGGGCAATGAAGGTTTCAGCGAAGCCCGCAATCAGTGGGGAAACTATGTACATTATGTTGAATCCGAATATAACCAGATTCCAGACTATGCAGATCAATGCCGAGCCTAAACCTGCGACTGTCCCTATTAAAATAGCTATCAGTGCCCAGCGTTTCCTGTTCAGCCAATTGTTTTTGGGGTATGACATAATGTTCTCCAATCTTCTTTATCTGATCTATTCCTTGTATGAAACCGCTGTTCCCACTACGGTGACCATTATGGTGTTTCCCATGGTACCGCCCAAGTTATTGTACGCTATCCTGGTGCCTATTATTGCATTTGCACCTTCCTTTTCTGCTTCTGCTATCATACTTTCCATGGCCAGGTTCCTTGCACTGGTAAGTTCTTCCTCGTATTTAGAGGTTCGTCCCCCTACCACGTCTCTCACGCCCGAAAACAAGTCTTTATATAAATTTGCACCTAATAAGGCGTCTCCAGCTACTAAACCATAGTATTTGGTTATTTCTTTTCCCTGAATAGTTGGTGATGTTAAAATCAGCATGTTTACACCTGTAAGATATTTTTATCAATTTTAGATTTTTAAACTCAATTAATAACCATAATTTACACAAATAAAAAAATATAAAATAAGGGTTTGTTTGGATAAAAATTTATTCTTCTACTCCTGGTAAGAAAATCTGGAAAATTCCGCTTATTATAAGGAATATTCCAATTATTGCGGCCAGGTAAAATGGGTTTAAGGCATATATACCAATAATTAAATATATAATACCAAGAATTATACCTAATATACCACTCCATCTTCCGGCGCCTTTTCCTGAAATTAAAGCTATGATACCTGTTATTATTAAGAACAGGCCACCAATGTATATTACCATACCTGTTAATATACTGAAAGCCAGTATGTTTCCAAAGAGTCCAATTCCAACAATGATACCAATAATACCGAGTATCAAAGCAGCGATACTTGTTCCTTTACTGACATTCCATGTTTCATAGGCTATTCCAAGTAACCAGATACCAATTAAAATAATTCCTAATCCAGTTAGGATACTTAAAGTAGCAGCACTGATTAATGGAAATGCAACTATTAATAAACCAAAGATAATTGCTAAAATACCGGTTAAAACGTTATGTCCTGCCATAATATCACCCTCCCTCATTTTTTTCAAACAAACCCTTGATATAGAATATGATATATTCTTATAAATATATTTTTAGTTTATTTATGCTGATAATAGGTTAAACATTGAATTTTTGATTTCTTTACCTTTATCCGTACTTTTCATTTATTCGTAAATATGACAACTAAACCCAGTTAAAAATAAGCCTTCATAGTTTTTATCCTTCCATGATTTACTGTTGTAGATGCAAAACTGGGAAGGAAATTCTTCAAATAATAAATTTTTCAACATTCTTTTATTCTGGTGATGGTAAATAGTAACTTTTATATACTGGGTGGTAACTTACTAATTTTTAGTAATAAATTTTATTAATAAATTAATAATTATCTATCAGAAGGTGTAAATGGTGAATGGTGCGAGTAAAATGTGGGAGAGGGAAACTTTTTTTGATGATTTCATTAAGAAAGTTTTAATATTAACATGTTTTTTTAGTGTGTTACTTTTGTTTATGGGCATTGTGAATGCAACGGATGATGCTGCACCTACAATAACTAAAATTACTCCGGCTAATGGTTCAACAATTGAAACTCCAAGTTATATTAAAGTTACTTTCAGTGAGTCTGTTAAGGAGGGTACGGGTTCAAATGGTGTTTGGATTGATATAAAAGATAGTAATGCTACGTTTTTAAATTACACTTACTCCATTAATGACGATACTTTAATTCTAAAACCTAAAACAGCTTTTGTTGATGATAATTATAGTATAACTTTTCATACGGGGTCTGTTACTGATTTAGCAGGTAATCCCATGGCACTTTCAACATCTAAATTCATCGTTGGTCCAATTGTGCCGGTTGTTAAATCGTTTTATCCATCAAATGGTAGTATTAATGTTCCATCACGTAAATTGATTAAAGTCACTTTCAGTGAGCCTGTCCAGGCAGGTAGCGGTTCCAATAGTCTTTGGATTGACCTTAAAAAATCGAATAACCCTGTTACATTTACTACCACAATTACAAATAGCATCTTAACAATAATTCCTAATACACATTTAAGTGCAGGCAACTATAGTCTTGTATTACATACTGGCTGCATTGAGGATCTAAATGGCAATCCACTAAGCCTTACTAGTATTAAATTTACAACTGTCAATTCTTTTACTTTGAAAGGTATATGTGATGCAGCTGCATCAGTACAAGAGTATATAGAAAAAAATCATAAAACCCCCGGAAATGTCATGGTCGATGGTATGAACATTTCCATGCCTCAATACTTAAAACTTTCAAGTGAAGTTATCCTAAAAATTTCAGGCAACTTCACCACCAATCTGCTACAGAGCAGCTATTCTGCACCGGATGGTCCATCTGAGAGTATGGTGAGTGGTGTTTTAGATGAAACTGAGTATAAAACATTAATAAAAAATGTTAATAATTTTATGAATAAGAATAAGGACGCCCCAAATTATGCCATAAGTAGCCTGGGAAATATCAAGTATGAGTCCTTGATTTACATGAATAGCCAGATTTTAAGTTCTTATATTAATATCGGCAAGTTACCTAAATTCATTATTGTGGATTCATGGAGTGTAATAGCGAGTACAAGTACGAAGTTCTATACACCAGAAGAAATTAACAGCGCAGCAGTCAATGTTAAAAATTACGTTTTGAAATATAAGAAAATACCATCCACCGTTAATATTAATGGTAATTCGGTGGTTGAGTCTTCTTATCTTAGGCTTGCAGTTACAAATGTTCTGAATATTGCTGGTGGATTTGATACTACAGTAGCTTATATGAGTTGTGGGGATGCTCCAAATCCTAGTGAAACTGTGTCATTGAGTAGGAATATGAATTACACTGAGTATGTTAAGTTTGCACTTTATACTCGCGGATTTATGGATAAACAAGCTTATGGAAGAGCGCCAAACTATCTTGACACTCTGTTGATGGGCCATATACGATATGAAAATGTGATTTTCACCTACTCCAAAATTTTAAGTTACAATAACAAAACAGGTTACCTTCCACAAAGTGTTACAATAGATCCCTGGTCATCCGTCAAAAGTTCAAGTGACAAATTTTTTACTGTTGATGAAATCTGCACCGCTTCTGGGTTACTTAAGAAGTATATTGAAGGAAACCATGCTCTTCCAAATCAAGTAAATGTGAACGGTACATATGTTTCAGTACCCCGATTTTTACAATTATGTACTGAAGTTCTTCTAGATATGGATGGATCCCTTCCATCATCTTACCTCCAAAGAATGGGATATACCACTGCTCCAACTCCTAATGAGAATCTTACCAGACAAAATATTTACATTAACGAGTACCTGGAAATGGCAAATTACGTGAACAACTTCATGGATAAGGAATCTAATCGCCGAGCACCCAACTACATCACAATAAACAGTACAAAAAACACAATACGCTATGAATCCCTGGTTTACATGTTTTCTACTATTTTAAATTCATACCAGAACAGTAACAAGACCTTACCAGTTTATGCAACGGTTATTCCATGGACAACTGTGACAAATAATGTTACCAAATTTTTCACTTATAATCAGATAGCCAGAGCAGCCAATGTGATTAAAAATCAAATTGAAACCAATCATACATTCCCAAATAGTGTTTCTATTAATGATACCATTGTTTCTATGCCCCAGTTCTTAGACCTTGCAACTAAATCATTACTGGATAATTACGCTGATATAAACAGTACAGTTATACTTAGGAGCGTTAAAAGTCCAGCAAATGCAATTGAGGACATTAGCCCTGGTTTAGTAGATTATAATGAGTATGTGAATCTGGCTCAGTATGTACTGGGTTACGTGAATACTAATAATACTGCACCCTCCCATGTGAAAGACATTAGTTTAGGTAAAAATATGGGCTTTAAATCACTTGTCTACATGTACAGTCAATTATTAGATTCCTACCGGGTAAATAACACCTATCCTGGAAGCATAATAGTTAAACCATGGGTTGTGCTTTCCAATCCGTGTATGATTTACAATTATCAAATTGGTAAGACTTATGCAAGTGTGCAGGCTGCAATAAATGATGATGGTACAAAAAATGGTCATTTCATAGGAATAGGTAAAGATATCATCATTGAAAATATCATAGTTTGCAAGGAACTTGTCTTGTTACCAGTTCCAGGGGTTAATGTAACAGTACAATCAGCAAACACTAATTTACCAGTGTTTATCATTAATAATGGTGGTAGTGGTTCTGTTCTTATGGGCTTTACCATCACTGGTTCGGCAAATAGTAGTGGAGTTTTCATGGATAATTCCAGTTGCAACACGTTACTTGCAAATCATATAATAGGTAATGGGAATGGTGTTCATCTTCTAAATTCAACTTTTAACCAGATAACTGGCTGCACAATCACAGGTAACATATTAGATGGAATTCTAATCGAACAAGGCTCGAATAATCAGATAATGACCAACAATATAACCGCGAATATAATGAATGGAATTCATATTGCAGGGTCTACTGATAATCTGGTGTCAAATAATATTATTCATAAAAATTTATTTGATGGAATTTCTGTTGATGGAGCAGATGTTCAGATAAATTTCAACACTATCTATGCAAATAACCGGTATGGACTATACATAACCGGCAGTACAAGTGTGGTGGATGCAGAGAATAATTGGTGGGGACGTAACAATCCAATTTTCGTATCTGCAGGCGGTACAATACCTAGTGGGTCAATAGATATTTTTGTAAATGAGGGGAATGTTGCCAGAGCAAGGTATCTGGTTATGAACGTTGCTGTTTCTACAGATCGTAGTGATCGTACTGGTTCAACATATAAAAATATTCTAGAGATGGATTTAACACATAATAACTTGAATGAAGATACAACGAGCAGTAATAGTAATGTTCCAGTAAATATACCAGATACAATTCCAGTAAACTTCGCTACAACTATGGGAACGATAAATGGTAGTGTGGGTACCCGTGGTGGTAAAGCAGTTGCCATATTCAAAGGGGCAGGTGCGAGTAACGCTACAGTCACAGTCAAACTTGACAGCCAAACACTTTCTATACCTGTTACAATAACAAGCACATCTACATTGCCTGTACTTAACATCAATACAAATGAAACTTTTACCAGCATACAGAGCGCAATTGACAGTAACAACACAAAGGATGGCCATACCATTACCCTGGATGGGGGTACCTATCGAGAAAATGTCGCGGTTTATAAACAGCTTACTATTAAGCCTTCATCTAATGCAATGGTTTATGTTGAAGCAGGAAATCCCTTTATGGGTGTTTTCACGGTTGTTGCAAGTAAAACTAATCTCTGGAGACTGAATATAAGTGGTGCAAGTGATTCATATGGTGTTTTCGTCTATGCAGACTATGTGAGTTTGATTAATAACACGATATCCCGTAATGCCAATGGTGTTAGCTTATTTAATAGCTATTTCACTCAAATCACTGGTAACACCCTCAAAGATAATTGGTATGGTGTAAATCACCAGAATTCCAACTACACCATAATATCAAACAACCAGGTTCAGGACAATTGGTATGGGTTTAACCTGATTAACAGTGGCAGTGTTGATATTTTCAGTAACAATATAACGGGTAATTGGTATGGGCTGAGTTTGGATGATTCCAATAATGTAACTCTTCATGAAAATGAAATAACCGACAACTATCTAGGCATGTCGCTATGGAACGATAAAAGTTTAACAATCCACAGTAACATTATAACAGGTAACGCTGCAGGAATAAGCTACTATAACAGTTCACAATCTTTATCTAATAATAATAATAATATTACGGGTAACCATATTATAAATATAAACAAGATTGACTTCACCGGTGTAGTCATGCAAAGCAGTGTCTGGAACTGCGGACCAGCAAGCCTTGCCACCGCCATGCAACTTTTAGGTGTTAATGCTACTCAAGATGAACTCAGCAAACTATCCAGTACAGATGAAACTGGTACCAGTATGTATGGATTATATAAAGCTACTTTAGATAAGAAATTGTATGCAGCAGGTATGATACTAGGTGTAGATCAGCTTAAACAGGGATATATTGTATTGCTTGACATGGATGGTATGTACCACTATTCAGTGATAAAGAGCATAAACAGTACCACGGTTGTGCTTGCAGATAGTAGTTTAGGTATAATCAGAATGACCCTGGCAGAATTCACAGAACTATTCGGTACCAGTGGTTATGTGTTGGTTGCTAGTAATTCGGAGATTAATGGTACAGTTAATGGTACAGTGCTTACCAATGATCAGATAAAAGAGATTATTGGTACTGGTTTGTTTGGAGATGCTATTTCCTGGGGTTGGAATGCTTTTAAAGGTGGAGTTGAAAAGACAGCTTCGGTATTTACCAGTGTGGTTGATAAATATTTAGGGAACAATCGGATCTGGATGGCTGCTAAAAATTTAGGTAGAACTGCTTGGAGCAGTGTGAAAAGATATGGAAACAGTGCAGTATCATATGTAAAGCAGTATGGGGTGGTGAATACGGTCAGAAAGGCTGTCGATACAATAAATATAAAATTAAAATCTGCTGGCCAAAAAACATATACAACAGTTAACAACTTTTTGAAAAGTCAATATACAAAAATTACAAATGTTATAAATAATCCCCATCAATCTTACTATTTTGAAAATCAAAATCATAATTCAATGATTAAAATTAATTGGGATTCTTATTATCATCGGGTGAAATTTGGGGTTGAAGCAGGATTAATAGTATTAGGTGTATTGTTGGCTCCTCCATCAAGTGGAATTAGCCTTGGACTTACTATAGCTGGGATAGGTTTATTTACTTTGGATGTTGCAGAAACTAGTATGTTGTATGATGGGAATCCCGAATTTGAAACATATATTGATGGAAAGCTATTTTGTACTACATATTATGGTCAACCCACAATATACGATTTGAATAGTGGAAAAAAAGTATATCCTATTCAAATATGGACATAGGTTATAATATGAGTGAGCAAAGATGATATTAATTTAAACTGACTTTATATGGATTATAAACAAGAGATAATGGAGGTTCAATTATGGTAAGTATGCCTATAAGACAAATAATAATTAATTTTATTTTGATGTTGTTCATTATGATTTCATTGGATAATTGGCTTTTTATTATTCCTTTGATATTTATTTTTTGTATAGCTTTTGCTACTAATGTATTTGAGTTATTGAATCATAGAAATGTTCCTGTGATGATTTTAGTTTCTGTAATTTTAGCGATGTTAGGTTTGCTTACTTATATTCAATTTTTTGCAGATAGTCAAATATCATTTAGAAATTTTTATTGTTACATTTTATCAATATTAATTATATATGGTTTGTTATTTTTCAAAATTAGAGAGTGGAATAAACTGAATTGGGCAGAAAGTTTAAATAAATCTAATAATTAAGAATTGTGCATAAAAACAAATAAAATTAGCCAGGAATAATCCGACTTTCTTAAAATGGCCAGACTATTTTTGGCTTCTTCTTCTTTCCCCAAATGCCTTGCTAACATCAATAGGAGATTTAAAGTTGTTTCTAGGAAGGTCTTTTATTATGTCGATTATATCTGATTTCGCATTATTATTTTCTGCTTGATTTACTAAGTCGCTTCTATTGGCTGGGAAAGAAATACCCTTTATTGCATGTTCTACATCTGCAGCGGTCCTTGCCATTCTAGATCACCTCTTTTATTTGTTATCCGAGTAACAGATTAAGTTCATATTACATTTTTCATATTCAATGTTTGACTGGATACTTCCGCAGGCGAATTGTAAATCTTCTCTGGGATTTTTTGGATTGTTTTGATAATCTTTAAATCAGCTTTATTTTCTTGGGCTTTATCCAGGATTTCATGTTTCTTGGCTGGAAAATTGACTCCCATGATTGCATTTTCAATATCCTTTGTTAAGATTTTAGCCATATTAACACCTCACTTTTAACATCTATTGCCCTTATTTATATTATTCCGAACAGGAACCTCAAAAGGAGGACAATTATTATTATTGCAACTAGCACATAGATGATGCTGGTTAACTGTCCTTTTTTATCCATATTTTTTCACCTCTTTTATGAGAAATTCACAGAAATTTTGATAATTATTTCCTAGATTACTTTTATTTTCTTTTTTTAACCACATGTACAAGCATTTTTTTATGTATAATCATCTTATTACACTTTATTTCACAATATAGTTATGTTTTTCAGATTATAAATAATCAACGATTTATTTTAAAATGTGTATTAGTACAGAATTAACCTCCACATGGGCGATATAGGAAAATACAGTTACCTTTGGAGGAAGGTCTTACTTGGTTGGTACATCATAAAATAATTTTTTCTAAATGAAAGCTACTCATAACATAAAACCCCCTAAAAATTTCATCTATTCAAGCGGGATGTAATTTATAATGGATATTATTATTTTTTAAAAAAAAATTCGAATAAATTATTAGTGTGTAAATAGATATGACATAATGATATTAATTGAAATAAGCAGATAAAGAATAAAAAAAATTTTTCGGTGATAAAATGTTCAAGATTGGAGTTATGATTGATAAAATGTTTGAAGATGTAGAATACAGTGAGCCAGCAAAGGCATTTAAAGAAGCGGGACATGAACTAACCATTTTAGGAAAACAAAAAACAGAAGTTACGGGTAAAAAAGGTAAAGAAACTGTACAAATAGAAGAAAAAATATCAGATAGTGACTACAATAAATTCGATGCCATATTTATTCCCGGCGGATGTTCGCCAGACAACCTACGTAGCGAACCAGAACCAGTTGAATTCATTCGAAATTTCTATAAAACAGGCAAACCTATATTCGCTATTTGTCATGCTCCTCAATTACTGATCACTGCCCAGTTAATTGAAGGAAAAAAGATCACAGGTTGGAAGTCCATAGTCCAGGATATTAAAAATGCCGGAGGTCAATATATAGACCAGGAAGTGGTGGAGGACGGAAATATAATATCCAGCAGGCAACCCAGCGATATTCCTGCATTCATTTCTGCTTGTCTTAAGAAATTGGAATGAATTAACAATTAAAAAGATATCATGTACTCTTTTTTTTTAGAAATGATGATTAAAATTACAGAAGAAGATAGATGCATCATCTTTTCAAGTAAAAGGAGTAAAGAGTTCAAATACGTTAGTCTTAGTGATATTGTTGTAATTTTTGTTTTTATTTTTTAAATGTTTAAAACTGCTTCATTTACAGCTTGTATCAGGGAGGCAGTTCTACTATTTTCAACCAGTAATCTTCTATGGATTTAATTACCTTTATGAATTCATCAAGATCACTTGGTTTGGTGATGTATGCATTGGCATAGTGTTCGTATGTATTTATTATATCCTGTTCTGACTCTGAGGAGGTCATCACCACGATAGGTATATATTTTAATTCAGGATCTGTTTTAATCTCCTTTAAAATTTCACGACCATCCTTTGTTGGAATGTTTAAATCTAATAATATGATATTTGGTCGAACTGAGTTTTTAAATCCATTTTCCTGTTTCAAGAAGTTCATGGCATCCACACCATTATTTACCATGTTAATGTTGTTGGAAACTGCGGCTTCTCTGAAAATTTCTGTAGTGAGTTCATTGTTTTCCGAATTCTCTTCTATCAACAGAATTTCGATGTGTTTTGTCTTACCTTTTTTACCAGTAACCATCATATTCCACCTAGAAAGTAACCACTGTATTCTACCTTAGATATTTGAAAAATAGAATTTTCTATACTTTTAAAAACTGCATCACACGCTGCCCAAATACTCTAATTATATATTAGTTTAATAAATTTATATAATTTCCCATTTTATTAGATGAAATTTAGCCCCAGTACACCTAATCTGAATATGAATTTTCCAAAAGCAGTCAGTCGAAATCATAACTAAATCAAAATATATTTTTATATAAAAAAACAATGTAGAATTGAATAGACTATAATAATATTTTAAGGGATTAAAAAATTTTTAAAGAGGTGATAAAATTGGTTTTAGGAATAGAAGATCCCTGGGTCTTGGGGGGCTATATTGGGAGCATTCTCGTCATGCTTTTATGTGTTGTATATGGTATCATAAATTGGAATAAAGGCGGAGAAGACGAAGAAGAACAAATTAAAGAAGAAATAAAATGGCACAAAAAGGAAAAGGAGATGGAAGAAGAAGAATTAGGTATCTGGGATGAAGAGGGGTGATTTAAATGACCAATGATTTGATTACATTAATAGTTATTGTCTTAATATATTTGGCTCTTATTATTTACGTGGGATACGTTGCCTGGAAGCGTACCAAAACTGCAGATGATTACCTGGTAGCTGGCAGAGCAACACATCCATTCATATTGGCCCTGAGTTATGGGGCTACGTTTATTAGTACATCTGCAATTGTAGGTTTCGGTGGAACAGCCGGAGTATATGGTATGGGACTGTTATGGCTCACATTTTTAAACATTCTGGTTGGTATATTCATTGCATTCGTGTTTTTCGGTAAAAGAACCAGGAAAATCGGGCACAACTTAAGTGCACTTACGTTTCCTGAATTTTTATCCAAACGTTTCAACAGCAAATTCATACAATGGTTCAGCGGTGCTGTAATATTTTTGGGAATGCCCCTTTATGCGGCAGTGGTTTTAATTGGTATGGCTCGTTTTGTAGAAACAACACTTAGTATTGATTATAACTTTGCATTAATAGGAATGGCAGTAATTGTAGCGTTGTACGTTATCTTTGGAGGTATTCGTGGTGTGCTTTATACAGACGCACTCCAGGGGACCATAATGTTTGTGGTAATGGCTATATTACTGGGGACCATATACTGGATAACCGGGGGATTAGTTGAGGGTAATCAAGCATTGACCAACTTGATTAATATGGTGCCTTCTAATTTAACCGCAACAGCCGCGGCAACCGGATTCACAGGATGGACTTCCATGCCGACGTTGGGAAGTCCCTTCTGGTGGACCCTGGTTAGTACTTTAATTCTGGGTGTGGGTATAGGAGTTCTCTCTCAGCCACAATTGAGTGTACGATTCATGATGGTGAAATCCAACAAAGAATTAAACAGGGCAGTCTTAATTGGAGGGGTGTTCATATTCCTTATGACAGGAACAGCATTCATTGTTGGTGCTCTATCTAATGTTTACTTCTTCAACACCATGGGACAGATAGCAACCCAGGTTGTTGGTGGAAATGCTGATAAGATCATACCTGCATTTATTACAGCGGCAATGCCTCCATGGTTTGCTTATCTCTTTATGATAACACTGCTATCTGCAGCAATGTCCACATTGAGCGCCCTTTTCCATGTGCAAGGAACTGCTCTGGGACGTGACGTTTACGAAACAGTAACCAATAAGAAGGGAGGAGCATCAGTTCTAGTGGCCAGGGCAGCAATTACTGTGGCAGTGGCAATTGCAGTTATTCTAGGTTATCTACTTCCAGCCAATATAATTGCAGTAGGAACAGCCATGTGGTTTTCAATTACCGCAGCAGCCTTCCTTTCCATGTACATTTTTGCCTGTTTCTGGAAGCGTGCCACCAAAGCTGGAGTTATAACTGGACTGTTAGCTGGTACTGCTATAAGTGTATTCTGGATCGTGTTTGTATTTAAAAAATCAGCAGAAGCATTGGGTATATGTAAGGCACTCACAGGTCAGGCAGTTCTTATTGCAGCACAGCCATGGCCTACAGTTGATTCCATAGTAATTGCACTACCTATAGCATTTATATTGACTGTAATAGTCAGCCTGCTAACTAAACCACCAGAAAAAGAACACATGGACAAATGTTTCAGCGGAGTTTAAATAACTCCCTGAATTTTCACTTTTTTTTTACAACCAGTTCTTTTAATCTTTCCAGTATCATCTGCCCATTTTTTGAATCTAAAGAACTTGTAGGCTCATCTGCCTGGTTTATTAGCTAGTGCCTAGGCTATAGCCACTCTCTGTCTCTCTCCACCAGATAGATTTGTAGGTTTAGTATCTGATTTGTGCTGCATTTTTGCGCTTTTTAAAAGTTCATGTGCCCATCAAACATTTCACTATTTTTATATCCATTTTCATACATGGGTATAAGCACGTTTTCCAGTACTGAGAGGTTAGGTATAAGGTTATGCAGTTGGAACACGAAGCCTATTTCTTTCGCAGGGAAATCGCTTAGATTTTTTTTTGTAAGTCAAAATTCGTCCTGCAACTGATATAATCCCCTCATCTGGAGTATCCAATGCACCTTTTTCCATACCGATGATAAAATGCTCCTGGTAATCTGAAAGTATATCTTCTCTTTCCTCTTTTGGTAATTTTCT
>DACB01000015.1:0-157464 GCA_002494495.1 Methanobacterium sp. UBA294
GATTATCCTCTTTTAATTAGATTTCCTTCTTTTAATTAGATTAAAGGTTAAGATTTTCTAAAATCAAGGATTTTTAATTATTGATTTTAATAATCTAATTTCAGAACCTTTAATCCCCCTCACCAGGAACAGTGCAGCGATATAAATAACGAACCCGATAATCACTGCCAGTATTAATTCAATCAGCCCTGTGGGCTGGTAGACAAACAGGAACACGGACATCACCAGACTTGCCAAAACACTCTTGCCTATGAATACTGGGTTGAAGTCGAATTTGAAATTTAAATACCTGTAATTGTAGTATAGTGTGAGGATCACTGCCAGTGCACTGGAGATCAACGTGGCCGCCGCTGCTCCTAGAATTCCCAGGTACGGGATCATGATGATGTTCAGGATCACATTGGATATTCCGGTAATGATCCACACCGACCCATTTACCTTGGTTTTCTTATTCAGGATGATAATCTGGTTGATGTTGCTGTTTAAACCATAGATAACCGCGCTTAAAGCCACAAAGGGGGTGACGAAGAAGCCGTTATCTGCTATTTGGGAAGTGGATAGTATGGTCAGTATGGGCCTGGAGAGGATGGACAGGCCGAATACAGAGGGTATGGCCAGTAACATAAAATACTTCAGGGTGTACTTCAGGTACCTCCTCACCTCATCCATATCACCCCTCTCAAAGTACTTGGGCAGGACAGCAGGTAGTAAAAAGGAGAAGGGTGCAAGGAACATCATGATTATATTCCCCATGGTGTAGCTGGGTGAGTAGTAGGCCACGAAGACGTTGCCCATGAGCAATCCGATGATGTACCTATCGCTTGAATCCAGGGCCCAGTAGGAGAGGTTGCCCGGGACAGTGGGTAAACTGAAGGACATGTACTCCCTGATGTTGGTAAACAGGGGGATCTTAACCCCTATCTGCCGTACTATAATCAGGAGCATCAAGAGCATCAGGACCAGGTTGGTGATGGAGTAGCTCAGCACAGCCCCGTAGAGGCCCTGCCCGGTGTAGATGAAGTAGCCCACCAGGGCCAGTAATAGAAATGATTGGGTAACTGAGAAGAATGACCAGAGCTTCATCATCCGGAAGGTCCGGAAGTAGTTCAGGAAAACACTGTTTAAACATATGGTGATTATGGTCAGCGGGAGCAGATACACGATGTCCGTGTCCCCGCTGAAGAGTGCACCTGCCAGGGGCACTGCAAATACAAGTACAAGCAGTGAAATAATCACGCTCACCAGGGCAACTATGGCGGTTAACGAATAGAAGTCCTCCACAATTTTCTCCCTGTTTGATTCTGCCGAGAGAAACCGGACCATCCCAAAGGGCAAGCCCAGGGGTATGATGTTTAAAAGCAGGTTCAAAGTCACTGTGAACTGGATCCAAACACCGTAGTCGTTGGCTGACAGGTTCTTAGTCAACACAGGTATGAGTATGAATGAACTTAAAAGCAGGAGGATATTGGTCACTGCCACCAGCCCTATTTCCCCTATAAATTTCCTATAATCGTTAATTGGTCACACCCGCTTTTTTTAATATTTTATAATAATTGTAAATAGGTTTTTAACTAATTTTGTATGATTTTTCAAACTAACTATTCTTTAAATTCTCTTTTAAAAACTCATCCACCCTGATTAAGAAGTCTTCCATATCTCCAAAGAGTGTCATTATCTCTGTACTGAGCATTCTAACCATAATCTCCTGTGCATCAGGGTTGTCTAGTTCCTCCTTAAACCTGGTGATGAGCCTCCTGATACCTCCTGGTGAGTAGTTTTCACTCTCCACCTGGAAGTTTCCAAGGAAAGCCCTTGTTCTGTTATCAACACTCAGGAGATATGATGGCTTGCCCAAGGATAGGAAGAACATGTGGCAATGCAGACGGGTTCCAATATGGAAACTGGCATCTCTAAGTTCCTCCACCTCATCAAGCCCCCTGTAGGAGGTGTCTAATACTCTAAATCCGGAATGTTCGGCGTACCTCCCAATTAAACGTAATGGGGGAGTATATCCGTGCTGCAATATCAACAATAGATCAGGGGTTTTATTATCAGAGTTTTTATTATCAGAGTTTTTATTATCAGAGTTTTTATTATCAGGGGTTTTATTATCAGGAGTTATATTACCCTGTTTTGACTGGGAATCATGGTTAATAGGATCAGAACTGCATTTTATGGTTTTCAATTGGCGGATGAACAACAAAGTGTAGATGAAATTCCGGATCCCTATTAATATATATATGGGGTTTTTTTCCAGACGGATATGTGGTATGGTAACTGCTACTTTACGGTTCAGGGGAGTTTCATCCGGAACATATTCCATGGTTGGGACATATTCCCTGGTTAATCTCCTGTTTTTTATCATGTCCAGATCATAGAGGGCCGGGCACCCTGTAAACTCTGCATCAATCCCATAGTGACTGAGTATCCTCTGTGTTTTTTTATCCCGGACACTGAACAGGTGGGAGCTCTCGTAGACCCTTTTCCAGAACTCAGCCGACTCCCGGGTGAAGTAGTCCTCTTCTACCGAGTATCGTTCACCGCTTACTCCCAGGCCCAGACACACCACAGGGACATCCTTTTTAAGGTGGTCTTTTATATTCTTTGATTGTTTGTGCAGTCCACGGGATATGATGGGACCGCCCAGGATTACCAGGGCATCCAGTTCTTCACTGAAGGGTTCCCAACGCCTGATATCAACCAGCTCATATTCAGAACTTAAATATTCCTGGAGTAACTGTTTTCCCCGGTGAAATATTAGAAAATCACCTGAGTTGAGTATTGCACCATGCAGTAACCCTATCTTTTTCCTGTTCATCTGATTATACACCTTTGAAGTAAAAAATTATCTGGCATTTGGGAATTATAATTTTACCCATGAATTCAATAATTATCAGTGAATTTTACCCATGAATCCAGTTAATTACCTTTGAATTTTACCCATGAATCCATAATTAAATGAATTTCATCCATAAATAAATACCTGTAAATTCACCAGTAAATCCAATAAATTACCTGAAAATCACATAAAAAACTTATATTTAAATTTTGAATAACTGTAAAAGTGTTGATAAAATTTAAGGTACAATGGATATTTAATAGTTGTTAGGTTGATAATATAATCTAGAATAATTATCCTTGGGTTGGTAATTAGAAATGATGTTTTTAAGATAGTAATTAACCAGGATAATGTATATAATTAATCTATAATTGTAAGAATTGATATTATAATCCAGAGGGAATGTAACCATGAATATTTTAGCCATCATCCCTGCCCGAGGCGGGAGCAAGGGAATTATCCGCAAGAACCTCAGGCTTTTGAATCAGAAACCACTCATAAGCTACCAGATAGCCAACGCAGTCAACAGCCAATTCATCACAGATGTGGTGGTGACCTCGGATAGCAATGAAATCCTGGACTACTCATCTAACTTCCCTGTCCATCTGAGAAAAAGGCCAGCTGACCTGGCAGATGATAAAACTACCCTCGACCCGGTGGTAAATGACGCCACCCTTTACATGGAACAGGAGAAAGATACGGAGTATGATGTGGTGGTAACACTCCAGCCCACATCACCTTTACTCTCCCTGAAGACCCTGGATGGGGCTATTGAGAATTTTATCCAGGAAGATATAGAAACCATGCTACCGGTTGTAGACGCCACCCATCTACAATGGAAGGAAGAAAACAACTATGTATTACCTGATTATGAGGAGAGGGTGAACAGGCAGTGGTTGCCACGGAAATATAAGGAAACCGGGGCTTTTCTGATTACCCACCGGGAATATGTCCAGGAAGATTCCAGGTTTGCCGATAATGTGAACATCTTCCTCTTAGACGAACTAGAAGGCCTGGACGTTGACACTGATATTGACTTTTTAATAGCCGAGACATTGATAAAGAGGCTTAAGATAGCACTGGTAGTTAACGGAAACAGGGACGTAGGAATGGGACATATACACCGTGCTTTAACCATAGCCGATGGATTTATAGGCCATGATATCAAATTTATAACCTACAGCAGCGAACCAGTATCTGTAGAGTTAATAAAAGACGGTGGATACAGAGTTATTGAAACAGAGAAGGATTTATTAACCGATGTAGTTGATGCGGATATAGTGATAAATGATATCCTGGACACCAGTAAAGATTACGTAAACAGGTTAAAGGATGCCGGGTGTTTTGTGGTTAACTTTGAAGACCTTGATGAAGGGTCCAGCTATGCCCATCTGGTTTTCAACGCTCTCTATGAGAAGACCAATCCCCAATCAAACCACAGGTTTGGATACGAATATGAATGCTTAAAGGAACAGTTCTTTTTATACCAGCCAGTTAAATTCAGAGATTCACCACGGGTTCTATTTGTAACCTTCGGAGGAGTGGATCAAAACAATTTAACCTCCAGGATACTGAATATAGCCCCCAGATTACTGGAAGAGTCTTCACTGGAGAAGATCATCGTTGTACTTGGTGGTGAATACTCCCACGAACTTGAAATACCTCCAGATTTAGATTCCATAGTGGAGGTTCACAGGAAGGTTGAGAACATGCCAGAGCTCATGAGCCAGGCTGATATAGCAGTCACCTCCAATGGGCGTACCATCTATGAACTGGCCTCCATGGCAATTCCCACCATCAGCATAGCCCAGAACGACCGGGAGACCCTGCACTTATTTGCCCGTTACCATAAAGGTATCAATTATTTGGGGATATCCTGTACTGTCCAGGATGATGATCTGGCCAGTAGCATAATACAACTTGCAAGCAACACAGATCTAAGGTGTAAAATGTATGAAGAGCTCAGTGAAGCTTCAGTTGTAATCAGGAAGGGACTGACCCGTATTATTAATGAGATTACCTCCGAGTATTGGAAGTGGAAATATGACCAGGAATATCAAAGGGATGAAGCAGGATAGACGGAAAGTTCTTAATCCGGGAAAATCCTTCTTAAAAAACGATGAACTGCCCTACCTCATTAGTGAAGTTGGTGTAAACCATGATGGTAGCATGGAACGGGCCCGGATGATGATTGAGGAGATTTCACAGGCGGGTGGTGATGCTGTGAAGTTCCAGGCCTATAAGGCAGAGACACTGGCTTCTAAAAATTCACCGGCTTACTGGGATACCAGTAAGGAAAAGACAGAGTCACAGTACGAGTTATTTAAAAAATACGATAACTTCGATGAGGATGATTTTAAGGAGTTAGCCAGACACTCCCAGAAATTTGAAGTTGATTTTCTGGCTACACCCTTTGATGAAGAAAGCGTGGATTTTCTGGAGTCTCTGATGCCCTTCTATAAGATTGCATCGGCGGATATAACCAACAAACCCTTAATAGAATACATCGCAGGGAAGGATAAACCAATATTGCTTTCCACAGGAGCTTCCACTATCCAAGAGACTTGGCAGGCCCTGGAATGGATTCAGGATCAGGGTGATAATGAGGTGGTACTCCTGCATTGTATTTTAAACTACCCCACCAATTATGAAGATGCCAACCTGGCCATGATCAGGCATATGAGGGAGATCTTCCCAGAACACACCTTAGGCTACTCAGATCATACAATAACAGTCCAGATGGATGACGTACTACTTACTGCATGGCATTACGGGGCACGAATTATTGAAAAGCATTATACCTTCGATAAAACGTTACCTGGAAACGACCACTACCATGCCATGGACTACAGTGATTTGAAGTCCCTGGTGGAGAAGTTCAAATTTAACCAGCAGATATCAGGTAACTATCATAAGCATTACCTGGAAAGTGAAGAGGATTCACGCAGATACGCCAGGAGAAGCCTAGTTGCAGCCAGAACCATACCCAAGGGAAAGGTAATTGATGAGTCTGATTTAACCTGGAAAAGACCCGGTACTGGTATTCCACCGTGGATGATTGATAATGTCATTGGTGGAGTAGCATTAAAAGAGATAAAAGAAGATGAAGTGTTAAACTTTACATCTTTGATGTTAAGGGATTCAAGTATTGATTGATTTTTTTATTATTTGCATAACCAATGTTGATTGATTTTTATTTTTTGAACAAACCTTTTGTTTTTTTAAAAAATTTAATGGTTTTTACAAAACTATATTAATAATAATTACATATTAAGTATTATAATTTTTTTATATTAAATTACCAAAATCAATATTTCCCATTTTTATTAAATGGTAATTTTATTATATGACAAAAGCTATAGTAGATACATGGAGCAGATTATGAAATTCGTAGATAATGAAGGAAGGGTGGTTCTACCTAAAAAATGGAGAGATAAACACCTTAAAGGTCAGGCAGTCCTCATGAAAATACAGGATGGAAAAATAACCATTGAAGAATATAAATTACCTGATCTTACTCAGTTGATAAATTCTGTTGATGCTGATATTGAATCTGACCTGGATGATTGGAAGGGTGTCAAGAGGGATTTGCTTGCGATTCGTTGATGCCAGTGTATTTGTCCATGGAATAATAAACCCTACAAGGTCTTTATCTGAGAAAGAAATTAAAATGAAGGAAAACGCAGCTAAAATTATCCAGAGGATAAATACAGGAGAAAAGGTTGGTATTACCACTGTCCAGATCTCTGAAATAGCCAATATACTAGAATCACATTCACCAGAAAAAGCTTCTTTAGTAAAAGAATTCCTAATTAAAGCACCGAGTGTTAAAATTTACACGGTTAACAGAGCCATGTTGAAGGAAGCGCATTCATTATCATTGGAGTATACTCCAAATAGGATAGGACTCAATGACTCTGTAGCATATGTAATAATGATAAATCATGGATATAATGAGATATATTCCTTTGATAAGGATTTTGATACGTTAAAAAATATCAAAAGAATAGACATGTGACCTTGTAAAGAGTATGAGATAGTTTATAACTTGATTTAATCTTTTGATGGAATTAAAATAGAATACTATTTATTATGTAATAGGGACAAATCTATTTAAAAGATATTTTAATGCAGTTGTACACCAATTGTAGGTTTCATGAACACTGCAGGTTTCTGAATATAAGTGAACATAACATGAAGGACATTAAATTACCAATTAAAATTATAGTACTCTTTCTGGGGGTTTGTCTGGCAGCTCTAATCATATCACCCTCTCTGTATTCTCCTGAAGTTAATGATACGGTAAGCCTTACCACTGAGGTTCTGGCCAACACCAGCATTGGCAACGTAACCAAGGAAGGTCCCTACGGGAACACTTCATCTCAGGTGAAGGTGGCCTATATCGTAGGTATGCACCCCAGAGAGTATGTTTGCCACCAGGAGGCGGTAAATGCAATTAGAAATCTGGACACGTCCCTGAAGTACAGCTACTACATCTACTATATCCATGTGGCAGATGGTGTTGATGCGGCATATGGGACTGGTCGGATGAACGGACAGTTACTGGGTGAAAAATACGTTGTCCCGGATATAATGGCAAACAACTACCAGCTGACCATGGATATCCACTCCAACAAGGGCCGGTATGAAAGCTATGCTGTAGGCTGGTTCTTATACGTTCCTACAAAGGATGAATATACGGGTAATATTGCAAAACAGCTCCAGGAAAAAATCCCTGGGATTAGAATTTATATTCCCCCATATGCAAGCAGTCCGAAATATGTTACCATTCCCCTGCTAAGTAATGGTATCCCATCCATGGTGTATGAGGCTTACGAATACGATTCATCTGAAATTGGTCAGGATAAAGCGGAAAAACTGCTCAAGGCAATAGATAGCATCGAACTATTGCGGTGAGTAATAATAAGTTGATGGTGCTAATGTCACAAAAATAATTGATGGTGGAAATGACACATCAACCATGAAAAATTATTTCACAAAAATTTATTTTCTGATATCATAATTTTTTTTATCAAAATAATCTGGATTTTCCAGGACAAATATCCTAATATTTTTTAAAGATGAGACTTTTTTTCTCGATATTGTACCATTATTTCTACAAGCTAAATACTGAATTTTTTCTAAGTAATAGCATTTTTGTAAAAAAAGGCGCTGAATTTTACCTAAGAAATATGATTATTTTTATCAAATTACGGCTTAACAACCCTTAATCCCTGGGTGAAATGGTGATTAGAATATAACCAGTAAATAAACCTATATTTTCCAGTAAAAATTTTTAATAAACCATTTTTTTAAAAAGCAGGGTTATATATCCATTAGCAGGGAAATTTGAAGACCTATTTTCCATGTTATCCTATTATATTTATCGAATTTTATAGATTAAGGCTAAAATATGGTTTAAATTAATAAATAAAGAAACAAGAGATGTTACTCCATATATGATAATTATGAAACAACCTTATGGTGACTTAAGACTTAAAAAGAGTTCTTATATGCCCTTCTTTTTTTAAAAAAACCAAAATGTTTATAAGGAAGATGTTTTTCAAATGTACTATTGTTCGAAAGGATAAAAAATTTAGAAATAAATGCTTTTGGACATCGGAGGCGGTACAATTAATATGAAATTGAATGGGGTAGTATTAATGCTGTTTACATTAGTACTATCCACAAGTATGACATTCGCATCGGCGGCTGACCAAACTAATCAATCATTGGCGGACCAAAGTGTGATAGATCATACTGCAAATGAAACTGAAAATTTTGAAAACCAAAATATGGTAGCTCATACAGCAAATGAAACTGAAAAAACAGTTGAGAAGGGCTTCGCCGCAGGAGGATCAACTTCTGAAAAGGTTGCAAGTATTACCAATCAGGCAGCCGCAGGAGGATCTACTTCAGCAGTGCAAACCACTGAAAGCGGAACTGTAACTGACAATCAGATGAAGGATGCAGCTGGAAGAGTTAAAACTTTCATTGAACAGAACAAAAGGTTACCTAACTACGTAACAGTGGCAGGCAAGCAACTTTCAATGCCACAGTATCTCCAGCTTATAAGCGGGGAAACCATAAAACTCAACGGACAGAGCGCATCACTCACAGTAAAATATGCTGGTAAAGCTCCTAATCCGTATGTAGCTGGTAAATCAGGTGACATTTATAAAGCAGAGTACCTTAAAATAGCAAATGACATCGTGAACTTCATGAACATGAACAACCGAGCACCTAACTTTGCAGAAAGTAAACTGGGTAAGATCGGTTACCAATCACTGATATACAAGTATTCTTGTGTGGTGGCATTCCATATGAGCCACAACAGGTTACCTAACTTCGTGACTGTAAAATCCTGGCAAAGCTTGATTGGAGGATCAACTCCATCTGAAGGAGTACCAAGTTCCTTGGAGAAGTACCTGGTGGCCACTGCTAATGCACAGTCAACCAGTTCCACCATCAAAAACATGGCAGCATCCATAACTGCTGGTAAAACAACAACGTATGCTAAGGCCCAAGCCATCTTCAACTGGGTCAGGAACAATATATCATACGCGTTTTACTACAACACTAGAAAAGGAGCATTAAATACCCTGAGTTCTAGAAGTGCCAACTGCTGTGATACATCTCACCTGGTAGTTGCACTTTCAAGGGCAGCAGGAATCCCAGCAAGGTACCAGCACGGAACCTGTACATTTTCCAGTGGAACATATGGACATGTATGGGCACAGCTCTATGTAAATGGGAAATGGTATTATGCTGATGCAGTAAGTACAAGAAATTCCTTTGGAAACATTGTAAATTGGAACATGAACACTTACAAACTGCACAATACATACGCGTCACTGTCATTTTAAATAATCAGGCACGCAATCCATTAAATCCCTTATTTTTTTCTTTTTTTAGGTTTTTCAAGTAAGATCCATTTTTCTTTTTTCAGGTTTCAAATAAGATCCATTTTATGGCTTTACAAATATCATCGGTGCAATTCACACTCTATTTTACTGAATTCGAAATGCGGCTTTAAATACTCTTTAAACATTATTTTAAATCTTTTAATTAATTAATTAATAATTTCCTTCCTTTATGATGTTATTTTAGGTTAATATCAAAGGAACAACATTTGAAATAAAAAGTTAAGAAATTATTTCTATAGCATCTAAGTTTAAATAGTTGACATATTCATAAAATCACTCTCCAGAGTGCTCCTTTTAATAAAATAAGAATTAATAACCATGAATCCAGAAAATTTATAAAAAAACCTATTTATAAGGCTTTAACTTAAAAAAAAGAATCTATAAGGGTGTTTTTTTCAGAAAAAAACCGCAACCTTTATAAGTACATCAAATTGAAATTATAATTGTTCAAATTAGGGTTCCTATCGGATTTTATAAGTTACTTCCATTGGATATTTACCATAATTTGAAATCGGAGGCGGTATAATTAATAGAAATTTGACCCTAGCAGTCATAACGCTGCTAGCATTAGTAATGTTCATTAATGTAAATGAAGTTTCAGCTTCCAGTACAACTGTAAGTACTAATTCTGTTGTGAATTCTTCAGATACAGTGAAAAATTACATTGAATCAAAAAATGCTGTTCCAACTACAGTAAATGTAGATAATAAACAGGTAACATCAGAACAATACCTGTATCTTTTAACATCAACTGTTACTAACTTAAACAAGAATACTAAGAATACAATAACTGTAAATACAGTAGTTAAAGCACCTAATCCCAGTGAAAGCTTAAAGAGCGGTAACATTTATAAAAGCGAGTACATCAAATTAGCGGATGAAATCACCGCATTTATAAACAAAAACGGAAGATTACCCAACTTCGTAGTCACGTCCAAGGGTAACATGAGAACAGAAAACATAATCTACACCTATTCAAATGTGGTGGCTTTCTACAAAACAAAAAACCGACTACCTAACTATGTAACAATAACACTATGGAAGAAGGCAAGTGGAGAAGGGAGTAGCACACCAACCACACCAACCACACCAACCACACCTACCACACCAACTAATGAAAATTCTGTAGCTACTGATTCTGTTGTTAACTCATCAGATGCAGTGAAGAATTATGTAGAATCACAAAGTAATGTTCCAGGCACAGTGACTGTTGCAGGTAAAACTGTAACATTAGAGCAGTACCTGTATCTTTTAACCACAAGTATTACCAACATTAACCAGAACAATAAAAATACAATTACCATAAAATCAATTGCTAAAGCACCCAACCCCAGTGAAAGTTTAAATAGCGGTAACCTATTAAAAAGTGAGTTTATCAAATTAGCCGGTATTATTACCACTTTTATAAACAAAAACGGAAGGCTACCCAACTTTATAACCACTTCCCGGGGTAACATGAGACCGGAAAACCTGATCTACACCTATTCAAATGTGTTAGCTTTCTACAAAACAAACAAGCGGTTACCTAACTACGTATCAGTAAAACCATGGTCAGTGATAGCCAGTAATCCAACAATTCCTGAGATCACACCAGGTCAGTGTCTTTCACCAACAGATAACGCACCATCAAACAACACCACCATTATAAATCTAGCACAATCAATAACCAATGGTAAAACAACTATCTATGATAAGGCCCAGGCTATATTCAACTGGGTTAGAGACAACCTGACTTACTCCTTCTACTACAATACAAAGAAGGGCGCACTAGGTGCATTAAGTGACAGAACAGCTAACTGTGTTGATACATCTCATTTGGTGGTTGCTCTTTCAAGGGCAGTGGATATACCAGCAAGATACCAGCACGGGACCTGTACTTTCTCCAGTGGAACATATGGACATGTATGGGCACAGCTGTACGTGGATGGTAAATGGTACAATGCAGATGCAATCAGTGTAGCTAACAGTTTTGGTGTAATTAAAAACTGGAATACAAGCACAGTTAAAAATCTTAAAACATACATAGACGTAGGATTTTAAATAAGAACCTTGCATAAGCAGGTTAATTAAAAAAATTCCTATTCTATTCTTTATTTTAATTATTTTAAAAATCAGCAAGGTTTTTTAGTTAATTAACGCTTTCTTAGCATCATCGTTTTCCAGTTTTCAACTACCGACTTATTTCCGGTTAAACAACAGACTTAGAAAACTTTATTATCCAGTAGTGGATATTTTGTATTGGATAATGCTTTAAAGGGGGAATTCGATTATCAGGAATGTTAATCCCGGGACAGGGAAATTTTTCATAATCACCTTATTAATTGGTTTATTTTTAATTTCACCTTACCCTCTGCAGAGGCTCATGTTCTCATCATCGCTGATGGTGACAGCAGCAACCCTGGAGTATTAACTGAGGCAAAAAACACCGCAAGTGCATTGGAATCCAAGGGGTATAAAGTTTTAAAGCTGTACCAGGAGAACGCCACCACCAAGAAGATGATGAAGGGCATGTACAATGCAGATGCAGTAATTTATGTTGGACACGGTGGTTACCTGAGTGGAAACTACAATGGTCAGGGTGGAAAAGCAACCCCAACATTTGCAATGTAGGATCAAACGGCTATGTCTGGGGAGTGAATACTAAAATACGAGAAGGATTTTACGGTAGACAAGTCACTGCACCTTTAAAACGAAATGTTCCTGTAATATTAGCCCATACATGCTTTTCAACTGGGTACGTCGGTAATAAACTGGTTTCAAATCCTGTTGAAACCATATACAACTTTTCACAGATGTTCACAGGTGCAGGTGCTAACTACTATGCCACAGGATATTATGGCAGCTATAAGGGAAAGAAAGTAGTGGATATTATGGATGTTTTTTTAAACGGTGCAACCAGCTTCAGTGATGCAAACAATAAGAATACCGTGAAAGTAACCAAATCCTATACTTTCAATGGAAAGAAAATATGGAGGAGTACCAGCGGATACGCTGCATTTGTTGGTAACTGGAGCAGTACATTCCCAAAGGCAAGCCAGACTACAGCTTACAGTGACTCAGCAGCTGAAGCATGGTACCAGGCAGTTGTACTGGGGAAGGATAGAATACCACCCACAATTAAAAGCACCAACCCAGTTAAAGGTGCTACTAATGTCCCCCTAACCACATCAATAACCATAACCTTCAGTGAGAAAATCTGGTCAAGCACCAAATTCTCGGGTATATACATAAAAAATTTGAGCACCGGTAAGATGGTCGGCCTTGTAAAGTCCATTAGTGGAAACACGTTAACCCTGAAGATGACATTCAACCGTTTAAGGAACAATCTTTATCAAGTGTATATTCCGGCTATTGCAGTAAGAGATGTTGCAGGAAATGTATTAAAGACCAGCTACACGTTCAACTTCCGGACACGTGTTTAGTTGTGGATTATTCTTATATAACCAGTAATATTCTCATATAAACCAGGATTATCATCAAAACAAGATCTTATCTGTTATAAAATGTGGTATTATCACTTACAAAAAACATTTATTTCCTTTTAATCAATAGATTCATATTGATTTAAAAAAAATGTTGTTTTTTAAAAAATATTAGAGGTGAAATTTTATGCCAGTAATAACCATAGACGGACCTAAACTAAGCAAAGACCAGAAACAAGAACTGGTTAAACTGATCTCTGAGGATGCAAGCAAAGTCACTGGACTACCTGTAGAAGCCATGGTGGTTTTAATCAGGGAAAGTGACCCGGAAAATGTAGGTCTCAGGGGCTGCTTACTCTGTGATATTCATCCCGAGGAGTAACTACAGTAAATTTTAATCTAATTTTTTTTTATTTCCATTTTTTTCTATATTTTTTTAATGAATTTGAATAGTCCAGGTTCATATTTATTTCATCTTCTCTTTTTTTATAACAAATCTCTTTTTATTAAAATAGATAAAAGAAACAAAGTTCATAATTATATGTGAGTTTTCTAATTTTTTTAAATGAATTTTTAGATGGTGATTAAATGGTGCATGAAAGGGATAATAGCAAAGATAAACGTTATAATCACTTAAAAGGTGAAAAAAGCCCTTACCTAATTCAGCATGTGGAAAACCCTGTTGACTGGTATCCCTGGGGCGAGGAAGCTTTTCTAAAAGCCAAGAGAGAAAACAAGCCAATCTTCCTATCCATTGGATATTCCACCTGTCACTGGTGTCATGTGATGGCCCGGGAATCCTTTGAAGATGAGGAAATGGCACAGCTCATAAATGAGGTGTTTGTGCCAGTTAAAGTTGATCGTGAAGAGCATCCTGATGTGGATTCCACCTACATGGCTGCATGCCAGATCATGACAGGTAAGGGAGGGTGGCCATTAACAGTTTTTATGACCTCAGATTTGAAACCATTTTTTGCAGGTACCTATTTCCCAAGGGATGACAGCGAGCTAAGTATAGGTCTTCGAAGTATAGTTTTAAACCTCAAGGACTTGTGGGAAAAAAATAAAAATCAACTACTTGAATCAGCAGATGATATTACAGATGCACTTAACCAGATCACCAGTACCAAAATAGGCGAACTCCCAGCCGAATCAACCCTCCAACGTGCCTATGAAGCATTGGATTCCAGCTTCAGTGAATATGGAGGCTTTGGAACCAGCCAGAAATTCCCCAGCCCCAACCTCTTAATCTATCTCCTCCGCTACCATGAAAAGACCGGAGAAAAAGGGGCCCTGGACATGGTGGAAGAAACGCTGATGGCCATGAGGATGGGAGGAATATGGGATCACGTGGGATTCGGATTCCACAGGTACACCGTGGACCCAAAATGGTTGGTACCCCATTTTGAGAAGATGCTCTATGACCAGGCCCTACTCATCATGGTCTGTCTGGAAGCATACCAGGTCACTGGTAAGGATGTGTACCGGGAAATGGTGGAGAAGATAGTTGAATACGTGCTCAGGGACATGAACTCGGAAGAGGGTGGATTCTTTTCTGCAGAAGACGCAGAAAGTCAGGGGGTAGAGGGTAAATTTTACCTATGGAGTCAGAAGGAATTAAAGGAGATCCTTAACCAGGATGATTTTAAATTATTTACCAGGATCTACCAGGTGAAGGAGAGAGGAAACTACCTGGATGAGCGAACTGGATTGTTTACTGGTGAAAACATCCTGCACCTGGAAAAGCCACTGGAAAAAACAGCAGAGGAAATGGGCCTGAATGCAGATGAACTAAAAGGTAAAATGGACAACATTTTAACTACCTTATTTAAGGAAAGAGAGAAAAGGGTACACCCCTCTAAAGATGATAAGGTGTTAACTGACTGGAACGGATTGATGGTAGCAGCGTTGAGCCAGGCTGGCCGGGTGCTGAAAGAAAAAAGATATACTGAAGCAGCTTTAAAGGCGGTGGAATTTATTAAAGGCAACCTCTACCAGGATGGTAAATTGTACCACCGCTACCGGGACGGAGAGGTTAAGGTGGAAGGTTACCTGGAAGACTACGCCTTCCTTGTATGGGGACTCCTGGAACTATACCAAACCACCTTAGATTCATCATGGATGGAGTGGGCCTACGAACTTAACCAGGTAACCCTGGACAAATACCTGGACAAGGAAAATGGGGGATTCTACCAGACATCTGAAGATATAAAAGAAGTGCTAATGCGTAGGAAGGATCATCATGATTCAGCACTACCATCTGGAAATGGAATTACACTGTTGAACCTGCAGAAGTTAGCAAGCATACTGGAAGACCAGGAATTAGGTGAAGCTGCCATTAAACAAGAAAAAACCTTTGCAACACTGGTAAACCAGACACCCACTGGTCATATAATCTTCCTCATAGGAATGGTAAACAGGATAGGGCCATTCTATGAAGTGGTGGTTGCAGGAGAGGATCAAGCTGATACAGGGGAGTTCCTGGAAATACTGCACCAGAATTACCTCCCCCGGGTAGTGTACTCCCTTAATTTACCAGAGGAGAAATGGCTCAAGAATAAAGTGAAGTCATTTCCTGAGAAAACACCAGTTGATGGCCAGACCACAGCCTACATATGTAAGGAAGTTACCTGCAAATTACCTATAAACAATCCCCATAAATTACTGGAAGAATTAAGAGATTGATTATGGGATTAGAGATTTAGCTGGGTATAAAATAGTAATTTAATTTAGATTAAACTCTGTCAATCTCAATTAAGATTGTCATCAATTAAACTGATATCAGTTTAACATAATCCATTTTCCGGTTGGCCTGGAACAATTTCCATAAGGTGTTCATGCGCTGTGCATCACCCTCCATGATGAAGATCTCCATACACTTATCATCCTTAAGATGGGTGTGGACCTGGGTGTTGATTATGTCCTCAAAGTCGTGTTTTATCTCAGTAACCTGATCTTCTGCCTTCTGATCATGGATTAATATTAAAATAGAATTTAAATTACCAAAAAGTGTCTTTTTTTCCTGGTTGTCAGCAATTAACATCCGTGTGCTGGTTCTGATTACTTCTGATCTACCGGAAAAGCCTAGTTCCTCTTTAAGATCATCAATTTCTTTCAGTAATTTTTCACTTAGGGAGACGCTGATAATGGTCATGGATATATATATTTTATTAATTTCTATATAATGTTATTAATTCTTAAACAATGCTTAAGGAAAAATATGGAAATTTAATAGTAATTTATTAGAATATGCTTTAAATTTGCAGTAGATGGGACTGATTTACTGGGATTGATTGATAGTCCGGTTAATATCCAACTTACTTTAGCAAAGTCTATAAGAATTATCTATCTTATTCTACCGTCACCCTACCCCTGAGTAGGGCTGGTATGGTTTTCTGGTATTGTTCGTATTTTCCACGATCCATTACTAAGAAATTATATTCCTCTGCTGCGGTTTTAAGGGTCATCATGGGATTCAACATCATCTTTTTCTTTCCCATTTTCAAATTAATGATTTCCTGATAGGGAATGATAATCAGATGGGGATCCTGTTTAGCTAATTCATTGAAGTTGGTTGTTCGAACGTCTCTCTCCTTCTGGGCATTGTCATGTTGTTCTAAAAAATAGCCTAATATACCTCCTACTCCAAATCCAATTCCCTTTAGAAAGCTCCCTTCCATTAGGTAGATATTTTTTTCGGTGAAGCTGAGGATTTTTCGCGGTGGTGGTACAGCTCCTGTGATCCAGGAAATATGTATCAATTCCTTTAATGTTTCCACTTCATTATTTGTTCCCTGTGGTATTTCTTGGTCTTCTAATCTTACAATTTTTTCTCCACAAGCAGAACAGTAAAGTGCTTCATCTATATTTTTTGTTCCACATTTGCTACAAAACACCATTCAAATAAACCTCCATGGATTTTCTACCAGAATTTTTTGTAAACTAATCCACCCCGGATCATTGTATAAACTAATGTTGAATATTAAATTTATTAATGTATACATAAATTTTCTGTAAATAACCCACATTACCAATATTATTAATTAATGGTATAATTTATGCTAAATATTATTAAGAATATTTTTAAGTATTAATAAAAACATATAAAATGGATGTATGCCCATTAGAAAAGACAGACTAGCACTGGTAATTATTTTTATTATTCTAGCAGGGGTAGTCCTGGGATACCTGAGCCAAGAAGGAACCACCGCCCAGAAAAACACTGGTAAGATAGGGGTAGTGGTTAGCATAGCCCCGGAAGTTGAATTCGTAAAGGCGGTGGGGGGTGATAAGGTGGATGTAACCTTGATGGTACCTCCCACTGCAGATGTTCATACCTATGAACCCCTGCCAAACCAGCTAAGTAAGGTTGCCGGTGCCCAGATGTACGTTATGGTGGGATCAGGGGTGGAGTTTGAAAACAACTACCTGGACAAGATCAGGTCCACCAACCCCAGCATGCTGGTGGTCAACGCCTCCCAGGGTATCCAGTTAATACCCAGTAGCGAAGAAGATGAAGGAGGAATGATGGACTCCCATGTCTGGACCAGTCCCAGGAATGCTAAAATAATGGTGGAAAATATCTACAAGGGCCTGGTGGAGGTTGACCCTGATAATATGAATTACTATAAAGAAAACAGGGATGAATATCTAGCGAAGCTGGATGAACTCGACAGTAAAACCACCGAACTTTTAAAGGATAAAACCAAACCCATACTGATATTCCACCCTGCCTTTGGTTACTACGCCAGGGACTACAACCTTACTATGATAAGTGTTATGGTAAACGATGAGGAACCATCGCCCCAGAGGATTGCCATGATGGTGGACACTGCCCTGGAAAACAACATAACTGTGGTCTACCTGCAACCCCAGTACGACTCCAAATATATGGATTCCATAGCGGCCCAGATAGGTGGCCAGGTACTGCTTGTAAGTGATTTGGATGAAAATTATTTGGAAAACATGCATGATGTGGCAGTAGCATTTTCTAAATCATGATTTTAGTATTGGAGATATTAAATAGTATTTTAGGATGAAATATTGGATAAAAATAACTGTCATTGTGATAAAATTATCGTAATTATGATAAGATACACTTAATTTCTTATAAATATAATAATTCAATGGAGATGAATGATGTCATTAAACGCCCTGGAAATGAAGGATGTGTCCTTCAGCTACGACCATCAGATGGTACTGGAGGATATTAACTTCACCATTGAAGAGAAGGACTTCGTGGCCATCTTAGGACCCAATGGTGGGGGTAAGAGTACCCTCTTAAAAATTGTACTGGGCCTTCTAACACCGGACAAGGGGGTAGTGAAGATCTTCGGTAAGGAGCCCAAGAAAGCACTGGATATGGTGGGTTACCTTCCCCAGCATTCTCATTTTGATCTAGATTTTCCCATTGATGTGTTTCAAACAGTACTCATGGGCAGGTATCATGGGTTATTTAAAGATTACAATGAAGAGGATAGGGAAATAGCGTTACAGGCACTGAAGGATGTGGATATGCTTGATTTTAAAGACAGGCAGATCAGCCGGTTGTCTGGCGGTCAGTTGCAGAGGGTGCTAATTGCCCGTGCCCTAGCCAGGAAGCCGAAGATATTTCTAATGGACGAGCCAATGGCTAGCATTGACCCGGAAATGCAGAATTCCTTCTACGAGCTAATATCCCGGTTGAAGGGTAAGGTGGCCCTGGTACTGGTCAGCCATGATGTGGGTACTGTCTCTATGCACATGGATAAGATTGCCTGCTTAAATCAGAAACTATACTACCATGGTCCTACTGAAGGGGCTGGAGATGGGCTGGAAGAGATGTACCACTGCTCCATAGAACAGATCAGTCATGGGATTCCACACCGGATGTTGAGGAAGCACTGAGTAATTGGGAGCATTACTGGCCATAAAAAATATTTGTTATATTGATAAAACAAAACATGTGATATCAAATCTGTTTGATTGATAAAACAAATTTATTTATTCAGTAATAGGTGAAAAATTGTTGGAATTTATACAGTACGAGTTCATGCAGAGGGCCTTGATGGCTGCTATTCTAGTTAGTGTTGCATGTGGTGCAGTGGGAACCTACGTAGTCATAAAGAGAATAGTATCACTTAGCGGAGCAATTTCCCATGCAGCCTTTGGAGGAGTAGGACTGGGTTACTTCCTGGGATTAAACCCGGTAGTAGCAGCCATACCCTTCAGCATAGCAGCGGCACTTTCCATGGGCGCTATCCAGGAGAAGATAAAGATAAGTGAAGATACTGCCATCGGGATACTGTGGAGTGTGGGCATGGCCCTGGGTATCCTCTTTATCAATTTAAGATCAGGCTACGCCCCAGACCTCTTCAGCTACCTCTTTGGTAGCATACTCACTGTATCAAACACAGACCTCTACATCATGCTGGCACTTGACATTATCATCTTAATCGTGGTTTATCTCTTCAGGAGGGAATTCCTGGGAGTTTCCTTTGATGAAGAATACTCCCGGGTAATTGGCTTAAACTCAACCCTGATCAACATGCTCCTCCTATCCCTCATAGCACTGAGTGTAGTGGTCCTCATGAAGGTAATGGGTATAATCTTGCTTATATCCCTCCTGGCCATACCAGCAGCTATCTGTAAACAGTACACCTACCACATTGGCAAACTAATATTAAGCTCCACAATTGTAGGGATGATTCTAACTTCCCTGGGATTGATCCTATCCTTTTTCTTTAACCTCTCCTCAGGTGCCACAATAATACTCGTTCTTGCAATAGCCCTGTTTATTTCCTATTTTATCAGAGAATAAAAGGATCAAAATAAAGGGAAATTTATTTTAATAAATTTAAAAAAAATTTATAATTTCTTAAATACAAATTATAAACCAATGATCTTGGATGTTATCCTTAAAGTCCTGATTGCACTGGCAATCGGAGCTTTAATCGGTATTGAGAGGGAGAGAAAGCAGTCTGATAAACAGGAGTTTGCCGGTATTAGAACATTTACCATAATAGCACTTTTTGGTATTTTATCTGCATATCTTTCTCAGTTTTATAATAATTTTATTATACTGGCCTTCCTTGGACTGATATTTATTGTGGGGCTGAGCTACTATCGAAGCACCCTCCAGGATGATGATATAGGGATTACCACCGAAGTGGTGGCCATGGTTACCTTTATCTTAGGTGCTTTATGTTTCACAGAGGAGGGGCTGTTTATAGCTCCCATCATTGCCATAATTATAACCGCTTTACTGGCATATAAATCATATCTACATCATTTCATCCAGCATGTAAGTGAAAAAGAACTTATAAACACCCTAAAATTTTTGATCATCGCCTTTGTTATTCTTCCTCTGCTTCCCAATGAAACATTCGGCCCACTGGGTGTTTTTAATCCCTACCAGATATGGCTGATCGTGGTTTTTATCTCTGCAATAAGCTATGTGGGATACGTGGCCATTAAAGTAATTGGACCAGAGAAGGGTTTGAGTTTAACCGGATTAATTGGGGGGTTGGTCTCCAGTACAGCGGTAACCACAGCCATGGCAGCCCGGGTTAAGGAAACAGAGGTATTGATCCGGATTGCAGTATTTGCCACGGTTTTGTCCAGTTCAATGATGTTTTTCAGGGTTCTATTTGAAGTTTTAATTATTAACACCAGCCTTACACCCCTACTAATTGTGCCCATGCTCAGCATGGGGGTAACCGGTATTATACTGGCTTTTTTAGTACTTAAAAAGTCTGAAAATAAAAATGTGGATGCTAAGATTAAATTAAGCAACCCATTCAGCCTAAAACCTGCCCTGATATTTGGTCTGCTTTTTATTGGCATACTGTTTCTAACCAAGTTTGCAGATATTTACTTTGGAAACGCAGGGTTGTACGTGACCAGCCTTATATCTGGATTGGCCGATGTGGATGCCATCACCATATCCATGGCCCTGCTGGCTAAAGACACCATATCCTATGATATTGCGGTGAACGCCATCACCCTGGCTGCTATCTCCAATACCCTGGTGAAATTTATTATTGCCCTGTTCTTTGGTACCCGTCAATTCGGTAAAATCATCGGTATCATATTTGCAGTGATAATTGCTGTGGGATTGTTATCTATTTTCATTATTTAAAATTGGCTTCACTTCATTATTTAAAATCACATCATTCCCCTTCAATTTCATTAACTACCGCCTGGTGCATCCTCCTGATGAACTCGATCCGGTCTTCATATTTCAGCACGTCCAGGTAGCCCTGTGCAACCAGGTTGAAGGCGAAGGGGGTGGGTATCTTGGTATTTATCTGTTTCAACTCCATCTTCCCTGACTGGATCATTTCCAGGACTTTCTTTGCATTCTTCACGTCCATGTAATCCTCCATTACTTCACGGCGCGCTTCCTTGAGTATGGAGAAGTTGTCATCCAGGTCTTTTACGAATTTAAGGAGTATCTTGCCCTTAACTTGCTGGCGTCCCACACTCTTTTCCTGGCCTTTGTATCTGCGGAGGATCATGAGCGACCTGCCGGCACAGTGTCTGAAACGGCCGGCGAGGGTTTCTGTTTTATCGATGGCCCTGGAAAGGATCTTCTCCAGGTTTTCAGGTGTCAGATCATTAAAGGCCTCCAGTCCCCCGATCTTACCGTCACTTGAGAGATAGAACCCGTTATCAGATACGGAGATCATCACGTCCCGGTGGTGTTTTTTAGCAATTACATAGGCAACTGCCCGGGACAGAGCGTCGTTCACCCTACGGCCGAAGAGGCTGTGGAAGACCACGAACTTCCTGCCACCGAATCCAGTATAAAACTCCACCAGGAGTTTCTTTAACCCGGGTATCTGGGCGAAGAGATACTGCTCTCTGAAGAAGTGGTAAATGGAGTTTGCAGAGTTGTAATCCACATAGAGGTATTCATGAATGAAATCCATTATCTCCTCCTTGCTCCGGTCCATCTTGAACTTACTGTCCATTATGTCCCTGAACCTCTGTATATCCACTGCCAGGTCATAGGATAGGGGTAACTGCTCAGAGAACCAGGATGGTATGGTAGGAGGTCCGCTGGAGGGGGTGACGTTGACTGTCATTCCCCGGGCATAGTTGAACCGGTATATATTACCTCCCAGTACGAAGGTATCGCCCTTCTGGAGTTTCTCCATGAAATCCTCCTCTATACGGCCCACAACCTGTCCGTTGCATTTAACCCTGGCTGCAGTCCTGTCTGGGATGGTGCCAATGTTGGTTGAGTAGAGCATACGGGCGAGTTTCCCCCGCTTACCGAACATTTGCTCCTGGTAGTCGACCCAGATTTTGGCGTAGACATAACGTTCCTCCAGACTGGTGTACTCACCTGCCAGGTAGCTGAGCACACTTATAAAGTCGTTATGGCTTAATTCACGGTAGGGGTAGCTGTTTCTAATGAGCTCGTAGCTCTCATCTATATTCCATTTTCTCTCAATGGCCATTCCGTATATGTGCTGAGACAGCACGTCCAGGCAGTTGTGGGGGATGTTGATGTTGTCGATTTTACCTTCCAGTGCATTTTTAAGTATCAATGAACATTCCACCAGGTCGTCCCGGTCAACCACTATGATCCGTCCCTTGGACTTCTCATGTAACTTGTGACCACTCCTACCTATACGCTGCAACGCCCGGGAAACAGATTTGGGGCTGCTTACCAGGATCACCAGGTCTATGTACCCGATGTCTATTCCCAGCTCCAGGGATGTGGAGGATACAACCACTTTAAGTTCCCCGTCTTTGAGCTTGTTTTCAGTTTCAAGGCGCAACTCCCTGGAGAGTGAGGAGTGGTGGGCCATGATATTTGATTCATTAAAATCATCAGGGAACCTCCTTTTAAGGTTGAACACCACGCTTTCCGTCCCACTACGTGTGTTGGTGAAGATGAGGGTGGTTTTATGTTCCATGATCAGGCTGTAGAGCATGTCATACATGGCATCGTTGGTTTCTTCTGGATCAGCCTCTACAATATCCTCCACAGGACACATCACCTCTATATCCAGTTTCTTAAGGTAATTAACATCCACGATTTTACAGTCACGGGGCTCCCCATACTGATTTCCAACCAGGAAGTGGGCCATCTTCTGCAGGGGATGGACTGTGGCGCTTAAACCTATACGTGTAAAGTTCCCTGCTATGTTCTGCAGCCTTTCCAGGGTGAGGCTCATATGTACACCCCGTTTGTTATCTGCCAGGGAATGTATCTCATCTACTATAACATATTTAACACCCATGAGCTTCTCCCTAAACTTAGGAGCTACTAGAAGTATGGACAGTGTTTCCGGGGTTGTGATGAGAATATGAGGGGGGTTCTTGAGCATCTTGGACCTTTGGTAGTTGCTGGTATCCCCGGTACGGACTGCCTTTCTAATTCCCAGTTCGTGTCCTGCTATCTCTTCAATACCCCTCAGGGGTTCCTCAAGGTTCTTCTCAATATCGTTGTCCAGGGCTTTCAGGGGTGATATGTAAATACAGTACACCTTATCTTCCAGCATATCCATCTCAGACATGTAGGTAAGCTGGCTTATCAGGGATAGAAAGGCAGTTAAGGTTTTACCAGATCCGGTGGGTGATGAAACCAGGATATTACTGCCATGGTGTATATCCAATAAAGACTGTCTCTGTGATTCTGTGAATGTTTCAAACTGGCTTTTAAACCATTTCCTAATCCAAGGATGCAGGATCTTATAAATATCCTCGTCATCGTACTTTTTTTCTTGTTTGGTGATCATTTCTCTTTTTTTATTTTTAGTTGCATTGTGATTATTCTGTTTTGTTTCCATTCAGATTATTCTGTTTGTTTCCTTCCAACGATATTTTTGTTTCATTTCTTTAAATTATCTGTTTTATTAATATAACAAAATTAGATTAGTTCAGAGTAATCTCTCCCTAACTGCGCTTATATCCTTTATTTTCCCAAAGTCAAAGACTTCAAAGTTTTCCACTGCATAGACTCCCATGTCTTCCCGGTTAATAGCCTTTAAAAAGGGTGATAACGGTCTTTCCTGGAGGATGTCCGATCCCTCGGTTACAAAATTAAAGGAGGGCATAACTATTAAGTTCCATTTCATGTATTCCCCTGCAAGATAGCATTTTATCTTCTCCACCCTTTCGCCGCTTCGAATACCAATGCTGGGGTGTTCATGGCCAATTATCAGATTTTCTGCGTCTGCCTTATCCAGATTGGATTGTATTTTATCACCATGAAGGATAAGGGAATCACCCAGCTGGTAGCATTCCTCCACCTGCAGGTTGCTTTTCTCTGCTATGAACTTGGTGAAGTTATCATGATTACCTTTGATTAAGACAATATCATCGAAATTAGCTTTAAGGTACTCCAGGAATTCCTGGGTTTCATTCCACTCCTGCCGGCTTATCTGACCGAACTCATGCTTCAGATCCCCGTTAACCACTATGTTGTTGCAGGAGGATTTCCGCTGGATCTCTTCTAACCGTTTTATAATGAGGGGGTACTGGAACCTGGGGATCATTATGCCATCAGCATTAAGTGATTGCTCATAACCCAGGTGCAAATCAGAAATAATCAGATAATCTTCCACTTTAAGGGCCAGATCAACTATGGTTGCGCTGTATTTCTTGTTAAATTCCATTTCTCAAACCATAAATAATAGAGTAATAATTTTTTAAATAATAATAAATTCTTTTTATATAAAAAAATAATATTAGATATAGATAACTTCCTGTTTATAAATATTTTCCATTTGAACATATTCGTTTATTTTGAAATCCTATAAATATCTGCCTTCAAATAATCTATTGGAAAAAACCCTCTGGTATTTCATCTTTCAGGAATGGTTCGATAAATAACTTTAAAAGATCTATTTGAGTAATTACAGCTGTATGTGATGTGGCAGGCATAATAGCTAAACGCGAATCTGACAACGGTTTGTCCATATCACCCATAATACCGCCACCAAGTAATTGAAACATAGTTATCATATGTTCGAGTGTCGGCGCATCTGCATCCCCAGAAATAATTAGAACCGGGACTTTCAATTTTTTAACATTATCTTCCAATGCCATAGGCTCTTTTTCGAGAGCTATCATCTTCTCTACTAGAGCAGGAAAACCATGAGGATTAGGTGCAAGCTTAGGATATTCATCAGCAAATGGCATATTAAGAAAGATTTCCACTGTCATTTGTGGAATAAAGCTCTTGAACTCTGGCTGCCAACCTTCGATATCATAAGCACCAGAGATAAATATTAGTTTATTTACCTTCTCCAGATGACGAATGGCAAATTGTAGTCCGGTTATAGCGCCCATCGAATAACCGAGCACGTTAGCTTTCTTAAGACCTACCGCATCCATAAAAGCAGCTACATCATCTGCCAGGTTCGGATAGGTAATAGGGCGGTTGATGTCGTTGGTCCGACCATGGCCCTGTAATTCCAGCGCAAAGACATTATGGGTACGGGCTAACTGGGGGATTATTTCTCCCATTGAAATAATATTCATATAAGCACCGTGCAATACAATTAATGGTTCCCCCTTTCCAGAGACTTCATAATACATATTCATTCCATTTACTGAAGCATATTTTCCATTATTTTCAGTCAAAATCTTACCTCCATATTTTTTTCATTTGTTAAAATTTTTTCTCCACTAGTAATGTTTATTTAGTCATGTTAATATCCAGAAAATTTGTAATCTCCACCATAACCTCTTTATCATGGCCTAAAAATAGATGACCGCCATCTGGTAAAGCTAACAGGCGAGAATTGGGTATTCTTTCAACCAGGGTATTTGCATTTTTATGAAGTGCTAATGGATCATCCCGAGCACTGATCACCAATGTTGGAATAATAATATTTTCAAATGGATAGTTCACGTTCTTAGAGCTGTTGAAGATCTCCGGAGATGAGGTGTAAATATCAAAAAGGCTTCCCTCGATCCGTTCACTTACCGGTAGGAGGTGGAATAGCAGATCCTTGACTTTTGCTTCATATTCTGGGGTAAGTATAAATCCCTTAGGCAAACCAACCCAATCATTTTGTACCCACGACCCAAAATAGGTGATGGTAGCCCAGTAAATGAAATCATTTCTAAAAAAGATGTTGAATATGGGTTTTGACATGATTGGGCCTTTCCCTGGGGCTGCTGGAGAAACAAGAACAAGAGATGAGGCACGCTCTGGGTGCCGTAGGACAAATTGAATGGCTGATGCAGAACCCGCTGAATAGCCAACAATCGCTGCCTTCTTGATATTTAGAGAGTTTAACAGGCAAACATATGCATCAGCCTGCATTGCTACACTGGCATCAGGAGGCATGGATGAGTGCAGATAACCGAAACGCGAAACAGCTACAATCTGGAATCCGGTATCGATAGTTTGTTCTGCTAACAAAACTCCCTGATCAAAACCACCAGCGTTACCATGCACAGCAAGAACAGGGTAACCCTTTCCAATTCTAGCATACTCGATTGAACCACAGTCTGTCTCAACCACCTTGCTACCCAGACTATCGATATATTCTTTGATGACTCGAATCTCACGATGATAACGTGTCATTACTATCAAACTCGGGAAAACTATGGAAACTCAATCAACCATCCAACCAATCATCCACCACTATTTCTAAAAGAAATCTGGCAATTCTCGAATTGATAACAATAGATCGATGGTATTTTTAATGTTTATGTATTCATAAATGGAAATTGGTTCGCGATTATCTATATCATATTCCTATATCATATTCCTATATTATGGATTATAAATGAATCATGACTTTTCAATCAGCTTTTTTAACTTCTGCAGTGCATCTGGCCAGGTTTTCTCAGACATCTCAATCATCTCCTGGTTTACCACATCCGCACTTAAATCCACCTGTAATTCAGTTTTACCATCAACTTCTTTAAAGGTGTAATTTTCAAGTGTACCTGACCATTCTCTGGCTTCTTTGCTGGTTGTGTCTTCCTGGCCATTGTACACAACACCTTCTGTTTCCAGGCTAATAAATTCATAGGGCCGATTTTCCTTTACCCTGCTTAACATACCAGACATTTGACCTTTAAAAGGTGCAAGGAATTGTATCTTACTCCCCTCACTCCAGTCCCCCACAAAATATGAACCCTTCATGAATACATCAGCCCACAGGGAATAGGTGTCCTTTCCAATCATAAAATCCCATACTTTTTCTTTAGGTGCGTCTATATTAATTGAAAAATGTATTTCTACCATAATTTTCTCTCCTTTTTATTTTTCAATCAATTCTTTAAGTTTTTCAAGGGCATTATGCCACATATCCTGGTACATTTCCTTGTAATCATCTGGTATATCCATAACTGGAGTTAATTCCACCAGCACTTCAGTCCTACCACCTATCTCTTTGAGAGTATAGCTTTCAAGGGCACTGGCGTAAACCTTAGCTTCCTGGCTGGAAGTATCTTCCTTTCCATCCATCACCATGCCAATATTTTCCATTGAGACGCATTTATACGGTTTATTCTCTTTTATTCGAAATACTGAGCCAGATATTTTACCAGACTCATCAGTTGCAAGGAATTTTATCTTACTCCCCTCATTCCAGTCGCCTACAAAATGGGAGCCAGGCATGAACACATCAGTCCACAGGGGATAAGTTTTCTTCCCCAGCATAACTTCCCAAACTTCTTCCCTGGACGCATTGATAACAGTTGAGAAATGTAGTTTTTCCATTTTTGACCTCCTTTTAGAAAAAAAATATTTGACCCACTTTTTAAAGGAAAAAATTCCCTTTAAAAAAATATTTTTCCATAATTATTTTATCAGACTATTTTCCTTCGTGGGCCAGTTTCAATTTTTCAATGTCCAGTTTGTTCATCTGCATCATGGCATGCATCACTCTCTGGGATTTTTCCTTATCCGTATCATTTATATAATCCCCCAGAATAGTGGGCACTATCTGCCAGGCCAGACCAAATTTGTCCTTAATCCAGCCAGGTCCCAGTTCCATTCCACTTTCGGAAAGTTTTCCCCATAATTCATCAATCTCTTCCTGGGTGTCGCACTTTACAAACAGAGATAAGGATTCATTAAATTTAAACTGTGGATTATCATTCAATGCATAAAATTCCTGTCCCTCCAGCTGAAATGTCATGGACATAACCGCCCCTTCTGGACCCGGACCAGCTTCCCCATATCGTACCGTATTTATAATCTTTGAATTTTTAAATATGGAAGTATAGAAATTAACCGCTTCTTCAGCCTTACTATCTTCAAACCATAAGAATGTCACGATCTTCTGCATTTTTAAAAAATCCTCCTTATTTCTTTATCCTTTCCAACAACTCATCAAGCCGCTGATAGGATTCGTCTATACCCATTTCCATACCAGACTGCAGCATACCATCCCGGTCATCAACTGACTGGAACACAGATTGGTCAATTAGCCGGGTCCTATCATCTGGTAATGATTCTAATTTAAGGGTTTGTAGTATTACATGGCCTGTTTCAGGTAGGCCTTCATATTCGAAGGTACCGATAATCCGTTGAGGTGGCAGTACTTCATGGTTAACCCCATGAAATGCGTATTCATTTCTCTCTTCATCCCTCTGGATGTACCTCCAGCTCCCCCCATTTACTGGTTCAAACACCAATATTTCAGTGGTTAGTTCCCGTGGACCAATCCACTCTTTATATAGATCCGGGTCGGTGAATGCTTTGAAGACCAGATCACGGGGAGCATCAAACTCCCTGGTTATGAAGATCTCCTGCTTACCTGTTTCTGCATATATTTTAATGTCATTTTTAGTCAATTAATCACCCCATCTCGTTTAATTCATGTTCAATTTTATTCTTATTCAAGTATGATAATGTTTCTTTAGATATACATGGAGTTTATCAAATGATTCCTCCCATCCCCGCAGAATATCTTTCAGTTATTCTTCTTTGAGTTTACTTATGTCGGAATGTTTTAAAACAAGTCTGGTTTTATCGTTCTCTCCTTTAAATATCACATGAATCTTCAATTCAGTTGGAAAGTCTTCACTGAATCCATAATCGGTAGTTGAAATAACATTGCATTGTTTATCAGCAAATGAATCTGTCATCACCAATTTTTCCATTTTAACAATTTCAGTATAAACCCCCTTTGCTGCAAAAATCCTGGCCATCAGTTGATCGCATACAATTGAAAACTACACCTCCTACACGGAGATCCATCCTGGAGATAGGTGTCGTGAAATCCTTGGGCCCCCACCATTCTTTGAATATTTCAGGTTCGGTCCATGTCTTCCATACAAATTTAAGAGGGGCATCGAATATCCTGGTAATAACCAGTGCTTTTCCATCATCATCAGATACTAGCATTATTATCACTTTACTCTCTTTTTAACTGAATTTTATCCAGGAACATCTTTGAAGTTTTTTACCAACCTTTATTTTTAAAAGTGTAGTTTATAAACCATTATTTTTAAAAAGGGACGGTACTTTGATTGTATCCTTAATCCATGGGGGCCGGTTCAATTATAGAGAGGATATTTCCCTCGGTATCCTGGAATATGCCGATGTCACCTACCCCGGGTATGGTGTTTTTTTCCGTCAACATCTTACCGCCTTCGGCCTCTATCTTCCTGGCGAATTCATCGTAGGAATCAACGCCAATGGCAAAGCTTATAGATCCATCTTCCCTGGGTTTTATAGCTCCGTTTATGCCAGCTTCGTCTTCTGCACCAGCATCAACCAGCCAGTATTCGAATTCTCCTTCCCACTTTTCAATATTCCATCCGAAAGCTTTACTGTAAAATTCAACTGCTCTTTCCGGATTATCTGCAGCTATTTCAAAATGTAATACCTTGGGCATAATATCCTCCTTCTTTTTATTATGTTACTAAATTCACCCTAAATTCAAAATTTACATTCTAATACAGTATATATAGTTTGAAGATTAATAAGATTTCTATTGTTCCTCACCATAAATTAAATAAAAAATAAAGTAAATTAAAAAAAACAAGAGAATAAATAAGAGGAAAATATTATTTACAAGATAAGTTAATTTTAACCAATGAAATTGATGTAAAATGAAAATTAAATAAAGGTAATGTATATGACGGTCTATGATATGGAAAAACTCACAGAAAAACTTAAAAATGGAGATAAAGAAGAAAAAATTAAAGCAGCAAAAACCTTAGCCAACATAAAGGATGATTCCTCAGTCCAGGTCCTGATTGAAACCTTCAACGATGATGATCCTGAAGTAAGACTCCAGGCTGCCAAAAGCCTGGTTGAAATCAATGAACCGGCGGTTAAACCTTTAATACAACAGTTAAAGGTGGAGGAAGGTAACGCTCGAAAATATGCAACCTACGCACTTAAAGGTATCGGGGATGAAAGTGCAGTCAAAAGCCTTATAGAAGCATTAAATGATGATGACTGGGGTGTGCGTAAGTTTGCAGCCCTGGCATTGGGAGAAATAGGAAACAAGCAAGCAGTAGAACCAGTAATCGAGTTACTGAAGGATGATGACTGGGGAGTAAAGGTGGCAGCTACCAGGGCCCTGGGAGATCTGGGAGATGAAAGAGCAGTAGATCCAATAAAAAAAGCCCGAAGGAATGCCACTGGAGATAAAGATTATAAAAAGGTAGCAAACCGGGTTTTAAAGAAATTTAAATAGTAACCATTTATTTACCACTCATTTGGTGTTATATTAACTAATATAAATTATAACAGGGATGTCAGGCACTATAAAATTTCTTAAATAAAATTAGGTGAATAGAGATGTTTGAAGAAGACTTAAAGGTATACAGAATATTCATCAGCCACATCAAACATGATGATGAGGAATATGATTTATTTTTATCTAAATTGGACGCTGCATATGACTTTAAATGGAAAGACACTGCAGTTTGGGAAGGCACATCACCGGATGATCTCAGGAAGCAGATGGAACAGGCAGGTGTGGTGATCATACTCTCCGGGCTCATATCCAAAGATAAGCAACTGTTAACCAGTATGATTGACACAGCCACTAAACTGAAAAAACAGATAGTGGTGGTGAGGCCCTATGGAATGGAAGCCGTACCCCTGAATTTGGAGGAGATAGCTACTGATGTGATTGGCTGGAATACTCCCTGTATAGTTGATTCTATAATGGAAGCCCATGGGGATGAAATTTAAAAAAAAGTAGTATCTGTCCCTATTAAAACTCTGTTTATCACTATTTTATCCTTTACGAATGTCCCCTTTAAGAATGACCAATCCCCATCAAATCCTTTCTTTGTACTCCAGTTTCTTGATGATAATTTGATAGGTGGTCCCTTGATTTCTAATTACTTCTATACTGCCATCTAACTGCCCAACTAGACTGTTTACCAGGAGTATTCCGAGTGTACTGCTTTTTTTGATATCGAATTCTGGGGGCAGACCTATTCCGTTATCTGATATTTCCAGATGGTATTTGTCATCATCCTGATCCATAATCACCTTAATATCTCCTGAAGTTCCTTCTGGGAAAGCGTGTTTAATGGAATTGGTTACCAGTTCGTTGATAATAAGTCCGCAGGGTATTGCGGTATCTATGTTTAAGAACACACCTTGGGCCATTATGTTGAACTTAATCTTCTCCATGTTCACGTTGTAGGTGTGGAACAGGTTCCTTATCAGGTGTTTAATGTAATTTTCGAAGTTTATACCTGTCAGGTTATCAGATCGGTATAAATTTTCGTGTAACATGGCCATGGACACGATGCGGGCCTGTGATTCTTTAAGGGCATTCACAGCTTCTTCATCCTTTAAATATCCTGCTTGTAGGTTGAGTAAACTGGATATTATCTGCATGTTGTTTTTAACCCGGTGATGGATTTCCTTTAAAAGGAGATCCTTCTCGTCAAGTGATTTTTGAAGCTTTTCTTCATGGATTTTAGCTGCTTTCTGGGCGATATTCTTCTCCCTGATCTCGTGGAGCAACTTCTTAGTCTGCCGTAGGTCCTGGGCCACCATGAGCACTCCAATTAAACCGAAGTTATCATTTACACCGGATAAAAATGAATTAACCGGTATGTAATTACCCCTTTTTGTATAAAGTTTGATTTCCATGTTTTTATAGCTATCCTGGTCTTCAATTAACCCGCTGTCTATGTACTTACCTATTATTTCCTGGTCCTTGGAATCCTTAATTATGAATTGCCATTCGGGACCTTCGATTTCCGATCTGGAGTATCCTAAGAGTCTACGTGCCCGGGCATTGGTACTGATAATTTTGCCTTGGGTACTGATTAAAAATACCAGGTCAGTGATTTTACTTATGATCTGATCTGCCGCTGTAGTGGTGGTGAATTTTAAAAGCTTGTACTTTACAATGGCGTAGGTAACTCCGCTGAAGAATATCACTCCGATTATATGTGCCACCGAGGGTATGATATGGATGTTAAATAAGGGAAGGAATGTGTTGGTAATCAATCCTAATATGATGGTTATTAAACCTGTGGCGATTATTATCCGGGCCTGTTTCTTTTCCCTTAATACTGTAGATGTATATCCCCACCAGCCGAAGATCAAGAATGCTAAAAGGAGGAATATCATGTAATACATGGTATATGCGTACCACCAGATGTTGTCGGTTATGAGAATTTCGAACCACTGTCCATTGATAAGGACCAGGTCCTGGGTTATAAATGGGCCGGTGAATATGACGATGATGAATATTAGGGGGAGTATGTAGAGTAGGATGGAGTGCCACCACCTCTGGTAGATAATTCTGTTCTTGGTGAAGACCAGGGTTAAATCCAGGATCAGTGCAGGATAGAAAAACCTTCCAAAGGCTGATAGGTTGTACCAGAACCGTGCGGTTGTCTTATCAGGGGCAGAGTAAAAAAATGCAAATGTAATGGCCCATATTGCAAAACTAAGGGCGTAAAAGATGAATATTTGATTTATTCTACTTTTTCTGTCCATTTGATATATTCTCCATCCAAAGAATATGTAGAATGAAAATAAAATCAAAGACAGTACCGATAAAATATTCATAATAATACCCGGGTTTAATTTTGGTTAAAACGGAATTTAATAAAAAATTCTTATCCAATATTATTTATACCTTTACTTAAATAGTCATCAGGAATATAATTTCAGGTCTACCCCTTTCTATTATTTCCTTTTTCAAACTATATTATGGAAATATTTCAATCTTTAAAGAAATAACTCTAACCATTAAAGGAAATAATCCAACGTGGTACTTTTTTTAGCCTTTAATTCCTTAGGGGGAGATAATGGGATATGTTCCATCTGGTATTTCTTTAAAATTTCCTTTGCATCTTCAGTTACCGATGGGGAGACCAGTATGCCCCTTACAAATTCTTTATTATCAGAGAAGCAGTCTACGTATCTTAGAAGTTGTTTGACTGCATTTACACCGGCTTTACGGCTCTTGAGTTCCAGTAGCACTATTTGGCCCTTACCATCTTTCCCTATGATATCCACAAATCCCTGGGGTGTTTGATATTCCTTTGAAGTGGGTCGGAAACCTGTCTCTATTATCTCTGGATAGTCCAGGATCATCTCCCTCATGTCTTCCTCGTAACCAGCCAGTTCAATGTCCTTATCATCTGATCCCAAGTGATAGGATAACAGGTGAACATTTCGAATCACCAGTTCCAGTTTTTCTTTGGGTTTTCGTCGTTTACCCATGATGGAGATCAAATCATCCTCGAGTTTTACACCTATTTTGGTGCGAGGTGGCTGCCAGTTAATTGGTTCCAGATTACGATCCTGGTGAATTATGAAGGATCCATCTCCTTTAATCAATACGGTCCTTTCACCAAAGCCGAGTTTGCTGGTTGCTCTACCCTCGTAGTTAACTTTACAGCATGCCACCAGTATCATGAAGGCTCTTTTTGATAATGCCTCATTTATTAACTCGGTGGCTTCTAAATTTGTGGGTTTATGCTCAATTTTTATCAACATGATTTTAGCCATAAGTTTAATTTTATAAATAACATCTAATTAGAGTTCAAAATACGATTCTGTGATCTGGACGTAAATATTTACTGATTTTAATACGTATAATTAAAATAATCATAAAAAATAGATCTTATTCTGGTGAATATAGATACTAAAACTTATTAGATACAAAACTAGCCCTTTTTCTAAAATACATACTTGGTTAGATAGACTATGGAAAATATTTAATATCCTTTTTGTCTGTAAACGAATGAGGTTACCAATTTTTTTAAAAAACGAATAAAAAGACCCACCTTTTTTTAAAATAAGTGTAGCAAAAATAAATATCAAATGATGCTCAATATTGATGTATATAAAATATTTTAAAAGATTTCCAATAAATTTAATCCTGAATATTTCAGTCAAAATAATTTCGTTCTTCAGTCAAAAAAAAATTCGTTCATTCATTCAAAATTAATTGTTCAGACTAAAAAAATCATTTAAAAATTATCATTGAGGAATACTTCAAAAATGCTTGAACCAGAAATATTCACAGTTGATATGGAGATAGCAGCATCCCACCAGAAGGAAATAATGGAATTTATCAACGAAAATTACCTGTTGACCAAGAAGGATGTTTTCACCCAGGTTAACATACAGGCTGACCGGTTGAACTTCACAGCCCATGACCTGGAAAAAACAGGTACTGTAGGAGTGGAGGTTGTGGCCACCAATCCCCTACAGTTAATATTTACACCACAAGGGGCTTCCCCAGATTTCGTGGATGCTATCCGTGAAGATTTACTATTTTTAGTCCAGTTTTTTGAGGATAAGCAGCGCAACTCCACCCTCTACTTTGCCTGGATAGAGGGGGAGGATGTAATACCTGAAGAGCCGCCATCTACTCGTAAAAGGTTGTCTGACCGGCTTTTCAGCAGTAACATGATCTTAATCTACGTACTGTTCTTCATGATTAACGTAGCATTATTTTTAACATTAGGTTTGGTTTACGCTGTAGCAGCTATTATACTCTTTCAACTGGCCATAGTTCTCCTATCCGACCGTTTATTTCTTCTCAGGAACAAGTGGAGGATTACACCCGAAAACCCACAGGTGCACATCATAGAGTACCAGCTACCTATTAAGGAGTATGGGGAGTTCCAGGAGAAATTTGGTAAGGAACTCATTACCCGGATGAAGGAGGAGATCTATAATAAAACCCTGGCTGTTGGTAAGGAGCCCACTTGCCAGATTGGTGAGGATATCATGGAGTACTACGGCTTCCAGTGCAATCCGGAAAGCAGGAGAAACAGGGTAATCGATGTGTACAGCCTGGTTAAAAAAGCCACAGACAAATTCAACTTACCAGTGCCTAAAATAGTGCTCTCCAATACCATGGTACCCAATGCAGCGGCCACCGGCCCCAGCCCCCGCAGGGGACTCGTGCTGATAACCACTGGGTTGCTAGTTCAATTAGAAGAAAACGAGATACTGGGTGTCCTGGGTCATGAACTAGGTCATCTCCAGGGCAGAGACCCGTTGGTACTTTTTACCTTAATCTCTGTAGAATTCATATTAAGGTTCACCCTTTTTCTACCCATCGTGCTTATAAACCCCTTAGTTTACATCATAATAGCTTTCCTGGTGATATTTTTCGTTGGTAAATTCTTCGAGACCAGGGCAGACCTGGTGAGTGCCATGAAGATTGGCCAGCCAGAAGTGCTTGCCTCTGCATTGAGGAAGATAGGGTATGCAAAGTTACAGATGGAAAGGTCATCCCCAACCCGGATACCCAGCTGGCTTTCCTTCGACACCCATCCCCCCATCTACTTCAGGGTGGACCGTTTAGAAAAAATGAAGAAAGCCCCCCAGGTTAAACACCCCCTTTTACAGTCCATTAAAGATGTGTTCCATGGTTTCCTGGGATCCTTCCGGGGGAACTAGATTATCTTTCTTTTGGAATGATTTTTTCAAATTTATTGAATTAGTGTACATTTTACAAAAATTTTCCATAGAAAACTATATATTTCAATTCTAGTTGTTTATTGTATATGGAAAAGATAGTGTTAGGACTTCCCAAGGGAAGTTTAAATAATGTTAACCGGGGTAACACCCACAAGTTACTGGTTGACGCAGGTTATGAGGTTAAAGGATATGAACCTGGAAATGAAGACTATGAAATAAACGTTCTCAACGATCCGGAGATAAAAGCCTACCTAACCAGGCCACAGAGTGCGCCAGTGGAGCTCAACCGTAAAATGGTAGATGTTGCAATTATAGGTGAAGATTGGGTTAAAGAAGAGACTATAGGCAACAATGAAGAGTCAATAAAGAAACTCGGGGACCTGGATTACGGCCAGACACGTCTGGTGGTAGCCATGCTCAGCAGTGAACCTTACCAGAATTTGACTGAATTTTTCAGGGATAACAGTGACAGGGACACACCCATCCTGTGCTTCACTGAATACCCCAACTTAACCAGACAGCATATCATGGCCAATAAAGGGTACCAGGATATCTACTCAGATACCAAACCATTAGTACAGATCAGAGGCTTTGTAGAGGGGGATAATGAACAGGTCCAGATAATAAACTCAGACGGTGCAACCGAAGTGTACATAGCCAAGGGCGCTGATTTGATTGTGGACAACACCCAGACTGGAGGCAGCCTTAAAAAAGCCGGCCTCAAAATACTGGAAACCATAATGGAATCAAGTGCCGGACTCTATGCAGGACCAAGCTGTACTGATGCTAAGATGGATAAGGCGCAGATGATCTACGACCAATTATTCGGTGCAGTTAAGGCCAGGAAGTACTTCGATATAAAGTTCAACATCTCCAATGGGAAAGTGGAAGATGTTAAAAAATTCCTGGTGGAGGGTAAGTTCTGCAGTGATGAACCCACCATATCAGAGGGCAGTGATTATTCCCAGGTAAACGTGCTCATCCCCAAGACCAAATTCCCGGAGATGCTCAGGGGGATAAAAGGTTACGGTGCATCAGCCGTGATCAGGGGAAATGTAAAACAGTACGTTAAATAGTTTTAAAAGTTAATTTTTAAAAAAAAAGATAATTTAGAGGTAATTTTTCATTTACCCCTTATAAAAAAGATAATTTAGAGGTAATTTTTCATTTACCCCTTATTTTGTTATTTGTTTTTACAAGACAGCGTAGTATGCGTTGATTAAATCCTGGGTATCGATATTTCTACCTGGACCTATCAGAGCAACTTCTGTTCCGCCACCCAATGCACCGTAGTGTTTTGAGTAATATTTTTTGTAATCCCAGTTTTTCCATCCATCACCGAGGTTGATCTGGACCCAAGCATGTTTGTATGCGTTGTTGCTTATACCTTTAAGGTAACCCATTATCCGGGTCTGGATGCCTGCAGCAGTTAGTCTGGTGTACAGGTACAGGGAACTACCCCAGCAGTTTCCACCACCTTCAGCAAGGAAAACATCTAAATAAGAGTATCTGGTACCCTGTATATTTGCGTATGTTGCTTCGTTTTTTCCAATTTGATCCACTATTCCCAAGGCGTTAGCTGGTATACAGAGGTTTAATTGTGAATAAGGCACTACAGATAAGGTATTGGGCAGTCTGCCATTAGTACCATAGAATTGTATTGTCTTGGCAAATACATAGGTCAATGTTTCGTATCTAACATTACCCAGCACACTGTTAACATAGTTAGGTGCTTGACCATTGCAAATAGCTGATTTTGTATCCTGTGCTAATTTAACGTAGTTTGCTTTGGTGAAAGTACCGGCTTTAACTGTTTCTGAGGGGTTTGTTGGGTTAGTTACTGTCTTTAATGTGATGCTTGCTTTGGATCCGCTGTTTAACTGAGTTATGGCGAAACTTAATATTTGTAGGAACTGAGCTGTGGTGATCTTTTGGTTGTTTACAGTTACTGTTGATGGTGTTTTATAGTTGGTATCTACGTATTTTCTGTAGTTATTTGCTGCAGATATTATCTGGGCAATGGTAAATTTTGTATCAGGATTGGTTGGTATGATCGGATTGGTTGGTGTTGTGGGTTTGCTAATTCCTTCATTTAGATTCCAGGGTGCCACTGATACTGTGTAGGGTAACCTCTTATTTTTGGCATAGAAATCCATTGTTTTGGAAAAGAAGTACACAGTTGAGTCGTACTTTATATTACCCTTTGAAGTTTTAACGTAACTTGGGGCCTGGCCCTGGTTGTTGATGTTTGTCTTTATATTGTTGGCTAAATTGATGTACTCTGATTTGCTGATAGTTCCGCTTTTCACGGTTTCTGTGGCACTGGTTGGTTTTTTGACATTTTTTAATGGCACTTTTGCAGTGCTTCCTGAGTTTCTCTGTGACACATCGTATGTTAAAAGCAGTAAGAACTGGGGCATGGTGACCTGTTTGTTCTTCATGGTTACGAAGTTGGGTAACCTTTTGTTGGTTTCAGTGAAAGTTTTTACCTTGGTTGCAGCCGATTCTATTTCACTTGTTGTGTAACTAACCGCGGGACTAACCGTTGTTGCAGAAGCAGAAACTTCATTTGCATTAATAAAAATAATTAAACTAAAAAGTAGTAATACAGGTAATAAATTTTTGATCTTGATATTCCCGCCTCCTGGTCTAGATATTCAGTATTCATCCTATCTTAGACAATATAATTGTCACATGAGGATGATATATAAATCTTTTTGTTTCTTTACAGAAAAAATAGGATTTTAGAACTCTTTTTTGAATTTAAGACCCCAATAGAGGTTTAATAATCAATTTTTTAGGGATCACAATTCTTTATTCTTAATTTTAAGAATTTAACTCTATTAAAACTTTATTTATTAAAATAAACTCCTTGGGATATTATATCATGGATGTGAGTCACCATTTAATTATTAGTATATTTTAATCTAAACTTGCCTTTAAAAAATTGGGTTATAACATATATGGATTTAATTTTAAAGAAGTATAAAACAGTTAATTTAGAATTAATGGCTTTAAATTCATAATCTAAAAATTTTTTAAATTTAATAAATTAACAGTAAAAAACTCGTCTATTTATTTATTCGTTGGACTTTTGTATTGGGCAGCCTGATTATTCTGGATGTGTTATATCAATTTTTTATTCATTATTTTATTAATTTTGAACCCTTTTTTTAGATAGGGAATAGTGGTAATAGGGATATATTTCACAAAAAATTTTTAAAATGTTATTCCATTGTGAATTAATAGTGTACTGATAATAATAATAGTAAGCTTTCATAATAATAAAAAATCCATAATAGTAAAAAATTTTTTTATTATGAGAATATTGTTAGGTGACCATTAATGACAAGGGTAATTGCTGTAGCTTCTGGAAAAGGAGGAGTGGGAAAGACAACTGTCACTGCAAACTTGGGCATAGCTCTATCCCTACTTAAAGAGGATGTTGTAATTCTTGATATGGATATTAACATGGCTAATTTAGAGTTGATTCTTGGACTAGAAGGTAAACCAGTTACCTTACAGGATGTTTTAGCTGGTCATGAAAACATACAAAACGCCATATATGAGGGTCCCGGTGGAGTTCATTTGATACCCACGGGTCTTTCCCTGCCCAACCTCAATTACATTAAAAGGGAGAGGATAGAAGATGTATTTGAACAGCTCATTGGAAATGTAGACCTAATACTTATAGATTCACCAGCTGGTCTTGAAAGAGATGCACTGGCTGCCATGTCACCAGCTGATGAAATGATACTGGTTACCACCCCCGAGGTCACATCCATTACCGACACCCTGAAGACCAAGTTACTGGCTGAAAGAATGGGCATCAACATATCCGGTGTGGTTTTAAACAGGGATAAAAAAGACAGGGACTTCCTATCAGTAGAGGAAGTAGAAGCCATCATGGAAGTTCCTATACTGAGCATCATACCAGAAGATCAGGGATTAATCAAATTCTATGCAGAGGGTACTCCTGTATTAATAGAAGAACCTGAATCAGCAATATCACGTTCATTTCTGGAATTAGCAGCTTATCTGGTAGATAAAGAATATCTTATGCCTAAAATACCCAAAAAGAGTTTCATATCCAAATTTATAGATGGTCTTATGGGAAATGGGCCCCTTAAGACCAGACAACAGTGAACTATTTTTTAAAAGGACTGTCGGAGTTCCATTTTTTTTAAAATTTTAATAATTATTTGAACCATTGATTGTTATTCTATTGAGTCCTTGAATAGTCGATTAAATCTTTGATTGTTGTTTCAAAATTCTGATATAATTGAATCTTTGAATATAATTGATCCTTTTAATATTTGATTACAGAAAATTTCTAATTTCTCTGGATAATTTCCCTGAATTAATATTCCATGCCTGAATAATATTCCAGGGATACCTCCAGTTGAAAAGAGAGTTAACTATATTAACAGTAACTTATAACTCTTATTAAAAAAATAGAATAAAAAAAGAGATTTAAACCTTTTAACCTTGTTAGATGATATCCATGGGATATTTGAAATGTACCAAATGTGAAGGGTATTACCAACTCCCAGATGAGGAGTCTCCCGAAGATTATGACCAATGCCAGTGCGGCGGTACCCTGGAGTACGTGGATGAAATTCAAAACCAAAAGTTATCAGATAAACTGTTAGATGCCCTAAATTTCAGGAGGATTGTGGGAGTAATTACTGGTGCAGCGGTAATACTGGTGTCTTTTTTAATTTACTCACCCGACCCATACGCATCCACATTCGTTTACAATAACAACATCTCCTTTTATTTATGGGGCGTGGGTGGTTTTATAGCTGCCTTAATATCTGGTGGTAATATTAGATCTGGAGCGTCCAATGGTTTCTACGCTGCCAGCGTCTCAGGACTGTTAGTTATCCTCGTATTCTACTATATAATAAACCCCTTCGGTATCAGTGAACCTACTCTCCCAGATACTTTGGCATTCCTAGCTGCTTTAGGCGCTATTTACCTCCTGATCCCCTCATTATTTAGTATGATTGGAGGTTTAATAGCCAGCTTATCCCGAAGAATCCTCTCCTAACTGGAAAGAATATTATTGATAATATATATAAATTATAATTTATAAAAAATAAAATGTATTAAGATGTAATAAGGCTGTATTTCATAAATTAGAAATTATGAATTTCTACGTTTTCGTTTGTATTCGGAGGTGCGAAAAATGATTAACGAACAGGAATTTGATTCAGCTGTAGATTTCGATGATGAATGGTTCGAAGATCAGTCATTAGTTGAAGAAACACATAAGGAATTGGAACAGGCAAGGGGTGAAGTAGTTTTAGATGCTAAAAAAAAGCGCCTGAAAACCAGTAAAGTCCAGGGTATAGCATTAACATTTGAAGACACAGAAAGTCTGGATGATAACCAAACCTATACCATCAACCTGAGTGCGGAAAGCATAAAGATAGGAATCAGCGAAGATGAAGATGGTAATTTTAAAAAGGTGGGGATTGCCCAGTTAAAGGGTAATAAGTTACTGGAATACATCACCTACCTGGATGATGAATTTAATCCCCAATTGACCATGGCCTTTGAAAACGGGTATTCCATTGAAATTTCAGGCAGAGTTACCATTGAGGAAGTTTCAAATAAGCCCAACAAGAAAAAGAAGCAGAGGAAGAAAAAATAAGAAGGAGATATCTATTCCAGTTGTTTATGTTAATTTTAGTTGATTTGATTTTTAACTATAAAAATTTTTATTTTTCCATTTTTTTACGAAAATTAAATTTGTTTCTAATGAAATGATTTTCAATAAATTATTTTCTTATCTTCTTCAACTTATCCCAGGGGGAACTCTTAGACTTATTAGCATCTTTGGTAAATTTCTCCAATTCCTTCTTAAGGAGGGCGTTTTCCTTCTTTGATTGTTGGAGAAGTGATTTCAGGTTCTCATTTTTGGTCTTTATGGATTGATACTCGTTTTTTAGTTGGTTTATATCTGTAAATTCCTTATTCTGTTTAAGTTTCTGGAGTTCCATGTTTAATTTTTTAATCAGTTGTTTTTGCCTGTCTAACTTAGATATCAGTTTACGATTGGTTGCCTTGAGTTGAATGATTTCTATTTCATGGGCATCATCATCTGTTATTGTCTTGTCCGCCCTTGGAGTAAATTTTATTTGATTTCCCATTTTATTACACTCAATAAATTACTTTATTAGTCTATTGAAAATAACTTGATATCTATAAAAAATTACCCTGATATTATAACAATCCACTTCTTACTCTATCATATCCAACCTAACGTTGTCCAGTTCAGTCTGTACATCCTTCTTCTTTTTACTCCTGGATTTTTTCAATGATATCTTCCGGGGTTTAATGGTAAAACTACCATCACTGGGGTGTAATGTAAAATCATCTTTATCAGTACTTTGATCATCCTGGGACGTCATGATGATCATCCCCCTGTATTTGTACACTAAAAGTTCAACCTTGATTTATAAATTCTATTAGATAAGTTCGATTTACTGTTTCATAAATTTAACTAAACAATTTAAGAAACTATCTGAGATACCAAAAAAGATCACCAGTTAAATAATACTGTTAGGAATATCAGGTGGAAATGAATTTATAATATCTTAATGAGGAGGGACATTCTTAGCAAAAAAGGATTTATAATATCTTTAGAGATAAATCTTAGGGATAGAATGAATTTAAACATCTGAAAATGAATTAAAATCTTAATGGAAAAACAATTCTAAACATCCGAAAAAAATGATCAAAAACTTAAGGAAAAACGAATTTAAATTTTTTAAAAAAAATAAAAAAATAGAAAGTAATTATTTTTTACTTCCATATCTAAATCATCCAACCTACATGGAAACAAAGTTTGGCAATCTCTTATTGGTACTGTAAAAGGCCATTATCTTACTGAACATATAAATTGCTGAATTGTAACTGAGATTTCCAAGACTGGTATTAGCAAAATTGGGCGCCCTACCTCTGGTGTTAATGAATGATTTAATTTGCTTAGCTATGTCCACAAACTCTGATTTTTGTATGTTGCCTTTTTTAATAGATCCCGATGGACGGGTAGGATTGTTCACATTGATTACTTTTATCGCTGCAATAGAACCGCTGTTTAATTGTGTAGTGGCTGAAACCAACAGGTTTAAAAATTTAGGCATGTTTATATTACCTGCAGGTGTGGACACAAAGTTAGGCATTCTTTTCTTGGTTTCATAGAAGATCTTTACCCTGTTTGCTGCATCTGCAATCTGATTCGGTGTAAGAGATGTGGTGGGTGTTGGATCTGGTGTGGGGTTAATTGCTGTATTAGTTACCCATGCTGTGAGACTTGCGATTATATCTGGCATCTGTGGTGTGAGCTCAGGGTGTGGTCCAATGAGGACACTTCTACCATTTCCAAAGTAGTCTCCCACAATAGCTGCATATCCTTTATATCCTGTTTTGCTGTCTGCGTAGGTTGCGAAGGTTGTTCCTCCACCTTTAAGGTACATGGTTGGTCCGTTGAAGTAGGCAAGGGTCATTGTACCGCTTCGATTTAATATTTGGGATCCTGCAGAAGTTATGGAAACACTTAAGTTTCCCTCGTAATAGGGTGCTTTTGCCCATACATGAGGTGCTACTCCCCATCCATCATACCAGCCGTCTACATGTTGAGCTCCTGCAAATGCTCCTGCACAGATACCAACAAATCCGCCTCCGTTTTTAACGAAGTTCTGTATCATAGATTTACTGATGTCGTTGAGATAGATTTTACCTCCAGTACCCCCGGGCATGACCAGTACGTCGTAACCGGAAAGTATTGATGAGGTAAGTATTGTGGAAGTAGCGTAGTTGAAACTAACACCTTGAAGCAAGTTGTTGCTGTTCGCACTGGAATATGATGTTTTCATTCCATTTACACAGTTATAACTAGCACCATTACCATTGTAGATTAAAACATTAATGGTTTTAGGGCTTCCAGCTGCATAGTTAGTGCTGGTAGCTTTATCTCCACTTGTTGAATCTACATTATTATTTTGAGATGTAGTTGTTTTATCCTGAACTGTAGTTGCATTGTCTGTTGTATTTGTTGATGCAGAAACAGTATTCAGGGTCAGTGTTAGACACAACAGTATCAACACTGTATATATCACTTTTTTATTTATCATACCGCCTCCATTTCCAATAAACTCAATTTAATGAATTATTGGGAATATTAAGTAATCAATTTTTGGTTATATATATAAGTTTTGGTTATTTTAACAAAAAAAGACGTTCATAAACCCTATTTTGCAATTTAAGACCCGTTCTGAAGTTATTTTATGAAGGTATTACAAATAAGCGCTTTTAGATTCCCTTTTAAGAATATAAATGTGTTTAAAACCCCAATTACATTATTCTTAAATATTAATATTTTAATCACCCATAGAGCAGCGATTAACCATAAAAATTAATCAATATTATGATATCTGATGGGTAGTAACAATTATTAAGGATTTAATTATCATTTTATTCCATTACAAGTGAGATTAAATGGAATTACAAAGTTGTACAGGTTTATTTACAATAAGATAGTGAATACAAACATATTTACTTATAAAAATTTCAATAACAAACTTTCTAGAATAACAAATTTGATAATGGAAAACTAAAATAAAAGATATTTTCAGAGATATAATTATCTCTAGAGCTAATTAAAGTTATAGTAAGTATTGGTGATGGGTATTATATACCCGGACCATAATGACTCCTTTAAGAAAATAAATATCATTCCGCAATCAGTTCCCCCCATCACCGTAGTTATATTTGTATGATGATATTAATAAGTCTTCTGAAATTATAATTCCAAATCCATCACCATTAGGCAGACAGAATCCAATTCCCAAAATTTATATATTTATAGTCCCATAAGATTGTTAGGATTTACTAATTAATTTTTTACAGGGGAATTAATCAATGCCAAAAGCAGAATTAATGATAGTTGAAGATGAAACTATTACCGCCTTAGAAATACGGAATGTAATCGAAGCTTCAGATTATGAAGTTTTATCGGTGGTACACAGTGGTGAGGAAGCTATACAAGAGGCATTGACCTTAAAACCAGATCTAATTATAATGGATATTATTTTGAAGGGGGAAATTGATGGGGTGGACGCAGCCCGTAAGATCAAGGAATTTCTGGATATCCCGATACTTTACATCACTGCCTTAGAAACTGTTGATTCGGACCGATTAAAGAATACAAAGGGAATAGGGTTTCTGGTAAAACCAATTTCTGAAGGAGAATTATTGAGTAATATAGAGATGGCCATTCATAATTACAGGAGTAACAAGGAAGAACTTAAAAACAGTAAATTTGATAGTTTAAGCGATGTACAGGTCTTCCTCCAGAGCATGATACCCCAGTTATCATCTAACCTAACCATAGATAAGAGGGGGGCATTCCTGGGATCCTTCCACAAAAAATTTGAAAAACACATGAAATCCCGCTTCCTCCGGGAAACAGGCAGATATCATAAAGGAGTGTTCGATAAACTGCCAGAATCAGGTAAACTCCAAGTGTACCTAAACTGGATACAGAACTTCTTCCAGAACCTGGGCTTTGAAGTGGATGTGTTTGATCAGGGGGACAACTGGATAGTAACCTTCCGGGACTGTACTTGGTGTGAAAGAAACTATGAAAACATATTCTACTGTCTGTTATGCCAGGCCATCTTAAAGCAAACCTTGAGCTGGACAGGTATAGATGGAACTGTTGAATCTTTATCTGATGCAAGCATCAACAAGCCACTCTGCAGGTACAACATAGCTTTAAATAAATAATATCACAATTTTATTAGGGGATAACAACCTTTAAGGAGTTTTCAAATGGATAACCAGGGTAAAGAAGTATCTAAATTAGATAAATTTCTTGAAAAGGATAAGAAAAAACATCGTGCAGAATTTGTAGTTTCCATAATCTTCAATATCATATTATACTACGTAGCAAACAACCTCTTAAACTGGAATATCAGCTTCATTGCCCCCACATTTGCCAATGTCCTATGGATAGTGAACTATTTTCTCTTGGCTGCCATCATTATTAACCTGATATTCATTTTCTACCATCCCAACTGGTTTAGAAATCTGCTTCATGTGGTAATTGATGTGCTGTTTATAATAACCGCCTACACATTCTTCACTGTATTCCCCTTCATAGTGGGTGAAGGCCTGGCCATTGCATTGAAAATACTCATTGCACTGGTAATTGTGGCGTCTGTTATTTCCCTGATAATCCATGTTGTTAGGTTTATTTTATTGCTGATTTACAGGGATTAGACAAAGAAAAAAAATTCTTTAATCATTATTTATTTTATGCATCTTTTAATTAACAATTTAATTTTTATCTGTTTTCTATTTTACAATTTAATTTTTATCTGTTTTCTATTTTACAATTTAATTTATATTTGCATTCCATTACACTATCTGATGTTATTATTGAACCTTTTTTTTAGATTATAGAACCTTTTTATAGACCATAAGTAAGGATACCACAAGTATATATCAACCTTGAAGATAACATATCAAGTGACTCAAAAATGAGGCGATAAAAATGAATAAAAAAAATAGGACTATTTTAGATAGAAAAGGTTTTGTCGAGAAGATGCTGGAAGATACTGCCCAGACCATCGACAATATACGATATGACATTGAAAAATCCATAGTAGACTACACCTTCGTCCCAGGTAAGGACATATTAGAAACAGATGAAAGTGTAATAGTGCATGTTGACCTGCCCGGTATCAAAAAGGAAGATATCGAACTCAACGTTACAGAGAAACGGATGAAAGTCAAAGCAAATTTCGACATCACCAGTGAAGTCGAAAGGGGAAGACATATAACCATCAACGAACAGAAAAGTGGTTTCATCAGGAGAACAGTACGGTTCCCCAAAAAAGTGATACCACAGGAAGCAGAAGCAAACTTTGATAAAGATGTTCTAACTGTGGAAGTACCCAAACAGGAAAAAGAAGAAAGCTTTAAAGTGGATATTAAATGATCTTGAGCTTACTCTAGCTGTCCAGAAAAGAGGGTTAATTTGTTTGATTTAAACCAGTAAGATCTAGTTACCAACTGGGAAGGTGTTGTTCCACATACAAAATCAACTTTTTTGTAAGTATGATTTGGACTTGACCCCTGATTTAGTAGTACCACACCAAACAGACAAAATCATTTCCTGTTTACGTGATCTGGGTTACTAACTGGTTTATTTCATCCTTTATTTTTAATAGATCTTGGCGGTTGAATTAATTGGTGCATAATTTGTGCAAAAAATATTTGAGCTGAGTTATATAATACAATAATAAGGGTCAATTTTATTAAAAATTCGAAATAATTTCTTCAATTAACAATATATAATAAACTATCAAATAAAATGAGTTATTTTGTTAAGTTCAATAAATTAATTTTCAAATTTATAGAATCTGATATTAATTAATAAGAATTCTGAAAATAAGAATTCTAATTTTTACTTTAATATTGATTCAAATTACCATAAATTCAATATAGAATAGAAACCAAAAAGAAGGAGGATTACATGAGTAATTCTAAAAAATCATCTATACGAGATTTTCTTCCCATTAAAAAGAAAATATCCAACCAGAAAAATATTGGGCTACTGGTGGACGGACCCAACATGCTTCGAAAGGAATTCAACCTGGACCTGGAATCCATTAGAGAACTTATATCAGAATATGGAAAGATGCGGGTAGGTAAGGTACTCTTAAACCAGTACGCATCTGATAAATTAATAGAAGCAATCGTAAATCAGGGTTTCACGCCCATAGTTGTAGCTGGTGATACAGACGTTCACATGGCCATGGAGGCAATGGAACTAATTTACAACCCTAACATAGATATTTTAGCCCTGATGACCCGTAACGCTGACTTTTTACCCCTGTTAAATAAGACGAAAGAAAATGGTAAGGAGACCATAGTCATTGGTGCAGAGCCCGGATTCAGTATAGCCCTGCAGAACACCAGCGACAATTCCATAACCTTAGGAAACCCACACCCCACACCAGGGAAATAGGGATATTATTTTTACAAAAAAAAGTTACATAATTTTTGTTTTTATAAAAAAGTTACATAATTTTTGTTTTTATAAAAAAGTTATAAGGAATTAAAATAAGAAAAAAAGAAAAATTTAAATTTATTACTGTAATTTAGCTATACGATCCATGGCTTTTCTTGTATTTTCCAGGGTGTTGAATGCAGTTAATCTGAGGTAGCCCTCTCCACTTGGTCCGAAGCCAACCCCGGGTGTGCCTACCACGTTAGCTTTCTCCAGGAGCAGATCGAAAAATTCCCATGAATCAATACCATCAGGGGTTTTAATCCATATATAGGGTGAATTAACTCCACCATAAACATTCAAGCCAATTTCAGTTAAGCTTTCCCTTATGATGGCTGCATTTTCCATGTAATAATCAATAATATCTTTAATCTCTTTCTGGCCCTGTGGTGAGTAAATTGCAGCTGCTGCAACCTGTATAGGGTATGAAACGCCGTTGAACTTGGTAGTTAATCTCCGGTACCACAAATCATTTAAAGAATGACTGTTAACCTTTGAGTCGTATCCAAACAGTTCCTTAGGCACCACAGTATAGGCGCACCTGGTACCTGTAAAGCCGGCGTTTTTTGAGAAGCTCTTGAATTCTATAGCCACTTCTTTTGCCCCATCAATTTCGTAGATACTGTGTGGAATGTCATCTTCTTGTATGTAAGCTTCATAAGCTGCGTCGAACAGGATCACCGCTTTATTTTCCCGTGCGTAATTTACCCATTTGGATAGTTCATCCCGGTTAAGTACGGTCCCGGTGGGGTTATTTGGTAAGCAGAGATAGATTAGATCGACGTGTGATTGGGGGAGTTCTGGTACGAATCCATTTTCTTCTGTGCAAGGTAAGTAGACCAGACCTTCATATTTTCCATCCTCTCCCATGGCACCTCCACGGCCAGCCATGATGTTACTTTCCACGTATACCGGGTATACAGGGTCGGTTACCGCTACAACGTTGTCTGCGCCGAATATTTCCTGGATATTGCCTGAATCTGGTTTTGCACCTTCACTTACAAACACTTCTTCGTTGTCTAATTTTATACCCCGTGCCTGGTAGTCGTGCTTGATTATCTCATCAATTAGAAAATCGTAACCCCGGTATGGTCCGTAGCCCATGAATGTCTCGGCCTGGCCCATTTCATCAACACCAGCCTTGAATTTATCAATTATAGCTGGTGGTAATGGTTTAGTCACGTCACCGATACCCATACGTATGATATCAGCGTCCGGATTCTCATTCTGGTATTTAGTAACTCGGTTATCAATTTCTGCAAATAGGTAACTGCTCTCGAGTAACAGGTAGTTTTCGTTAATGGATGACATGTTATTTACTCCTCAAATGTGTAATTAAAATTTTAAAATAGCTAGTGATATTATTAGGTTACAGGAATATTTAAAATTTATTAAAAGAACAGTTATTTTAAAAATTAATTGAATGAACAGTTATTTTAAAAATTAATTAAAAGAACAGTGTTTTATAATTTAATTAAATGGTGGATGATTTTTTTAAAATAAGATTCTATGTTTTTTTAAATTTGAAATCAAATCTTTGTTTTATTGATAAAACAAGAATAAATAAAAAAATTAAATAAATATATAATTGCCAAGTTCCGCATTTTTTCATCCCCCTTTTATTTTTTCTGGTGAATACTAGCAAACAAACGGATTATATCTCTGAATTTGAACATTGAATATGGCTAAATAGAATTTCAACTGAATATTTTAGGAAAACTTATTCAATCTATGCGGGCATTCTATGTTTTTATTATAAATCATAATGTAATATTATCCAAAAAAATGAATTCATCTGGTTAATTGGGGAGAAACTACATCTATACCATCATCCTTTAATATATCAAATTCTTCAGGATGCTCAGTATGGATGGGGTAAACTTTTTCAGGTTGGATCTCCTGGATCATCCCCAGAAGCTCCTGGCCGTTGGCGTGTCCAGATGCATGGAAGCCCTCTGTAACGTAATGGATACCAAATAGATCAAGCCAATTTTTAACCTTCCTTTCATTTATTTCCATCTGCTCATCAAATGGCTCGGTGCTGGACTTTATATATACAGCATCCTCTGGTTTTATGTCTATTAACTCCTTTAACTCGAAAAAATCTGACCGGAATAGGTAATTTTCTGGATCCTTCTGCAGGTCCTTATACCTGATGATGTTATCCCTAACCAGGAAATCCCTCTCCCATTTACGATAATCCCTCAAGCTATGACTGGAATCCATTTGGGACGTGCACATCCATTCATTCTCCACACAGGCAAAGCTCTCATCGTCAATCAAACCCCATCCACGCCGGGGTTGATAAATAAGAACATCTCCAATATTGGGGTACTGTTTACTCTGAAATAGATTTAAAATATAGGCTTGTTTTAAGCTTACCACCAGCTGCCGGCCAGTTTGTTGAGCCACCTTATAGAAGGTAATTAAACGGTCCAGATCCCGCACAGGATAATTAACAATCACCAGTGCACGTGCCTGGTCTACCTGTTCAACTGCCCTTTTTTCAATTTCTTCTTCAGTGACATTTGAAACACTACTTATACGGGTGCCTTCACTGAACATAACAGTTGGACGAGATTTACGTGCTAATTCTATAAATTTCCGGGTTAAATCAGGCCTTCTGCCATGAAAGCGCAGATCACCAGTATAGATTATGGTGTCATTCCCGTTATCTGCGATACATCCGCAGGCCCCAGGAAGAGAATGGTCAACAGGAATGGATTTAATGTTGAACTCCCCTACCTGAAAGTTTTTATAAGGTTTAATAATGCGTATATCCCTTGGAACTTTTTCTTTACTCCTAGTATGTCCTTCTCCACGTTTTTTAGGCACAAGGTGAAATGATTTTTTTAATTGTGTGTAATCAGAAAACGAAGCAATACCAGTATCTTCCAGGGCTTTAAGTATAAACAAAGATTCCTCTGAAAGGTAGATAGGCATATCTTCCCTTAAATGGTGGATATATGCTGCATGGTCCACATGGGCATGGCTTATAAATACGCCATCTACCGCCGGCTCTTTGTCATATGATAAGCCAGAGTGGCGCAGGTAATCCTCCCGGTAGATGCCCTTTATCCAGGGTAGGAGTCCTAAAGCCACGAAGTCCAGAATGCCATTGGATTTACGGGGCTGGAGGAATTCGGAGAGAAAATCGTTGGCCCGATTAAAGGCCAGTCCAAAGTCAAATAGGAAGGAAGTATCTTTACCAGATATTCGGATCTTATTTCCCCCAATTTCATTTACCCCTCCATAAAAAGAAAATTCAGTCATGGTCTTGGATATTATGTTTATTTAAATAAAAATTTTGGGTATTATTAAATAATTAATTATCATTCCATTAAGTCTATTTTAAATGTAACTGTCTAACTGCATCGGTGCTGGTGTTTTAGTTGCTTGGGATCATTGCCTGTGCTGGTGTTTTGAGCTGGCTTCTTATTTTTTCTTATTTTTTGTATTATGCATTAAGTGCCTACTCATTTTATGGTGCAAATTTAATCCCACATTTTTTAACAAACCCCTGATACTCTGGGAACCTTTCTTTATATTTTGCTGGCTTCAACTAAGATTTGATAAAGCATTTGGAATTATTCCCGGAATACTGCTTGCAGGATTAAGCATGGGAGCATATCATATCGGTACCTACCCTATTCCTGAAGTTATAGGGTTAGCCCTTTTCGGTATTTTATTTGAGTAATTTTCCGTATAACCTCCAATCTACTGATCATGTGGACGTTAACCTGGAGCACATCATCAGGGTGAAATTTCTATGAACATCCAGAAAGCAGCCGTTTTATAAAAATCAGTATCATCAGTCTCAGTATAATCATAATTCCCAAATAATCCATGGAGACTTTATTTCAGAAAAAACGTATTACACACTATCATCTATAATATTGTAAATTATTTGTGTTGTCCATTTTTTAGTTGGTAACAAATTTTGTATTGTTTTATTTTATTAATCTATAATCCGTGATGGTTTTCCTTCTATGATATGCTTCCCATATAATGATTGGTTATAATGGTAGCCTGCTGATTTAATTAGATCTCTTAATGATTTTTTTTCTTCAGTTCCTAGGATAATTTTTCCATTTGATATTTCAAAATCAACATTACTTCCTAGTCTTGATTTGATTGTATTTAGATCATCCATGGTTACTTCTCTAAATCCCTGTTTAATCACATTATTTTGAAACATATTCTGGATATTTCTGTCAGTTTCAATTAATGATCTTATATTATTTTCATTATCAAAGAATGGAAGTATGTGGGAGCTGTTAACCACTTCAATAGCTTCATGTTCTATTTGGTCATGCATATCAAATATTTCGATGAAAGCATTGTAATTCCTGATTAACGCAATTTTTTCATGGTTATCCAGGATAAAAATTAGATCGTAATTATCATCGACTTCCACATTATCGTCATCCTGGAATGCATGGTTAAACATATTGTCATTGAATAACAATTTATTCAAGCCTTTATCAGTGAGAACCTGTCTGGGGAATAATCGCCTGATTTGACCAATAATTAACCCTGATTCGTTTCTATGGGCGATTATGTAATTGTTTAATGAACTTTTGACTTCTTTAAGATCTTCCAATTGCTCTGATATAGTATCGATTATTGCTTCTTCATAATATTGCCAATTATCTATCTGGTTTAAATCAATCTTCACCAGGGCATCTGATCTATTTTCATCATAGGAATCAATGAACTCGGAACCTACTGCACTATCTATATTTGAATTTAGAATATTTTTAATTAAATCCCGGGCATTGCCCTCATGATGCGCCCTGAAAAAATGAAATCTAGTTTTACACCTTACCCTGAATCTTTTAGTAAATAATAATAACAGTTCTTCAGATAATTCCCCATTTAAAATTTCATTAATTTCATTATCTTCCAACATCTTCTACCCCCCTCTTATAAACATTTTTTACTGTATTAAGTGTTTTTAAGTCCTTTGATTAAGAAATAATAGGATATAAGTGGATAAAAATAACATAACCATTTCTTAGTTGTTAAAATCATAATATAATTAAAAGTTATTCTAATGTTATTTATTATTTACTATCATTAATTTATTTACTGTCATTACTTTAGAAAAAATATCTCATTATTCCTACCTTCATTAAACTTCTGATCATTTTATTTTTAATTAGTTATGATATAATTAGGTGGGCTCGTTTTTTTTTGTGGGTCCTGGAATAAGGGATAAAATAAAAAAACAGGCTAAAAATCTATTAAATCGGGGAAAAAATAGAACACCCATATAAAACATATAAACGATTACATATCAAAGTAAATAAAATACAACTAGATCTTGAAAAAATTAAGCTATTTAACTAATATTTAAATAAATTCTATTTTGTATTTCATTTCACCTGTATATCAAAAAAACCATAAAAATACACAAAAACTAAAAATAGAGTGTTATTAATAATTAACTTAAAATTGGGATTGAATATAATTATCAAATATTATCAATATAAATTCATAAATCTTGTGGTAAAATATGCTCTATAAAATAAAAGATAATTTTAATATCCTTAAAGACCGTTTGAGGAATCCATTATATTTAAACTCATTCTATATAATGTTAAATTCCATAACAGGTTCAGGTATAGGTTTTATATTTTGGATTGTGGCTGCTAAATTTTATAGTACAGAAGTTGTAGGTATTACTACAGCTTTACTATCTTCAATAACTTTAATAACTATGTTTTCATTTCTAGGATTTGATCAGTCTATCATTCGTTTTTTTCCTAGTGGAGATAAAAGTAAATTATTCAGTACAGCAGCTATAATTGCATTTATTTCAGGTACAATATTTTGTTTAATTTATGTAATTGGAATTGATATTTGGGCCCCTACTTTATCGATAATAAAAAACAATTTTTTTATTTTTTACATTTTTCTAATTGCCAATATTATGACGCTATTGGCAGGCAGTGCCTTTCTAGCATTAAGAAAAGCAAAATATTTATTCATGCAAAGTCTGGTAACTGGAACTAGATTATTTCTATTAATTCCTTTTGTAATTTTTGGTGCTTTAGGAATATTTATCTCTTTTGGAGTTTCATATATATTAGCACTTTTATTCACATTAATAATACTATATAAATATGATATTCATCCTAAAAAATTAGATATAAAATTTCTAAATCGATCGCTTCATTTTTCTATGGGAAATTATGTTTATGGTCTTTTATTTGCAGTTCCAAGTCAAATCATGCCCATACTTGTTATAACCATATTAGGAGCTGAATCAGCAGCATATTTTTATATAGCATTTGCATTAGCAAGTATTCCCATGGTAATTATTAGTTCTTTTGCCACATCTCTTTTTGTAGAAGGTAGTTATGGTGAGCCTTTAAAAGAAAATGTTAAAAAATCCATCAAATCAATATTTCTGATATTAACTCCTGTAGTACTTTTGTTAATTTTTTTCGGAGAACCTCTCCTCGGATTAATTGGTCAAAATTATCTTAATGCATTAAATATATTCAGACTTATGCTTGTGTCTACATTTTTTATAGTTTTTTATAACATATTTATTTCAATAAAAAGGATACAAAAAGATATTAAAGTTTTAATCTTCATTGGAACAATTAATGCCATACTTTTAATAGGATTCAATTATATTTTGATGCAAATTTTTGGATTGATTGGTATAGGATATGCTTGGATAATCAGCTATGGATTACTCAGTTTATTTGTGATAATAATGGCAAGAAGAGAGAAATGGATTTAGGACGTCACAAATGAAATCAGATCATATTATTCAAATTATTAATGAAGATTTATGTGTTGGATGTGGAACATGTGTGTCTATATGTCCTAATGAGGCCCTCGATATTATTATAGATAAAAATAAAGGAATTTATATTCCGAAATTTAACGAAAAAATTTGTAATAATTGTAAAACTTGTCTAAAAGTTTGTCCAATGTATAGATTTAATTTAGATAGCAGAAATATACCGAAGGATAAAAAGGCTGAAAATTATTTATTAGGGCATTTTTTTAATTGTTATATTGGATACGCAACAGATGTTGATATTAGATATAATTCATCATCAGGAGGATTAATTACTCAACTGCTTATCTTTGCTTTGGAAAATAAAATAATTGATGGAGCAATTGTAACTAAAATGAAAAAAGATAATCCTCTTGAACCTGAAACTTTTATTGCTAGAACAAAAAAGGATATAATAGAATCATCGAAGTCTAAATATTGTCCTGTACCTTTAAATATTGTCTTAAGAGAAATTATTAATTCTAAAGAAGATGAAAAGTTCGCAATTGTTGGATTACCATGTCATATAAATGGAATTATTAATGCTGAAAAAATAAACAAAAAGCTGAAAGATAAAATTATAATTAAATTCGGAATTTTTTGTAATCATACTCCAAATTTCCTTGCTACTGAACTCTACCTTGAAAAAAAAGGTATTAAAAAAGAAAAAATAAATAAATTAGAATATAGAGGAGATGGATGGCCAGGATATATGAATATTCATCTTAAAGATAAAAGTAAAATAAATGTACCCCTGCCTGAATATTGGCATTTCATTGGATCAAAAATCTTCTATTCTAAATTTTGCTTTATGTGTCAAGATGCTACTTCTGAGTCTGCAGATATTTCTTTTGGAGATGCTTGGTTACCTGAATTTATGGATGACCATATAGGTACATCAATAATGATCTCAAGGACTGAAACAGGTGAAAAACTTTTAAAAATGAATAAATTAGAAAATAAAATAAAATTAAACAAAGTAAATAATAATGAAGTTATTAAATCTCAATTAGAGATGTTATATGTCCATAAAATTTTAAATTTTCGCACTAAAGAATTATTAAAACATTATAATTTATTTGAATCTAATTATTTAGATTTTATAATTGCATCACTTTCATTTTTTAATAATTATATATTTCAATTCTCTTTCTCAATGAAAGTATTAAAATATATGCCTTTTCAAATAATTTGGTTTTATAATACTTTTTTTAACACAATTTATTCAATAAGAGCCAGAAGAAATTGAAAAAATTTTATGATGTTTGATCAAGAAATTCTTTCACTAACTTTCCATTTAAACATGCTTTTTCTTTTATTTCAGGTACTCTCTGCATTAATTCCTCCCTTATTTCTTCCCTTCTTCCCCATGCATCATCAATTTTAGATAATAATTTTTTATAATTTAAATCATTGATATCTAAAACATAAGTTTCCTGACCAAGCAAATCTCCAATTATCCCAGTTGTTTTATGACTGTAAGAAAGAACTATAGTGGGTATAGACATTGAAGTTGATGCTATAGTTGCATGCATTCTAGCTGCAACTAATAAATCACATAATCCTATAATTCCTTTTAATTCATCTGGAGAATATTCATTTCTGATTATTTCTACATTTGATTTATTTTTCAAAATTGCATATATTTTTTTAATACTTTTTCTGTCATCATTAGAACTACTGTAAACATGAGGTATCAAAAGCACATTAATATCATATTTCTCAATTAAATAATCAATGGAATGAGCTATGATAGTATTTAAATCCATACTACTTTGATTTTTTTTAAATTCACCTATCAAACCGCTCGGATTCACTCCCCATAATGGTTTTTTGATTTTATAGATATTTTCATTAACCAATATTTCATTAAGATGTTCTTTAGAAATAGATTTTAAATTGAATGCAGGATCAGCTGTAATTCGTATAATCGGTTTAGTAACTTTATTTTCATCTAAATATTTTTTAGATTTATTTTCTCTTAGTAGAATTAATTTTGTTTGATTTAAAATTGATTTTACTATAAAATTCATTGTTGAACTTTTGAAATAGCCTAGACTTGCACCATAAAGTACAATTGGTTTATTTAATAATAATCCATAAATAAAATCTATTACAATTGGAATAACTGAAATATTATATTCTCCACTAAGACTGTCTCCCCCAATATCAACAATAACATCGCAATTAGAATAATAAAATAATGGTGATTTTTCGTTAATTTTGATTTTTATACCGAATTTATTTAATAAATAAATTAAGGAAGATATGATTAAATAATAAACAGAAGAAATTAAATGATATAAATAATATTTGAGTTTATTTAAAAATTTTTCATTATATTCTCGTTTATACCCAATTGGTTTTTTTACTTCAAATTTTTTAATATATCCTCCTTTTCTACCCATTAGATAAAATTCTGCTTCAGGTATAAACTCTTTTATTGTACTAATTGTAGATAAAGTCAATGCGAAATTGCCTTTATTGTCGGTATCTACATTTTGAAGTAGAATTTTTAATTTCTGTTTTGTTTTCATCTTTAAACCATGTTTTTATTTTATTTACAATCTACTTTACAATATCAATTATAAAAAAGATGTTATCTATTAAAAGAAAATAGACCATATGTATTTATGGCTAAAATTTATGAGGATATGTTTCTAATTAGTTCTAAAAAAGTTAAAAAGATCACGAAATTTTGACAAAACTATTTTAACTAAATTAAAATTAGAATAATTAGTATAAAAATATTTAATAGGAAATTTAAATGATTATTAAAATTAGAACATTGAATAAGAAAATTTACAACGCAATAAATGAACAGGGACTATTATTCCTTCTAAATAGAATTATTTTTTACTTAAAAGAATTTATAATAACTCCCTATAGCATTTTAAAAATTAAAAATAATCATTATACGCTTGAGGAATCCATAGATTTTTCTTTTAAAAAATTAAGCAAAATTATCAAACCAATGCAATATAGATATGAAATTACTGAACTTTTAAAAATTCTTGAAAATAAAAAGCCCAAATACATTCTCGAAATAGGAACAGCGAATGGTGGTACTTTATTTTTATTTACAAAAATAGCATCAAAAGATGCTATAATAATAAGTATAGATCTGCCTGAAGGAGACTTCGGTGGTGGCTATCCCAAGTACAAAATACCATTATACAATTCTTTTAAATCGCATGATCAAGAATTATACCTATTTAGATCAGATTCACATTCACATGAAACAATGCAACTTATCCAAAAAAATTTAAATGGAAACAAGTTTGATTTTATCTTTATAGACGGCGATCATTCATATGAAGGAGTTAAAAAGGATTTTTTAATGTATAATAGACTTTTAAATGAAGATGGTATTATAGCCTTCCATGACATTGTTCCAGGAAATGAAAAGGACTCTGGAGGAGTCTTTAAATTCTGGAAAGAAGTAAAAAATATGTATCAATCTACAGAAATAGTTCAAAGCTGGAATCAAAATGGTGGCGGAATAGGAATACTAAAATTATAAATTAAATTGGACTAATTTGATTTCTATGAAATGTAAGATTTGTGGTAATTCCAATGATAATATTATTTTCGAAATCAAGGAAATGACATTGGAAGATGGAGAATTCTTTGAATATATGGAATGCAGCAACTGCAATTGCCTACAGATTATTGAAATCCCTCAAAATATGAAAAAATATTACGTAAATAATTATTATTATTCATTCCAGGAAGAAAATAGAAATACTTTGGAAAAAATTATCATTAAAAAAAGAAATGAATATGCTTTATTCAGAAAAAGCTATCTAGGTAAATTTCTTTTTAAAAAATATCCTAAAGAAATATTATATATTATTGGCAATTGTAAGTTAAAATCTAGCTCCAGAGTTTTAGATGTTGGCTGTGGCTCTGGTAATCTTTTATATTCTCTAGAAAATGCCGGATTTAAATCTTTAATGGGTATTGATCCTTATTTAGAGGAAGAAATAATTTCTGCAAATCTCAAATTAATTAAAAAAGAATTTCTGTATCTAAATGATAAAGAAAAATTTGATTTAATAATATTCAGCCATTCTTTGGAACATACTAACGAGCATGCGGATATTATGCATAAAATTGCTAATCTTTTAAATGATAATGGTCATTGCATCATAAGTATGCCTTTAAAAACGGAGTATATATGGAAGTTATATGGCGCAAATTGGGTCCAAATTGATGCTCCACGTCATTTCCTTATCCATAGCCCTAAAAGTTTTGATATACTAATAAAAAAAGCCAATTTATCAATAAAAAGTATGTGTTTTAATTCAAATGAATTTCTATTTTGGGGAAGTGAACAAAATAAAAAGAATATACCTATTCATTCAAAAAATTCTTATAATATCAATCCTGAGGGAAGTATCTATTCAAAAGAACAAATAAAAGACTACTATAACGAAGCGAATAGATTAAATAAAGAATGCTTGGGAGATCAAGCTATTTATATTTTAAAAAAAGCTTGATGATCTATAATAGTGAAAAATAATGAAACCACAAATTTCAATAATTATATTAAACTGGAATGGCTGGAAAGACACAATTGAATGTCTCGAATCAATATATCAAATAAACTATCCTAATTATCAGGTCATTGTTGTTGATAATGGTTCTGAAGATAATTCTATTGAAAAGATTAAAAATTATTGTTCTGGTAAAGCTGTAATTAAATCTGATTTTTTTGAATACAATAAAAAAAATAAACCCATAAAGATTTTCGAATATTCTGAAAATGAGCTTTATTTGTTTGAAGATGAAAAAATACAACTAAAAAATATAGATGCTATTAGAAAAATTATAATAATTAAAAACTTTGAAAATAAAGGTTATACTGATGGAAACAACATTGGAATGCGATTTGCGGCTGAATACTTAGATTCTGATTATATAATAATTTTAAACAATGACATAGTTGTTGATCTTGATTTTTTAAATGAATTGGTAACTGTTGCCCAAAAAGAACCTAATATCGGAATTTTAGGACCAGTTAATTTATCATATGATAATCCAAAAGAAATTCAGTCTAATGGTGCAATAGTGAATTTTTGGAATGGGGGCTGGACTCCCATTAGTAGAGGAAATTCCATATCAAATCAAAGAAAGGAACCATTAGAAGTGGATTTTGTAGGTGGAGCTACATTTATGATAAAACGAGAAGTAATTGAAAAAATTGGTGTTTTTTATTCTCCATATTTTGCCAATTGGGAAGAAACTGATTATTGTATAAACGCCAAAAAATCAGGTTTTAAAATCATTTCAGTACCAAAATCCCAAATTTGGCACAAAGTGTCATCATCAATTTCTCTCAACAGTCCTAATAGGATCTATTGGATCTTAAGAAATAATATCATATTTATGCGCAGAAACGCCAAATTTTGGCATTGGCCCTCATTTTTACTTTTTTATTTTTTATTAAGAGTACCTAGTTTTGTTTATTATGGATTTCGGGAAAATTCTGTCAAGGATTCGTTAAAACTTATTCAAATGATTTCCAAGGCCATAAAAGAAGGTTTGACATTAGATACTAATTAAAATATTTCTTTAATTCCTAAAATAGTTCCATAAAATAAAAATATCATCCATATAAAGTAAAAAGGAATTAAATTAGGTTTCATACGATATAAAGATAGTATTGTTCCATAAATTGCAATTGCAAAGGGCACTAAAGTTAGATGTATTGCATTGTGTTTAATTATAGCTTTAGCATTTCCTTTACCATACCAAATTCTTTGTTTTTTAAAATCAGCATATGAAGCACGATGATAATGATAAGCAAATACTTCAGAAACCCCAAATTTATGACCATCAGACAATAATCTCGCATATAAATCCGCATCTTCCGCAGCTCCAGAAAAAGAAAGATCAAATTTATATTTTAATAAAATATCACGAGAAAATATACAAACGATGGTACCAAGATGATCTTTTTCACCTGGTTTGTTAAATGTATTGATCCAATGAAAATTCTCACCCTCTTCCCAATAACTTTTCTTATCTCTTGGATCAATCATTTGGGCATGTATAGCAACCCAATCTTTTTTTTTAAGTTCATCTAACATTTTAGTTAATGTATTTTCATCAGGCAATTCTGTATCTGAATCAATATATGCAACATATTTACCAATACTCTTTTCTGCTCCCAATTGACGTGCGTAGCCAAGTCCCTTACCATCATCAGAAAATACTTTATCAGTATATTTTCTGGCAATTTTTAAAGTCTTATCAGTGGAATTTCCATCTATTATCACAATTTCTTTATAATTATTTTTAATTAAAGAATCCATTGCCTTCTTTAAAGTGTTTTCTGCATTTTTAACACAAATAACTACAGATATTTCACTCATTTTATATTCCTCAATTCAACAATACCGTCCTTTATTCCCTTTAATTCAGAAACAGCAGTTTTAAAAGAAAACGGTAAAAGAACTATCCTGCTAATTGTAAGTCCTATTACGCTCCACCAGTATGCGAATTTATTCCCTCTTAAATTGGCTATTCTGTAAAAATTAGTAACCATTGACATAAACCGTTGTCTTTGATTTATTTTAACTCCCAAAGGAGATCTCAAGTGGAGTAATTTAAGATCTGAACTTAAATAAATTTCATGTTCTTTTCCAATTCTGGCTGAAAGTTCTAAATCTTCTCCTAAAACATAAGGAAGGGTTTCCATATTTTCGTTGAATTTATATTTTAATATAATATCCTTTTTAATGGCAAAGTTTCCCCCATTCACCCATTCTACCTTTATTAATCCATTAAATTCATTTATATCGGGCATTTGGCTTCTATAACCTGAAGCTAATATCTTACCCTTTTTTATTCCTTCTTGTATAATTATTATTTTTAAAAAATCTCTTAAAAATTTAGAAAGAGTATATAATAAGAGTTTTTTATTGTTATTTAACAAATCATCAGATGAAGTTCTTGAAATCTCATCTATAATTAATTTAAAGAATTTATTTTCTTTATTTTCTTTAATATAATCGAATTCACCCTTTCTGATTAACAATGGGCTGGTTAAATCTACAATGTCAAATGTATAACCCGCCAAAACATCAATGTATTCCTTTTTAAAAATATTATTTAATTTTTCAATGTAAGTTTTTTCTAATATTACATCATCTTCAATAAAGACCAATATATCTCCTTTAGATTTTTCGATGCCTAAATTTCTCCCTTTACAACTTCCACCATCAGTTTTAAAATAACGAATAAATAAATTTGTATTTAAATTTTTAATAAATTTATTAGTTTCCTCATCATCTTCATGGATAATTATCACAATTTCTTCTGGTTTCTTAGTTTGTAACTGAAGACAATCAATGCATTTTTGAAGAAAATGTATCCTTTCTCTGGTAGGTATAATCACAGAAACTTCCATTATAATACACCAGTTCTATATAAAATAAATTCTTTATTATCATATATCCTATCAGAAATGTTGCCTGTTTCTAAAATTCTTATATTATCTAAATTTACTTTATTTCGTCCAAATTCATAACTCTCCATATCCCGGATACCTACAAGCACATAAAAATTATTATACATTTTTATATATTGTAAATTCATATTCTCTACTTTTTGGCTTATATCCACCTCCTGTGTAAGACCACTAAGTGTATTCCAATTTTCAAGTTTATCACTGTATTTCATTCCCAAAGTTCTAGGTTGAAAACTGATAACAATGCTTGAGTTATTACTATGATCAAAAAGGAAATTAGCCCCAGTAATTTCTGCAGGAGATACATAATCAATTAATTCATTTCCATAAGCATTGACAATGGATATTGGTGGAGATATCAATAGTATTATGAGTAAAACAATTGATAATTTTTTGTTATATATTAATTTTGCAGATAACATCTGTAATATACTCATACTTTGTGCAAATGTCCTGCTTAAAATCTCACCAGAATATGAAGTTATCAAAGTTAGTGATGTATTAGCACCAAACCATACAGGTAATGTCAAATTTTTTAAAGACCATTTTTTTTTTATTAGGATTTCATAGAAAAAACCTAAAGCTGCTAAAATTACAAGAAGTAACATTGAAATTATTCTGACATAAACTACATTCTGATGCTCTTCAGATCCGCCAAATGCCATACCTGCCACATCATTTACTGTCTTTTCCAAATCCAAAGCAGTAAGAACCGACCCACCAATTTGATCCATTGCATAGGAACCAGCTACATAAACTTGAAATGCTGCAATTAATACAAATACCAGGATAAATTTTCTATCAATTTTATGTTTAAAGATAAATAACAGCCCAGACATGAATAATAAAGCAAATAGAAGATACATAGTTGATAAAAAATGGCTAGCAACTGCAGCCATGCAAAAAATTATGAAAATTGTTCTAGAACTAATAGATGCTCTATCATTGAAAACTTCAAATCTAAAAAATAATAGAAGAGCATATGAAACCATCATCCCTGAAATTACACCGGGTAATAAATAAATTGGAGCCCCAAAAATAAGGGCATTAGCCAATAATAATGCTATCCAAGTCTCTTTTTTATTGAGAAATGTGGAAAATAATAAAAATCCCATTAACGTGTTTGGAATGATAAAAATAAGGGGAATTATTAAAAGTGAATTTACTGGGGAAATATTCGTTAATAAAGATTCAATTGCTCCAAAATAGAACATACCTGGCCATGTCTGATAATGAATTATTTCGGAATTGGAATGACCGTATTGAAGGATGTAATCGACACTTTTAGATGTTTCAAAATTATAAGGAAACCTGGGTGTGCCCTCGATTAACACAGTAATGGAAGCATAAAAGATGATAATTAAAGATAAATGCAGTACTAAAAGGAAGTTATCCTTAATATTTTTCTGAATTGTTATAAAAAATGACAGTATTAATATGCTCATGGAAACAAAAAATAATGGATTTATACCATGTATTAACCCATAAGACCCTATTTCCATTTTAGAGAATAGCATTGAGACTGACCATAAAATTGTTGATATAGAGATCAACAATAGAGAGATCTGTCGAGCATTTAACCCAATCTTTTCTTCAAATGCTTCAAAAGTAGGTACAGCAAACATTTTAATCATTTATAAATATCTTTAATTTATTAATTAATTCATAATTTACATTTAAACATTTGCTGTTTAATGAATTAGATTCAAATAACTTTTTACATATCCCATTAATATCCTCATATATTGACACTAAACCTTGTTCTTTTAACTTCTCAGAGAAAGTAAGCTGATGATCATCTAGATGCTCCCCATATTCTTTAAGTCTAGGAACTGTGAGAACAGGAGTGCCTAATATTAATGAATCCATTACCGTCATGGCACCTTGACAAACTACAACTTTAGCATCTTTTATTTGTTTTTTGATCTTTCCATACTCTTTGAACCGAAAATATTCTGCATTTTTAGGGATATATTCACTGTTTCCTATCTGCATTACCACCTTGTCATCAATTTCCCCAGCGATTTCGTCCATTTTTTTAATTAATCTATCAAATCCGGAGTGCATCCCGGTAATCACCAGTATATAATCTCCTTCCTCTTTTTTTGAAGTGGATGAATTTTCTAGTTCAAATATCCCACCATAATACTTAGCCTTTCCACCATATTTCTCCAGCATCTCTGGCCATAAAACTAAAAAAGTATCAGATACTAGATAAACCATTTTACCGGTTACTGTGGGTGTATCTATACGGGTGTAGCATTCGATAAACAACGTTTTCTTTCGTAAAAGTTTACCTAAATAAAAGAAGGGAATGGCAATCTCAGCACCATTACTCACAATTACATCCGGTTTTTCCTTTAAAAGAATATTAACTATTTTAGGAAGATTTAAAAACATCTTATAAGGTTTTTCACCAAAATTTGGGAATAAATATTTACGATAATCTAGGTTCCGGGTCCTTATATTATCATATGTCACAAAAAAAACGTCATGTCCCTCAAAGGCTTCCATTAAATATAATAGTTCTGTTAAATGGCCTCCATGAGAACAAACAAGAGCTATTTTCATCAAATACCCGCTAGATAGTGAATTTAATGAATCTTTTTACCCGGAATCTCATCAGGCAATTCAATTTCGTGTAAAGTGGGAGTCTGGGTCTTTTTCAGATTCTCTAATTTTAAAATAGATTTGTAATTCATGAAAAATATAAAATTACCAATCTTTCTTATAAATTTATCAAAAAAGAAATATCTAATTTGTCCTTCAGGAATTGCCCATTCAAAAGATTTAATCAGATTTCCTAAATCATAATCCTTATTTTCAACATCTTTTCTTCTACTATCCCTCATTGCCCTGGTTTTATGTTTAATTCCACTGTATCCATTAATTAAGGAATAGCCCCATGTAAACAATTCCGCGACCATTAAAGATGGTAGAAACATTAAGAATTCTCTCCAGGTGAAGTAGCTGTTCAGGATGGTGTATCTACCCCTTTCAAGGTGGTAAATTTTCTCTGCTGGGACCTTGAAAACGTAATCATGATAAATAATGGATGACGGTACATACATAATTTTTAAATCCCTGGAATTTATATTCCAGGACAATTCAGCATCTTCCATGTATAAAAATATTGACTCGTTAAACCCACCAATTCCCTGGAAAAGATCCCGTCTAACAGCAAAACAAACCCCTGACAATCCAGAAACATAATTAACTTCATCAAAATCTTCTCTTTCAGCACCCAGTCCCCGAGTAAATGCCAACCCGGTGAAGTGCAGGATGTTTCCACAGGTGTTGATTTTACTTCCATCATAGATGAGTGCCTTGGGTGTGGTGATCAAATTTTCATTATTTTCTAAAGGTTTAAGCAGTTCATCAATGAAATTATCTTCTGCCCATATATCAGGATTCATGAGTACTAAATACTTATTATGGCTATGTTCAACTCCAAGGTTTACGGAAGTTCCGTAACCTAAGTTTTGTGAATTTTCAATTAATTTAACATCCGGATAATTCTGTTTAATATACTCCACAGTTCCGTCGGTGGACTTGTTATCTACTATTATAATATCGGATGATAAATTAAAGATTGAGTTTAAACACCTTTCAATGTATTCACGGTGATTATAAGTTACAATAATTAAACTACAATCCTCTGATAAAGAAATAATTTAGTTCGCCCCCATAATAACCAATAGCAAAGTATAAATTTAATTGTAAAATAATGTATTTAAACTTTTCCTAATTTCACAAAAAATTGGATGTTCATTTAAAAAAAGTTAGGAGTGAATTTATCTATCCCAACAAATCTTATTTCTACAACCTCCTAATTAATAAAAAAGGGCCAATAATAAGAAAAATAAACTTGAAAATAACCTAATTCTCTGAAATCTCTTTATATGTGGGTTTCGTCATGTTACTAAAAACAATCGTTAAAATAATTTTCCTAATTTCACAAAAATTGGAAGTTATTTAAAAAAAGTTATATGGAGTTATCCAACCCAACATATCTTATCTCTACAACCTCCTAATTAATAAAAAAGGACGAATAATATAGTACAAGAAAAATAATCGTGAAGGCAACGGTAACTCTCTGAAATCTTCATAGGTGGGTTTCAAGATACTGCATAACACATCTTTCAACCCCATCTTCATGCTCTCTCTTTTCTTTAAATCTAAATAAGTTCTATCAAAAATAGTTAATGAATGATGCTTTCCTCTAAATAATCTATTCTGTATCTGTATATTAATATCATGCACCACATCATCTATAAATAAATCATTTATTTCATCAGGAAATTCAGGTCCAAATAAATCTTTAACTAATGATAGAGTAATTAACAGTATTCTCATAACACCCAGTTTACTTGCATTTTCCATTACTTCAGACCAACTAATTTTATGATGTTGTATAAGTTCAGATATGTCACAGATCCATGAAATACAAGACCAGTTATGCCGTGCACAATGAATTGTAAGTAATATAAGCAGATTTTCAGTTGAAAATGTCTTTAATTCATAATTATTTATTTTTAAAGTGTCCAATCTTTCATTTTTATAAATAAAATGAGGTTTAATTGGAAAATTGAAGAAGTGTCCTTGTAATCTAGTATGGATTTCAATGACTACACCAAATTTTTTATGTACAAATTTGTGTTCAGTCTGTGTTTTAAAGTACAGGGATTCGTCGATTTTCTCAGGATAGGATTCTAGTACATATCCCAACTGATTCATCAGGTTATTAACCTTTTTAATATCTATATGGTTGACTAATATATCTATGTCAATAAATTCTCTAAGTGCCAGGTTATTATACGCCAGTAAAGCAAGTGAAGGTCCTTTAAAATTTATGGCACATATTTGATTGGATTCAAAGCTCTTCAAAATCTTTATTAATTCACCCGTCAATATAAGGTTTTTTCGTGCATTCTCCTCAAAAAAAGCTATAAATTTATCCATAATTTCTAGGGGAACTGAATCAGAACATATGGAATTAAGATTCCAGTAGAGAAGAGGTGTTAATTTATGGTCCTTAGATCTTCTAAGCAGATAATCCCAATCTATCCCCTGCTGGAGAATTAAAGTCATTTCTGATGTTATCTCTTCATTAATTTCTGTCCTGGCTGCTAGAAGTAATAAAGTGTCTTCCCGGGTTAATTCTAAATTTCTACCTATTTCGTATTTCATAAGGGCACACTTAAAATTGATATAGTTTTAAAATAATTACCTTTATATGGATTAAACAGAATTTCTTATAAATAATATTCCATCTCAAAATTAAAAAACAAATTTTTGATGCTTAAAATGTTCAATAAATCTTTAATAATAATTGTCATAATTCTATTTGCAGTTATAGTTTCAATTTCCGGCTGCACCACTAAAAATGCAACCAACGGGACTTTCGGTGAAAAAACAATTTCCTTAAATAAATTGGAGATTATAGATAGTAATGCTGAGCATATCGATTATGAAGACAGGACTTATTATTATATTGAAGGGAATATAACTAATAAAAATGATATCGATGCTTTAGATCTTAAAATGGAAGCTACCGCCTTTGATGAGAATGGTATGGTTGTGGATATTAACAAAAATCCCTATTTAGATCCTAAAGTTGTCCCCTCACTGGGTGTGTCCTATTTCTATTTTGAATTTTATGATCCAGATAAACGAATCGTGAGATATGAAATCAAAGTGATTAGTGCTGAAGACAGATATTATTAACTGATTTTCCTTCATTTGAATTATTATAAATTAGACTTTGATAAAATTATATAAATTTAGTATAAAATATGTTGCATAATAATTCAGTGAATAAATTTTTACAATTAATTTTCCCAGTTTTTCATAAACCGTAGAATCTACCTCAATTAAATGATTTTTCCTTTTAATTACCGCTAATTTGCCTAAAATATCCTTAGTGGTGAGGGGTTTATCAAAATTAGCCATATTATCACCCCGAGTTATAAACTCATCCACACCTATTTTAAGTAAACGAAGCAAAAAGAATTTATCTTCTTTTCAAAAAAAATTATGTCCCCAATTGATAAATTTTCAACATCTACAGATTTTATTTCGACCAAATCACCATTTCTAATAAATGGAAACATACTGCTGCCTAATGCTTTAAGCTGCAGTTTATTTTGCTTTAGAGATTTTTTTATTAATTTATCTTCTCCAGCATAATTGAGATTCATCATTTTTTTTGGCCAATAATCTGTATAAGTTGCCAATAGTTTTGTTTTATTATGAAAACTTGTCGGAATCACATTTACCAGTTTGATTACCCATACCTGGACATTTAACACATTCAAGAACTGTTTTTTCAAACATTTTCTCTGTTTTTATGGCAGGTTTTTGGTATTTTTTTCGGTTCATCTTATTTTCACTTAAACTTTCAATTTGTAAATCTATGGTAGGGTTTACTTTTTCAACCTGGAAATTTGAATAATTATTTAAAAATCATTCAGTAATTTTTTATCTTTTATTAAGATATTTAAAGAGATTTCACCCACAGATATTGTAATTAGATTTTTTTTATATTATTCATTATTAGCTACATATTTGGTTTTTTTTGAATAATTTCTTTGACAGATCTAACTTATTTAATTTTGTTAATTGTATATTTTTTAATTAAAACAAATTAATTAATCTGATCTTCATATAAAAATTTAAAATACTTTTCCTTTTCTTTAAGTTCTTTATATGTCCCTGACTCTATAATACTACCTTTTTCTAACAGATATGTGATATCCGCATTCTTTATGGTAGATAGACGATGTGCTATAATCAAAATGGTTAAATTTCCATGGAGATCCTCCAATGAATCAAGAATATTCTTCTCATTTTTCGAGTCCAGATTACTGGTCGCCTCATCTAATATTAAAAGTGAGGGGTTACGTAGTAATGCACGTGTAAGAGCCAGACGTTGCTTCTCACCTCCAGATAATCGAACTCCCCGATCACCTATTAAAGTATCGAGTTTTTGAGGTAGCTTCAAAACGAATTCATCTGCTGATGCCTGTTTTAATGCTTCCAATACCTCCTCATCGCATGCTGCGGGATCTGCAAAGAGCAAGTTATTTCGTATCGTATCGTTAAATAGGAAAGTATCTTGGGCAACGTATCCTATCTGATTACGCCAGCTTAACAGGTTTTCTTTGGTTAAATCAACATCATCAACAGTTATACTGCCGCTTTGTGGAATTATAAGCCCCATTAGCATATCGGCAATGGTGCTTTTACCAGCGCCGGATAAACCTGCTATGGCTGTGGTTTTACCTGCATCGATGGTTAGATTTAGGTTTTCAAGGTTAAAAGAGCCGTTTTCTATTCCATAAGTAAATGAAACGTTTTTTAGCTCAATTTTCTCATTTAAAATTATTTTATTTCCTTCCAACATTGGTTCAGCTTCATTTTTACACTCTTTTTCTAGATCAGCCACGGTCCGATATGCAGGTAGCATGTTTATAAAATACTGGTAGCTCAATTGTACTGTGGAAAAATTAGGGATCATCCGTACAAATAAAAAGAGAAGGATTAACAGTTCAGCTATTGGAATGGCTATAAATTCAACTAAAATAAACACTATGATGCTTAAAATTATTACAGATCCAACATCAAATAGGAATCTCACATCTGCATAACTATTAATCGCCCCCATAAAACTACGGGATATATTATCAGCTTCCCTGTTAAAGAGTTTAATATTTTTATCTTCCATACCAAAGCTTTTTATGGTCTTCATTCCATCCATCTGCTTAAGCGTAGATGAGTATAGATCCTTACTTACCTCTGATAGTTTTTCGCCACTTTCTCCTGCAGATTCTGTTCTTCTTTTAAGTATAAGCAGTAAAACAATACCCACAATAAAAATTAATCCTGTAATAATGCCCGAGATATTTAAGGCGAATATTATGTAGACCACCAGTATAATTGAACTTGCAATTAATGAAATGAAAAAACTGGTCCCGGTGGTTATTCTTTCTATTTCATAGGTCAGTGCATGTGCAAAATCTGAGGATCTTTTACCCGTAAAAAAAAGCCAGTTTACACTTGTGATTGCTTTAAATAAATCCTTTCTTAGATGGGCTGCAAACCCATATTCAATTTCAGAAACCTGTACCGTCTGCAGTCTGCGCAGTAAGGTATTTAGACTTATGATAAGAACATATATTACCAGTACCATGGCCAGTGTAGGTGTTACACCAAAATATGCAAAAAATGATGCTATAAATTCTGCAATCTGACCCAGTGCACCCTGCTGAACATCCAAACCTACAAGCTGAAGTAAGGGCACCAGGAGAAGTAATCCAACACCTTCTGTTAGGCCAACAAACACCATTAAGAATAATGCAAATCCCACATTTTTTGATTTAAAATGAATCAATGCATTAATATATTCCATAAAATTTCTTTCTGTCTTGCTGGTTCTGGAGAACATGGAACTCTTCAAATATATGTGTTTTATTATGTATAATTTTTAGATAATTCCTATTTTAATTTTAGGACATCTTTTTCAACGATATCTACTACTTCCGGAAGTTTTTCTAATGAATTACCTATATTTAAAACTTTAACGTTGATATTTTCGATAATATTGGCACATTGAAATAGATTGATGACTTTTTCTTTCTTTTGGAATAGTTTTAAACAGTATGAATGTTTAAGCAACTCCTTTAAAGCATTCTGTGTTTCAATTGCTTCAATACCAACTTGGTTACTTCTTTTTAGTATATATAATATTTTTACTGTTATTGGTGATGTGGAAAAGTTTCTTCCAATATAAATGAAATTTTTTTCCTGTTCCTCATCTTTGCTTAAAATTCTTAAGTTGTGTTTCTCATTTGTTAATTCAGAGGATTCCAGTTTTATTACTGGAAAACTTGGATTGGTTACAGGTACACCAGTATCATCAAGGTTGATTGCCAGTACATCATCTGTAATTATACTGTATCCTCGATTATACATGGCCATTGAAATAGTTGATTTTCCAAAACCAGCATCTCCCAAAAATCCAATGGCATAATTACCAATATTTACTGAACTGGAATGCAAAACCAAATTACCCCTTTGATGAAGAAGAACAGCAAAAACCGGGCCCAGTAAAACTTCTCTAATTATGTTTTCCGAAACATCTTCCACTGGGTCTATTGTAATTTCCTGGCCCTTAAATAATTTAAAACAAGCCACTTCGCTCCAGAAGAGTTTTATAATATCCGAAGATATCTCAAATTTAGTTCCAATTATATTATGATTAGTTTCTGATAAGTTAACCTCACCAAAATCAATTAATAGGTCTGGTTTACCATGAAAAGGATTGAGTTCTGGTAATTTTAAATTTGAGCGAATAACTATTCCATACGCTTTATACTGGAACATGAAAATAAGTTAGAATGTTATAATAAAAATAGTTTATATAAAATTAATATTTTATAATTGAGAATATTGTCTAGTAGCATCCTTTTTGGGATTATTACGCTTAGCTCTTGTAATATCCGCAATGGATCCATGTAATATTAATTTTGGAGATGTATAAGGGTTCTTATAATTTTTTTTGTGATAATTATCTTTTGTCATTTATTTCCACTTCTTTAGTTTAAGAGATTTCTTCTAAATTATTTTTTTTGTTCTTATTATTAAACAATAACATTAGTATAGTATTTAAATTATTCGAAATTGACAGTGACTATATTCACATAAAAATTTCTTGTATTTAATTAACTTAGAGTCTGTTCAGATATTTTGTACAAAGATTATTTATATTGTACGATGATTATTGATAAAATAATCCAATACCAAAGCAATGAAGGATCAGATGAAAATAGGTAAATATTAATATAAAAACAATAAAGAATTATTTAGAAATTTCAAAAATCAATTTCAAAGGAGGGAAAATGTGAAACATATCACAATAATGATAGTGATGGTTTTATTATCACTTTCCATATTTTCTACCAATGTCCCCGCTGTTTACGGTGCAAATACCACATTAACTGTGAATAATGAACTGTATTCTCAATTAGAATCAATTACCCCCATATATGGCTCTGAAGATTACCAGTACATCGATGTAACAAACAATGGCCCTAATAGCGCAACAAATGTTGTTGTAACTAAAACTGTATCACCAGCTTTTAATGTCATTGAATGGTGGGTTTCCTGGAATAACTCAAATACTTACATCAGAAATGATCCATCCTTCAACCCTACAACTGGAAATTGGACCATAGGTAATCTGGCCGTAGGAAAAACAGCTTACCTGGATTTAAGAATGCTACTCAGCCGTACAGGAAGTTTAACCAACAATGTAACAGCCAGAGCAGATAATGCAGACCCAGTATCAAAAGCATTTACAATTAACGTACCAACATCACCAAGTAATGTTGATCTAGAACTTACCAACTCATTTGTTAATACCAGCCCCACACCTAATAGTCTCAATACTCTTACAATAACTGTAACAAGACCTATTCTAACTAATCCTACTGGTATAATCATGAATGATGGAATGCCTAGGAACTTGGAAATAAATAGCTGGAGAGTGAGATCCCAAACATTCTTTGGTGGATGGGGATCCTGGAGTACCGAACCTGGCTCATATGATCCATGGACGGGAATATGGAATGTAACACTTGTCACTTTAGGGAATATGGCACAGCAGTTAGAAATCATTTTTTACACACCATCAACACCAGGAACAACCCAAGTCATTTCAACTGTATACGGAAACCAGAATGATACCAACCTAGCCAATAACTATCAAACCGCATCATTCACTGTACCAGCTACTCTTAATCTACTAAGCAGTTCACAAACCCGAACATTTAGTGCAGCCCCATCAACTTCGCCAACAGTTGGATCAATTCAAAACGGAGCATCAGTATCAAATTTAAACACACCAAATCAAAACAGTAACTCTGCAAATACAGGCACAAATGCTAATGGAATTTTATCTGAAATTCTAATAACACTAACCAACATTCTAAACAGTTTACTGAGTACAGCTTCATCCTTAATACAAGCAATACCCTAAAGATATCCCCATAAATGGGATATACCCAATTTTTTATTTATTTTAAAAATATCCTAATTTTTTTTGTTTTATATAAAATAGTATTATAGACTATTTTTCTGCAGCCATAATCCCAGAACAACTATATTCCATATTTCATTGATATTTTCAGTGTTTCCTGATAAGTACTGGGCATATTCCTTTTGTAAAAATGGAACATCTACATATTTTTCAAGAACAGATGGGTTTTCTATAATTAAATTATCAATACATTTTTTCTCAAATTTTAACAGGCTTCTGTTGAAGTTTGGATTTAAATCCGTTTTAATTATGCGTTTCCTTATCTCTTCTGGTAGAATGTTTTTCATAGCCCTTCTGAGTATTAATCTATCAAAACCATTTTTTCGTTTCTGCTCTACAGGAAGTGACAGGCAAAATTCAATTAACCTCTTATCATAGAAGGGATGGCGTGGTTCAATACCAAAGCGTGCTGCTATCCAATCCAGCTGTTCCAATTCTAACTGTATCAACCCGGATTCTATATAAAAATGATGTAATTGGCGAGAATTTTTGATATTTAACTCTTTTTCATAGCCATTCCTTAAATTTTCTATTAATCCCGTGCGTTTTATTAATTCTTCATGAATAAACCTGTTATTACGATTATCCAGTGTTGTGAATTTAGTAAGTGACCATCCCAACCTTTTAATAGATTTGGGGGTAAATGTTTCCAGGGATTTATTTATTAATAATCTATAAGGTTTTACCCCATGCAGTTTCGCTGTTTCATTAATTTCTTTTATAAATTCGCCCAATTTACCAGATTTGAGGAAGTCACTGAAAATACCTTCACCATATGATACGATGGTGTCTCCATCAAAACCATCTAAGAGGATTCGTGTACCCCTCTTATGAGCTTCCTTGTATAAATTCCATAACATGAAATGATTAGGAAACAAAAATGGCTGGTCACCATAACTAAAAAATTCATCTATTTCTCCCAACGGGCTAATTTGGTCTGCATGGATATAATACGGCTCTAATTCATATTCTGAAAAGATCAAATTGGAATAATGGCGTTCATCACACTCAGGAACTTCATCAAATACCGCTGAAAAGGTCTTAAATGAATTATTTATCCAGTTGTACTGGTTAAATTTTTCATTGCCATCATCCCTTATGGTTTGAACGGTACAAACTACAGAAGAAGTATCCAGTCCACCGCTTAGCATTGATCCAACTGGAAATGCAGACCGTAAACGACTTTTTACAACTTCTTTAAATATCTTCAGGAATTGGTTGGTGTAAGCTTCATCAGAATCTAACTGTAATTCAATGGTAGGATCCAATGTCCAATACTTATTGAATGTTTCTTTTTTAAAACCAAGTGTAAGTGTGGTTGCTGGAGCTAACCTGTGGATATTTTTATAAAAAGTGTCTTCCTTGTTTTCCAGAAGGAATCCTAAATGTTCTGCTACTTGTTTCTCATTCAATTTTTGGGATATAATATTAAGTAATAAAAGTGCTTTAATTTCAGTGGCAAAAATAAAAACCTCATCATCCATATAATAATAGAAGGGCTTCACACCAATATGATCCCGGGCACAGAATAACTTACCATTTATTTCATCCCATATAACAAATGCAAAATCACCAATAAGATGTTCAGGGCAGTTTTCACCCCATTTCTTATAAGATTTCAATATATAATAACTGTCAGCTACGTCTTCCTTATCTTCGATTCTTAATTTAGTTGATAGTTCTTCCCGGTTATCTATACGCGCGTCTGCAGTGATAACTAATCCGGATTTTTCATCATGAAATGGTAATTTCTCGTGAAATGATTCTGGTGTGGTCCATATCATTTGATGTCCCAGGGCTATTGGCCCTCCACAGTATATGGCAGATCCATCTGGACCTCTATGGGAAAGCCGGTTGTTCATCTTTTTTATGAGTTCAGGATCTACATTGTTGCCATCTCTATTGAAGATCCCTGTAATTGCACTCATCTATTCACCAGTCCTATATAAATTATAAACAACTGAAAAATTCATCCCCTTTTAAAATCAAGTAGGGGCACATATTCTTTCTCAGACTCACCAATAACAACTTCATCATTATATTCCAGCCAAGCATGTGCTTCAAACTCTCCTTCTGAGGATTTACCCACGCCTATTTTAACCTGGCTTGGATAACCATACAGTGAAAATAGTGAGTATCCAGTTAAGGCGTTGGTGAGACAGGTTGATCTGGGCACATAGTGGCTGACTACCTTCACAGACCAGATTAGGTTGGTAACTGCAGCTTTATCTGTTGCAGTTGGTTCAATATATTTAAAAGATCTTTGGATCCGTGGGAAGGACATTAACCATAGCATCAACCTTATTTTTACCATTAAAAAGAGTGTTTTAAGGAGTATCCTTTGTTCATCTCCTGATAACTTGAAGAAATTTAAAAATGTCATTCAACCTTCACTAGTTCTTTTTCCAGTAATTGTCCCAGTAATTCCATTAAATCTGTCATGCAGACATCCTTTTCCACATCATATTCATCAAGGAGAGTATCTAAAATATCACTGACTTTCATTGGTTTCTGGATAAGGTTCCAGATACGGGCACCAACCGAGTTTAAACCATAATATACTCCATCTTTCATGTTTAAGATGGCAGCTTCATCCACCAGGTCACAGGAAACCACTTCATTATCTATTTGAACTGTTGAATCTAATGTGAGTTCGATTTTCATTATTACACCTATAAATATAAATATAGTCAACCTATTTATTAGTTATACTATAATTAGATAACAATTTATCTCTTTTAATGCAATTAACCTTAAGAAGATCATCAGAAGGAATGATTAACATGCAGAAACCAACTTACAGGGACCTTACAATACTTATAATCTTATCCATCTCTTCTTTAGCTTTTTTAGTAGTCCCTGCACTTGATCAGTTCCCTGTAAACCTCATACCCCAGCTCCTAATCCACCTGTTTCTACCGGGTTACGCATTGATGTCGGTTATTGACCCTATATTTAACAGCAGATCAAAAGTTAGAAGGGTGGTCTGGAGTTTTGTTCTGAGTTTAATCCTCACCCTGGTTTCAGTTTACATTCCCATATCAAGTTACCTGATACTGGTATTCCTTACGGTGATATTGGCCGTCCTTGCATTCTTCAGGAAGGGTGTATCCCCTGAAAAACTGCAATCACTAAGGAAAGAATTTGAAAATAATTTGGAATCATTTAAGGAAAATAAGGAAGAATTTAAGGAAAAAAGAATAGAAAAAACTAAAAAGAAGAAAATAACAGGACAGGAAGAAAATAAACCAGTTAAAACTGAAAGAAAACTTAAAACATCCCCCCAAAGAAAAAATTTCCTGGATATAATACTGGTGGTGATTTTAACACTTCTCTGCGCGCTATTCGTACTGGAGCCCACCCTGAACAAAACAGTTGTCCGGACTGTACTGGGACTTTTACTGGTCCTGTTTTTTCCCGGCTACGCATTAATTGCATCGTTATTCCCTAAAAAAGATGACCTAGACAGTATTGAAAGAATTACTTTAAGCTTCGGTTTAAGCATCGCCATAACACCCCTGCTTGGGTTGGTATTAAATTACACACCATGGGGCATTCGCCTGGATCAAATCCTGATTTCATTAACTGGTATTACCCTATTACTATGTGCCGTGGCCATCATCAGAAGGAGAAGGATCCCTGAAGAGAACCTTTTCCTGGTTGATTTTGAAGGTTTCTTCAGGAGATTTGACACTGATTTTAAAGACCAATCAAAAACAAATAAAATTCTCTCAACAGTGCTTATATTATCCATCATATTCGCCATCATCACCACGGCTTACATCATAGTTACCCCAAAGGAGGGTGAGAGTTTCACTGAATTCTACATCCTGGGCCCGGGCGGCAAGGCCAGCGACTACCCCACTAACCTAACCTCTGGACAGGAGGGCAATGTTATAATAGGGATAGATAACCATGAAAATAAAAATACCACCTACCATCTAATTGTAACCTCCAACAACACTGTGCAGCTGGACCAGATGTTAACTCTCCAGAACGGTGAGAAAATGGAAATCCCATTTAACTTCACTGCAGGTGAACCTGGTGAGAAGAAGATGGAATTTAAACTTTTCAAACTCCCGGATAATAACAACATCTATCGCTCACTACATCTGTGGATCAATGTCACAGGATAATCAACGAAAAGCTTAAAAAACTAATTAAAAATATTTTAAATCATTCAAATAATATACGTATCACCGATAATAAGCTTTATAAATAGACAAATTTAAAAAATTCCCATTAATAAAGTATTAATTTAAATAATTAAAAGAAAAACCCCATCAATTACCAAAAAAAATATGTTAATGTGATATATTTCACAAAAAACGCGGTTTAAAAGATAAATATATATATCATAAAAATTACAGTTTAGTACATGATATCAACGGTAACAGCAACTACTGCAACAACCACTACAGCCCAAATAATGGCTTATGGTATAATAGCTGTGGTATCACTCATTGTTTTTTTGGCACTTAAAGAAATATTAAGTTCTGAAACTGGTAGGCCTTCAGTCAAGTCATTCGTAAAAGGATCCAATGTAGCTATAATCCCGCTGCTTTTAGTCTTTGTAGCTATTGTAGCTTATAAAGTGGTAACCATACTCTAGGATGTGTTTTAAATGAAAAACAACGTTATAATAATTGCAATAATTATAATTGCAGTGATTGTCATAGGTGCAGCCGCATTTTTGATGACCTCGCCAACTGCTGATAACAAGGCGCAGATTACTGCAAATGGAAGTAAGGTTACAGTTATAAACAACAACCAGGATGTCTGGGCCCACTGGAATTTAGAGGTTCAGAACTTACCACAAAAAAACGGTACTCAACAGACTTTCTATGTACAGCTGTGGGTAAAACCCGGTGAAAACGCAACATTTGACCTGAGCAATATGGCTGGTTATGGTGAAGAAACTTTACCACAGGATACCAATATAACTGTACTGGGTTATGGTGGACTGTACAACCAGACAGCCATTGGCCAGGGCGATTTCAACACCACTTTCCTGGGATGGACCACCAACCAAACCATACCAGACCCAACATCAGTTTATAAAACAGCAGTCAATTCATACGATGTTAATTCAACATCTTTAGCCATTGGAACTCTACCTGAAAATATAACAGACACAATGGTAATTATTGAAACAACCAACAATATAGGATCAAATGACCAGTTATTCCAGCAGTTTTACATAATAATCGATGAAAATGGTGTACCACACTTCAACCCAGCAGGCGTACCAACCTTGTGTGAAGTCATGGCTCAACTGTAATTAAAAAAACTCATTTTATTTTTTTTTTATTTTTATTTAATTTGTTTTATGATTATTTTATTGTTTGATGAGAATCTATTTAATTAATAAGAAATGATTTAATGACAAAGATATTTAATTAACAGATGATTTTATGAGAAAAATATTTATCGTTCTAATAGTTTTAATAGCTGCCATAGCAGTTGTTGGATTACTGGAATATACTCAGGGAACATTCAGTGCCTTAGCCTTTGACCAGATAGATTACAACTACCATTCCCAGGTTACCATCCCGCCCAGCGGAACTAGTGGAAGCTACATGGGTGGCTACTACGATATCAATGGAACTGGTCGGAATTTCAATATGGTGCTGGTTCTCTCTGGTGCAGAACAGGGAGAAAGTCCCCTTGATTACACTTCCGACGGGTTAAAGGTTACGGGATTTATAGATACAGTTAAAGTCACCCCTCAAACCATTAACTATCTGGTGCGCAACGATATAAAAAGCGCCATGTTCAACACCATCTTCAATGGGAATATGAATATGACCTGCGCAGCTTGGACTGGTACATCCCTTTTTGCCAATGATGGGGAGAACTTCAACGGTACCTTCAAAATAGATGGGATTTACACCGATTGGGAGGGTAACTATACATTCACCCATGAAAACAACAGAATAGTCATCACTGCAGACTACTTCTACTGGTCCAAGAAAACACCAGAAAGTAGGTTACCTGTACACAGTGTATATTTACTCTAATAAATGACGGTTATAATGTACACGTTATTTATTTGAGATTTCTTTTCTTTTATACTTAAGAATTATTTTTGAGTTTCATTTATTCTTTATTAAATAAAGAATATCCTGTTTTTCAAAATAAACAATATCCTGTTCCTATCTAAAATGGAAGCCAGCTATAAATTAGGGGTGCATAAAAGGGCACTACCAAAAATATCATGGTGTTGGATAGTCCGTGGGAGAGTGTGATACCCAATAGGCTCCTGGTCTTCAGGAACGCGTAACCATAGAATACAGCCACTGAAAACACAAATATAAGGTCGTATATGGAAGTCCATCCTATGTGAAGAGCCGTAAAGAGTAATGATGTGTATAAAAGTCCAATCACAGCACCGAAAACGTTTTCCGCGTTTTTCTGTATTATACCCCTGAATAAGATCTCCTCGGCCAGTCCAGTGGATATGATGAGTATGATGGAGGCAAAAATCAGGTTCTCCATGTTAAAGGTGCCGATTAATGGTTTGGGTGTTAAGATGAGGTATTCTATGGTACCTAAAAAGACACCAGTTATGGCGATTAAAAGCTGTACCTTCCAATTACCCAGCACAAAGCCCACATTTTTAAGTGATAAACCCTGGGCCCGCATGATGGTAAATGAAGCTGCAAAGAGTGGTACCGATATTATGGGAAACCAGTAAAGGGCATCAATCTGCATCAATGGTATGGACAGACCTATTATCCTGATTATTGGCAGGGCCATCATGGACCTCAGAAGGGTAGAGAAGTTGTAGGAAGTTTTAAGTGATGAGTTTAAAAGTAAGGCAAATAGTATCAGGGCTTCCAGTACCAAACCAGCCTGGAGGTTAATGTAGGTTACAAGCACCTCGGCTATGGTCAGGGCTGCCAGGTAAACAAAGGAGAGAACTAGTTCACCACGGGAGACCCCCAGTATGGAACGTTTATTCTGTTTTTTAACTGACTCCTGGAAGTCACCAGGGATTCTTTGCCCCATCTTCTGGAAGGTCCTTTTATACTTGGATATGACCTCATCCAATATCCCTTGAGATTCATAAGTACTGGCTTCCAGTGAGTGGACTTTCTCCTCCCTCTTTACATCGCCTGTCTTTTTGAAGCTTTTCTGTGCCCTGTCATAGTATTTCCTGGCACTTTTAAGGTTTTTCTGTTTTTGCTGTATGATTCCCAGGCCAGTGCAACTGTAACCTTTCCCATTATGGTCTTCTTCTTCGGCATATATCCTTAGGGAGTTTTTATAGTAGTACTGGGCAAGGTTGTAGTCCTCCAGTTCCAGGTACAGGTCTCCCATCTTCAAAAATAAGTCGGCCTGAGTAACAGTGTCATCTACTGGAATAAAATTTAAGGCTTTTTTATAGTTTACCAGTGCTTCTTTATAATTATTTTCCTGATAGAAGTTATCTGCTAAATTCAATATTTCCAGGGATTGCTGTTTTTCCATTATGACACCGGAGGAATGGTTAAATATATCTTCATTGGCCTGTTTCTGGTTAATAGTTGTCCTATATAAAATTCGAATGTATATTAAGATAATCAAACTCCATCACATAAAAGACTTATCATGGAAAATTTTTATACACAAAATATGTTCCTATATGACCAGTTTATGGTGTTAAAATCACAAAGCACCAATCTTTATATGCCCTTTAACATATCTATTTACAAGATTTATATGGAGACTCTAAGTTGCCGCTTATAACTGCCATTGTTCCTGCCTATAACGAGGAAATCGCCATTGGTAGTGTAGTTATTCGTACCAGTGAATTTGTAGATCGTGTGATTGTGGTTGATGATGGAAGTACAGATAACACTGCCTATATTGCTGAAAAAGCAGGGGCAGAAGTTATAAAACATCCCCACAATCAGGGTAAAGGTGCTGCCCTTAAAACTGGTTTTCAGGTGATGCATGAAACTGATATATTTTTAACCATCGATGGTGATGGTCAGCACAACCCCCAGGAGATCCCATTACTCATCAAACCCATTGTTGATGGGGAAGCAGACCTGGTAAATGGCAGCCGCTACCTGAATAAGAAACATCACGGAACACCTATTTACAGAAGAATGGGCCAGAAAATTCTGGATAGTACAACTAAAATTAACACGGGTCTTAAAATCACCGACAGCCAAAGTGGATTCCGTGCCTTTGCAGCTTACACCGTACCTGCCTTCATGTTCTCTAAAACAGGCTTTTCCATTGAAAGCGAGATGCTGATGGATGCAGCTGCAAACAACTTCAAAATCATGGAAGTGCCGGTTGGAATAAGATATAACGGGACAAATGGTAAAATCCACACCAAAAATCCATTAAAACACGGAATAGGTGTATTTGTAAAGCTCCTCCAGGATATGGAGTTTCGAAGACCATTATACTACTTCACAATACCGGGTATCATCCTTATCAGTATAGGATTAATTCTGGGTTTGTATTCCTTCGGCCAATACCTGGATGGTCAGATGTTATCTCTGATGCCCACCGTATTGTCTGGTTTAATCGGGTTAGGGGGAATATTTATGACTTTAACCGGAATAATCCTCCACTCAGTAGCGGGTATGATACGAAGCATTAAATATGGAGCTAAGTAACAGAGTAATCACTGAATCAACATCCCATCTATTTAATTAGAGTAAATAACAATTAATTTTTATGATTAACATGAAGATATACATCCTATCGTCTGGTAACTACGGGAAGAGAGTAGTAAACAACTTGGCAGCCCAGCTATCATCACAGATAGTGGGACTCCATGAGGTGGATGAGGAACTTCCTGAGTTTATAGAAGATTTAACACCCTATCTTCCAGATAATCTACCAGAATCTGATCTGATAATAGCAGTGGGATTGAAGGGTGATATCAACCTTCTGGTACCAGAGATAGCCCGGAAGACAGGTGCAAAGTCCATAATCATCTCCAGTAACCAACCAACACAGATACCCCCGGGACTTAGAAATGAGGTAGAAAGGGATGCAGGAGATATAAAAACTGTTTTTGCCAAACCCTTCTGCACCTTAAAACCCACTGGAGACCAGTATATTGATGAGTTTGTCCAGTGCTTTGGCAAGCCTGAGCTGGAAGTGGATGCCCATCAGTTGATAAAAAAGGTGGAAGTTAAAAGAGACGCACCCTGCGGATGCACCGCCTATGTTGCTAGTGCACTGGAGAGCGTGCCTGTAGAGGATGCTGAATTTGTGGCTGCAGAAAAATTCCATAACTACCCCTGCCTGTCCTCCATGGCAAAAGATTCTGAACTTAACGATTCCATCCTCCATGTGGCAGGTTACCAGATAAAAGAAGCTGTAAAAAGAGGACTGGGCTTCACCTGTAAATCAGCAGTGGTTGAACAGGAGGAATGTCAGGGTGGAGATGGCTGTCAACACCTCTGCCTGAAGGTCTGCCCCCAGGTGAACGCTGGAGAACCAACCATCACAGTTCAGGATGATGATAAGGCCTATATCGACCCTGCATCATGCGGATGCTGTGAGTTATGTATCAGCGAATGTCCCTATGGCTGTATTGAGATTGTGGAAGAAAAAATTGATGTGTAAAAAATTGTGGTTAGTTTAAAAAAATGATTATTCCCATTAATTTAAAAATGACTATTCCATAAAATTAAAAATGATTATTCCATTAAATATTCCTAAAAATAGCTATTTTTTATAAAAAAGGGTATATGTTAAAAATCAACGTTACAGGATCCTTAACTACCGCCCCATGCTAACGTACCTGAATCCTTTATCCATCATCAAATCTCTATCCATTATGTTTCGTCCATCGATGATGGTGGGTGATTCCATTAATTCCTTTATCCTATCTACATCAGATTCTTTAAACTCATCCCACTCAGTAACTAGGAGTAGTGCAGATGAATCCTTAAGGGCATCGTACTTATCATCGAAGTAGGTTATGTTTTCATTTTCTGGTATTATGCGTTGGAAGTTTTCTTCTGCCTTGGGGTCGTATAGTTTCACCATGGCCCCTGCATCCTGCAGTTTCCTGACTATATCTATGGCAGGTGCAGCCCGGATATCATCGGTGTTGGGTTTGAAGGCCAATCCCCATAGGGTTATGACTTTCCCCTCCATATCATCCAGGTTCTCCTCCACCTGCTGGTAGAAGATGTCCTTACGTTTCTGGTTTATCTTCTCTGTTTCCTGCAGGAGTCCGGTGTCTAAATCGTGTTCCTTGTAGGTGTGGATCAGTGCAGTTACATCTTTGGGCAGGCAGGATCCACCGTATCCCAGTCCAGCATTTAAGAATTTGCTCCCTATCCTGTGGTCCAGGCCCACGCCCTGGGAAACGTCGTCGATGCTGGCCCCTGTTTTCTCGCATAAGTCGGAGATCATGTTGATATAGGAAATTTTCATGGCCAGGAAGGCGTTTGATGCATATTTAATTATCTCTGCAGATGGAATATCTGTAATGAGTAACGGGAATCCCTTAGTGGTGAATGGCTGGTAGATCTCTTCGAAGATCTTCCTGGCCCTTGGTGTGTCCACCCCTACCACGATCCGGTGGGGGTTCATGAAGTTGTAAACCGAGGTTCCTTCTGCCAGAAACTCGGGATTGCTGGCCACATCAAAATCAATATCTGTTTTCTCCCTTACCATTTCCCTTATCTTAAGATGGGTGTTTACCGGGACAGTTGATTTTTCAATGATCAGCTTGTAATCATCCATGTACTTGGAGATGGAGGATACCACGTCTTCCACTTGTGATAGGTCAGCTTCACCTTCCGGGGTGGTGGGTGTACCTACGCAGATGAAGATTGCCTCACTAAAGTTAATGGCCTCTTCCATGTCTGTGGTAAAATCGATCCGGTTTTCATCAAGATTTCTCCGGAGCATTTCACTAAGTCCTGGTTCATAAATGGGTGAAATTCCCTTCTTTAGCATTTCAAATTTCTTTTTACTCTTCTTTGCACATAAAACCTGGTGGCCCACGTCGGCAAGACAGGCAGCAGTGACCAGTCCCACGTATCCCGCTCCGATAACTGTTATTTTCATATTACCCCTCTTATATTTTAACTCTATAATCTTAAATTTAATCTATAAATTATTATTGAATATTTGAATTTAAACTATTTTTTTGATTTAAACCCTCTTAATAAAAACTAATGGTAGTAATATTAGAATTCTAACCTGATGGTTTCAGAATTGTAATTAATAGGAAATATTGAATCTGAGAATTCCCATATCATCATTTGACCTTGTTATTCCTTGAGATAACTTAAATATTGATAGATATTAAGGTTTTCTCATGATATGGTTAGCATTATATATAAGATGATCTACCTACACATTATTGAAGTTTTTTAATAAATAGACATCCTAATAAAAATTAAACTATTTTTTATAAAAACATCCATTAGAATTTATGGAATCAAAAAAATTAGGAAAAAACATTTACAAAAAAATAGAAAACAAAAAAAAACAAAAAGAATCTATAAAAAAAATGAAAAAAATTAATTCACTTATTCAAATTCAATTAATTCAAAAAAATCGAACATAGAAAGAGAATGAGAGGTATTTATTATGCGCAGATTAACCAAAGCTCTGGTTATAATTGTGGTGGTACTGGCAGTTATAGTTGGAGCCTTGACATTTTTATATTTAGATGAAAACGGTCCTCTAAAATCTACCCTGGACGGTAAAGTTCTGGTTTTATGCGTGGATCCTTCAGAAAACAGGCCAGGACCTGGTGCCGTGGATATGGCCTTTGTAATGGAGTTAGAGGATGGTAATTTAAAGAACATGACACCAGTCTATCCCGGTGGTATGAGGCATCCCACTGCAGAAGCGCCGGATGAGGTAAAAGCACAGGGTTTAAGTTACCTGGTGCTGCATGATAGTTTATGGGATGAAGACACAGCCAAAGATGCACAGCTTGCCCAGGAAATCGTGGAATATAACACCGGTATAAAAACAGATGTGGTGGTAATGGTTAATCCCGATGCCATCGACGCTATTGTAATGGCCATTGGCGGAGTTAACGTGGAAGGCCAGGGTTATGTCCAGGGCGATACCATGGAGTTCCTTAGAAATGAGCAAAGTAAAGGCGGGTTGAGCAGGGGTAATGCCATTGAATCATTAGCCGATGGTATTAAAAGCGCAGCCCATGATAAGGATAAACGCCAGGCTATTATAAACACCATAATCAGCCAGTACAATGCAGGGAACATAATAGTGGAGCCCACTGATTGGGCAGTTAGGTTCTTAACTGCAGAAAGTATAAATAAAGTAATAGGATAGTTTTAACTAACCTATCATTCTATTTTTTCTTTATAATACTCCTTTTTTTGATATTCTTTTAGAATCTTTTTTAAAACCATTATCTTAGTTTTTAGCTGATAAAAAATGCATTTTTATCAATAAAACAATATTTATCCATATAACAGTATTAATCATCTGCTCTACAAATTAAGATAAAGAATTTATAAATAGATATTTATATGATTAAGTTTGATATAGTATTCATAGAAAGAAATTACCACATAAAATTCCATAAAATAATAGTTCTGTTATAATTTATTTCAGGATTAAATAGTTCCAGTCACAGTATAGGGAATTTTTTAGAACAAGGGGGAAATGATTTGGAAGAAAGATTCTACGACGATATTTTAGTGGTCCTGATTCTAACCCTGATCACTATAATCTGCCTGCTTATTCCCTGGTCAAATATCTCCTCACCCCTCATTTACATACCATACATCCTCCTTTTAATGTTTTTACCAGGGTATTCCCTGTTAGCTGCAAGCATATCTGAATTTGAACATTACAGCCTCATTAAACGTGTGATATTAAGTGTTCTTTTGAGTTTAGTAAGCAGTATATTTATAGCAGCGCTCTTAACCTACACTCCCCTTAAAATTTTAAATGGTGTAATCCTGTACTTCATAGGGGGCTTAACTGTTGTTCTATCCTTGGTAGCCATTATGAAAAGGAAGAGCTACCACTACGTACGCTTCATTGAACCGGTGGGAGAACCAGTGCCAGCTGTACCGTACATCTATGTAGATCAAGAGCAACCACTGAAAATTGAGAAGCCAGAATCTATTGAAGATGTAACACAGGATAAAAATCCGGATGTGGAGAGGCCAGCTCCTAAAAAAGTGGAACCCGAACCTGTGCTGGTGGATAAGCAAGACAATAATACGGATGAAGTTATTTCGGAAAAGAATCCTGATGAAAACTTCCCCAAAAAGAACCCTGATGAAAATAGGAAGAATCCAAGACCACAACTCAGGCCACCAAGAAAATTCGCCTATATAGATTTGATCCTGGTTCTGCTTTTATCCATAATTTGCACGGTTATTATATTTATTCCCAACTTAGATATGGCCATCTTTAATGGGATAACAGTCAACACTGTAGCCGGCCTGTTATTGATGTTATTTTTACCGGGATATGCATTGGTTGCAACTTTGTGTACCCGAAAAACTGATTTGAATGTTTTTACCCGCCTGGTTTTAAGTTTTGGTATTAGTTATTTCCTGACAGCAGTTGTGGGACTTATTTTACCCTACACTTCCATGGGCAGTAGTTTAGAATCCATCCTTCAGGTTCTCTCTGTAATTACTTTAATATTTATTGTAACCGCCTTTGTGATGCGGATGCGCACTCCCCAAAGGGACCGTTTTGGAGTTGGAATTGGCAGATCTGACATCAAAGGCACATCTACACAGGGCGGTTCCCCCACTACACCCCTCCCTAAGGGCAGCCACCGGAAAAGGAACATGATGATGGTGGGTGTGTTATTACTAATTGCCATCTTCATCTCCGCCCCCACTGCTTTTAACTTCCTGAACCCTGTTGAAGGGTCAACTGAATTCTATGTCCTGGGTCCGGACGGTCAAAACATCACTAATTATCCCAGTAATTTAACATCTGGTGAAAATGGTACCGTCAACATCGTCCTGGTAAACCATGAACACCAGGACACAGATTATCGGGTGAAAATCACCTCCAACCAGACAGTAATCGGTGAATTAAACGTGACTTTAAAGCCTGACGGAAAAAAAGAGATCCCATACACCTTCACAGTGGGAGAACCCGGAACTAAAAAGTTAGAATTTTTACTCTTTAAGTTACCAGACATAGACAACGTATACAACTCCAAGAATTTCTGGATAACCATCCTGGAACTGGTAACCAATGAAACAACCACCACAGAAACTGCAACCAACCAAGAACCAGTCTATCAAACAGGACCGGTATATCAGGAGCCAGTTCTTGATGAGTATATGATTTATTAAAAAAAATGATTTATTAAAAAAAAATAAATTTAAAAAATTAAGATGAATCATTGAATTAAAGATGAAAACTTTGTTTTAAGTTGATTCAATTTTCCTTTTTTCCACTGCTTCTATGAATTTAGCCACATCACTGGTTAAAAGATAAGGAACTAACTCGTTAACTTCCTCATCAGGAAGGTCCCACCATTTGCTCTCCAGGAGCTTCTCTATTTCTTCAGGATGGAAACGATACCTGATGACTTTAGCCGGTACACCGCCTACGATAGCGTAGGGAGGTACATCTTTGGTTATTAATGCCCGGGCACCCAGCACTGCCCCATCACCAACTGTCACCCCACCAAGGAGGGTAACTCCGTATCCAATCCAGACATCGTTACCAACCACAACATCAGGGTTTTTCAGTTTGGGATTATTTGCCATTTCATGGATACTGGGTTTGGGAATGGGGGCGTTCCTTAGGGTCACGAAGGGGTATGTGGTTATCCAGTTGGACATATGTCCAACCCCCAGAACAACCGATACCTCGGGACCTATACTGCAGTATTTACCTATCTTAAATTTACCATACCCTTTAAATAGAACCTCCGGATTACCATAGGTATAATCACCCCTCTCATAATCGTACTTAATGGCATCTTTTTGAGTTCCTATCAGTTTCCTGAATCTGGATCCAAAAAAACCCTTTATTTTCTGTATCAATATAATCAACACAAAACCCTTTATTTTCTGAATCAATATAATCAACTCAATTTAATTATCATTACTCAAATATTCACATGCTAAACTTGATTCTTATGTTTATAACTTATTTCATTAGTTCCTTTAAATTAATATGTTGTAAACCAGTGATACTTATTATGAAATCTTATATAAATTGAAATTGAAAAAGTAAAGAAAAGCTAATAAACCCAGGATAAAAATTATGAAGGATTTGAAGTTCAAAATCAAGGATATTGTAACATCCAACAAACATTTAAGGCATATAAGGAATGGTTACAAGGATTACCGGAGTATAGTCAAGTATAAAATCATCCAATTGATAAACAGACCAGGAAAACAGCCGGTTGAACAACAGTTCATGCCTCTAAATGATCAGGAGATAGATGAGAAATACCAGTCCATCTTAATGGAAAATAGATCACTTCTAAAACTGAAAAACTTCGGATCTGATGCACCCCTGGTTTCCATTATTATACTGAACAGGGACGGGTTAAACCACCTGGAGAAACTCTTTAAAGATTTTCAAAATAATGTAGAGTACACCAACTACGAGATATTGGTGGTGGACAACGCATCCACCGATGACTCTATCCGCTTCCTGGAACAGCTTCCATTACCAGTTAAGATCATAAAAAATACAGAAAACAGATCCTTTTCTGCGGCAAATAACCAGGCAGTCAGAGAGGCCAATGGTGAATTTTTACTGCTTTTAAATAATGATGTAGAGCCCACCTATGGCTGGCTAAACCAGATGATGCAGGCCGCCCTTAAAGAAGATGGTATTGGGGCGGTTGGTGCAAAACTCATCTACCCCTACCAGGACCAGCATCCACACTCCTTTAAAATTCAACACACAGGAATAGCCTTCAAGGAAGAGGATGGTTTCATAAAACCTTATAATTTAGGTGAAGGCCAGGAACCCTTCCAACCGGAAACTAATAGAGAGCAGGCCCGGGCTGGTGTAACCGGCGCCTGCATGCTGGTGCGTAAAGAGTTGTACCAGGAAGTAGGTGGACTGGATGAAGGATACAGTTACGGGTATGAAGATGTTGATTTCTGTTTGAAGCTAAACAGGAAGGGTTATAAGAACATCTACTGCCCTGAAGCACTGCTCTTCCACCATGAATTCGGGACTCAGAAAGGGGAGAGCCGACGAGATATCAGGGATAGGAGGATAAAAAACAAGGAATTACTCCGACAGAATTGGGGTAAGTGGCTGTCTAAACAGTTCTTATATGATAAATTTAACAACCAGAAATTGTTCTCTGAATATCCACTTAAAGTGGCCCTGGTAGTGTCTGAGACTGGTGAGGATGCCTCTGCAGGGGATTACTTCACCGCCTCAGAACTGGGTGAATGTTTCTTAAAACTCGGCTGGGAAGTTACCTATTTATCCCGGGCAGGGAAGGGAAACTGGTACTATGTACCAGAAGACATTAACATCCTTATATCATTTTTAGAGGTTTATGACCCGGGTAAAATAAGGTGCAACAATGAATCCCTGATTAAAGTTGCCTGGGCTAGAAACTGGTTTGCAAGATGGGTGAACAACCCATCCATAAAGAAGTTCCACCTGATCTTTGCTTCCAGTCCAACTGCCTGTGACTTCATAACTGAAAAGACAGGGATGGAGACGTTCCTTTTACCCATCGCCACCAACCCGGAGACATTCAACAACTCTGTAAAACCGAGCAAAGAGTTCCTGAGTGATTACACCTTCACCGGGAGCTACTGGGACGATCCCCGGGACATAATAGAGATGCTAGATCCGGTTAGTTTGCCATATACATTTAAATTATATGGTAAGAACTGGGAAGTCTTTGATAAATTTAAAGACTATTACCAGGGATTTTTAAATTATTCTAAACTGCCAGAGGTGTACGCCTCCTCCAAGCTGGTGATTGATGATGTAAATCGGGGGGCTAAAAATTTCGGATCAGTTAACAGCCGGGTATACGATGCCCTGGCCACCGGGACATTAGTTTTAACCAACGGTGCCATTGGTGCAGAGGAAACTTTTAATGGCTTATTACCTGTCTGGAATTCCACCAAAGAGTTGCATGGTTTAATAGAATATTACATGGAAAACGGGGATGCAAGGAGAGGGAAGATCAAACAATTGCAGGAATACGTCCTGGAAAATCACACCTACCAGAACCGGGCGGAGACCTTTAAAGAAGTTTTAGAGCAGGAGTACGTTTTTAAAAGGAAGATCGCCATTAAGATACCGACACCAAACTGGAAGGTTGTCCAGGAGTGGGGCGACTACCACCTGGCCATGGGCTTAAAGAAGGAGTTAGAGAGGAAAAACTGCCAGATACTCGTGCAAGTATTGCCAGAATGGAACCATGGTGATGAAGATTGTGATGCAGTCATTGTCTTGAGGGGTTTAAGTAAGTACATTCCTAAAAAAGAGCATTTCAACATAATGTGGAACATCTCCCACCCGGATGAAGTTGAATTAGAGGAGTATAACCAATACGACCATGTTTTCATAGCGTCTGATTACTGGGCCGGTGAAATAGCTGAGAAAGTCATAGTTCCTACCCAGCCATTACTGCAATGCACTGATCCAGAACTCTTCTACAATGACCCCAATAGAGTGTACCAGAGCGACCTGTTATTTGTGGGCAACTCCAGGAAAGTGTTCAGGAAGATATTAAAAGATCTGTTACCAACAGATAAGGATCTGGCAGTATACGGAACACATTGGAAGAAATTTATAAACCAGAGGCATATTAAAGGTAACCATATACCCTATGGAGAACTTAGAAAAGCCTACTCCTCTTGTAAAATACTTTTAAACGATCATTGGGATGATATGCGGGAGAAGGGATTTATATCCAACCGCATATTCGATGGATTTGCAGCAGGAGCCTTTATAATCTCCGACGATGTCCTGTGTTCCTGTGATATTTTTAGGGATGCCCTGGTTACCTATAAGAACAGGGAAGAACTGCATACTTTAATTGATGATTATCTTAATAATGAATATGATAGGATCCCCAAGGCAAAAAATGGGCAGGATATCGTATTAAACAACCACACCTTCCAGGATAGGGTGAAACGTATCCTGGAGGTCATTCCCAGGGTAGAAAATTAATTTAAATCCAGTTAAAATAGTTCAATAAAGTTGAACCAAAGTTTCAATAAGATTGAATCAAATGCTTTATAGATACACATTTTAATCTTCAATTTAGAATAATAATATAAAATAAAAGAGTTAATCTGATATAAATGGTTCTTAAAAACATCTTACATCATCGGTTTTTTGAAAACTTCCTGAAATACAGGTACCTGCTCACGGAACTTGTCAAGAGAGATATTAAGGTGAGGTACAGGAGATCTGTTTTAGGTATTTTCTGGAGCTTTTTAGAGCCCTTACTGTTCATGATTGTTTTGACTATAATATTTTCTACACTGTTCAGCAGATCCATAGAAAATTATCCTGTATTCCTACTATCCGGGCGTTTAGTATTCATGTACTTTTCTCAGTCAACCAATGGAGCCATGAGATCAATTAAAATGAATTCTCCCATCTTGAAAAAATTATACGTACCCAAATATATTTACACAATTGCCCTGACCCTCTCCGCACTGGTCACATTTTTACTCTCACTAATAGTCCTGGTCATGGTAATGCTTGCCACAGGAGCTCCCTTTACCCCTTATATTGCGCTTTTCATCGTGCCTACCGTGTTGCTCACTGTATTCAACATAGGTGTGGGTCTTATCTTAGCCACTATAAATGTGTTTTTCAGGGATATGGAACACTTATATGGTGTTTTCCTTACCTTGCTCATGTATTCCAGTGCAATTTTCTTCCCACCAGATGTCATACCCGTGGATTTCCAGTGGATATTAACTTGGAACCCTGTTTACGCCATGATTAGTTTAACCAGGGATTTATTCCTCTACGGGCAAATGTTCGATACATTCACCCTTATATTTGCCACTATCTCAGCTATAGCCTCACTGGTTATAGGACTGGTGCTGTTTTACAAGTATCAGGATAAATTCATACTGCATGTTTAGGTATAAAAAAATATTTTCCTCTGATTCCCTGATTAAAAAAAAATAACAAATAAAAACACAATCAAAAAAATTACAATCAAAAAAATTACAGCTTAGTAAGGAGCATATTAATTGAAATATTACAGAGACCTATTATTTGTCCTGATACTGGATGTGCTTTCCATTATCTGGTTAATAACACCCAGTTTAAGTGTTTACCCATTCATTATCATACCCTATGCTCTTTTAACACTAATTTTACCAGGATATTCCCTGCTTGCTGCCTTAAAACCATTTATTTATGAAACGGGAATTTTAGGGCGAGGTGTGTTAACAGTGAACCTCAGCATCCTGGTAACTGTCCTGGTATTTATTGCGCTTAACAACCCCCCACTTGAATCTTTATTTAACGCGTTGGCAGCCCTCACCATATTCTTTGCCTTGGTAGGATTTGTAAGGAGAACTGGACAATCTAAAGAACCGGAATCATCCCTGGATAAGGAACCGGAGAGTGAAGAACCAGAGGTGATCCATATTGAAGATGATCCCTGGGCAGATCTGGATGATGAGGAAATCGCCATTAAAGTGGAAAATGTGAGTATGATGTTTAATTTAAGCCCTGATAAGGTTGATAACCTTAAAGAATATGTGATTAAACTGCTCAAGAGACAACTGTTCTTCCAGGAATTCTGGGCCCTTAAAGACATTTCATTTACTGTTAAAAAGGGTGAAAAGCTGGGAATAATGGGTTTAAATGGTGCTGGAAAAAGTACCCTGCTAAAACTAATATCTGGTGTTATGAAACCCACCATAGGGAATATTACAGTAAACGGGGGAGTGGTACCATTACTGGAACTTGGTGGTGGTTTTGATTCTAATTACACTGGTAGGGAGAATATCTTCCTCAGGGGTGCGTTGCTGGGATATACCAAGGAGTTCATGGAAGATAAGTACGATGAAATTGTGGAGTTTTCTGAGTTAGAAGAATTCATAGATGTTCCAGTTAAAAATTATTCATCGGGAATGGTTTCCCGGTTAGGATTTTCCATATCCACCATTTTACATCCCCAGATACTTATTCTGGATGAGGTCTTATCAGTGGGTGATGCCAAGTTCCAGGAAAAGAGTATGAAAAGGATGAAATCATTCCTTAGTAAGGATGTAACCGTTATACTGGTATCCCATTCTGCATCCCAGATCAAAAAATTATGCAGTCGGGCCATATGGTTAGAGAAAGGAAAGATGGTTATGATGGGTGATGCTGAGGAAGTTGCTGATACATTCATGGAAAAGGTACTTTCGGAGCATGACCAATGATTAAATTAACAGTTATTATCCCTAATTATAATGGTGTAGATTTTCTCCAGGGATGTTTAGATTCTCTACTCCACCAGCATCCATACCTGGAGGTGGTTCTGGTGGACAATGGATCACATGACGGTAGTGTGGAATATATAAAAAAAAATTATAACCAGTTAAAGATGAGTTACCAGAACTTCATCCTCATAGAAAACCAGGAAAACCTGGGCTTCTCCCAGTCAGTTAACCAGGGTATAAACCAATCCAGTGCAGATTATGTATTTTTATTAAACAACGATGCAGAATTAGAGCAGGGATGCATCTCCCATCTACTGGAATGTGCAGAAAAAGATGAAGATATATTTGCGGTTGCCACCAAAATGGTCCAGTACCAGGACAGGGATAAGCTGGATGATGCCGGGGATGAATACACCATACTGGGCTGGACTAAGAAAGCAGGGGAAGGTAAATCCCCTGATTTATATAATTCACCCCGAGAAATCTTCAGTGCCTGTGCCGGTGCAGCCCTTTACCGGAAAAGCATCCTGGAAGAGATAGGATACCTGGATGAAAACTTCTTCGCCTACATGGAGGATGTGGACATAAGCTACCGGGCAAGGATCCATGGATATAAAAATATTTACTGCCCCGAAGCTGTTGTTTACCACCATACCAGCGGGACCAGCGGCAGCAGATACAATGAATTTAAAATCCGACTCGCAGCACGTAACAACATCTACGTCCCCTATAAGAACATGCCCTGGCCCCAGCTTGCAGTTAATTTCATCTTCCTGGTTCTGGGTTTCTCCATAAAGTATCTATTCTTTAAGTGGAAGGGACAGGATAAGTATTATTTAGATGGTTTAAAAGAAGGTTTCAACTCATTAACCAATATAGACAGGGTAAAATATAAGAATGAAAATCTTGTTAATTACTTTAAGGTAGAATGGTTTCTAATTAAGAATACCCTGAAATTAATGTTTATTTAACTCTAAACAACTTAAGTGGATTTCAACATGTCAAATAAGAAGAAAATATTCTCCATCAGCATGGTAAAAAATGAGATGGACATCATTGAATCATTCGTACGCTACAACACCAACGTATTTGACGGGATGATCATCATGGACAACGGTAGTACAGATGACACCCTGAAAATTTTAAATCTACTTGCAGAAGAAGGGCTGCCCATAGTGGTTATTGAAGATGCAGAGAAGGGTTTTGATAAGGTAAAAAAATTCTACCAACTCTCCAGGATAGCCGTGGACGAATATATGGCAGATATAATTGTCCCCATAGATGCTGATGAATTCCTCATTTCAACTGAGGGTGGAAACCCCCGTGAAATACTTGAAAAACTTAAAGCCCCCAGTTACTACGTTATTGACTGGAAAACCTACGTTCCTGATTTTAAAAACCATGATGAACAATTCATACCCGCAAAAATCACACAGTGCAGGGACCGGAGTGCAGAAAAACTCCAGAAAGTCATAGTACCCGGAAAGCTGGTGACAGATTATGGTGTTAAAATTGCCAGGGGCAGCCACCGGATAATATCCCCTCATAAATACGAGGGCAAACTTAAGAAACAATACAACCCGGATTTATTGATGGCCCACTTCCCCATCAGGTCCAGGGAGCAGACCATTTCTAAAATTTCCATTGGGTGGATTAATGCACTTAGCAGTCCAGAGCGGAAGAAGGGCCAGAGTTTCCACTGGGAGAAAATTTTCAACAGTATCAAAGCCAACCAGGAAATAAAAAATGAGGACCTGACTACATTTGCCAGTGAATACTCCCTGGAAGACCACCAGATAGGTGATGGAATCAAGCTTATCAAAGACCCCATGGACCTGTCCTTCTGCAATGATATCACCATAAAATATACACCAGATAAACTTAATCCAATTTCAAATCTGCTTGAAGCATGTGAAGAACTTTCAAAAGACTATGTGGAATTGAAAAAGGAAAGGATATCCCATGAGAAAAGAAAAAGTAAGGGGAAGCTGACTACATCGGAGTACATCAAGGAGAATGAGGAAGTTTACAGGGACCTTGAAGAGATAAAATACGTCTTCTGTAAAAAAGAAGGTTCAGATAAACTGATTATTTCATTCCCTGGATTTACTGATAAAATTGGTACGTTTAAATATTCCTACGTCCGGACGTTGAAGGATGTAAACGCCCATAGGCTGTTTATCCTGGATGACTTTGGGACACGTGGCAGCTACTTGTTAGGGAAGGGCAGGGAATTTACCGTGGAAAAAACAGTGCTGTCCCTAATTGATACCCTACTTGAAAAGTACGAAATTAAAAAAGAAAATGTTATATTACAGGGTTCATCTAAAGGAGGATGGATCGCCTTATACTATGGGATTAAACATCATTTCGGCCACGTGATCGCCGGGGGCCCCCAGACTAAGATGGGAAGATTCCTGGTTATTGATGAAGTCAATCTACCAGCCAATGGAAAGGTCCCCCTGTCAAGTAAGGTTAATGTGGCTGACTACATATCTGGGGGGCATGAGGATGAGGATATAGAATACCTAGACAGTCTGTTATACGATTTAATTAACAAAGTTCCCCCGGAAGATTTCCCAGAGATCTTCATACACGTGGGAAAGGAAGACTTCCACTACCCCCACCATGTCCTGCCCTTCACACGCAGGCTTGATGAGGTAGGTGCCTACTACCAGCTAGACCTTGAAGACTATGACGCCCATAACGACGTGGCTGTTTATTATCCAGAATATCTGATTAAAACACTGGCGAGTATAGACAGTTCCCTGGTGGATGGGGATATTAATGACCTCAGCACTCAAAACAGCATCCTCCAGGCGAAAATCTATGAAATGGAATATAATATGGGCAGGAACAGATCACTTACCAACCGGATAATTTCAAGGTTCCCCAGTTTATTCATAATTTTTAACCGGAAAAACCAGGGTATTAAGAATACCTTGATTAATTTAAAAGGTTATCGGGCTATAAAAAGGAATCAATTATTTGATACTGGCTATTACCTGAACAGTTACTCGGATGTCCGGAAATCAGGTGCAGATCCCCTGCTCCATTACCTGTACTCCGGATACAAGGAGGGGCGAAACCCCAGCCCAACCTTCGATGGTAACGATTACCTGCATAAACACGGGGATGTGCTTAAAGCAGAAATGAACCCCCTGTTACACTTTGCATTATACGGGATAAAGGAAGAGAGGGTTAAAAAACAGAAAACTACAGATACTCAAGTTTATCGTCAGTTAGATGATGGGGCACTTGGTGGGGTTATCCGGGCTGATGATTTCCCCGTACCCACCCTGGCTGGCTGGTTTGTAAAAATTGGTGATAACAGTCCACGGGAAGCTGTTTTAAAAATTGATAACCATCACATAGTGGATGTTATCTGTGATGCCATAGATTCTGATGTTGAACCCACTAATCCAATCCAAGGCCATGGTTTTCAGGTGCCCATTCCCTATTACTTCCTGGACGGAAGAATACATCAAATTGAACTCCATGATAAGTTGACAGGTGAGATGATTGCCCAGGATAAAGTAAAATTAGTACAAAACCGCAGTTACACTGATTTCTCTGGTTATCTCTCCAATTCTATTGTATCTCCCATGGTGAATGTTCCCTTCCGTGAACAGGATAAGAGGTGCTTTGCGGTGATGGAGAATGTGGCCCGTAAACTTCAGAGTGCAGCCCTTAAAATGGAGAACCATCCCCTGGTGTCTGTGGTTATGTACGTCAAAAATAACGAAGCCAACCTGAAATCTACGGTTGAATCTGTTTTAAACCAGACATATCCCAGTATAGAACTTATAATTATTGATGATGCCAGCACTGATGATTCTGGCAAGATACTGGAGAAAATCAATGGCAAAAATATTTCCATAATCTCTAATGAGAGTTACCATGGTGTTTCCAGGTCGCGGAACATGGCAGTTTCCAGTGCACATGGTGAGTACATGGCATACCTTGATCCAGGTAACACCTGGGACCAGAATTATATCCTGACCATGGTTGGAGCCTTCCAGGAGCTGTCTGATGCAGATGCCCTCTACTGCGGCCAGTTATTATTTAAGGAAGAAGAACAACATCCCTATGCAGTCCGCTTTGGTAGTTTAAACAGATCATTACTTAAAAACAGGAATTACATGGATATCAATGCATTTTGCCACACTAAAGATGTTTCCCAGCGACTTGGAGGTTTCAATGAAAAACCAGACCATTTGGCTCAATGGGACTGGTTCGTTAAAGTAGCTGAATCTGGGCAGGTTTACTCAGTCCCTGTGGTTTTATCTAGCAGCTTCAATGAACCCTACAATCTACAGGATAAATCCCCAAATACCCTGGAAAGCAGAGAATCTCAAGGAGAGGAACATGGATCAATACCAGACCCCGGATCAACTCCAGAGATCCATAAGGGTGTTAGCATAGTAATTCCCAGTTACGAATCACTGAATGATATAAGGGAATGTGTGGAATCAATTTTACAAGTAGGAGCGGGTAAAAAGCTGGAGATAGTGGTGGTGGACAATGCTTCAAGCGGCCCGGTTGTGGAGTATCTAAGTGGGCTCAAGGATGAAGGTAAAATCAAGCTAATATTAAACCATGTTAACTATGGGTTTACCTACGCTGTAAATCAGGGTATTGAGATTGCTGAATCAGGTAACGATATTGTTATATTGAACAACGACGCTGTTGTAACACCCGGTGCCATAGGTAACATGCAGGAAGCAGCATACAAACTGCCAGAGTGTGGATTGGTGGTTCCCCAGCAGGTCTTACCTGGAGGATCAATGAACATAAACCAACACGTACCCTATGCCAATCCCCATAAGGAATGCGACGTCAACACCTCGGGACTATTTAAAAATATCATCAAAGTACCACTCTTCCATGACGGCAGAGTGTTAGAGCTTAACTTTGCTCCATTCTTCTGCGCGTACATAAGAAGGGATGTGCTTGATAATTCAGGAGGTTTAGATGCGGAGTTTGGGCGTCATTACCGATCTGACCGAATATTCTGCAGCTACATCCGGCACATAATGAAGTTGAAAATCTACCATGTCTCTGATGCCCTAGTTTATCATAAAGAGCAGCAATCCACTAAAGTTCTAAAGAAAGAGTCAGAAGCTGATTATGATATTATGTTCAAGAAGAACCAGTGGAATAAGGAATTAGCAGAGGAACTCGGCTATAAAACTCCACTGTGGGATTTTTAATCATGGAACTGCTAAAAAATTAATATTATTATTAACCAAAACCCCTTTATCCATCTAACCCCCCTTTTTAGTTAAGGGGTTTCAACTACCAATGCCGGGTTTTCTGTGATGGTCAATGGTATTTTAATGATCTTATAGATGTTCTCATTATCCGGCAGCTTGTAAAGCTTAAATTCCATATCCCTGGTTCCAGGATCGCCTACAGTGAAAGTGTAGGGGATGTCCTTTCTCTCCTCGTTTTCCAAGGTTAGTGTCTGGTCCATGAGCACATTTACCCCGGAAATAACCAGAATTTTGTACTCTGTCTTCCTATTTTCCTGATTTATTATGGAAATGGTGAGGTTATCAGTCTCATTAGACATTAAATTAACAGATTCCACCGGGTTTCCATATATATCCTGCACAGTGAAATTAGTGTACCTTTCCACCAGGGGGTTGGCAGTTATGAAGGTGGTGGTAACCAACAGTACAATGGATACTACAAGCATCAAGGAAAGTGTTTTTTCTGTCTGGTTTTCACTGGAGAATCCTCTCCACAAATCCTTAATTCCCCCTAATCCCATGCTGAAACGGTTCTCTTTCAATAAGCGGCCTCTTCTCATGTAGGCCAACAGTAGAAAAATGAATGTTAACCCAATTAACACGTATAAAATGGGATCAATAAGTTTGCTGTAGGATGTGTAATTCAGCACGATAGCTATAACAGCAGTTAAGGCAATACTAGAAGCAAAACTATATATTACACGTTCGAAATTACCTAATGCAACTTTTCTGGGATATACCATGCTTATTAAAGCGTATCCTGGTAGGAAGAGAATTAAAAGGAATTCAATCATGGTCTGGTAGTCTAACTGGCTTTCCATTTGAAGAAGTCCAAGGCAGATTATACTCATCAGGAAGACCAGGAACAGATCCAGGGAATAGAGCCTTTTCTGTGCAACCGGCTCCATCTCCTTTTTAGATAAAAATGATAATTCCTCATCTCCCTCAAATTTTTCCACATATACCAATTTACCCCCACAGCGGCAGCTTTCGAAATCCTGGGGAGATTCACCTTCATCCAGCTTATAGTATCCTTTACATTTTTCACACCAGACATATCTCCCCTTTAATTCCCAAGTTTCAGTAAGATCAAGAGATTTTCTACGGGCCCAGGAAATAAGGACCAGATCCACTATTAAAATGGCTGATAAGATGAGTACCGGGGGCATGTATGCTTCTAATAGATTCAAATATTCTAAAAACGGACTAAAATAAGTCCTTATGGGCAGGTACGCCCATAATAAATACACCACCACTATGAGGAACACACCCAACCCTATGCTGAATATGATACGCTTCCCCATAGCAATTTCATTAATCCGTGGTTTCAAAGCCGTAAATAAGGAATAACCTGGTAGAATTAAAAGGAGAAGGACATATGGGGCTATTTTCAGGGGGTACTGGTTTAAGCTGGGTATGAAGAAGAATATTATGGATAAAAAAGTTAGAATCAGTAGGATTTTTAAATCAGTGCAAGAATATTTGGTCATTTCTATCTCCTATTGAAGTTAATTGAGGTTTTCCTACATTTTTCTATTAGAATAATATTATAAATCATTTGCTAATTTATTAAACTGGTTTGGTATGCTAATTTCCTATTAAAATCGAATTAAAAACAACTGTCAATGGTAATAAATTTATCAATCATAAAGTGTTTAATTATGATGATGGGGATTGATAAAACAATTTCAAACAAAGTGTTATTCATTAAAAATGCCATTAAAAGTTATTTATCGTTCCAAGTCCAATGTTTATTGAGGATCTAACGTTTAGGATATTCAAAAGGATAGAATATATCATGGAAATGGATATAAACGTCCTTTTTAATACTGGTAAAATTTTAAAGAATATGTGTTGAACATCACTTCCAGTTTTTATAACATGAGAAATATCTATGAAGAGTATGTCGTTATTTCTAATTCTTTAACATTTCCAAATCCACATCCTGTACAATTTTATCAGGGTATTCGTACATTGCCTTATCCTTTTCAGACATCAAAGTATGCAACATATGGGATGTGTCCTTAAAGCTAATTTCTTTTTTTCAAAGAAAAGATCATTAACATCCATCATTACTGCAGATGGCTAATGTCAAATTGTTCATCAATAAAAATTAATATGGGAAAAATGTTTTCCATTCCATACAGATATAAACAAATGATGCCTTGTATATGAAAAGCATTGACAACCGGGAGTTACACAGAAATATATGGATAAATATTATCCTTATCTTATGTTATTTATGAATCTAAAAAAATTGGTAGAATAATAAAATCAAGTTATTATTGATGATTAATAGGCATTCTTATTGATGAATCCCCTGATAAAAGTCAAAAAGAATATTTTAACTTCCAGTAAAGCTGTCCAGTTCTCCACATAATAAATATCGTGCTCAATCCTTTTTTCAATGGAGGTGTTACCCCTCCAACCATTAACCTGGGCCCATCCAGTCATTCCTGGGCGTACGTAGTGTTTTATCATATACTTGGGTATCTGCTCCCGGAATGCCTCCACAAACACCGGGCGTTCTGGTCGGGGACCTATTAAGCTCATATCACCCTTGAGTATGTTGAAAAACTGGGGGAATTCATCGATACTGGTCCTTCTGATGAAGGAACCAAACCTGGTCTTTCGAGGGTCGTCTTGGGTGGTCCATTGTGGTATTATCATGTTTTCATCAATGGAATTCATACTCCGGAATTTATAGATCTTGAATTTTTTCCGGTTCAAACCAACTCTTTCCTGTTTGTATATGATAGGCCCTGGTGAACTTATTTTTACCAGTAAAGCTGTGATTATTATAATGGGTGATAAGATGATTATGGCTAGAGTTGCTGCGATACAATCGAAAGTCCTCTTTAAAAATTTTTTATACATATTATCCAGGGGTATGTGCCTTACATCTATTATGGGAATATCATCCAGCATATCAATGTTAGGCCGGGCAGGGAAATATCTGGAAAACTCGGGTATGATCACTGTTTTTACCCCGTGTTTCTCACAGAGATCCACAATTTCCATGATATTGTAATCCGGTGGGGATGAAGTTATCACCACTCTATCCAGGGGTGATGTTAAAATCAGATGCTCAAGATCCTTGATCTTCCCTATTACCTCTGAATTTAAGATTTTATGTCCCACTTCAAGATTGTCATCCAGGAATCCCATGATATGGTAACCAATATGCTGGTTTTCCTCTATTCTCTGGGCAAACTTATGACCAAGCTCATCTCCACCCACCAACAGGATGTGTTTGATGTTGTAACCTCTACTGCGAATAAACCGCATAAAACTTCTAACGGCCAGTCTTTCAATGCCAGTAAAAAGGGTGCTGAGGGTGACGAAACCAGCCAGAACATACCTGGAATAATCAACTGCATTGAACAAAAATAAGAGGGTGGTGAGTATTACCAGTCCGGTGAAATTTGCTTTGATTATATCCCCAATTTCAGAGACAATTGTATTGGTCCTTTGTGGTCGGTATAAACCGAAAATATAGTAGAGAACCAGATAGAGGGGTATAATTATCACTAACGGTATCATATAATTGGCAAATCCCCAACCACTAACACCTATATCACCAAAGACACTGGTCTGGAAACGTAGATACCATGCTAAAATTAACGATAATATAATTACAGTGACATCCGCAAGGATTAGTATGTAATTGAAGTATCTTTGGTTTTCCTTTATAATTTTTATACACCTCAATAAGTGATATATAAAATCAGAAACTTATAAGTTTTTCGTAGTATTCAATAACATTTCATTTCATTATCAAAATATCCTTTTTTTTAAATGGATATAAATAATTTCCACCAATTAAATGAAAATCTGAAAACTGATCTGAAAATATTCAATAAATTTGAGCGAAGAAATTAACAAATTAGAAAAACGAACTAAAAAAAGGAAAACATTAGATAAACACGCTGAACTCCTACTTTCATCATTTCATTACTCTCTGGTGAGTAATTTCAGCATGATGATTGGGGAATCTTCCTTCCTCTTTTCCATGAAGAACATAGTGAACGAGTGGATTGGTTTTAGAGTTCTTCACATCAGAATATTTTCTTAAATAATAATTCGCATCGAATTTTTTCGATGGAGATCTTTTTTCCATCCATCCCATGTAAATATAATGATCCAGTGGATTCATATTAGATTTTCTAACATCCAAATAGTTAGTCAGATAATAACCTTCATCAAAGAGATTTAAAGATTTAATATGTCCTTTTGCTTTATAAATCCGGTATATATTCTTTGGATTTAGTTTTTCCTTTTTTAATATATATAGAAAAGACGATAATTTATTAAATTTCTTCCTTTTATTAATTAAACCATTTATGGAAGCTTTATATGCAGATGATTTTCTGGAAACTTTTTTAAAATCACTTTCAATAACAAGGGTAGGGTCTTTTATTATCAACTGTAGAAGATCCCAGTCTTTCTTTGAGAAAAGTTCTTTATCCAGTTCATTATTTTCTGCTGCAAGAGCATAGTCTTCCTGAAATTTTTCCAAAAACATTTCATAAAATTCAGGCCCTATCCTGTTGAGAGTAAAAATATAGCTACCAAAACGTTTACGTTGATAAACATAAACAAGTTTCTCTTTAAACTCAGGATTTTCCTTTAATTTAGGGCTATTATCTAAAATATCCCTCATGAAATCATGTTCTTTACACATAGCAAAAACTTTGCCCTTATCATGGACAGATGATCCCTCATTATCTCTCCTATTCATATAGAAAGGCTTGTTTATAAAATAAGTTCGTGATGCATATGCCAATGATTGGAACCATAAACCATTATCTTGAAATGAAGCACCAGGTGTTTCATTGTGTCGTATTTTATATTTTTCAATGAAATCCCTCTTATAAATCCCAGTCCATGTGTTCATAATGAAACGAAAAACCTCTAACTCATTTTGTGGGTTAATAACACGATTATAATTACTATCTTTACGGGCTACCTTCTCATAGGTTTTATTAATATTTTCTCCCGAATCAGTGAATCTATAAAAATCTGCCTTTATTAAATCAACATCATTTTTTATAGCTTCATTGTAAAGGGTTTCATACATATCCAGTTCAACGTAGTCATCTGGTTCAACGATACCAATATATTCCCCAATAGCAGCATCAAAACCTACATTCATGGTATGACCGTAACCAGCATTGGGTTTAGAAATTATTTTTATTCTATCGTCTTTCCTTTGATAATCTTCTAAAATAGATAGACTATCATCTGTTGAACCATCATTTACACAGATAATTTCAATGTCTCGTAGTGTTTGATTTGCAACACTATCCAGGCATTCTTTTAAGTACGTTTCCACATTGTATGTGGGAATTATTATAGAAACCCGTGGTTTGCTTGAAGGTTCTAATAGGGGTTGTTTCTCAATTTCTTTAATTTTCAATAAATTTCCATCATAAAAATAGTCACCAGGCCTGCCCTTAATGGAGAGCTGTTCTAATCCCTCTTCATACAGGAAATTGTAGAGTTTTTCATAGGATTCTCTCGTATTTAAGGATTTTAGGTTGTATAAACACCCACTGGTGGCAAAGTTAACGAAGCTTTGTTCCACTTGGCCTGTAAAAATATTTTCATCAATTAAGAAACTCTTTAATGCTAACATCGCATGATAAAAATCAAACGGATGCTTATGATTAGTGTTCTGACTGTGAAAATCATGGTCAATCCTGTAATATATTAGAGGAATATCTAAAACAGAGATCCTATCGGCTTTTATCAGTGCCTTGCAAGTAAATAGAAGATCATTTGTTCTGAAAAGTTCCTGGAACTGGATATTGTTTTTTAAAATAAAGTTTCTCTTAAATAATTTGTTCCAGGGCCAATTTTTAAAGGTGTTAAAAATGTAACCTGGAAAATCATTATAATTAAAAACATCCTTTTTTGGAAGGTATTTCTTTCGAATATCGTAGTTTATATTTCTTACCTTGGATGTTCTATTATCAAAAGTCTTGACTCTGTAAACTGTTATGTCTAATGAATTCTTCCATGAATAATTGAATGCTTTTTCCAGCATATCTGGTTCAAAGAAATCATCAGCATCTAGAAATGAAAGATATTCGCCCCTGGCAATTTCTAAACCTTTATTTCTAGCAGCCCCAGCACCTCGGTTTTCCTGATCCATGATGGTGATTCTTTGGTCTTTTTCAGCGAATTTTTCCAGAATATCTAGGGATCCGTCGGTAGAACCATCGTTTACGCATATTACTTCAATTTCCTTTAATGTTTGATTTACAACACTATCCAGACAATCTTCCAGATGATTCTCCACATTATACACGGGTATAATTACTGATACCCGGGGAATTTTCTTCAAATTTATTAAATCTCCTTGTTGCTTTTCAATAAAATGAACCCATTCTATGCTCATATGGGCTTTGATCATAAATATATTTTTAGTATCAAAAAGGCCTATAATCAAGTATTTCATGGGTTATAAGGTTTACATCAGTTATTAAATACAGGATCAATTACTTCAGCAATATCACATTGAATATCTAAAAACATTGTTTTATAATAATTATTCTCTCTTCTTTCTCTTTTAAAAGTAGTAAATGATTTTATTTGATTTGAGTTAAAGAGCTATAAAAATTATATCTTTATTTATTTATCAAAATGAGAATTCATTTCTATATTATGATTGGGGAATCTTCCTTCTTTTTTTCCATAAAGAACATAATGAACAAGTGGATTTATTTTAGAACTTCTTACATCCGGATATCTCTTTATATAATACTCCCCATCGAATTCTATCGAGGGATTTCTTTTTTCCATCCATCCATGATAAATATAATGATCCAATGGACTCAAATTAGAATTTTCAACATCCAAACGTTCATTTAAATAATAATTTTCATCAAAAAGATTTAAAGATTTAATTTGCCTTCTTGCTTTATAAATTTTATAGATATTCTTCGGATTTAGATTTTCCTTCTTAGAAATATACAGAAAAGACAATAATTTATCAAATTTCCTTTCAACATAAACTGAATCATTATTAACCAACGATTTGTGATTACGCTCATTTTTTTTATTCCCAATGAACTCATCATATCGTTCAGGACTTTTCCTATCCCAATTAACATCACGTTTGACAATTTTTGCAGGACTTCCTGCAATAATCACATTCTTTTCATAAAATTTTTTATTGACCAAACTATTTGCGCCAATGATAGAATCATCAGAAACTTTAGCCCCTTTTAAAAAAATACAATTCAAACCAATCCAGACATGATTCCCTATAAAAACATCTTCTCCTTTATTGAGAAGTTCTTTAGTATTCATATCATATAGTATATGTCCATCTGAAGGTCTAATAATTACATTATGTCCGCACATACAATAATCCCCAATTAACAGGGATAAACCTTTTTCATTAAGTAAATTGATTTTCAATGATACACATGAAAAATCTTTACCAATATTTATTTTACAATTATCAAAAATCTGTGCGTATAAATTTCTTATTCCATATTCATTTGTTTTTGAAATATTTATTCTGCAGTTGTTGTGAAGGGTTATTTTGCTTGAAATAAAATTTGACCCTTCTTCAATCATTACTTCACTATTTTTTCCTTTAAAAACTATGTTTAATCCTTTGATTTCAGAAACACTTTCTTTGCTTGAATTACTATATAGATAGATATGATTTGACATTTTTCAGCAACTCAGAAAAATTTTTACATTTCAATTTTAAGCTCTTTTTCTACCAATTTCAATGATTCATCAATGGTTTCCCACATATCATAGTACTTGTATCTTCCTAAACGTCCACCGAATATCACATTCTCTTTATTTTCTGCTAAATCTTCATATTTTCTTAGAATTTCCATATTTTTCTCATCATTAACCGGGTAATAAGCTTCTTTTCCTTTACTCCAAGGCATAGGATATTCAGTGGTAACAACAGTTTTTTCAGATTTGACTCCTTCAAAATGTTTATGTTCAATTGTCCGCGTATATGGAACTTCTTTATCAGTATAATTAAGAACTGCATTTCCCTGATAGTTTGGGGTATCGCATATTTCATGCTCAAATTTTAAAGATCTATATTCCAATTCATCATATCGATAATCGAAGTACTGATCTATCATACCTGTAAAAATAACTTTGTCTGCAATTTTCTCCCATTTTTCCTTGTCCTGGAAAAAATCAGTGCTTAACTTAACTTCGATACCATCTAGGAGTTTTTCCACTATTTTTGTGTAGCCCTCTATGGGTATTCCCTGATATTTATCATTAAAATAATTGTTATCAAAGGTAAATCTCACTGGAAGGCGTTTAATAATAAAGGAAGGTAACTCAGAGCATTTTTTGCCCCACTGTTTTTCAGTATATCCCTTTACCAATTTTTGGTATATATCTTTTCCAACTAAACTTATAGCCTGTTCTTCTAAGTTTTTTGGATCTTTAATATTAGCTTCTTTCACTTGAGATTCTATAATATTTTTAGCTTCATCGGGTGTTTTAACACCCCACATTTGATGGAAGGTATTCATGTTGAAGGGCAGATTATATAATTCATCCTTATAAATTGCGATAGGCGAGTTTGTATACCTGTTAAACTCTGCAAACTGCTGGATATAATCCCAAATATCCTTACTATCAGTGTGAAAGATATGGGCACCATATTTATGGACGTTGATCTTAGATATTTCTTCAGTGTATACATTTCCACCGATATGATTCCTTTTTTCAATGACCAGTACCTTTTTTCCATTTTTATCCATTTCATGAGCAAAAACAGAACCAAATAGCCCGGAACCAACCACTAGATAATCATACTCCGACATGGTTCACCAAATTTTATATTAAGTAAATAAATTTCCTATTCAGAACTTTCCTATCTATTTTTAAAAGATTTTTAGATTTATTATTTATTTTATAAGATTAATAACTTCATTGACAATTTTTTTCTTTACCATGATTATGTTTGTATAGAATTATTTTATTATGTAAGCTGATTAAATTCATTATTATATTATAATTTCATTAATTTTAATAAATGATAATATTTTGACTGTTAGCTGGTGATCATCTCCTTTCTGGAAGGTAATCCATAGTGAATTGGTAAATATCATCATCACCTCCCAAATTCAATATTGCCTTATGATTTGTATCTAGGAAAAGATTAAGTTATTGACCGAATTGACGAGTAAAATTAGTGATATTAGATTAAAAAGATATATATTCCGTTAGAAATGTATTAAAATAATATGATTTATAAAAATATTAAATTTCCGGAATGATTGTATGAAAGTTGAAGAGATAAAGTCTGTTGTAGATGATATACCAATGATGACCGTGGAACAAGCCCAAAAAATAACATCATTCATTCGATCAAAAAATTTAAAAAACTTGTTGGAGTTGGGATTTTACCATGGAGTTTCTTCATGCTATCTAGCAGGTGCGCTGGATGAAATGAAAGATGGCCACCTTACAACGATAGATCTTAAAAATGCCAAAAATAGAGAGCCAAACATTGAAGAACTCCTGAAAAAGTTAGGGCTTTCTTCTTATGTCACCATCTACTATGAGCCGACATCCTATAACTGGAGATTAATGAAACTAATGGAAGAACATTCCCAGCCAATTTTTGATTTCTGTTACATTGATGGTGGTCATGACTGGTATAACACTGGCTTTGCTTTCCTCCTTGTTGACAAATTGCTCAAACCAGGAGGTTGGGTTCTTTTTGATGATTTATATTGGACATATGCTACAAGCGAAGGCTTAAAAAATACACCAATGGTTAAAAGAATGCCATCTGAAGAACGAGAAACACCTCAAGTAAAAAAGGTGTTTGACTTACTGGTAAAAACACATCATAAGTACCATAATTTTATCGAAGAGGGAAATTGGGCTTATACCCAGAAGAAAAAATCATTTTGGGATAGATTTTTAACTAGATAAACAGAATATTTCATGTGTAAACATGATTAAGTTAATATAATATATTTAAAAAATAAAGGGATCAAATTTTATGATTGATAATAAGGTTAAAAGGTCTTCATCAGGAGAAAATAGCACCCCTGACTCATCTTCTGATATTAAGGTATCCATCATCATCCCGGTTTACAACGTGGAAAAATATCTAAGACAATGTTTAGACAGTATCGTTAACCAGACATTAAAGGAAATTGAAGTAATATGCATAAACGATGGATCCACCGATAATTCCCCCATTATCCTGGAAGAATACGAAAAAAAAGACCCTCGAATACGAGTCATTACCCAGGAGAATATGGGAAGTGGAGTAGCTCGAAACAGGGCAATCCAACAGGCTAAAGGCAAATACATCGGATTTATGGATTCGGATGATTGGGCAGATCCAACCATGTTTGAAAAGTTATACGAAAATGCTGAACTTAACAACAGCGATATTGTAATGTGCCCTATGCTTATTATAAATGAAAGTGGACAGGGATTAAGCCGTAGTGATAAAAAATTGCTACCATATTATAATCTAGACTGTTTTGATGAAACTTTCGACAACAGAGTATTTAATTATAAGGACACTGAGGATTTTATCTTTGAAGTTGCAGTTAATGCTTACAACAAAATCTATAAAACATCATTTGTGAGAAAATACAATGCTAAATTTGCAGAAGATGGCCTGATATTCCAGGATAACATATTCTTTTTTAGTACTTATTTAAATGCATCACGCATGACCTTAATGAGGGATTTCCTGTATATTCACCGAACCAACAGATCAGGCTCGGTACAGACAGAGAAGGGTAAGAAATACATTGATATCATCAAAATATTCAACATGATCATAGACATTTTTAAAAATTCATTCCCTGAATACGATGAAATCAAATTATTGAACAGGAAATTAATCCATACCCCTCATAGATACACCCAGATTTCTGAAAAATATAAATCTGAATTCTTTAAGCATCTCAAGGAAGATTTCCAGGAAATTAACCTGGATGATGATGTAGTTGATAAATTAGACCCTCATGCCAAAGCAAATTACAGGAACATACTAAAATCTGACACCTATAAAGAATTTGAATTAACCAAAGAAAGGGATCGCCTCTTAAACAGGATGAATCAATTAAAGGCACAAAATAAGAAACTCAACAAAAAACTGACCGAAAAAAAGAATGAAATGGCAGAATATTTAACAACTACCGGCTTTGTGAAATATAAAACCAAAAATATAGTTGATAGACTGAAAAAAAGAATATCATGACCTATTCTATTCCAATCCCTAAATATTTAAACATATTTTTAACGTACAACAAGATAAATATCAAAAAAGATAATATTAAATTTTTTTTGTTATAACTACGATTAGGATTTTTGTTCAAGAGGTATTACGTTGCATTTTATATTAATAGGAAAAAAAAATGAAAATGAATCAGAAATAAATGAAAAACTATTGAATTCTCCAGAAGCACCCGGTTTAATCTCTAGAAAGGCAATTAAATACGAAATAGGTAATTTTCTCATTTTTATTTATCCATATGACCACATCGATCATGAAGTTAGCGGATATTCTTACTCCTGTGATTCTGATGAACTTCTACTGATCAATGGTTTGGTGAATGTTAACCATGATCTGCGAGACCCGGATATTCAAAAATTTTTCCAACAGTTAGATGATTCATCACAATTGATGGGAGATTATCAAGTAATTAAATTAGATAAAAATGGTAATGGCTTCATTAAAACACCATCCATAAGTATAAGACAGTTATTTTTCTATGAAGACGAAAATTACACTGTATTATCTACGGACATCAAATTGATTGTTGATGGTATATCTAAATTTAAATTGAAACCATTTGTGGATCATTTTGACATCGACTTTATAGAAGATTCTGTATTTAGAGAATGGGCAACTAGAAATTACCCTGAAAGTACCATCTTTAAAGAGATAAAAAGAGTATTTCCACATGATATAAAATATTTTAAAGAGGGTAAAATTGTTATAGAACGCAAAGATTCTATTGAGATTCCACAATGGTTCCGGGATAAATACAGGGATGATAAAAGTAAATTATACGATGATTACTATGAATTTTTATTGAATTTTACGGAGATAAATCTATTAAATCTTAGAGAAAACTATAAAAAAGTAATTTTAGGTTTAACTGGAGGAATAGATTCTCGTTTAAACTTTGCAATACTCCATAAGGTATGTAAAAAACATGAAATTCCCTTCGTATGCTTTGTTACTGGTAACGATACGCATCCTGACGTAGTTTTAGCAAAAAAGCTTACAGAAACTATAGGTGTGGAATTTCAAATCAACAGTCCTGAGAAAAAAGTCCGACCAAATACAACTAGTTTTTGTGACTATGCCCAGACATTTTTTATGTCCTGGGGTGATTTTAATTCAAAAAATTTCGATCCAGGTTATAATAGGCAAATAAATGGCTTAGATGTACTAGTTCTATTGGGATTTGACGCTTATAAAAGAGCAGATATCCCCAAAATTCGTGCAGGTAACCGATGGTCTGCTAGAAGAGCCCTCTATAGCAAAAATTTTTTCTTCCCCTTACTATTCACCAATTATGATCTGTGGTTTGGCCTGTTATTTGGTGAACAGAAACAAAAGGACGCATATAAAGAATTGGCTTATGAAATATTAAAACGATCTGAACCAAAGCTATTAGATATTCCCTTAGCAGGAGATTCATTACCACAGGTGGATGTTGAACCATACTTAACCACTGCAGATTCTAAACACCATGCCAAAGAACCATTCCTATGGGACTATAATCTAGTTAAGAAGAATTTAAAACCATTATTAAGCAAAAACGATTTAGGAACAAAAGGAAAACTACTATTATCCTTGTTAAGGATAAGTGAATTAGATTATTTCTTAAACAAGAAATTAGAAGAAAAAATTGACTTGTATCGTGAAAAAAAGATCCCTGCATTAAAATGCATCAAAGAGTTATGGAAAATAAAAAAATCAATAAATTATCCAAAAACAAAAACAAGGGTAACCATGACCAAAGAATTAATGAAAGACCCTTATATTCCTAAACTACAGATTCTAATGGATTTTGCCATAGTAGCAGATAAAAGATCCTTTGAAGAAGTTGAAAAATTTTATAAAAAAAACTAAAAAGAAATCGATAAATATCCTTTCCTCACCTTCCAATCCCCCGGAAGATTATCCCGCTCTTTTCAAAATCTTCTGGATTTAGTATCGGCCGGGTGCAGATGAAGATGGGGCTTTTCACCATCTCTGGTTTTATATCCCTGTACTCATCATGATCAGTTACTAAAACTACACAGTCGCAGTTTAAAACTTGCCCCATATCCACAGGCTCTGCGCCTAAAGCTCGGATTCCTTCCTTAGGAGTGTACGGATCAGTAGCATAAACATGGGCACCCTTTTCCTTTAAGATATTTATCAAATCTTTAGCTGGTGTCTCCCGGGCATCAGCCACGTTTCCCTTGTAGGCCACTCCTAAAAGCCCAATAGTTGAACCCTTTATCTCCTGGCCAACTTCAGCTAATGTATCGCTTATGAGTTTGATTACATGTTGGGGCATTCCCTCGTTGATGATCCTGGCAGTGCTTATAAGGGGTGCCTGCATACCCTTTCCTTTGGCTGTTTCCACTATGAAGTAGGGATCTATGGCCAGGCAATGGCCACCAACACCCGGACCTGGTATATGCAGGTTGACCCGGGGGTGGTAATTGGCCACTTTAATGGCTTCAATGGCATCCACCCCTAATTCCTCACAGATCATGGCTATCTCATTGGAGAGTGCAATGTTAGCATCCCGGTAGGTGTTCTCTATGAGCTTAACTGTCTCTGCAGTGATGAGATTCTTTACTTTTATCACATCCCCCACTGTGATATGTTTGTAAAGTTCAGATGCCCTGTCTGCACTTCTCTCATCATATCCTCCGATAACCCGGGCGTTATGAGTCATCTCATAGATGGTGTTATTGGGTATGGCCCTTTCCGGGGTGTAGGCAACGCTGAAGTCCTCCCCTGCTTTAAGTCCGCTTTCCTCAAGGATGGGTATTACTATGTTATCACAGGTACCCTGTGGCACCGTGCTTTCTACAACTACTAAATCACCCTTTTTCAAGCCCTGGGATATGGTTTTAGATGCTTCTTTTACAGCGGTTAAGTCTGCTCGGTTCTGTTCATCCATGGGGGTGGGGACGATGATAATCATTATATTAGAACTACTAACTGCTTCTACTTCATCATAGGATACTGTGAAATGTCCATTTTCTACGGTGATCTTAACTAGCTCTGAAAGTCCAGGTTCATCAATTGGTGATATTCCCTTGCTTATCAATCGTAATTTCTCATCATCCCTGGCAATCCCCTTGACATTAAATCCCTTATCAGCAAATAATGATGCTGTTGGAAGGCCGATATGTCCCAAACCGAATATGGTGATTTTATTTTTATCAGTCATTTTTTTTAAACCCTTAGATGAATCTTTTTATAAATATTAAGTATGAAACTTGTATGATATTATAATTATTTGTCCATTTTAATATCTCAGTGCCTAAATATATTTAAAATCCTATTAACTCCATAGGCACCCCATATACCCAGATAGATAAATACTGTTAAAAATGGGTTGTTTTCCTTCCGGTAATGTTTGTCATAGAAAATTTGCATGACATTGTAGAATTCATACAGGGCCTTGGGGTCTTTACCGCTTCCACCTTTGTAGTGGGTTATCTGGGCGTCTCCATGGTAGACCACCTTCCATCCGGCCTGTTTAAGGCGGTAGCACCAGTCAATATCCTCCCCGTACATGAAGAAATCCTCATCTAACAGACCGATCTGGTCAATTGCTTCTCTTCTTACCATCATGAATGCCCCGGAGAGACTATCAACTTCGTAGGTTCCATTTTCATCCAGGTAGGTCAGGTTGTACTGGCCGAAGCGTTTACTCTGGGGGAAGAGTTTGGATAGTCCAGTCATCCTGTAGAATGAAACTGTTGGGGTGGGAAAACTTCTCCTGCACGCCTTATCCAGACTACCATCAGTTAGGATTACTTTACATCCCAGTGCACCTATCTGCTCATTGCCCGTCAAGTAAGCTAAACATTTCTCCAAGGTGTCACCCTGGACTTTGGTGTCAGAGTTTAATAGCAGCACGTATTTACTTTCAGATTCTTCTATGGCCTGGTTGTTTGCATAAGAAAATCCCATATTTTCCGGATTTGCCATGAATTTAATCAACCCAGCATCCGCCTGATCTTGAAAATCTTCCTCTAACTTAAGAAGACCACCATCCTTTGATGCGTTGTCCACTACATAAATATCATAGTTAAACAAGTGTTTTTTATCAATTACCGATTCTATGGTTTCTTTTGTTAACTGGTAGGTGCGGTAATTTACTATTATTATGGATAAATCCCTTGGCAAAATAAGATTCTCCCTATGGTAATGATTCTATGTATGGTATTTATTTGAATTGTATTTACCTTTAATTAATGTTACAGTTTTTAGGGTAAACTTCCCCCTATAAATCATTGCAATTTAGTTAGTTTATATGGCAGAAATCTAATAAATTCTAGTTTATATAGAGTGAAATCCAATAAATTAGCCAAGCTCTATTTTAAAAAAAATGGCCCATATTTCATTTTATAGCTGATTGTTGTATTTTTAGATTTTATTTACAAATAATTACTTGTTTTATCAATAAAACAAAATAGTAATAATCAAAGATAAATACACCCCCACACCAATACAATCCATATGAAAGGAAAAGTGGTATTTATTGGAGGAGGTCCCGGAGACCCAGAACTTCTCACCCTAAAGGCTTATAAGATCATAAAAAAAGCAGATACCATAATCTACGCCGGTTCACTGGTAAATAAAGAAGTTTTAAAGGAAGCTAAACCAAACGCCCAAATATACAACAGCGCATCCATGGATTTAGATGAAATAATAGATATAATGGAAAAAGAAACAGACAAAGGCCAACTGGTCGCTAGAGTACACACCGGAGACCCGTCAATCTACGGGGCTATCGGAGAACAGATGAAAAGACTCCAGAAGAAAAAAATATCCTACGAGATAATACCCGGTGTAAGCTCACTCTTTGCAGTTTCTGCCGCCTTAGAAAGTGAACTAACACTCCCTGAAGTTTCTCAAACTGTTATTATAACCCGTCCAGGGGGCAGGACACCTAAACCAGATAAGGAAGCAATAAAATATCTAGCCCAGCACCAGGCCACCATGTGCATCTTCCTGGGTGTGCAGATGATTGAACAAGTGGTAGAAGAACTGGAAACCAATTACCCACCAGAAACCCCAGTGGCTGTGGTAAAAAAAGCATCCTGGGAAGACCAGGAAATAGTAAAGGGGACACTGCAGGATATAGTAGAGAAGGTTAAAAGTGCCGAGCTCAACAAGACCGCCATAATCGTGGTGGGAAGGGTGCTTGATCCCGGGGAGATCATCCCATCTAAACTGTATAATAAGGGATTCAACCATGAATATAGGAGATCCTGATAACATAGAAACACTTTGTTTAATAACTAGGAGAAATTAAATGAAGAAGAGTTATATTATCCTGATTCTAATCATCATCATATCCCTGGCCGGGTACTTTGGTTACGCAGAATATAACAAGTTAAAAACACAGGACACCATAAAAAATTCACAGGAACTTAAAAATAATGCCACAGAATATTTTAACCAGGCAGTGGCCCTGGAAAATGCAGGTGATTATGCAGGTGCCCGGGATATGTACCAGGAAAGCAGTGACAAAGTTAAAAAAGCAATTACAAGCGACAATGAGTCATTATCCCATGCCAGTGGAGTTTACAGAGAATACCTGGACAATGAAATCCAGTTACTGGAGAAGACAGGCCAGTTATTGGAGTACAAGATCTACCTGAACAACGTACTTAATAACAGCTTAAACCCGGGGCAGGAAAAAGTAGAACCAGGCGTGTTAGCTCCCTACATCGATAAATTAACCAAAGAAGTAGCAGACCTTAAAGAAGAATCAAAACGGATAGTCAGGGACAATCCAAGTGATTTCGCCTTTTTAAACACGTAATTTTTTTTTTATTTATTTAAGATGTTTGAATTTTTTTAAGAATGTGACTTTTAAAAATATGAGTACGAGAACTAAAAATAATAATCAGTCTAAACTCCCCACAACTTCACCAACAAATACAAAAGATATATAAACCCTAAAAATAAAATTAATTTTTTAGTCCCTTAGGGTAGTGGCAATCCTGTAAGGCTCTGGACCTTTCGACGGCGGTTCGACTCCGCCAGGGACTACTGTTATTTATTTATATGCTTTTTCTTCAATTTCTATGGCATCTTTATATATCTCAAGAATAATTTCTTCATCAAGGTTTAACTGTTTAGACTTCTTCTTTTTAAGTAATGCATCATATTTTGCTTTAAGCTTCTTCATCTTAGATTCATGCTGGAGATCCCTGGTTTTATCCTCAAGTTGGGCCATCTTTTTTTCAATCATCTTCTCCCGTTTTTCCAAGTACTTAAAATCAGCCATACTTCTCACCAGTTAAAAATCCTAGTTATCTATTCATATTTATTATGAATTTAGTATTCGATTCTGATAATCCTACATAATAAATAGGGTATCAATTCCTAATATCCCTACTTAATTAATATAACATCGATACCTATTAATCCTATCTAATGGAACCTACCGATAGTTTAACCTACAGATAGTTTAAATAGGTTTTTAATTTAATCACTTGGGGGATAGGATCCATCACTGTCATGCACCTCATCACCAACCAGCGGAGGGTTGAAAACACATAACAACCTTAGATCACTTTCATGTGCCCTTAAATAGTGTTGATCGTGTTTGTCAAGAGCATAAAGTGTGCCTGGTTTTATTGAATAAACCTTCCCCTCAGGGATTGTCTCCAGTTCACCTTCACCCTCCACGCAGAACACTGCCTCTAAATGGTTTTTATACCATATTCTGGTTTCAGTACCCTTATAAATCATAGTTTCATGGAAGGAGAAACCCATGTTATCTTCTTTAAGAAGTATGCGCCTGCTTACCCAATTACCGTTAGGTGCATGGACCTCGTGGTTTGTGCCTATAATATCATCCATTTTTCTAACTATCAACTAAATAACTCCGTATTTTATGTTAAATCATAATAAATTACTTGATAGGATAGATTATCTCGATTAATTAAAAAAAAATATAAGATCAATGAATCCTATTTGGAATTCATAATCTGATTTATTGATTCCTTCTGATTTAACACATGGTTAATGGAATCCTTTTGATCTAGTATCTGGTTTATGGTGTCCTTTTGATCCAGCTCCTGGTTAATGGATTCATTCTGATACACCTGATCATAATTCAGTATCTGGTTTATGGATTCCCTACGGTTGTAGACTGTGTAGATGGCTTCTTCTACTATGTCCAGTCCTTCCTCAAGAATTTCCTCCTCTATAACTAGTGGTGGGAGGAACTTAATAACATCTGATTCAGCTCCAGATAGTTCAATTACCAGGCCCTGGGAGAAGGCTTCAGCAGACACATCACTGCAGAAGTTGGCATCGGGAATTTGTAAACCATATATCAGACCACGGCCCCGTATATACGTTTCCATGGTATCATATTCTTGGGAAATATCCTTAAGCCTGTCCCTGAGCAGCTGTTCCTTTTTACATATCTCCCTGGATAATTTATCATCTTCCCAGTAGCTTAACAGACGACTTGCTGCAATGAATGCCAGGTTATTACCACGGAAAGTTCCGGAGTGCTGACCCGGTTCCCACTGGTCCAATTCTGGTTTCATAAGCACCAGTGAGAGCGGTAGTCCGCCTCCAATGGACTTGGACAGGGTAATGATGTCTGGATTTATACCTGCCTCTTCAAAGCTGAAAAATGACCCAGTACGGCCGTTACCAACCTGGATATCATCAACAATTAGTAAGATATCATACTCATGGCATAGATTCTCTATCTCCTGCAGCCATTCTTTACTGGCAACGTTGATTCCACCTTCTGCCTGTATAGTCTCCAGGATTATGGCAGCAGGAAGGTCCAGTCCACTGCTTTTATCCTCCAACAACTGCTTCAAAATACTCGCGGTATCCACTTCCTGGTCAAAGTAGCCGTCGAAGGGTACGAAGGTCACGTCTGATCTATTGGTGAAGGCCTCCTCCCTGTAGAATTCATTGGCAGTGGCTGACATGGATCCCATGGTCATGCCATGGAAGGCATTGGTAAAAGCAATTATATTTGACCTGCCTTTAACCATCCTGGCGAGTTTGAGTGCGGTTTCAACTGCATCTGTACCTGTTGGCCCGCAGAACTGGAATTTATATTCCATGTGGCGTGGTTTCAGGATGGTGTCGTTGAATTTTTCCATAAACTCCCTCTTGGCAGTGGTTGCAATGTCCAGCCCATGTACCACTCCATCCTGTTTTAAATATTCTATAAGGGCCTTGGATACAATTGGATTGTTATGTCCATAATTAAGGGTTCCTGCTCCAGCAAAGAAATCTATATATTCATTTCCATTTTCATCGTATAATTTAGAACCCTTGGCAGATTCAAACACTGCAGGAAAACTGCGTATATAGCTTCGTACTTCTGATTCCAATTTGTTAAACGTTTCCATACTATCTTTTCTCTTTTAAAATAACTCAATAAAAGATCTCGAATAATAATTAATCTGTTTTATAATCAAACGGCCCTATACGGATTATAAATTCTTCAGGGTGCCCAGTTTTCTGGAAAACCTTCTCTGAAAAATAGCTTTCCTCGGTTACCGGTGCGTCCAGCTGTCTTGCCAGGCTGTTAAAGAGTGACTTGGATGAATCATTATCAGATGTTACAGTGGTTTCCAGGTACTTCACATCTCCCAGTTCTCTGCGCCCTAAAATATCCAAGAGCATCTTTCGAGCAATTCCTTTAACCCTCATATGGTCGCTCACTGCAATTTGCCATATGAAGAGAGTGTCATCTTGGTTGGGGTGGATGTAACCAGAAGTAAACCCTACAATATCATCCTCCAACTCGCAAACTACGCTGGTCTGGTCGAAATGAGAGCATACCAGTAAGTAACTGTATACTGAGTTAATTTCAAGGGGAGGGGATTTTGTAACCAGGAAATAGATTGATTCACCATCATTTAAGTCGGGCTTTCTGATGATGAGCGATTCATGTATTTCTTTTTTTGGCTTGGACATAAACGTAGAATTCCTGAAGAATTCAAATAACAGATTAAAACTAATACAATACCTATAATATGTCTTTAGAGGCTAATAAAAATAACGGAAAAAAAATATAAAATTAGAGGGTTAAAAAAAGAGATTTAAAGGAGTTCATCACGGAGATCAATGGTATCTTTTAGATCAGGGCCGGTTGAGATTATTGTAACTGGTACTCCTGTCTCGCCTTCGATTTCATTTATGAACTTTTTGGTTTCGGGTGCAAGCCTGCTATAATCAGTTACCCTTTCGCACTGGGGATATAACCTGTCCACACAGGTCAGTGCTATCTGGGTAGCTCCGTTTATCATGCATGACTCCTTGGCCAGATCCATATCAAAGAGGCCCACTCTACGTCTCCTACCTGTGACTGTACCATATTCTTCAATTCCCATCTTTTCTGCTTCTTCCTGGGTCATCTCTGTTTTAAAGGGACCTTCTCCTACCCGGGTTATATATGATTTAAAGACAACTATGACCTCATCCACCCGTGTGGGTCCCACGCCCACATCAGCCGCGGCTGTGCTGGCTGTGGTGTCTTTACTGGTAACGAAGGGATATGTACCGTAATATAGTGACAGTCCAAAACCCTGAGACCCTTCTATAAATACGTATTCATCTTCATCCAGTGCCTGGTTAACTTCCAGTGGCACGTCGGTAGTGTGGCCCTGCATGGCCTCAATATCCTTGGCCATCTTTGCCACTCGACCTACTCTATCCGCGTTTCCCGGTCCACATCCTGTTCCTGTGCTTCCGATTTTCTTGGACAGGTAGTCTGAGGCCTTATCCCGTTCTTTATGCTTTTTTTCTATGATTGAACAGCGGAAATCTGCAAATGTCCTTTCAGCCACATTATATTTGTTTAGATAGTCAAGCTCATATAGGAAAACCTCAGGGTCTACTAAAACACCCGCTCCTATAAGGAGTCTGGCATCTCTATGGAAGAAACCAGATGGTATCAGTCTCAGGCCATATTTTTCACCGTTAAATTCCACAGAATGCCCTGCATTAGGCCCTACACCAGCTCTTGCTATAATATCAGGTTTATCTTTATAACAGAGGTAGGTGATGCATTTACCTTTTCCTTCATCACCCCATCCTCCTCCAACAAGTATATTACATGTCATATGATGTTCTCCGATAATTAAAAGACGGTTATTTTCTAACCTCTATTATATATGATGACCTGTATAAAAACGTTTTTCCATCTGTGCTGGAATATCTTTTTAAAAAAATGGGAAATAAAACTGAGGTTATTATCAGAATATTATATAATCTTAACTATCACACATCTAATATTCTTTTTAATAGTCTATGAAATAACCGAAGTAAAAGGAATATGAATTATTGATTAGATTTCATCAGGGACTTTTTAATTCTTTTCTCCACGAGGTTGTAGGGTTCATCCACTTTTTTAACTACCTTGGCTGGAACACCTACAGCAACACTATCCTTTGGTATATCTTTAACCACCACTGCATTGGCTCCAATCATACAATTATCACCTACTACCACTGGCCCTAATATTCTTGCCCCGGATCCAACAAAAACATTATCACCAATTAAAGGGGCAACCCGACCATCCCTGATTTTTCCAATATTATCACCTATGGTAACAGCTTGTTGTATGGTGAAATTCTTTCCAATCTCGCATTTTGTGTTTATATTTACACCCTCGGGGTGTCCTATTAAAAACCCTTCATCAATTCGTGCCGTGGGGGCTATGGGAATGTTAAAAGTCAGCCGTCTTAAAACCTCTAAAATTTGGCTAGTTATTCTATTATTTTTATATTTAACCATTAGCCGGTAAAAGAAGATTGATCTGAATGATTTTGAACCTATAAAAAAGATAAAAACTGATCGAGCAAGGCCAACCTTATTTTCAGGCAATTTCCTTGGTAGATGGTTATACTTGCGTTTCAGGTCAGAATATACCAATTTTTGAAAGGAAATATTTTTTTGCATACAAGCAATTTTTTGGTATTATCATACTTAAATTTAGCTTATGGATCTCCATTGGGAAATTGGTCATATTATAATGAAGGTACATATCAAATATAAGGATATTCTTGTGTGATGTTGAAAGTAGCCAAGTAACCCATGGGCCCAGCACAGATCCTCCTTCATGGTTTACAAGGTAAATTCAGTTTTATCTGTGCTAGAGTTTTTTTTTATCAGGACCTGGTTGAATCAATCTCTTTTAATATCTTCTTGATAATATGCTGCACGCATTTTTCTCCGGCTTCATCCAGTCTGGAGACATCCGTGGGTTTTAGACCTTCTTTATTTAGTTCTTCCATTACGTTGATATTTTTTATGGTTTTAACTCCCTTCTGTTCCAGGATTTTAGAAGCACAGTCACTATCACAACCACTGATGGTTATGATGGGATATTTTTTGATTAACTGCCTGAATCCATCTTTATCTGCTGAAGTGGCACCCATACAAATTGAGATGGTGTTATCCAATTTATCAACTGTATCTGTCGATGCAACACGGGCAATAAGACCATGAGGACTCATGCCGCTACAAGCTGCCAGGGCTATTTTCTTTTCTTGCTCCATATTTCCATTCCCTTGGATGAACTAATGTATGATATTATATTATTCTATATATTTAAATATATCAATATATTGTTTCTCTTTTACTCTGGACTGGCCTATTCAACATAAACCTCTACCTTCTCCTGCTTTTCTTCATCTACCACATCCACAATTTTACCTTCTGCCCCATTTTTGACTGCTTCAACAATTTCTTTGAAGTCAATATCGTCCAGTCCAGAGTTCTTTAAATCTTTATCAAATTTTTTGGCCAGGTTGTATCCCACAGCTACAAATGCCATGGGTATATTCACATTTACCTTGGGCTTACCATCCATGTTGGTAACTCGTACTTTCAGCCATTTAGCTTTCTTTTGAGATGTAATTACCTCTTCATTTACTTCTAAAGCATCCAGTAACTCCATTGCTTCTGCAGTACTAAGTTTTCCTTGTTCTACCATTTCTAAAATTTTCATTCTCTCTTCAGATACATTTTTTGACATCATATCACTCCCATAATTTTCTAAAATAATTCATACTTAGAGTAGCTTTAAAGCCATTCATTATCCCTTAAGTAGCTTTAAAGCCTCTTCTTTAGTAATTTCTCCATTTCTAAGCTTTTCTATAATCTCTTTTTGATTAACTGATGATTTTTTAACTGTGTGTCCCAGATCAGAGATGACCTTATCCAGTTTATTCCTTACAGTGGGGTAGGATATCCCCAACTCCTTTTCTATTTCCTTGATGTTGCCCCTGTTTTTTATGAATACTTCAACAAAGTATTTCTGCTCCAGGTTCAACTTGCAGAACTTGCAAAGATCGAATTTGCCCTGGATAACTATTCCGCACTTGTTACACTGTATCTCCGTGATTTTAATCTCCCCATCGCATAGCGGACACTTTCCTGGTACTTCCTGATTCAAGTTCTCACCTCACTTTAAATATTATTCTTCAAATATTGAATGTATAAATTAATATAATTAAGTTATTGTATATAAATATATTGAATTTTTCAATATCTATTTCAATATAATTGAAATCAGTGTTAAATTCCTATTTTTTAATTAATTTCCGTTTGTAAAAAATTAATTATGTGGATGAATATATTCATTAAGAGAACAACATGTAATTATTTAAAAAAGGATGGGTTTAAATGAGTTATAAACAACAGGCCGATATATTTAAAAGGACTTTTGACTTAAAATATGCACCTATAGCTATTTCTTTCACCAACCATGAAGCTTCAGGGGACATTTATGGGAAAATATCCATATGTAAAGCTATAAAACTGGCCAGCCAGGGTGAAAACTTCATAATTGATGAAGACACCTCTGCATGCCCAGGAGGTAGTACGTACTGTGGTTTCAGTGGTATCCACGCTGGAGCAAAAAAGAGGAGATTACAGGAATTTTTAACCGAAGGTGAGAAACTCACCAGCTCCATTGTAAGCTTTGAAAGGATGCAAAAATTAGGAGTGCCACCTGCCACAGATTTGGCCGAGAAAATAGTGATAACACCCCTGGAGAAGGCTGTGTTACGTCCAGATATGGTTTTGTTTCTTGTAAATGCCGAGCAAGTCTGCCGTCTAATAACTTTAGACACCTACTGGGATGGTCTTTCCCCTGAGCAGCAGATCATCGGTGCATTATGTTATCAAGCAATAGTTTATACTATAATGAGTGGAAAAACCAATATATGTGTGGGGGATTGGACTGCAAGAAGACACCAGGGCTTTGAAAAAGATGTTATCTTCATGTCAGTGCCCTACGAACGGATTCATAACCTGATTGCGGCTATACCATGCTGTTCTGCCGGGGATGCAGAGGCGGTCATACCTGAAGAGTTCAGATCGGACTAAATTTGTTAAAAGAACCCCCTTTTTTTATTTTCATAATGCCAACCAAAGAAAAAAAATGAGTTTGAATAATTAATGAATAAAAAAACCTGGAATAACTAAATGAATAAAAAACCCCCTAAAATAATTGAATTTGGATGGAATCAATAGATAAAAACTATCCAAATTTTAAATTATTCTTTTTTCTCACAAATAAAACATAACTGAGTGTTACGGTTTGTTTTGAAAATTTTCCCACATTTTTTACAGGTAACCCTCTTAACCAGAAGCTTCTTTTTAACATGGCCTTTAAACATTTTAAGAGGAGTTGTGCAAGCATCAGCCTGGATCCCTGCTTTTGTTTTCCTGTTTAAAATTTCTTCAGCATGTTTCCTTTCCAGAGCTTCATCATCCCTTGTCATGAATCCCACCAATACAATTAAAGAGTGACCAATCAATTATTTAACACATAGATATTTAAAAAATTGGGATCAGGTAGAAATCATCATAAATATTCTAAATGAGAGGTAAATAACGTAAATACCTAGTAGTATTAGTCCTTCTCTTTTGGAAAGTTTATTGTTCCTAGAAAGTAGGAAAAGGAGTAATATTGTTATTAGGATAAGTGCAGGGCCATCATAAATTATGGCAAGATTATCCACAGGTACAGTTACCAGCAGGGCAGGCACTCCCAGACCAATCATTATGTTGAATATGTTACTGCCTAAAACGGTCCCTATAGCTAAACTACTAAGTCCTCTTCTGGCTGAAGTTAATACAGTGAAAAATTCCGGGGAGGTGGTTCCAAATGCCAATAAAATTCCTGCAAACATGGCTGATAAAGAGAAGATCACAGAAAGTTCTACAGTACAGTACACAATTATCCGGCATCCAATAGCTAATCCTAAAAGACCCAATAACAGACCAAAAACTTTTTTAGATAAATTAAATGTTGTAAGGTTAATTTTGAATTTATCTTCTTTCTGGTTTTCTTTTTCCTTTTTTTCATGTATAAATAGAAAGTAGGTATAAATCCCATAAGCTGCTATGAGTACTATACCTGCAAATACATTGATTTCTCTGAAAACCACTATGAATGCTAACAATATCACAGCAGTAATCAGGGCCATTAATCCGTCTCGTTTAAAAGCAACCCTTTGGGATAATATAGGTCCGGCTACAGCAGCACTTATAGCTAGTATTCCACCAATATTCCACATATTAGCACCAAGTACCGTACCTACACCTATATCCGGATTTCCTGTTAAAATGGCTATCATGGCCGAACCAAACTCAGGCAGAGATGTACCAATTGCCGATGCTGTGATACCTAATAAGATCTCAGATACTCCAAAATATGATCCTAAATCTACTAAATTATTAACAAAAATTTCAGCCGCCTTTAAGACAAGCAAAAATGCTGCTAACAATACAATGATAAGAACTATCCACATAATATTATCCCTTAACAACTATATTATGATTCATTGTTTGGAACATCTATTTAAATATTGGCTTTTTTGGGCCCATAAATGGTTTATATCTTTATATTTAACTTATCAGGAAAATAATAATAATGTTGCCTTACTAAAACCATTGAATTGGTAAAATAACCCATAAAATGTTATTAAAGAATTTTTAATCAGGGATTGTCTTATGAATTCTAGAATAAGTAATTTTTTTCTTTGATCGCTCTTTATTTATGGTTCCTAAAAACTTGTTTAAACAAATCACATTAAAAAAATTGATGATTGGTGAATGATATGATTCCAGATAAATATCAGGGAGTACACTAAATTTTTGGGAATCAACAATCAAAATCTCTATGTTATTATCATCTTTATGAAAAATAAAAATACATCAGGGATCTTTGGGTTATAAATTAACTTATTATAATGATAAATAAAACAAGTACATTATTATACGATTATCAAAATAATGTGGATGGAATCAAAAAAATAGAGAACTACCACAATATTCATCGTTACATATAGGGCTGTGGTTCAAAATTGAGCGATTTCTTCAAGTTTTCAAAAGAGCTACTCATTTTACTATGATTTTGTGGTCCTTAATTTAGGAAAATATTTTTATTTCGTTATAGTATTGTTTAACGAAGTAAACTTTAATTATTTTTTAATGGAATTATATACTAAATTAATATTACATATGGTAATTTTTTAAAATTAATACAGCAATTAAAAATTAGTTGAAAATAGGATTTACTATTTATTTAGTTTTTAAAAAAAAAGAAATGAAGAATTTATTTGTTTAAATAAATCCTCATAAACTACCCTTAAACCCCAGCCCCTCCTGTGAGAGAGCTGGCGTCCATATCGAGCATCATTGGTTTAGGTAGTTCTAATCCAATGGTTTCTTTAATGACATCCTCAACAGTTTCTACCATGATGAATTCCAGTTCAGCGGTTACATCTTCGGGGATGTCGTCCAGGTCTTTTTCGTTTTCTTTGGGTAATATAACCCGTTTTATTCCTGCGCGGTGAGCTGCCAGGACTTTCTCTTTTATCCCACCTACAGGTAATACCACTCCCCGGAGTGATATTTCACCGGTCATTGCCAGTTTGGGGTCTACCTGCCGGTTGGTTACCAGTGATGCAATGGTGGAAAGTAAGGCAACACCAGCAGAGGGTCCGTCTTTAGGGATGGCTCCAGATGGCACGTGTATGTGTAAATCTTTCTTATCGAAATCCATCTGTTTGAGGTTGAGCGCCAGTCTGGATCGGATGAGGCTCTCTGATATCTTGGCAGATTCCTTCATCACATCTCCCAACTGTCCGGTGAGGGTTAACTTACCTGTTCCTGGCATGAATGCCCCTTCAATGAAGAGTATATCCCCACCTACTGGTGTCCAGGCTAGTCCGGTAACTACACCAGGTGGGTTGTTTTTGCCAGCCTGACTTAACTGGGTGAGTTCATGGCCGAGTAAGTCGTAGAGCATGTCCTCATGGACTATGTATGGTAGTTCTACTTTTCCCAGAACTATCTTCTCTGATGCTACACGGGCTACGGCTGATAATTGTCTTTTAAGGCCACGGACACCTGCTTCTCTGGTGTATTTTTCAATGATGGTCTTGATTGCCTCATCATCTATCTGTAACTGTTCCTCAGTGAGTCCGTGTTCTTCAAGGACTTCTCCCATGATGTGTCTTTTGGCTATTATGAATTTCTCGTGGCTGGTGTAACTTCCTATCTCAATGGTTTCCATACGGTCACGTAGTGGTCCGGGTATGGTACGGAGGGAGTTTGCGGTGGCTATGAAAAACACATCAGATAGGTCATAGGGCACTTCTAAGTAGTGGTCAGAGAATGTATTGTTCTGTTCCGGGTCCAGTACTTCAAGTAGCGCGCTGGCTGGATCTCCACTGTAAGATGCCATGAGTTTATCTACCTCATCCATGATAAATACCGGGTTTTTGGTACCGGCCCTTCTCATTCCCTGGATGATTCTACCAGGTAGGGCTCCTACATAGGTTCTCCTGTGCCCTCTAATTTCTGCCTCATCCTTAACACCGCCCAGGCTGATCCTCACATATTCCCTGCCTAGTGCCTCTGCTATACTTTTTCCCAGGCTGGTTTTACCTGTTCCTGGAGGTCCTGTAAGTAGGAGTATTGATCCCTGTTTGTTCTGTTTGAGTTTCATCACGGTGAGGTGCTGGATTATCCTGTCTTTCACTTTGTCCAGGCCGTAGTGCTGTTCTTCCAGCACTGTCCGAGCTTCCTCTATATCTATGTCCTTGACTTCAGATTCACCCCAGGGAAGTTCTACCAGGAGGTCCAGATAGTTTCTGATTATGTTTTCCTCTGAACTGTGAGACCCTTGCCTTTCTAGCTTGCTCACTTCATCAAGTGCCACCTGTTTCACTTCATCAGGCATTCCTGATTCTTCTATTAACTGTTTATAATCTTTTCGAGCCCCAGGCCTTCCTTCTGTATCATCCAGCTCCTCCTGTATGGCTTTAAGCTGTTCCTTGAGCATGGTCTCCCTGTGTTTCTTGTTCATTTCATCGTTGAACTTGGCGGCCATTTCCATTTGGAACTGGATATTTTCCTTCTGTTCGATGAGTATATCCAGGAATTTAAGACTCTTCTCCTTTAAAGAACGTATCTCTAGAAACTCTTGCTTTTCAGGAGTGGTGAGTCTCATGTAGGGAAGTATGTAACCAGTTATCTTGGTGATGTTGTCTAACTGCATCACTCTATCTACGTAAGTTCGGGAGTCTTTGAAATTTTCACTTATCTCCTTTACCAGGTAGCGTATATGGGTCAATATTTCTTCCTTATCTTCCTCTTTCAGGTCATCTATATCTGGTTTTAACTGGTAAGTAGCCCTATAATCTCCATCATCAGGGATGAATTCCTCTACTTCCGCTCTTTCAATTATCTTGAGTTTTAGCTGGAAGAAATCTTTCATTTCTTTTGCATTTACAACTTTTACCAGGGTCCCTACATTATAAAGATCTGATTCTACATAAATTCCCTGCAGGTTATCTTCTTTAACTCCCAGGGCAATTCCGTAAAAATCATCACCTGAAACCCGTCTGTATATTTCCTTACCTATTTTTTTATTTATCTTCAGGTTCATATCAGTTTCATGTATATACACCGTATTGGGTATTATTATGACTGATAATTCTGGATTTAGGTCTCTTTCGTTCATACTATCATGTTCTGGCTCTTTGAGCCTTAATTTGTTTTTTTAACTTATTTTTTATTAATTTTTTCAAGTTTAATTTTCTGTTCTGATTTTCCCTCTAATTTGTGGCATTTAATAAAAAGACATCCAAATAAAAAATCAACTTTTTCTTTATGTTCCTCTAATGCTTGTTCATTGAATGTGTAGTAAATATGATTTCCTTGTTTAGTAGAGTTGAGGATCCGGGCAGTTTTTAGTATTTTAAGGTGTTGTGAAGCTGCTGGTTGGGTTAATCCCATCATCCTTGCCATTTCTGTTACACTAGTTCGTTCCATATCGCCTGATGCTAATCTGTATACCAATATTAGTCGATTTACATTTCCCAACGCTTTAAAAAGTTCTTCTAGATCACTGGATAAATCTGTGTATTTCTGGGAATTGATCCTCAACATGTTACATAAGTATATAAGTATATGCTTATATACTTTTCGATTGTAATAAAAAAATAATTTAAAAAAATAAGAATCTTCCTAAAAATAGGTTATTGTCAAAAAAAGTCAATATAGAAATCCTGATAAAAATAATACCCTGTATTTTCAAATTAAAAAAAAATGGAAAATTTTGAACAGATATAAATAAAAAAAATAATTTTTAATTCCTTATTTATGTGCAAAGTAAAATGTCAGTTCGCTGTTTTGCACGGAATCCAAACGGGCAAACCCCACCCTTTCCAATTGAACAATATCATCAACAGAAAGTTCGTCTGATGAAGGCTCAATAAAACCACTTAACAGGTTGGCATCCTGCATCATGACCTTAACTCTTTTATTTGAGGATACGGGTACCCAGTGGACAATACGTGCTTTTTCCTTACGTGCATCTTCCAATGAAGAACTGTGATAGGTTATTTCATCAGCAATCTTAATATTCACTGCATCCATCAGCCTTAAAACTCTACCATTATTATTCTCTATATCATCCTGGTCAAGATAGACTTCACCATCAAATGGAAGCTCCCTGTAGCCACGATCTGGAAAATCAGGATGTTTAACCCTTTTAATTGTTCCTTTCAGAGATTCAGGTAGGCCGTTAATGGTGACCTTCTGCGGGTTTAAAACTGCAAAATATCGGTTGGCCACTTTCTCCAGAATGTTACGGTTTAGACCGTAAATCTTTTTCCAGCTAACCGTGGAATCTGCAATTTTAACACCTATTTCCAGCATCAGTTCCTTTATTGCTTCCGGCATAATTCCCCGTCTGCCGATGGCCCGAATGGTTCCCAGTCGTGGGTCGTCCCAGCCAGTGTACATCCCTTCTTCAATTCCATTTCTAGCCTGGGAAGTACTCAAGGCAATGTCATCCATTTTTAGACGGCCGTAATGAATGAACTCAGGCACGTCCCAGCCTAAGTGGTGGTAAAGGTACTTCTGCTTCTCACTATTTGCCAGGTGGTCCTTTCCACGAAGTACATGGGTAACACCCATCAGGTGGTCATCAACAGTTACTGAGAAGTTCATCATGGGATACACGCGGAATTTGTCCCCAATACGTGGATGTTCATCATCTACAATACGCATGGCCACCCAGTCACGAATAGCTGGATTTTTATGATCCAGGTCAGTTTTAACCCTTAAAACAACCGACCCCTCGGACATACCCGGCATCTCCTCCCAGAGTTTAAGATTCTCCGCCAGGGACATTTCACGGTGGGGGCATTCCTGGGAGCTGTCCTTAAGTTTTTTAAACTCATCTCCAGGACAGGTGCACATGTAGGCCTTACCTAGCTCTATAAGTTCCCGTGCATACTGGTGGTAGATCTCCATCCTATCACTCTGTATGTACTGATCCTGCCACTTCACTCCCATCCACTCCAGATCTTCAGGTATCATCTGGTAGGCATCAGGGTCCACCCGACGAGGATCGGTATCTTCCACCCTTAAAATCAGTTTGCCACCGTAACGGGTGACGTACTCCTGGTTTAAAATAGCTGCCCTGGCATGTCCTATATGCAATGGTCCGCTGGGGTTTGGTGCGAACCTTAAAACCACTTCACCATCTACATTGGGCAGATCAGCCAGTCCGCTTTTTTCCTGTTTCTTTTCTTTCTTGGTTTCCTTGACCCCTAATTTTTCAAGTTCCTGCTTCTGCTCATCTAAGGATAGGGAGTTTACCTGCCCGGTTATCTCAGCAGCCAGGCTGACTATTTTCTTGGATTCTTTCCGCAGTTCTGGGTGTGATCCCATTATAACACCCACTACAGCACCACTTTGCGCGCTGCCCTTGTGTTTAACTGCATTTAGAAGGGCGTATTTGTAAATGAGTTTTTCTGTATCATCCATAAAAATCATCTGAATAAATCATCTGAAAATATTGTAAATAATGTAAAGTTCAAAAAATTATAAGCCCAATTTATACATGCATTAGAATTTAATTATACATACAATGCTGAAAATTAATTTAATCCGCTATATATAGAATTAATTAGTCCTGCAATGTAGAAATCTAGTTCTCCTGCAAAATAAAAACCTAGTTTTTCCTCTCTAACACGAAATCAGCCAGATTGTAGAGTGCTTCTTTAGCAGGGGAGTCATCCATCATATCCAGGAGCTTCTTAGCCTGGTTTACATTTTCTAAGGCTATGTCCCTGGCGTAAGTAATGGAGTCGTACTTGTTGAAGATTTCGATGGCCCTGTTGGTATTTGATTCATCCCCACTTTCTAGGATGGATATCAGCTCTTCTTTATCCGCATCTGTTGCTGCTTCCAGGGTGTGCACTACCATGAGGGTCATCTTACCCTCTACTATGTCACTTCCCACTGGTTTTCCCAGCTCTTCTTCATCGCTTATTACATCCAGGTAGTCATCTTGTATTTGGAAGGCCATACCTATGAGTTCCCCATACTGGGAAAGTGCCTCAACCTGTTCTTCACTGCCTCCTCCGATTATTGCACCAGATTTGGTGGCGGCAGCAATTAATGCGGCTGTTTTCTTGTAAATCATTTTCAGGTAATCCTCTTCCTTAACATCTAACTTGCCTTCAAAATCCATATCTAATGCCTGTCCTTCACATATCTTAATACAGGAATCCACCACAGTTTTTAAGGCAGTGATTACATTTTCTGATGGAATGTCCTCCGCTTGAGTCTGGGTTACCAGTTCAAATGCCTTGGAAAAGAGAACATCACCAGCGAGTATGGCCATAGGCTCGCCCCAGAGGGTGTGTACCGCGGGCATTCCCCTTCTCATTTCATCTCCATCCATGATGTCATCATGAATGAGGCTGAAAGTATGGATGAGCTCCACGGCGGCTGCTGTTTTATATGCCCATTTCCTATTTCCACCCACTGCCTCTGCAGTTAAGAGAACCAGTGCGGGTCTTATCTTTTTACCGCCCGCTTTTATTATGTGATTTGATGCTGAATGAAGGTTTTCAGGGTCAAGAGTATCTAATGCATTCTCTATTTCTCTGTCAACACCTATTGAATAATTTTTTACTAGTTTTAATATTTCCAAGTGATCTCCTCCTACATTATTCCTCCATTAAAGACTTGTGCCTGTCCATTTCTCAGTAAGTGTATGTTATTTCCCATCTTATATCCTTCTTCCTCTGCCAGTTCAGTGTAGGCTGCCAGCATCTCAAGATCTCCATGGGCAGGTATTATGTGCTCTGGATTGAGCATCCGGAGGAAGTCACGGTGATCTTCCCTTCCAGCATGTCCTGATACATGTATGTTAGGGTATATTCGAGCACCGCTGGTTTTAAGTCTTCTTTCCATGACGTTTCTGTTGGCTATGTTCATGGGGCTGGGTATGATTGGTGCAGATATCAATACGTTATCCCCTCTCTTCACCTGGAAGTTGGTTTTGTTGTTGGCTATCCTGGGCAGGAGTGCATCTACTTCTCCCTGGTGTCCGGTTGTCACCAGGAGATATTCATCCCTTTTTTCATCTGCATGGGCCAGAGCCCGGTTAACAGCCTTGGGACTGCCGTAGATACTGGCAGTTGCCGGTAAGTTCAGTATTCCAAGATTCTCAGCTATGCTTCCGAACCGTTCCATGGATCTGCCAAGTAGGAGTATCTGCCTGTCACTTTTATCTGCAATGTTACATATGGCCTGCAGCCTCTCTATATGGGATGAGAAGGTGGTAATCAGCATTCCATCTTTCTCTGCGAGTAAGGGTTCCATTGTATCCTGGAGGTTCATTCGGGCCACCTTCTCAGAGTGGGTTTTAACCTCGGTCATTTCAGTCATGTTGGTGGTTTCCACAATTAGTGCCAGTACTCCCTGCTGGCCAAGCTGCCTTAATCTCTGGTAGTCTGGTGGTGGGGAAAGCATCTGGTGATTGTCAAATTTAAAGTCATTGGCATATACTATAATACCTTCTGAAGTGTGCAGTGCAGCATTGACTGTTTGTGGTAAACTGTGGGTGGTTTGCACGAATTCCAGAGTTATGTCCGGGGATAATTGTATCTTCTCCCCTGGGTTTAAGATCTGTAAGGGGTTGTTCACCTTGAACTTCTTTTCCTGTTTAATGGTTCGCTCTATGAGTCCCATGGTGTAGGGCGTTCCTATTAGTGGTGCTTCGTATCGGTGGGCTAATTTTCCAACTGCCCCTATATGGTCCAAGTGTCCATGGGTGAATACTATGGCCCTTACTTTTCCATCTACTTCCTTCATCAAGGTGTCGTCTGGTATAATACCACGCTCAATCAGGTCCAAGCTGTGCATCCGGGCCATATCCGTGTCTTCGTGTATGTGCACCCGGTCCAGGTGGATACCCATATCAAATATTACCACATCTTCTCCTATCTTCACGGCGGTCATGTTCTTTCCAACTTCTTCGTATCCGCCCATGGCTATTATTTCTACGCTCATTATAATGATCTCCTGGCAAATTTACTGGTTTCTACGCCCCTTTCCTGGAGCCAGTCTCTTGTTTTTCCCTGTATAATTAGGTCTACATTTTTAAGTTCTTTGAGGTTACTTGCACCCAAGAGGTACATTACCACCTTAAGTTCTTCTATGAACTTTTCAAGGCGAGCAACTACTGCTTCTGGTCCCTCAAAGGCTTCCTTCAATAGTGGCAGGGCTATGCCCGCGGTATCTGCTCCCAGGGCTATTGCTTTGGCCATGTCCAGGCCAGTTCTTATTCCCCCAGAGGCAAGTATCGGTATATTAACTTGTTCTAATACTTCCACGGTGCTTACTGCTGTGGGTATTCCCCAGTCCCAGAATAGGTCTCCCAGGGAACGGTCCTTTGACCGGTAGGTTTCAACTGCTGCCCAGCTTGTTCCACCGGCACCAGCAATATCAATTGCAGCTGCACCTGCTTTTTCCAGGGCTACTGCATCTTCTCTTTTTATTCCTGCACCGGTTTCTTTTATTATGACTGGTATTTCCAGTGTTTCTATTGCCTTTTTTATATTTTCTAGATAATTTTTTGAATTTACATCCCCTTCAGGTTGTATAACTTCCTGTAAGGGGTTCAGGTGGATGGCCATGGCATCCATGTCCATCATTGCTGCTGATTTCTCAGCATATTCAACCTGGGGTGCTCCTATATTCCCTATTATAAGTGTGGATGGAGCTTCATCCCGTATAATTGTGTATGTTGGTTTAAGTTCGGGGTTTTCCACCGCTGCTCGTTGGCTTCCCATCCCCATGCCTATCTTAAGTTTTTCGGCAGCTTTTGCCAGTGCCTGGTTTATGGCCTGGGATGCGGGGTGGCCCCCGGTTATACCGGTTATTATTATTGGTGCCTCGAGTTTTTTACCTAAAAATTCTGTCTCTAGGCTGATCTCTTCCTTATCTATACCTGGAAGAGCTTTGTGAATTAATTCTACATCACCAAAACCGGTCCTTTTATCTCTGTACTCTACATCTTTTTCCATGCAGAGGTTCAGATGATGTAGTTTTCTATCAGAAATCATGATCTTCTGTACCTTCTAATTTTTTAATTTGTGATTCTGTTAATTTTCCTATTTTACCGGGTTTCCTGTTGTTTCTGGATAAAATTGTTTTTTTACTTTTTAATCCGTGTTCCTGTTACATTCTCACCATTTAGGGCCTTTCTAATGTTGCCCTCTGTGTTGGCGTTTATTATTTCAGATTCTATTTTTAACTCTAAAAGTTCAAGGAGTTCACTGACTTTTCCACCCATACCCCCGGTAACATCTGTATTTGTTTCTTCTCCTGTTTCCATCTGTTCTAGTGAGGATACTGTTTCAATCAGGTGGGCATCTGAGTATTTTTTAGGGTTTTTATTGTATATTCCATCTACATCTGTTGCCAGGATCACCCTCTTTGCATGAAGATTCTCTGCCAGAAATTTTATTATCTGATCTCCAGAGAGAACTGCCATCTGAATGTGTTCATTTTCATCTAGAACCACATCCCCATATATGACTGGGACGAAGCCTAGCTCCAGATATCTTTTTATCAGGGCGATTTCTGCTCTTTTTATCCGTTTATTTTCGGTTAGTATGAATGATGATGGTTGTATAGATACAGATAAAGTACCCTCCCTTCTCAAGTGTTCAGTAACTAATCCGTTTAATTCCTTGACAGACTGTTGGGTCAGGGAAAATCCCATCATTTTTCTTTCTAAATCTTCCTTATTCCGAATTTCATCTCCTATTGCATATTTTTTTGCCAGGGGATGGCCATATGAACCCGCACCATGTACTACTATCAATTTCTGGTGGGTTGATTCTGCTATCTCTCCTGCTATTCTCTTTAAATTCTCATGATCAATGGTGGGTTCATCTTCTTCCTTTCTGGTTATTACACTCCCACCAATCTTTAAAATTATCAAAATGGATTTAACCCCCTTATATAGATTTCCGATTTTTTTATGGAAATCAAATGATATTCTGTCTGATTACTTACTGGCTATTTAATTACCCTGTAAATTCATTTAAATAGCTTTTATTCCTATTAACTACCTTATAATCCTATTTAATATCTGTATCTTGATTAATTATTTTATAATCCTAATTTATCTGCCTAATAATCCCTATTTATCTGCCTAATAATCCCTATTTATCTGCCTAATAATTCCTATTTATCTACCTAATAATCTCTATTTATCTAACTAATAATTTCAATTTAACAAAATAATAATCCCTATCTAACAATCTATAATTCCTCAACCTATAATCCTAGTAAACAACCTAATAATTCCTATTCAACCACTTTGCAAGTGACTCCTTTATCATACAGCTTAATAGTGAAGGCTTGCTCCTTACTTTCCAGTTCATGGAGTACTTCATCCATTTTTTCCGGGCAGTATGCAATGATGCTACCGCCGCCACCTGCACCAGTTATCTTTGAACCTAGGGCACCCTTCTGACGGGCCATGTATACCATACGGGAAAGTTCTGGTGTGTTAACTCCCAGCGCATCCAGGAGTCCGTGGTTTATGTTCATGAGTTCTCCCAACCTATTATCATCCCTGCTGAGGAGTGCTCTCTGGGCTTCTATGGTCACTTGTTCAATGGAATCTAACAGGGGATTTATTATGGAAGGATATGTTTCAAGTTTACATCGTACTGATCCAACCAGCTCACCTGTGTTGCTCTCTCTTTTGGTGTGTGCTATGACCAGGGGTAAATCCCAGTCTAAAGGAAGTTTAACCAGCTCCTGGGCATTCTGAGTAAGATAGATCGCTCCACCATAGGTGCTGAGGGCGGTGTCAATTGGACTTGCTGCCCCCTGAACTTCCAGTTCAACCTGGTGTGCTAGTGAAGCGATTTCTTCTGCTTCAAGATCTATTTCATAGTATTTACTGGCAGCTGCCAGGGTTGCCACGGTAACTGCCGCTGATGATCCCAGTCCTGATGCCACCGGCATCTCTATATCCACTGTAACATCCATACCTTTTTTTTGGGATGGGGTTTCTGACTGACTAAATTCTGTTCTGCCCTTTATTATCTTCAGGGCCTTTAAAATGTACTTCAACATACCCTTACTTGGCTTGTTGTCATGGCTTTCTATAGTTTCATTTTCAAGGTCTAAGAATCCTCCCACTCCAAGTCGAGTTAATTCTACATGTACCTTTGAATCGGTTCTATCTGTTATTGTTACATGGGCTAATTTGTTAACTGCAAATGCAATAGCTGGTTTTCCGTAAACTACTGCATGTTCACCGAAGAGTATTACTTTACCCGGGGCTGATGCTGTAACTTGTATAAAATCACCCATCTTTAATATATTTATTTAATCAAACTCTACTAAGTCAATTCTACTGGATAAATTAAAATTTAAATACGTGCATAGTTTTTATTTGATAATTTAAGGACATGCATATTCTTATTTTATAACTGCAGCTGCATATCCCACCACTGCACTTTTATCACCGGTGATATCTCCACTGGTGGCATATTTGAGTACTTCAACCTCTTCTGCACCCATTTGTTTGGAGTATATTATGGCTGCGTTAACCGGTCCAAACCCGCACATGGTAACATTCAATTCCTCAACACGGTTCATCACTGCTTTTTCGTCCAGGGCCTTGATTGCATCCAGGACCTGGTGGTCGTTGTTGTAGGCTATATCATATGGTTTGTAGTGGGTGAAGTCTGTGCTGGCCACTATGACCACGTCCCTATCTAGTTGTTTACTTGTTTGGGCTACAGCATTTCCTATCTCTGTTGCAGTTATCAGATCCTGCATCCACATAGATATGGGCACCATCTTAAACTCTTTGCCAGCTGTCTGTGCCAGGTACTGTATGAAGGGCACCTGTACTTCACAGCTATGTTCCTGCATATGTGCCACTGGATCTTGGTCTATTATGGGTGCATTTCCCATGAGTCTTTCTGCAAACTCACCGTCGATATCAACAAGTCCCATTGGGGTTTTCCACTGTCCTTCGGTTACTGTGGACACACCGGATCCCATTCCAGTATGGTTGGGACATAGTATAATGAATGTCTCTGGTAAACCGTCTTCTGCGAGTTTCTTGTAGGAGTGGGCAGCCACTGGCCCGGAGTACATGTAACCGGCATGAGGTGCGATTATACTTTTGATCAACCGCGAGTTACCTATGCTTTCAGGCACTCTTCCAGGACCAAGCTGGTGTTTAAAACAACCTTCTATCTGTTTAGTTAAAGAATCAGGATCTGCTTCATAGAAAGCACCTGTTACAGCAGGGTTTCTTATCATTTAAATCACTGCCACTTTATTTTTTTATAAATTCATTCCCACTTATTTATATACTAACTAGAATTTTAATTTTATGTCAGTAAATTATTGCCCTACAGATTTAATTTATAGAGTAAATTTTTCTTTATAATCTATTATTATCCTTTAGAAATTTATTAAAGACTAGTTTTATCTTTAATCCGGGTTTGATGTAAGTTTACATCTTCAATTCAAAGTCTGTTGGTTCCACGTCAAGATCGGCATCTTCGGCTATGATTCCTCTCGCCCGTAATATCTGCCGGGCTAGTAACCAGTACACCAGTGCTATTGCCTTTCTTCCCTTGTTGTTTACGGGTAAGACTATGTCCACATTTCCCAGCAAGTTCTCTGTATCGCAGAGTGCTACTACAGGAATTCCCATCTGTTTTGCTTCTATTATAGCTTGTGAGTCTGATCTGGGATCGGTTACAACCAGTACCTTGGGCTCTATGAACTTGGCATATTCAGGATTGGTAAGTGTTCCTGGTATAAACCTTCCAGGTATGGTCTTTGCACCTATTATTTCCCCGAATTTCTTGACTGGCGCCTGTCCATACTGTCTGGTTGACACCACCAGTATATCATCGGGGTCGTATTTGGCCAGGAAATTGGCTGTTGATTGTATTCTATCGTTGGTTTTTCTAACATCTAAGACGTAAAGTCCATCTGCCCTTACCCGGTAGATGTAACGTTCCATGTCTTTAGTTTTCTGTTGAGTGCCGATGTGTAAACCGGCTGCTAAATATTTATCCAGTGGAATTAAAAGTTCTGTCAATTTATCACCTCAAATAAACAATTTTTTATGTTAACCCTTTATTTTTTGCCTATATTTGTAAATAGTGGTTTTTTTATAGGTACAAATGAAACAGAGGGTTTATGGGTATTGTAATAAATAAAAGGGATGCAATTCAATGGTCATAAAATTGCATCTTTCTTATTATCATCAAAAATATTTTTTTAATCTTCCTTTACCTTCACTGCCTCGTTGGGACATACATCCATGCATACCTCACATAAGCTGCAGTCTTCTTGGTTACAAATTATGATCTTGTCTCCTTCAATATCGAAGTTTTCCATGGGGCATACATCCACACATTCTGCGCAGTCAGCACCATCGCATTTATCTTGGTCTATAGTTATTTTGGCCATTTTTATGTCTCCTTATTGGTAACTTTTTTCAGATTTCAATTTGCTAATGGTAATAAATAATATATTCACCTGTATTTTTCTATCCTTCCCATAGCAGGGTCGGTTATCTCTTCTTCTATCCTGATGAGCTCGTTAAGTTTGGCTATTCTTTCCCCACCAGTTGCACCTGTTTTAATTATTGGGCAGCTCCAGGCCACAGCCAAATGGGCGATGGTCTCATCTGTTGTTTCACCTGAGCGGTGGCTTACCACTGGAACCACTTTGTTGTTCCGGGCGAGTTCCACTGTCTGGTAGGTGTCGGTGAGTGTTCCAATTTGGTTGGGTTTTATGATGATTGAATTTGCGGATTTCTTGTTTATTCCTTCCTGTAGTATCTCCGCGTTGGTCACGTATAGGTCATCACCACAGATAAGACATTTGTTCCCTGCTTTTCGGGTGAGCTCTGCAAATCCGTCGAAGTCATCTTCCCGGATGGGGTCTTCTATGTAGTAGAATCCATAGTTATCTATGATCTCCTTTACAAAGTCAACCTGTTCCCCAGTGCTCCGGTTTACACCTTCGCGCTGGTAAACGTATGCTTCACCATTCCACATTTCACTGGCTGCCATGTCCAGTGCGGGCTTTACTTCCACACCAGTTTCATCAGTGACAGACTGACAGGCTTTAACCTGGATTTCCAGTGCTTCTTCACTGGTGAGGTTTGGTGCCCATCCTCCTTCATCTCCTTTTCCCCCGGTAAATGATGGGTCTTTGGCCTGTATCAGTTCCCTGATTTTACGGTGTACATTGATGTTGGTAAAGACAGCTTCGGTGATGTTTTCTGCTCCTACAGGTATTACCAGGAATTCCTGTATATCCGGGGCATTTTTACCTGCATGTGCTCCCCCATTTATCATGTTACCCAGGGGGTAGGGTATTTCATTGGGCATATTTCCCCCTAAAAAGCGGTATAGAGGCATATTATAGGATGCTGCTGCAGCCTTGGCTGTTGCCATGGACACAGCCACGGTGGTGTTTCCACCTATATGTGAGAGGTTTTCTGTGCCATCTATCTCCTTCAAGACCAGGTCTATCTCATTTAAGTCTTCTGCATCCATTCCTATAAGTTCAGAGGATATGATATCTTCCACTTCACTTATTATCTTGTCTACTCCCCCATCTGGGAAGGCTACCACTTCACGTGCTCCGGTACTCGCTCCACTTGGAGCTGCCGCCCTTCCAAAACCGTTCCAGGTTATTACATCCACCTCTAGGGTGGGGTTTCCTCTACTATCTAAGATCTTTCGTACCCGTATGTCTTCTATAATACTATCCACAATAAACACCTCTGGAAAAAAATAGTGGGTTAATTCAGGTTTTATTTTTGGATTAACTGTTTTTTTAATTTGGATTTTATTTTTTTTCTTCTGATTAAATTAAATTTTTTTTAATGTGATCTAAATTGTAATGTGATCTAATGATTGTTATTTACAGCTCCTACTTGTTAAATAGCCTGTTTTATTATATCCATTACCTTGTTAAATAGTCTATTTTTATAATTGTCCCCTATTTCTTTAAATAGTCTATTTTTCTGATTTTCTTTTCACTTCAAGTGGAATTACATTTTCTTTAAGCTCTAAAGTGGCTATGTCTATAGGGTCAATGGAACCAGTAACTTCAATCTGGGGTTTGGCTCCCATTGAAAGTTGCAGTGCTCTGGCACCTATGAGTCGTGCCCTTTCAAATCTAGTGAGTATTAATGGGGTTACTTTCTTCTTGGTACTAGCTTTTTTCCTAGCCATTTTCTTTCTCCTTTCTTGGTAACATCTATTATTATATATGAATTAGAAATGGGGCCGCCGAGATTTGAACTCGGGTCTCCAGCGTTCCGGTGTGTTGACCATCCCCGTTTCAGTTGAAAAAATATTGGTTTCAAGGAAAATTCTTATTTCTCCCTAAGTTTAACTGAATACTTGTTTCAATGGCTGAGAGGATGGACCAAGCTACCCTACGGCCCCCTTACTACCATACTTCTACATGGGAAATGAACATTCTCCTGCAGCAGTATTTATTTATTCCCAGGTCTTCGAGGACTTCTTTAGGATCCTCACCCTCATCAGTTCTCTTTTTATATTCCTCAAAATAGGCAGATACAACTTTTCCACAACTTAAACATCTAACTGGAATCATATAACCATCGTTTTAATAATGTTTTTTTTATAAAATTTTATTTCTGATAAATAATTTTGGTAAGTAATTTTTAAATAAAGAATTGGTTTTCAGAGAACCAAATCCCAAAAAGTATAAGGTATGGGTTTACCTGTAACTTTTCTGATTTCGGGCTCGTGCGCCTTTTCCACCGTACTTTTTAGGTTCACTACGTCTTGGATCACCTACAAGCATGGTACGGTCGTATTGTGCGTATTTTTCTTTAAGGTCCATGTCATTGGTCCATTGCACCATACCCTTGGCAATTACCATTCGTGCGGCTTCTGCCTGTCCCATTATTCCACCGCCAACTACATGAACATCTATGTCCACATCTTCCATCAGTTTACCGGCTAGGGTGATTGGTTCGTTTATCTTTAACCGTGCAATTTCTGGCTGGTAGAGTTCGGCAGGGTACTTATTTACCCTTACTCTTCCTTTACCTTCACGGAATTTTCCACGGGCAATGGCTGTTTTTCTTTTTCCACTGGTGTGAATAACTTTCTTCATGATATACACTGATCCTTATAATTTTTTAATATTTACCGCCCAGTAAATGGGAAATTTTTCCCAGTTCTATGCTTTTTTCTATGTGTTTGGGCTGGGCTTCTAATGGTTTTAAGGTTTCTTTATCTTCGAATTTCTTAGGAACTCCTACATGAACTTTTAAAGATTTGAAAGCTTCCCTTCCCTTGGGTTTCTTGTAGGGTAGCATACCTCTTACTGTTCTGCGGAATATATCATCGGGCCTTCGTGGGTATTTAGGCCCCATATCTCGGGGGTTTGAAATACTGGCCCTGTCTATTCTCTGTTTATATCTGGCATAGGTAAAATCCTTTGTCCCTGATATCAATATTTTATCAGCGTTTAAAACTGTTATATCTTCGCCCTGGAGGAGTTTTTTACTGACTTTACTTGCCAGTCTTCCCAGTACGAGTCCTTCTCCGTCTATAATCATTTTAACATTCCTCTACGTGTTTTATTGGATAATCCTTAACTTTACTGGATAATCTTTACTCCGGTGCCCTTGGGATTTTTCTCCACAAGTGCATCTATATCTAGGATTTCTCCGCCGACTTTATCTATCTTTTCGGCTGCCTTCAGGGAAAAGTCTAATGCTGCTACTTGGACTTTATGGTCCAGGACCCCACTGCTTAACACTTTACCTGGTACCAGGACTACATCGTCTGGCTGGGTGTGCCGGTTTATCTTGGAAAGGTTTACTTCTGCCTGTCTCCTGGTTGGTTTTTCCAGTTTACAGGCTATTTCTTTCCATATTGCCGCTTCTTCCTGGTATGATTTCTCTTTAAGGCTTTTTATAAGTTTTGTGATCTTGGGATTGGTTTTGGTTACCATTTAACTTTCTCCTTCTGTAAATTCTATGATTTTTTGAGATTTAGCTGCTAATATATCGCAGGCTGCGCTTATTACTTCCTCTGGTTTCAGTGATCCATCGGATTCTAGCTGGAATATGAACTTGTCATCCCTGCCTTCTACGGTTATTGCTTCCATTTCACAATCCTTGACGCAGGTTTTGCACATGCTGCAGTTTTCAGGGTCTACTACCAGGATTTTGTTTTCCTTTTCATCAAATTCCAGAACCCCACGGGGGCATTCTGATGCACAATCTGCGCATGCTTCACATTTTTCCGTGTCTATGGTAATTTCAGGGTAGTACTTGTAGGCTGCCACTGTGGTGGGCTGCCATTTGGCATGTTCCAATCCTGTTCCCAGTTGGGCAATAGCCTCGAGTTCCACTTCCTCATCCCCCCTTAACTTTAAAAGGGGTATTGTATCGTGGACTGGGGTTATCTTGGCATCCTGTGAATTTAAGTCCCCGGAATAAACCGTCTTAGGTCCTTTCTCTTTCAAGAGAAGTGTAACACTGCATTTGGGACAGTGATCGTCACAGTCACATTCATCACGTGGTATGATTGATTCTAGATCAGTTTTAATTGGAACGAGGCCTAACCTGTGGGCTAAAACTTCGTCGAATACGCGTGAATCATTTTTAAATATACCTAATTCTTCTATGGCCATGGTGGGTACTTCCATCATGCAGATCCGTCGAATTGCATTGATGAAAGGCACATCTACACCTTCAATTACTAAGGTTATCCTGTCTTCTTCCTTGCTTTTTATAGCTATATCCATTTAGACCCTTCTCCCCCTTTTACCTCCCGGTCTTCCTGTTCCATCGTGAGGTACTGGAGTGACATCTTCAATTTTGCCTATCTTTATACCGGCCCTGGCAAAAGCCCTTATTGTGGCCTGTGCACCTGGTCCTGGTGTTCTTGGACCGTTTCCTCCAGGGGCTCGTACACGAATGTGTAGTCCAATTAATCCCTTCTCCTTAACATCATCCGCTGCCCGGGTGGCAGCCGCCATGGCTGCAAAGGGTGATGATTCCTGTCTATCTGACCGTACCACCTTACCACCTGACCATTGACTAATGGTCTCTGCTCCGGTAAGGTCGGTGACGGTGATTATGGTATTGTTGAAGGAGCTGTAAATGTTAGCTACTCCCCATTTTTCTTTATCCGCCATATTTATCACCTATAAAATTTATTCTTCTCCTTTCTGTTTGGAGACCTGTTCTTTATGATATTTTTCCATGACACTGCCCTGGTAGAAGCCTATAAGGTCTTCCTGCCCACTTTTTACTAAGTAACTGGGTGAGTCTATTTTCTTACCATCCAGGGCTATGTGCCCGTGCACCACCATGATCCTGGATTGTTTAACTGTGTTGCTCAATCCTTTCTGGTGTACAATGGTCTGTAACCTTCTGCGGAGTACATCTTCCATGGTCAGGTTTAAAACGTCTTCCAGTTTGGCTTCTTTATTTAGAAAACCTTGTTTAATAAGGTGGCGGAGTAACTCTTCCCTCTCTGTTTCAGTCTGTTCAGTGGATAGACCCAGGAGCTCCCTGGCATCACGCCGGTATTTTTTAACCATTGTTTCGGCTTTCCATATTTCTTTTTTATTTTTAAGCCCGTACTTTTTAACTAATTTATTTTCCAGTTTGATTCTGTCGGCATTCCATGGGTGAAGTGGTGTGTCGTAAGTTTTCCTGGATTTTCTTGGGTGTCCCATAATTTCATACTCCTAAAAATTCATCCTCTTCTTCTGCTTACTCCTACAGATGATCCTTTACGGAAGGTGGCTTTGGTTCTTTGACCTCTTACTGGTAATCCTACCTCATGCCTTCTTCCTTTATAACTTCTAATCTTTTTCATCCTGTTTAAGTCATCTCTAAGACGCATTATTAAGTCTGATTCTATAAGATGCTCTGTTTTACCAGTTTCGTAGTCGTTTCTCCGGTTAAGCATCCAATCGGGAACATTTACCTTCTTTGGATCTCGAATTGCATCCTCTATTTTGTTGATTGTATCATCTGGTAAGTATCCTATTTTCTGGTCTAAATCTAAACCCATTTGTGAAATTATGGCTCCGGATAACGCGATTCCCACGCCTTTTATATCTGCAATTGCGTGTGCTACTGGTTTGTTACCATCAACGTCCTTTCTTGCTATACGGACCATGTGTTTGAAATCTTCTTCCATATTCATTCCTCTTAAAATCTTTTGAAATAGTTCCTGTTAATTTTTCCTGTTATTTAATTTTTTTTAAATCCTCTTATCCTATTTGTTTCTTCTTTTAGTTAATATTTATGAGTCCAATTATTTGTTTTTAAACGCCGGGACTGGGATTTGAACCCAGGCGGAGCAAAGCTCCACAAGATTTCCAGTCTTGCGCCTTACCAGGCTAGACTATCCCGGCATAAGATAAATATGACACCTAAAAATCCTAAATATCTAGGCTTGTACATTTTTTGACTTGTTAATCTCTGGGAAGTTATATACAAAGAGCAGGTTTTTTACTTCCACATCTTTGGATATGTTCCAGGTTCCATAAAAACTTTTTTTATATCCACCATTATTCCCTGGTCAGATTTACATATTTCATCGCTGTTCAGGAGGCTACTTCCTGCTGCAACCAGTTCACCCTTCAAAGTGTAAAGTGCAACTGTGGAGCCCATCTGTATTGAACTACATAACTGGAGGATCCCACCAGCTGCCAGATCCGCACCATGACAGACGGCATCCACTGCTGAGTCCCTGATGACTATCTGGGGGAGGTGTCTTGCTGCCTCTTCCATGGGAAGTACAGCTGCCCGTAGGCTGGTTTCATCTCCTTCATCAACCCATTCCTGGTAGGCATCAGTTAGGTCCTGTAAAGTCCTAAGGGTCTTATCTTCCCGGAAGGATCCTACTATGGTCCTGCGCAATTCGGCCATATGAGCGCCCGAACCAAGGGCCTCCCCTATATCGTGACAGTATTTACGGATGTAGGTACCTGCCTGGCAGCCAATCCGGAAAAGGACATCCTGACCATCCATTTCCATGAGGTGTACATAGTATATGTTCCTTACCCGTAACTCCCTTTTTACTGCTGATTTTACTGGGGGTGTTTGAAAGATCTTTCCCTGGAATTCCCGGAGTATCTCTGCTATTCTGCAGTCCTCCACTTCCTCATGGAGTCTCATCAGACATACATATTCCTTCGGCGCCTCTAAAAGAAGGTGGATGACTCTGGTTGCCTGATCTATTCCCACCGGCAGTACCCCGGTTACTCGGGGGTCCAGTGTTCCTCCGTGTCCTGTTTTATTGGCTTTAAGGATCCTTTTTACCCAGGAATCCACTTCGTGGGAAGTTGGTCCTGATGGTTTATCCAGGTTTATAACACCCTTAAAAAGGTGCTCCTTCATAGGTCGATCCTTTGGTGGACATCCAAAATCAGGGTCAGTCTCGCCTTCGGCCTTATTGAGAAGTTCAACCATCAGTTAACCTGTCTTTGGTGAATTTATGTTCTTATGAAATTTATGGATCAAAGTTTTTTTTTACTAAATCAAGTTTTGACTAATTTAATGGGTCAAAATGTTTGATTTCTTATGGATTATTTTTTTACAACCGGAGTCTTCTTAAGCTACTGCAGCTTCAAAATCCTTCTTAATCTTTTCTATATCGTCAGATTTAACTTCAATTGTTTCATCTAATGGTTCTAAGTGTTTAATGTTGCATCTCCTGTTTTTAACAGTGTTTCCTACAACTTCTACAAATTTATCATCGATAACTTCTATTATAACACATTTTTCACCCGCTTCTCTACCTGCGAGTTTTACACATATTCTTCCAACTTCTATTGCTGGCATCATATCACCTCAATTGATATACCTATTTTTATTTACTTCATTAATTGATTCAGTTGTTTTAATATGGGGTTTAATTAATTCAATTGCTTCAATTTATGATATTGATTTTTTTATAATTGTTCACTTGCTTTCAGTATGATATGGGCTATACTTTCTGGACTGAAACTGTGGCTGTTGATTATGAGGTCATAGGTGTCCAGGTTGTTGATGTCTATGTTATGTATCTCCTGGTACCTCTTGGCTTCGCTTTTACCCCTTTTAATTATCTCAGCTTTAGCAATTTCAGGGGTCTTGTTTTCCCTCTGGCTTACGCGTTCTGCAGAGACATCCAGTGGTGTGGTTAAGCATACCTTAAGGTCTGCATCAACGAAGTATGCAGATAACCTGCCCTCCACAATGAGTTCATCTTTCTGGCCTGCAATTTCTGCCTGCTTCTGGTCTATCTGTCTGTCAATTTCAACGTTCTCTTCAGCGTAACTACTGAACTCCAGAATATCCATATCATGTTCACTGGCCATCTGGCGGAAAATATCCCCGGCTGAAATGTAGGGGATTCCCATCATATCGGAAAGTATCTTACTTACTGTGGTTGTACCACTTCCTGCAAGTCCGCCGATGGTTATAATCATTTATGATCGGGCCTCTTCTTTAAATAGTCGACGTGAACACTCAGAACATAAGTTTCCACCGTACGGTCGGTTAGGCCTTTTTTTAGTTTTTGCAAGTTTCTTTATCTGGTATGGTCTTCCTCGGGGGACACCATGAAGTAGCTTACCGCAACTGGCACATGCATGCTTGGAGGGCTTCTTCTTCTTGTAGTGTAATACTGTCTTGCCTCCCGGGGTTTTCTTAAAGGTTCTCTTGTAAGATCTTGATCTATATCTTAACTGTGGCATTTTATTTTTTCTCCTATATGATTTTTAATTTTTTAATGACTGGTGAATTTAATCAATCTTTAAATAATCTGATTTACATTTAAATAATCTCATCTGCATTTAAATAAGCTGATATGCATTAATATCTTACATTCCCCCAGATTTAAGGCCCAGGAACTTCCTGAACACCATGGACATTGCAAATGAAACCAGTATGTACCATCCCAGCCAGCTGATGGTGGCAAATGGTGTTACTGCACCCACTGGATAGAAGAATGCTGCTAACCACTGGAAAAATGGTACCAGGAATACATAGTAGCCGAAGGTTGGTAGCTGTACATAGAACTGGTTTATAAGTGGGTTTCCAGCCATCCAGTAAAATATTATGATTATGGGTATGAAAGTCACAATCATGGGCTTGAAGGAGTTCATCATCATCTCCTTCTGCAGTTTCATGAAATCAGCCTGCTTCTCCTGAACGGCTTTCATGGCCTTGGGGTCGCCTGATTTCTGGGCTTTCATCATCTCCTGCTGGTATTCCTTCATCTCCCCCTGTACTGATTTTAATCGATCCTGATCTACTAACAGTTTGTTTGCCAAGGTTATGAAGAAAGCTATTATGGTGGCTATTATAAATACCCCAAAGATAGCACCAAACATGGGATTGTTCGGATCACTAAACAAGGTAAGTAAGGGGTTAAGTATTGGATCTAAGATTGAATTTAGAAAGTCGAAACCTGCCATTTTTTTATATCCTTTTTCTTAATTTTTTTTTGAATTATATTATTAGTTTAGTTAATTATTATAAGGTATCAATCATCCGGGCAACTGTTTCATCCAGCTGGTCATCATGATTTTGAATTATCTGTACTGTGGCACCGGTGAGTGCAGCGTAGGCCATGGCAACTGACCGGTTCATCTCCTGGTGTAAGTCTATGTCCCGGAGTTTCTCCATGTCCCGAATTCGGGTGGTATCCTGTATTCTCCTCATAAGGATTTCATCACCATCCGCCTCAACCAGCACAAACTGATCAGGCTGCAACTCTTCTAAAACCCATGGTGGTAAGCCGGGTAAAAAGCCCAATGGGGTTTTAACTGTGCAGTGGGTGTCAACAATTATGTTACTCTGCTGTGCCATTTCTCGAATTTTTTTTGCAGCTTCCCTTTGAACATCCTTCTGTACGTCAGGAGCGAGAGTTCTTATAGAATCTCTATCCTTTACCAGATTCTTTTTCTGGGCGATCTCCATCATGACATCCCCATAATTTACATGTACATAGTCAAGGTCTACAAGTGCTCCTTTAAGAACCGTTGTACTTCCTGATCCTGGAATTCCAGCAACAACTACCACTTTCATATTAAAACTCCATGTTTTTTTTTAACTTTATGAAATTTAATCTCCTAAGAATTTTCTAAGCATTGGGTGCATGTCCATCAACTGCTCCTGGGCTAACTCCTCATATAATCGGTACACAATACCCACGGTTAAAAGCACACCTGTACCACCACCTAGTGCACTGGTAAGGTCTGCACCAAATGCCAGTAGCCCTACAAAGGCACCGCCCATGACAGTTATCGCGGGTATGTACTTCTTGAGTATCCTTTCAAAATGACCCCTGCTGCTCCTGAAACCAGGGATCTGCATACCCATATCGTACAACTGTTTTGCCACCTGTTTGGGGCCTATTCCACTTAACTCTACCCATATCCAGGCGAACAATACACATGATCCTATGAAGAATACTGCATAGATAAGCACATGTAATGGATTGGTGAAGAGGGTACTGATTGTTGGTACGGATAAATATAATGCCAGACCACTTATGGGCTGTCCATTGCTGATGGTTCCCAGAATAGGGATTCCAATTCTATCAAATATAGAAGCAAATAATTGTACGTTTAAAAGTAACGCACTGGTCAATATAACCGGCATATTGCTTGCGTATATAAACTTAAGGGGATACTTCCCACGGGCACCTTTAACACCACCATAGGATAGTGGTATCTCAACCCTCATACTCTCTGCGTAGACCACCACCAGGAAAACAACAATTACCGCTATTACCGGTAAAAGTAGTGAGAAATCTGGTTGGCTGGTGGTTAACGTGTATATGAAATGGGGTATTGCCCCAGAAGGTACTCCCGGAGAGGTTGGTGATGATAGGAAGTTAAATGATCCTACGATTATGGTTTGAGCAACTCCTCCTGCAATGAAGAGACCAACACCACTTCCAAAGCCCCACTTGGATATCACTTCATCAAGGAATATTATGAGTATTCCACCGATGAAAATCTGTAATACTAATATCCAGGCAACATCTGGAGATGATGGTGCCAGGGCGCCAGTAAATACCAGCACAGCTGCTTCAAATACTGTGAATATGATGGCAAGGAGTTTCTGAGTACCCTGGAATAAGGCTTTATCCCGTGGCTGGGAGAGATCCAATTTAATGATCTTTCCACCTACCATAAGCTGCAGTATAATGGATGCAGTTACAATGGGACCAATACCCAGGGTGATGATTGATCCAAAACTACCAGCCAGGACTGCCCTTAACTGGGCGAACTGGTCTACAGCTGTTGGGCTTAGACCAAAGAGGGGTACCATACCTATGATAAAATAGAGTATGAGTATAATTCCTGTCCACTGGAGTTTTTCTTTAAATGGAACCCGATAATCAGGTGACTTTACCTGAGGGAGTAAAGAGAATATGGGCTGTAGTTTTTCAATCAAAAGTATCTCCTTCCATATAAATAGTGAATTTCATTAATTGAGTGGTAAATTTATTCGGTTACTGCTTCTCCACCTGCATCTTCAATCTTGCGTGTTGCAGATTCTGAGAATCTCGGGGATTTAATTATGGCGGGTTTGGTTATTTTACCCATGCCCAGGACCTTGTTGTAGCCTAACTCTCTAACATCCACCACAACTTTTCCCTTTTCTTCCTTGGCTATACCCTTGCTTACCAGTTCATCGAGTTTTTCATCCAGGAAAGCCAGGTTAACAGGATTAAATTTAGTTATTGTTTTTTGGGGTCTTTTAAAACCGCTTTTACCATAACGATCTGGGTCGTATTTAACTATCCAGGACCACATGTGCTTATGGTATCCGGCTCTACCTCTTCCTCCACGGTGTCCAGCTCCCCTTCTTTTTTTAGAAGAGCCACCTCCTATGGTTCGTGACCCGCGTAACTTGTTTATTTTTCGTGTTTTTCTTATCATGATCTATCAACTCTACTGGGGTTATAACATCTTCCCTATGAGGTTTTCAATATCTTCTCCACGGTATCCCAGGGTTCCGTCTTCATTATAGGCTTTTTTAACATTTTTAAATCCTTTCCTGGGCGGGTGTAATCTGAAAACTGGTTTGATACCCATTTCCTCGAGCTTTTCACCCTTAAATACTGCCTTGGCCACATCTTCTATGTTTTTGTGGGATGTGTTTTCTTTGAGGAACTCTTCGGTGACTTTATCTCCACCAGGGAGTCTGCCTCTTTTGGTGATAACCTTGGTGAGTGTTTCTTCATTAATCTCACCCCAGGTTATGTAATCCTTTGATTTCTGGAGCATTCCCTTGTAACTGGGGTTTTCGTCAAGTATCACCGCATGGTTTATCCGGTTAAGACGTAGCATCTTCATGGTGTCTGCTACCTCTCCCCTGACCCCGGTTGTGCCCCTTACTCTTATCGCTGCAATCATCTATCCATCACCTTTAATTTTTTTAAGCTTAAAGTGAATTTTCTACACGCACCATCTATTCTGCGCATTTTACTCCCAGATTTTTAAGGTCTGATTTCTTAGCTTTTACCATGCTTAACTGTTTTAACGCATCAAAGACAGCTGCTGCAAAGTTTATTGTAGTCTGGGTCTGTCCTTTGGTTTCGGACCATACATCATCAATTCCTGCTAGTTTCAGGATGGTTTTGCCCACATCTCCAACAGCCAGTCCCACTCCACCAGGCGCTGGTATTAGGGTTACGCGTACACTTCCTGCTTTTCCTTCAACTTTGAAGGGTACGGTGTGTTCTTTTCCACAGACACATCCCCAATCACCGCATCCTCGGCGGACTTTTATTATGTTATATTTAGCATCATCTACTGCTTTTCTGATGGCAGGACCTACCTCTTTGGCTTTGCCCTGTCCTAATCCCACATAGCCGTCCTTGTTTCCCACGGATACTATGACTCGGAAGTTCACTTTCCTACCGGATTTGTGCATTCTCTGGACCAGGTTAACATCCATGACTTCTTCTTCCAGATCAGGCAGCAACGAGTTCACTATTCCCAGTTCCATTATGGGAAGGCCTCGGTCAAATATCTCGTCAATATCAGTTATGGTACCTTCTTTAACCATACGGCCTAGATTTGTTTTTGGCTCCCAATCTTCCCTATAATTGTTCATGATAATTCCTCTTCAATTTTTTCTTTAATGCTGGTGAAGTGCTCAGGTAGTTTGGATGGTTCAATGCCCTTTTCCTGGTATTTGGAAAATATCTCTTTTGTTTCTTTATCACCCAGGTCCTGAGCATATTTTGCAATATGTTCCCCATTTATCCTTTCATCAGCGGGTAGGACTGATTCGTTGTGTGGTATGTCCAATCCAGAGTCCACTGCACCCTTGAGTACTGCGTATAATTTTGAACCTTTAAGTGATGTTTTAAGACCGATATCCAGGGTGGTCTCCTGTATTCCATTTTTTATAGCCTTTTTTCCAGCCATAAAACCAGTTAGGTATGCTGCAGAGATGTTCTTCCCACCTGCCTTCCAGCCTAACTTCTCAAGTTCCTTGGAGTTAACTGCCACCAGGGTTTCATCTCCCTCAGTTTTTGTGGTGACCACCTGGGCAATGATATGCTTATTGGAAAATCTTACAACAAACCTGTATTTGTTCTGTCCCACAAGCTTTAATCTGGCTTTATAGTCAGTCTTTCCTTCTTTTCTTCTTTTGAATCCTAATTTGTATCTTGAACTGTGTGCCATAAATTATTCCCCCAATTATCTGAGAAGATCATGATCCCGAGCATAGGTCTTCATGTATGATTTGCTTCGGAATGCACCACCTTTAGCCATGTTGTAAAGCTTACGATAAGTGGTCTTGTTTATCTCCCTGTTATCTCTCATATTCTTTAAATCAGTTCTTAAGGCCCTTATTGTGGTCATCCAGGCTTTCTTCTTGGGGTTTCTTGCCCCTTTAGCCCCTTTTATGCTTCCACGGCCTTTCCTTTTTCCTTTCTTCTTCTGTGCTGCGATCTTCTTAGAACGGTAACTGCTTATCCCTTTTTTGGGTTTAGCCTTTATTACTCCATTTCCAATGAGTTGCTTGACACCTTCTCTGGTTATAGCCCGGGATACTTCCTCAGTATTCTCGGGATCTATCCAGACCCGGTTCACGCCGACTTTAAGAATGTCAGCAGCTATCCTTTTTTGAGTAGTAAGATTCAATTTAAAAAACCTCCTTAACAGCCCCTTTTAGGCTGAAGTCATTTTTTTTATATTATAATTATTATTTCCTTAAATTTGGTTCCTGTTGGAATCATAAGATTATCCGTTGAGTATCTTGATTCCCAGTTCCTTAGCTTTTATTAGGAGTTGTTCCCTTTTTCTCCCGCCTACTGTGGAACTGATTCTTCCGGCCTGTTTTTCTGGGTCTATGTTTTCCAGATCTGGGATGTTGGATACCAGTACATCCTGATATCCGGATGGGTGTAATCCTCTGGTTTCTTTAGGAGATCTGTATCCGATACTGGGCATTGCTGGTTTCCTTGCCTCGTATCTTCTTCTTTTACTGGTTTTTCCCCGAGCTTTCCTCCATTTGTCCCCTAGTTTTTTGTATCTGTGCCATTCCTGTCGTTTAAAATGTGGTTTCTTCATTGTGGATCACCCTATTTATTCCTGGCTTACCAGGTATATACCGTCCTGGAATACCCTGGGATCTTTCCCTTTAATTTTTGTGGCCTGTTCTATGTTGGCCATGGTCTGTCCTACTTCTTCCTTGTTTATACCTTCAACTAGGACCTCATCGCCTTTTACCGTGACCTTGGTTTTGCCCAGTATCTTGGCGGTTCGGTGGTATCTCTCCCCAAGGAAGTTATCTATAATTACCTTACCATCAGTTACTTTGACTGTCATGGGAAAGTGAGCGTAAACAATTTTCATCTTGTAAATGAATCCATCAGTTAATCCTATTATCATGTTGTTTATATGGGATTTTATTGTTCCCAACATGGCTTTATCCCTTTTTTTAGGGAAGGGAGCTTCTAATATGATTTTGTCATTGTCTCTGGTGATTTTGATATTTCTTGATTTAAACTTTCTTTTAAGTTCACCCTGAGGTCCGGTAACCACAACTTCATTGTTTATAGTTACATCTACTCCCTCTGGTATGGGGATTTCTTCCTTAAGAAGTGCTACTTGAGCCATTATTATCACCTTAGTAAATGTAAGCCAGAAGCCTGCCACCAATTCCCTTTTCCTTGGCTTCCTTGTGGGTCATTATACCCTGGGATGTGGTCATGATCATTATGCCGAAGTTCTTGCTGGGCAGGTATCTCATTTCAAATTTTTCAAATTCATCTTGTTTTACGGCGTGTCTGGGCTTTATCACACCGCACTTGTTTATATTCCCTTCGAGTTCAATGATGAATTGTCCTGCTTTTCCATCATCCACGAACTCAAATTCTCCAATGTATTCTTCCTTCTGCATTGTTCTTAAAACATGCCCAATCATCTTCGATGCTGGCTTTATGGTGCAGGTGTTGTTTCCCTGCAGCTCATTGTTTCGCATGTTAGTAAGAGCATCTGCCAGAGGATCCATGAGTGTCATTTTTTTTATACCTCTAGTTGTATTTTTTAAATCCAATTTTTGATGCAAGTTCTCTGAAACACTGTCTGCATAACATAAGCCCGTATCTCCTTACCAGGGCAGAGTGATCTCCACATCTTCTGCATTGTCTTGATGCCTTTCCGTATTTTTTTGGCAAGTTAATCACCTATCTTAACGTTGAAATTTTCCTTCATAAACTCCTGGGTTTCCTCTGGAGTGACCTGGTGTTTTGCTGGTACTTTTTTCCGTTGCATTTTCCTCTTCTTTATCCGGTAACCTGGTTTTTCAAAGGTTAATGATATATTCATACCGAATATACCTATGTCCGGGTCGTAGCGTATTCCGGGTATATCGATGTGTTCCTCTATTCCGAAGGACAGGTTACCGTTCCTATCGAACTGTCTGGATTTTAAACTGTTACCGATACCACTTAGGATGAGTTTTATGGCATTATCAGCCCTTTCATCACGCAGAGTGACTTTACAAGCTATGGGCTGGTTTTTCCTAATACCAAATTCTGGGTTGGTTACCTTGGAATAGGTACGTACCGGCTGCTGTTGGGTCAGGGATGTGAGCAATTTCTCTGCACGGACGAGTTTTTCGCCGGCTTCCCCTACACCAATGTTAATGGTGGCCTTGGCAATTTTAACTTCTTCCATAGGGTTCATTCTTATTTACCTCCAGGAAGTGTTATTAACGGTTTTTCCTCGCCTAATACAAACACATAATCCTTAAGGGTCTGGAAGGTTTTTCCACTTTTTGATTCAATTACCACGGTGTTGGGCATGGAGGATTTGGTTATGGTTATATCCTTTATGGTTCCCCTCTCACCGATGTGTTTTCCACCGGTGACCATGCCTAGTGTGCCTGCTTCAAATTTGATATGATCTTTAATTTCCTGAGAGGGGACTCTCATCTTCACCACATCTGCAGTTTTGTACTGGTCCTCTGTCAGGACGTTTCTGCCGTCGTGTAGATTTAACTGTATTTTACCATTTTTAAGGGTGGTTTTATCCACAACACGGCATAGTTTGAATCCCTTATTTCTCTTGGTTATAGGGTGGAGCAAGAGTCGTCCCTTTTCATCGGATAGTACCCGGTAGTACTTCTCTGATTTGGGTGTTTCAATTACATCCATGAACCCTACTGGGAACTTGTAATCCTTTATGGGTCTTCCATCAACCAGTATATCGCCCCGGTTAATGATGATCTTTGCTTCCCGTGCATTGTCTGCAACCTTGAGTATGTCCCTGACTACGATGAGTAAGGGCAATGATTTCTCCAGGGCATGGGATCCTGGACTGGTTTTAACTGTCCACTTGTATTCTTTGGGATGTATTGGCCATTTCTCCGGTGCCTTGTAACGTTTAAGATGTTTTCTTGAGCCCATTTTTGCCATGTTATCCCTTCCTCTCTATTACTTCGTTTCTTTCTTCATCATCTAATTCCAGATCCACCATCATCACGTTGGATGGGTGGACTGGGTGGTAAGTTTGATTTCCGTCAGGTTTCTGTACTGATACACCATCGATGAACAAACAGTAGTTCCTATGGTCTACCTTCTCCACCTTTCCTTCCTGTTCCTTGAAATCTCCCCGCATCACCAGTACAGTGTCACCTTTCCTCACCGGGAGAGACCTGGTCTCTAGTTTTTCCCGGAGTTCTTCAGATAGTGTGACAGACATTAGTTTATGGCGCTCATGTAATGGCGCTGTAAAGCGGGCTTTCCTCTGTTTTCTTGGCTGTTTTGACATTTATATCACCGTGAATATTTTTTCCTTTATAATTTGATAATTGTTTTAATCAGACAATTATGCTGGCTGCACTTCCTATTGAGGGCCAGCGGTCAGCTGCTTCCTTAGCTATTGGTCCTCTTATTTCAGAACCCTTAAGCACTCCATCTGTCGAGAGTATAACAGCTGCGTTGTCTTCAAATTTTACCCGTAAGCCGTCTGCTCTGCGGTATTCCTTTTTCTGTCTGACCACCACTGCAGTGGTGACTTCTCTTCTCATTTCCCTGGATCCTTTTTTGACGGAGATGAGTACCATGTCACCTACACCAGCAATGGCTAACCTTCTCCTTACACCTTTGTAGCCCTTTACCGATACAATTTCCACTTCTCTTGCACCGGTGTTATCCACACACTGTAATCTTGCGCCGATGGGTAATGATTTAGATACATTGGATGTGATAGCCTTCATTTCAATCTCCCTTGACTTCTATTACCACGAAATGTTTGGTCTTACTTAATGGCCTGCATTCCGCGATTTTAACTGCATCTCCAATGTTTAACTCTATGCAGTCTGGTTTATGTGCGCTTATCTTTGATTTCCTTTTTTCGTATCTTTCAAATTTTCTGATGAACTTGTAATAGCTTCTTTCTACAGTGATGGTTCTTTCTGCCCTGTCACTGGTAACGATGCCCTCGAGTATTTGTCCCCTTACTGGTAGGTCCCCGTGGAAGGGGCAGTTAGGGTCATCGCATTTGTTTTTTGGTTCTGTAACGTCGATACCAATCATATGATCACCTTCTGATTAAATTTTCCTTTAATAAATTTAGTAAACTTGTAATTTTTTTGCTGCTCTTATTACCAGGTTTTTTTATATCTCTTTTTTATCCTGTTTTCCGGGCGCATGGCAATTACCTTGCCATTAACCTCCACTTTAACTCCATTGGGCAGGGTGAACTCGAAGACAGCTACTTTTTTAGGGATGATTTTTTCATTCCCTTGCACATCTTCGAATTTTATGGTATTTTTTGTCTCGTCAACAACCCTTCCCTTCAATCCCTTGTATCCTTCATGTGAACTTGCAACCACTTCCACATGGAGGCCAACGAATTCATGTCTGAATATGTTTTGAGGAGTTATCATGAGTAAAATATCTGGTTTAACGTCTTCTTCTTCCCCTTGACCTATCATTCCGGGATTTAATTTCTATAGTGTCTGAAGAAAAGCCCATGTTCGCTAGAACTTCCTTTACTTTCCGTTTATGATCCCCTTGAAGTTCTATCTGGCCTTTTTTTGCAGTTCCTCCGCAGGCGCATTTATTTTTAAGTTCCTTGGTTAATTCTCTTATGTCAATGTCATGCTCATCAATCCCTTCCACAATGGTCATGAGCTTTCCGAATCTTCTCCGGACTGTGTAGACCTTAACCTTTTGAATCTCCCTTGCAATCTCTTCACAAACGCAGAGTTCTTCCGGAAGACCGCATACATCACACACTGTCATCTATTTATGTTCTCCTTGGGTTTTTTCATTGAGTATAGTTAGTACTCGAGCAATAGTTCTTTTAAGTTCCTTAATCTCTCCAGGGTTATCGATGATCCCGGCTGCGGCACTCTTGGATACTATCTTTGAATGCTCGGCCCGGAGTTCCTCTAATTTTTTCTGGATGTCTGCAACTTCCATTTCCCTTACTTCGTTGCTTCTTATTATTGCCATAATTATTACATCCCTTAACTTTTAATTCCCAAACTACTTATTTCTGTTCAGCAGCTTTTGCCCATACTGCTGTTTTAAAGATCTTTTTGGGTTCTTTTTTCTTGGCTGCTTTTTTAGCTGGAGCTTTCTTAGCTGGTTTTTTGGTTGTTTTCTTTGTTGTCTTCTTGGCTGCTTTCTTAGCCGGGGCCTTCTTTGCTGGTTTCTCTTCAGGCTCTTCAGATTCTTTCTCTGATTCCTCTGCTGGCTCCTCTTTAGCTGCCTT
>DACB01000015.1:157520-157654 GCA_002494495.1 Methanobacterium sp. UBA294
CGGGGCCTTCTTCGCTGGTTTCTCTTCAGGCTCTTCAGATTCTTTCTCTGATTCCTCTGCTGGCTCCTCTTTAGCTGCCTTCTTAGTCGTCTTCTTAGCTGCTTTCTTAGCCGGGGCCTTCTTCGCTGGTTTCT
>DACB01000015.1:157719-160780 GCA_002494495.1 Methanobacterium sp. UBA294
CTTAGCAGGCTCATCCTTAGCAGATTTTCCTTCAACAGCTTCTCCAATCTCTTCAATATCTTCGATTACTTCAGCTGTTTCATCTTCTAAGATGTCTGAGATAGATTCTTTCCCTGGTTCTTCTACAGGTTCAACATCTTCAGCTTTTGCAGGTTCTTCCACCATAGTTTCCGCTGGTGTTTCCTCTACAGGGGGCTGGATGATATCAACTTTATCTGGTAGGATAGCACCTGGGGGCATGATTCTAACGTAGATACCCAGTACTCCTGGTTTAAGTTGTACTGTGGCGAAACCTTCCCTTACAAATCGGGTTGATGGCTCTCCACATTTTTTGATGTATCCATCTATGAACTTGGCGCTTGCAGACCTGGAACCTCTTATTTTTCCTGAGATGGTTACTTCCACTCCCTGTGCTCCTGCTCCCATTATCTTTCTGAGGGATGTGTATGCTACTCTCCTGAAGTGCATTCCACGTTGGAGCATGTTAGCTATTTTATGGGCCATTATCTTAGGGTTTAACTCTGGGATGTCAACTTCTTTAACTTCCACCTGGGGGTTTTCCAGGTCGTAGTTGTTTTTAAGCTGCTGAGTTATGTTACGGACGGTTTTTCCACCTCTTCCAATAACCATTCCAGGACGTTCTGCATAAACCACTACCATAGTACCCAGTGGCGTTACCTGGATTTCCATTCCACCATAACCGGCTCTCTCGAGTTCGTTGTCTAAGTATTCATCGATCCTGGTCCTTTTTAGACCTTCTGTTACAAAATCCTTTTCAATCATTAAATCTCCCCAAGTACGATTTGTATGTGGGTGGTCGGTGTATTAAAGGGGCTTGCTCTTCCAAAAGCTCGAGGAGTCCATCCTCTTATAACGTAACCACGGTGGCTGGATATGTGAACTATCTCCAGGTTATCAGTTTCCAGTCCCTGGTATTCAGCATTAGCCTCAGCGTTTATCAAGACGTCCAGTATCTGACTGGCTGCTTTAACTGGGTACCTACCAGTAGGCCAGCCTTCAAGACCTCTCTTGTGTCCTACTTTTTTGTTGTGTCGCCTGAAGGGTACTGCCTGTTTCTTATCTATGACATCTTCCAGGTAGTCCTTGGCTTCTTCAAGTTCCATTCCCCTCAGGGCGTTACATATTTCTCTGGAATGTTTGGGGGATATTTTAAGGGATCTACCAGATGCTTTGGCAACTTTCCCTGTATCCTCATTGTAAGCGTATTTAATCTTAGCCATGTTTTTAACTCCTTATTTGAGGGGCACGAACATGGATGATCTGGTTGCACCCATTCCGGGATCTCCGTGCTGTATTCTCTGTCTGGTAACTGCAAACTCCCCGAAATAACAGCCGATCATCTCAGGCTGAATAGTAACATCCACAAACTCTTTACCATTGTATATTCCGAAGGTCATACCCACCATTTCTGGCAGGACAATCATGTCCCGACAGTGGGTTTTTATGATCCTGGGTTTTCCACCCGGGTCTCCTTCTTTTTTTAATTTTCTAATCTTTTCCAGAACCTTCTTCTGTCTGGGAAGAAATCCTTTACGTAGGGATCTTCTCTGTCTGGAAGGCAGTAGCTGGATCACATTGTCCAGTGGCATCTGCTGTAGTTCTTCCAGAGTATAACCGCGATAACTAAATTCTTTTCTAGCCAATTAGTCTCCTCCTAGTACAATCTTATTTAATCTTGGTAATATTTTCTATTCTCCATTTATCTTCGTTTTCCTGTTCGTTTAGCAGCTATGGAACCGACTTTTCTTCCTGGTGGAGCATGTCTTGATACTGTGGTTGGCTTACCTGGGTGCTGTCTGTTACCTCCACCGTGTGGGTGGTCTACTGCGTTCATGGCCACTCCTCTCACACCGACGCTCTTCTTACCTTTAGCTTTGGTAGCGTGGTGTCTGTTCCCTGCTTTAAGGAATGGTTTCTCCTTTCTTCCACCACCAGCAACCACTCCTATGGTGGCTCTGCATTGTGGGTGGAATGCCTTTAATTCCCCGGATGGTAACTCGAGTATGGCTTTACCAACATCATGGGTGATCAAAGAAGCGTGAGTACCAGATGAACGGACGAATTTTCCGCCGTCCCCTGGATTTTTTTCAATATTAAATAGTGGTGTTCCTTCTGGTATCTGAGCCAGTGGTAGGGAATTACCAGTGCTAATTGGTGCAGAAACACCTACTGTAATTTCATCATCAATCTGTATACTTTCTGGTGCTAAAATCAGTAATTTTTCATCGTTTTCAAATTGTACCTGTGCCAAGGGGGCGCTTCGTCCTGGGTCGTGGATGATGTCCACCACTCTTCCCTTCAGGCTTCCTTCTTTTTCTATATCATCGTAATAACGGTAGGCGATCCTTCCTTTAAATCTGTGGGATGCGCTCTTGTAGGTGGGTGTTCCCCTTCCTCTACGTTGGATTATAAGTCTTTTTCCCATTTTACTTTCCTCCATTAAGGGATATTGCTACTCTAGAATACACCCATCTTAACAGCAATGTCCTCTGCATTGTGTTCTGCTTCAAGTTTAATATATGCAATTTTTTCTCCACGGCTGGTTATCTGGGTGTTAACCCTTTCCACCTTCACTTCGTATAGTTCTTCGAAGGCATTTTTTATGTGTGCTTTGCTTGCCGTTCTCCTGACCTTGAAGGTCAGTTCGTTGTTGTCGTTTATGGCATTCATACTTTTTTCAGTTAAATGCGGCTTATCGATTATTGAATAAGAATCCATTTTCTATAACTCCCTTGACCCTTTTATTTGTTCAGGAATAGTTCTCCTAGCTTCTCTATTGCAAATTTTGTGTATATGGTGAGTCTTCCAGGGTGAGTTCCCGGTGCCAGTAATTCGGCGTTGAGGTTATCCACCACCACAATATCTACACCAGGGTGGTTCCTTGCGCCCAGGCTTATTCCCTTATCCTCTCCAACTACCAGTAATGGTCCTTTGGGGGTTTTGTATTTCCTTCCCCTGGTTTTACCCTTTCCTGCCCGAATTTTCCGGCCGGATTTGGCCCTTACTACGTCATCGTAGACTCCTAATTTTTTCAGGATCT
>DACB01000015.1:160808-163175 GCA_002494495.1 Methanobacterium sp. UBA294
TGGTTGGCTGTGGCTGCTACTGCGCTTCTTATGGCCAGTCTCTTTTCTTTCTTGTTGATCTTCTCATGGATGATTCGGGCTGCCCTTGGCGGGTGTGCTCTCCTACCTCCAGTTGCCTGGGGTACGAATGCACCCTTGGATCCTGCGGGGTGTCTGGAACCCTTAACTCTGGGTACCATTGCCACTCCACGGCCGGCTCCAAATGATTTTGCAGTGGTTCTTTTTCCGGCCATGGGATCAGTACCCCATGCTTGAATCCTGGCTGTTTGTGAAGAAATAACCGCTCTTTTTATGAGATCAGGCCTGAATTCCTCTGTGAAAATAGTGGGAAGCTCGATTTCATCTACTGTTTCCCCTTCCAATGAATAAACCTTGATTTTTGTCATCTTTAATCACTCTTTGCAATGTATGGTTGTAAATATTATAATGGTGATCATACTCCCTGTTTAGACTTGGTACTGATGTATGACAGCTGAGCAGGGTCGTTATGTTTTCCATGTGGCCTTACTGCCTTTCTAAGCATCACTAATCTCTTGGATGGTCCGGGTACTGAACCTTTAAGGAGAACGTAGTCGTTCTTAACCAGTCCGTACTTTATAAATCCTCCTTCCGGATTTATATCGTCCACTTGTGATGCTTCCCCTATCTTAAGGATCTTCTTGTTGTACTCGGTCCTCTTATGGTAGCCCATCTGCCCGGCCATTGCAACTGTCCACATGGTCCTTGATGGTGACCATGGCCCAATTGAACCCACAACACGAGCTTTACTACTTCTTTTAGCTTTTCCGTATTGAATTCTCACACCGAATCTTTTAACCGGTCCCTGGAATCCTTTTCCTTTGGTCACGGCTATGGTGTCCACATGCTCTCCATCTGCGAAGGCATCTGCCGGGTTTATCTCTTTACCAAGGACACTTACTGCGTAATCCAGTTTTTCTGCAACAGTGGTACCGCCGAGTCCACACTCCAGTATCTCTGGTTTCTTTTTAGGTACACTGGCCAATCTTGGTTTGGTGTGAATTATAACCCTTATTTCATCTATTTCATCTATTTTTTTCTTTAATTCTTCAATTTTAGTTTCTGCATTGTCTTTTTCTGGAAGGGTTATAGTTCGGGTTAGATCTTCATCCAGCCCATCTGCCTGTATATCGGTCATGGTTTTAAGACCATGAGTATCCTCCTGATAGGCTCTGATGCCCATAACTATTACTGGCGGTGTTTCTACCACAGTTACTGGCGTACTTACTTCCATTCCTTCTGTTGGGGAGTTTTTATGGTTATCTACCATGGTTACATGGGTCATTCCCACTTTGTAGCCTGGAAATCCTAAAATCCCTACTTCTTCTATGTCTGGCCAGGATCTTGGTTTCGGTGTCTCCTTAGCCGCTCGCTTTCTAGGACTGAATGCAACTGATCCTTTCCTTGGTTGATGATGTCTACTCATGAAATTTCCTCCTTACATGTGCAAGTTCTCTTGCAATATTCATTTAATCCGAGTTATACTGTATTTAAGAGCAAGTTAAATACAGATAAAGTTGATAAAACCGCTTCTTCAGTTCTTACAGTCTTAGTCCCCTGTTTAGGAACAGTGTTAACCATTAGGTCCACGTCCCTTTCATCGATTAGATCGTGTAAGCCTGAATATGGACCGCCAAACAAAATAGCTACACGTTTGGAGCCCTTTAAACTATCTTTAGCTTCATCTAAAATAGAAATAATAGACACAGCATCCCTGCTCGTTCCAATAACCAGGTCTGGTTTTGGTTTAAGCATATCAATGCTTTCATACAAATTCTTATAAGTAGATAAAGTCTTATAACCCCAATAAACTTCAGGTTTATCAGGTTCTAAGAGTATTTCCTTGGCAAGCTTGGTTACCCGAAAGCTTAAAACTTTATTTACGCTGAGCTTTTCTTTACACAACGCAAGTTTATCGGCGCCAATGTCAACCATTGTGCCTTTCTTTACTCTTTTTATTGTTAATCCCTGTCTGTAATCACCTTGGCTGACTTCTTCAGTTGGGTGATGAGGAGTTCGTAACGGAGGGAGAATCCCAGCATACCGCAACTCCTTTGTTATAGGAAATACCTTCTTTCTAAGGTATTGAGGTGTATTCATATAAGTGAGAACATCACTAATAAACTTTACCTCTTCCCTACTAGAATTATCACTGTAAATCACGATTCGGTCTACCCGGAAGAGGGCTGCCGATCGGCCAATCAGGCCTACTTTATAAGTCCTTAACTTCAAGTCCTTTGTTTCAGCCAATATAGAAGCTGGTATGAAGATGGATAAATGTTTCGATTCCATCTATAAAACTCTAGTTTTACTACCGTTTATATATTTGTTGTTGGTATAATTAATTTT
>DACB01000015.1:163199-169296 GCA_002494495.1 Methanobacterium sp. UBA294
AAATCAAAACATAACAACAGTTAATTTTTTTAATTTAATCCCTTAAAACCCTCAAAACAACCACATCCACCTCAACATTTTCTTTCTGATGGAAATCATAGATTTTAGGCAGGGGAAATCTGTAACGAAAAACGTTGGTAACTTCTCCCCCTAGTTTACAGAAATAATTGCGAACAAACTCTTCAGTTTCCATTATATGAAAGGAATAAACCACAGGTGCAACTTCAATTGCCTTTTTCATAAATAAACGGTCTATTTCTTTTCTATTTATCTTCTGCGCACCGAATGGGGGGTTCTGTATAACTGTATCCGCCTTCTCATTGAATTGGGTAACATCCCCCATAATATATCGTGCCACTTCCCCTAATCCCCGTTGGGCTGTTTCCTGGCGTGCTATCTCCACTGCATCTGGATCTACATCCACACCAACCACCTCTGCAGCGCCTAAAAGAGCAGACCCGATGGAAAAAATACCCGTTCCGCAGGCTAGATCTGCTACCTTCATACCCTGGATATCTCCCATTGCATGGGCATTCCACAGGATATCAGCAGCGATCTTTGCGGGTGTCTGGTACTGCTCAAGGTTAACCTTAGGATTTTTAAAGGTTTCTATGGACTGTAGAGCCATCTCGAATTGTCTCTTTTTTTTATACATAGGAGTTCAACCATCTAACACCAAAAAAATTGGAGTATTCACCATCCCTATACTATATAATATATTATAGATATTCCATCGGGTTACTGTAATATATTATTAGTGTACTCACNNCGGGTTACTGAATTATTCAGATATTTGATATTAAGTTCAATGAATTGAATAAATTATTAAGGGATAAAAATATATCTAATCATATAAAATTGATAATTTAATAATCAAATATATAAAATAAAGATTGAATAGCGGTTTTATCTAAATTTAACCCTTGAAAATCCGTTTATCATATTTATAGGAATGATTTATTATGTTCAATAAAATTCTAATAGCCAACCGTGGTGAAATAGCCATAAGAGTCATGAGAGCTTGCCGTGAATTAGGAGTTAAGAGTGTTGCTGTCTACTCTGAAGCCGATAAAAACGCTCTCTTCACAAAATACTCCGACGAAGCACACACCATTGGAAAACCAACCCCCGCACAAAGCTATCTCAACATGAATAATATTCTGGATGTAGCAGAAAAATCAGGAGCAGAAGCAATCCACCCCGGCTACGGGTTCCTGGCGGAAAATCCCAAACTGGGTAAGGAGTGTCATAAGCACGGAATCAAACTTATAGGACCAAACCCCTCTGTCATAGAAGCCATGGGCGATAAGATTACCGCCCGGAAACTGATGAAAAAAGCAGGCGTGCCAGTTGTACCCGGTACTGAGAAAGGCATAACCGATGTTGAAGAAGCTACAGAAATCGCTGAATCCATTGGTTACCCGGTGATGATTAAAGCCTCTGCTGGCGGCGGGGGAATAGGTATGCGCATAGTCACTGAAGAAGATGAGCTACTACGTGCCATTGAATCCACCAAATCCGTGGCAGAATCTGCATTTGGAGATGCCACCATCTACATTGAGAAGTATGTTAATGAGCCGAGACATATTGAATTCCAGATACTCGCGGATGAACATGGAAACACCATCCACACAGCGGAAAGGGAGTGCTCCATCCAGAGAAGGAACCAGAAACTCATTGAAGAAGCACCCTCCCCTATTATGACCCCGGAACTTCGAGAGAAGATGGGCTCCATAGCAGTACGTGCAGCTTCCTCCATCGGATACACCAACGCAGGCACTGTTGAATTCCTTTATTCAAATGGAGAATTTTATTTCCTAGAGATGAACACCCGTGTCCAGGTGGAACACCCCATAAGCGAAAGCATAACCGGACTTGACCTGGTTAAAGAACAGCTTAAAATTGCTGCTGAAAATAAACTTGATTACAGCCAGGATGAAATAAAGGTAAATGGACATGCCATAGAATGTCGTATAAACGCAGAGGATCCTTTAAACGATTTCGCACCTAACCCTGGTAAAATCACGGGTTACCGCTCCCCTGGTGGTATAGGTGTGAGGGTGGACAGTGGAGTGTACATGAACTACACCATACCTTCCTATTACGATTCCATGATATCCAAACTTATTGTATGGGGAAGAGATCGTAACGAAGCAATCAGCCGTATGCAAAGGGCATTATCAGAATACATCATATTAGGCGTGAAAACCACCATACCCTTCCACAAAGCCATGATGGCCAATCCTCACTTCTACCAGGGTAAACTGCACACCCACTTCGTGGACAACTACAAAAACGAGATCTACGACAACATGCAAAAAGTGGTAAAAGAAGACCGTATAATGGAGGAAAGACTCAAGTCAACCTTCTTACCCTCCAAACGGGTTGCAGCAGTATCCGCTGCAGTTTCAAGTTACATGACTGCCCATGCTAACAGCAAAAAATAGGTAAAAATTGGTATCAAATTAAAGGGATGATGAGATGAGTGAAGAGAAAAAATTAAATCTAACATCTGATAAGGAAGAGAAACACATATCCGTAAAGGAGAATGAATCCAACCATGATTTACCCCAGGAAATTAGAAAGGACCTGGAAACTGAATTTTTAGGTAAAGATATCCATTTCTGTAAGGAGGTGGACTCCACCAATAACATAGCCAAGAAACTGGCCAATGAAGGTGCTGAAGAAGGCACGGTTGTAATTGCAGATCAGCAGTTTAGAGGCAGAGGCAGGCGGGGTAAAAAATGGATATCACCAGCTGGAGGGCTGTGGATGACCATCATCCTCCGACCCGATGTAGAACCAGCAAAAGTACCCCAATTAACACTGGTTACTGGTGTGGCTGTAGCCGAAACACTTGCTGAAGAATATAATCTGGACATTGGCATTAAATGGCCCAACGATATTTTAATAGGAGATAAAAAGGTAAGCGGAATACTCACTGAGTTAAAAACTGTAAATGGAAAAGTAGACTATGCTATTGTTGGAATAGGAATTGATATGAATTTGGATATCTCTAGTTTTCCTCCTGAACTTCGTGGCGGTGCTACCTCAATTAAAACTGAACTCGACCATGAAATTGAGAGGATTGAACTGATTCAAAAACTCCTGGTAAGATTTGAAGCTCTATACAATCAATTCAAGGAAGGTAAATTCCGTGAGATACTCACCCGTTGGCGTAAAATGTCAAGCACCATTGGTAAATATGTAAAAGTCTATAAAAAGTCACGCACTGTATATGGAGAAGCAGTTGGTGTAAACAAGGATGGTAAGCTCATACTTGAAGAGGACGACGGATCCCTGCGAAAGATAATCTCTGGAGAATGCATACACCTCACCAAATAAGATTGGTTAATCAACCCATATAAGTGCAGGTTCCCCTACTTTTCCTTCATATTCAAATCTGCCCCCTATGATTTTCTCGGTGACATGGATGTTGGTAAGTGTATGTTCTGTTAGTTCTGCTGTTTTTACCTGAGAATTTCCGGCTATAGCCATGTAGGGTATGATCTGATCTCCCATATATTTATCCAGGGCTGCCTTTCTAGATATGTAGTATAAAAGTTCATCTGCTGCCTCATTACCAATTATTTCTGCCCTTTTACCCCTTTTTCCTATGGAACTGCTTCCTACCCTGCTGTTTATCAATTCACTGTTTTTATTTCCTTTCCCATTTTCTGCTTCCGTCCATAGTACTATACCTGAACCAGGGCTCGAAGACCCATCAGAATGCTGGACATCAATTTCGGCCTGATAACCTGCTTTTTGTAGTGCAGATTTGGCTGACTCTGCCTGTCTTAGTGCCACGTGTTCTGGTAATTTAACTGCATGGGAGATGCCCTTTATTTTATCAACTTTTAAATCCAGTAAATTGAATGGACTGATGTTGGTAGCTGGATGGATAACTGCCTCTATCAAACCACCTCCCCGGGGATAGTGACCTCTCCTATGTAATTTCAACTCAAGGTTGTATCCAATTGATTTTAAAATAGGTAAGGTCACATTGGAAAAATAATCTACAGAGGGAGACCACCGCACATCACTACCACCCTTAAGTGTAATTTTTACCTGGTCTCTGGCAAAAGCCGCGGGTATCATGAAGCTCTGCAGTACCAGGGTCATGCTACCTGCTGTGCCTATGTCCAGATGGTAATCACCTCCCAACAGTTCTCCTGGCCGGAAAGTTACCTCAGTAGATCCCACCTCGAGTCCCTGATGAGAAGCATTGCTTAAAAGAGCCACAGACTTTAAGGCATTAAGATGCTGGGGCATTAATCCCTTCTTAGGTCTGTTTGCACGTATATCTGATATATGAATAGATTTACCAGTAAGTGCTGATAGGGCGGTAGATATCCTTACCAGAGCCCCTCCGCCTTCACCATATGATCCATCAACTTCTATCATAATTAAAAACAAATCAAGTAGTTTTAGCTTTTCTTATTTATGTAGGATAGTTTTATTCTTTATCCAAATAGGATAGTTTTACATGTTTCTTCATCACCAGCTACTTCTTCCAATCTGGCAAATGATCCTTTAAAGGCCTGAGTGATATATTCAACCTCAAGTCTTTCTGCATCCTTAGACGCCATATCAATTCGAATGGTAGGGGATGCTCCAGGCATTCCAACTGCAGGGATGGTGATTATACTGTATTCACGCAGGAGAATCATGGCCAATACCGTGGCTGCCACATCCTCGTTTAAAGGAGTATCCATACCTTTACCTTTAAGTTCCTTAATCACGTTTTCCGGCAGGATCATAACTCCTGTTGGTGTTTCTTCCACACTGAAATCTTCCAGAAGGGCCTGATATACTTCCTGTTTTTTAAATCTGGATTCAAGTATTCTGTCTGGCTTGAAGTTCTCCAATGCACCTACCATACCAGCAATTAAGGGCGGCTGTGCTTCCAGGCCAAACTGGTGTGACTTGGTCTTAATTAAATCAATTAGCTCTGCTTCACCAGACATCAAACCGCCCCTGGGACCGTCCATAAGCTTATCTGTACTGGTGATTACCAGATCCGCCCCCATATCAATAGCACGGGGTTGTTTATAAACTATTGTTCGCAGTCTGGCACCAGACGCATCATCAACCAATACCGGTACGTTTCCGGAAACTTCTATTATCTTTAAAAAGTCTTCTTCAGTGATCACCTGGTGATCCATGGTTGAACCGGTTATTATTACCAGATCTGTCTTTTCTGTAACTTTAAATTCATCTGTATCAGTGAATTCTATATAGTTCCCATTTACCAGATCCACACTTCGAGGGATTGATGGATGAGTGGGTAGTTGGGGAAGGAAGTGTACAACCTTCCTGCCGGGTTTAACCAGTGCCAGTATAGTGGCAAGTATTCCTGAACTGGTCCGGTTGAGGGCCAATACCTTTTCTCCACCCAGATGTTTTACACCCAGGGGCTGTAGTTTTTCTTCAAAAATAGCTGGTCCAGCATAGGTCTCCAGAAGGTTGATGTCTTCCTGTTTAACAGGAAATCCCCCTGATAATCCAGTCAGATCGTAGAGGTTTGATCTGTCCTCTTTAACCTTGGAATTTATGATCTTAAGTGCTGCTTCCCTTCTTTTTAATTCATGAAGAGGGGAATATTCTAGCATGGTATGGCCGTCCTCTTGAAATTTAAAATTTTAATCATGGTGATGATGGTTTTCATCGTTGTGGTTTACATCTTCATCGGTTTTGAGTATTATGGCATCGTCTGCTGAGTTTTGTAGTGCAGCGCTGAATCCTGGTTCCGCACCAATGACTATGGTTTCCTTACCATTTTCCTTGGCCTTATTTACTATGGGTAAAAAGTCAGCATCACGGGTCATAAGGGCTATAACATCGATGTTAGGGTTATAAATCAGTTCCATTGCCTCAACAGCCATATACACATCAGTATCACCAGCTACCACTATGGGTGTAAAGCCCTGGTTTACTATGGCTTCAATGAGTTTATCAGAAGCATACTGGTTTAAAAGTACCTTACCAACTCGCATATCACCGTATTCCTTTATAATTTTCCTTACAAGGTCCAGGTTAAGTTTGAATTCTTTTCTTAACATGTTAGGACCGTCAACTAGAAGGCCTATGTTCTTAC
>DACB01000015.1:169354-170276 GCA_002494495.1 Methanobacterium sp. UBA294
TATATTATTCAATTTATACTTGTTATTCAATATTAACTTAAACAAACAGGTTATTTAAACAACTGTTTTATACCTGTCCTTTGTAATTGATATTAATAAATAATTTTTATAAAGATAACTAATAATTGTCGGACGGCTGTTTATTTAAGTAATGGATTTTTTTGAACCTTCCCCTGCTATTTTACCATATTTTTAATATAATTACTCTATGGATTAATTCCTATATTAATCTTATCAAAGAGCAATATTGGTTTAAGATATTGAATGAAATTTGTGTCTAATGATATTCAAAAATTGAATTTTTAAAATAAATCATTGTTAGAATCATCTGAAAAAATAAATGAATACTAAAAAAATTATTGTTAAAAAAAATTTGAGTTTTAAAAAATAATTACTAAAAATAAAATGAGTTTAAAAAAATAATTACTTAAAAAATAATTACTAAAAATAAAAAAATGAATACTAGGTAAACAAAAAAAATTAAGTGATCTTATTCAATTTCCAGGGAAAATGCATCTTTAAACAGATCTTTAACCACATTGAAATCTTCTGTTTCTAAGCCAGCGATGGTTACATCATCTGCATCTCTGATGTAGTACTCGGCATCTACTATCTCTCCAGAATCATTCATGTACAGGAAAAGGCCATCTGAAAATTTTCCACCGTCGGGTGTTTGGAAGAATACCTCAAACCTGATTAGAACCTCAGAACCTAAAATACCGTTTTCAAGCTCGATTCTCCTGTTCTCATCTTGGAGAGCTTCTCTAAATTGTTTTAATCTTGATTGAAGTTTATCTTTAGCTATTGCAGACTTATCATTTTTTGCCATAATAATACACCATTAAAATAGTAATCCTTTGTGTGTTACTTTTCTATATCGTTCATTGATACGAGGTTGCTTTTAAAGATTACCCCCAGTATC
>DACB01000011.1 GCA_002494495.1 Methanobacterium sp. UBA294
GATTCTGTATAGAGAATATTGCAGAGGATGGAAATGATGCTATACTAATAATAGGAAAGGACGGCAATGGGGTACTCTATGGGGTTTTCGATTTTATTAGATCGATTTGCTGTGGCAAAACGATAGAAGCGGCATTAAAGGTTGATTTTCCTCGTAATTCATTGAGAATTATCGATCACTGGGATAATATAGATGGGAAAATAGAACGCGGTTATGCGGGAGAATCAATTCTCTACAGGGATAATGCCATTGTTAAAGATAAGAGCAGGGTGAGAGATTATGCTCGACTTTTAGCATCTATAGGAATAAATGGCATAGTCGTAAATAATGTTAATGTACACAAGGAAGAAACAAAATTTGTTACAGAAGATTATCTTCCGGAGATAAGAGGATTATCCAATGTTTTTAGTGAATTCGGAATTAAAATCTATCTAAGTATAAACTTTGCTGCTCCCATTGAAGTTGGTAATCTCCCTACAGCGGATCCTTTGGACCCTTTAGTGAAGAAATGGTGGGCTGATACTGTAGAAACAATCTATGACTATATTGAAGATTTTGGTGGATTCCTTGTAAAAGCTGATTCGGAATTCAGGCCTGGCCCTTATACCTATGGACGGAACCATGCAGATGGAGCCAATATGTTGGGAGAGGTACTGAAACCTTATGGTGGAGTCGTAATCTGGAGATGTTTTGTATATAACTGTATCGTGGATTGGCGAGACCGATCCATGGATAGGGCTATGGCATCCTATGATAATTTTAAACCTCTGGATGGTAAGTTTATGGATAATGTAATACTGCAGGTAAAGAACGGACCAGTGGACTTTCAGGTCAGAGAGCCAGTGTCGCCGTTATTCGGGGCCATGGAACAAACCAATATGATGGTGGAGTTTCAAATAACTCAGGAATATACAGGACAGCAAAAGCATCTATGCTATTTGGTTCCTATGTGGAAGGAAACCCTGGATTTTGACACTTATGCAAAGGGTGAGGGTTCTTTTGTAAGTAAAGTAGCAGATGGGAGCTTATTTAACATGAGATATAGTGGAATAGCCGGAGTCGCAAATGTTGGAGATAGCCCATGCTGGACAGGACATCCTCTTGCTCAGGCCAATTTGTATGGATTTGGACGGCTATGTTGGAATCCTGAAATGACATCAAAGGAGATAGCGGATGAATGGACACTCCTTACCTATGGAAATCAGGGCGAAGTTGTAATGACTGTAACTTCCATGTTATTAGGATCCAGAGAGATATATGAAAACTACACAAGTCCCTTAGGTGTTGGTTGGATGGTCAATCCGGGACATCACTATGGACCTAATGCAGACGGTTATGAATACTCGCATTGGGGGACCTACCATTATGCTGATCTGAAAGGTATCGGGGTAGACAGGACATCAGCTACAGGTACAGGTTATACAAAACAATACAGGGAACCAGCAGCTGGCATATATGAGAATATACAAGATTGCCCTGAGAAATTTTTATTGTTTTTTCATCATGTGTCATATAATCATAAACTAAAATCAGGGAAGACTGTTATACAACATATATATGATATACATTTTAAAGGAGTGGAACAGGTGAAAGATCTATTGACACAATGGTCCTCTTTAAAAGGAAAAATTGATGAAGATATCTATAGCCTGGTTTTAGAAAAGTTAAGGATACAGTTAAGGGATGCGAAGGAATGGAGGGATGTGATAAATACGTATTTTTATAGAAAGACAGGTATTCAAGATATATATGGAAGAAAAATATATAAATAAGGAAATTATAGGGAGGATTATTCTTGTGATTGAAGTTTTAGATGGAATAAAGGAAACTGTGAACTATCCAGAAAGCTTTAAAATCCGAATCTATAAAAACAAGGAATATGAGGATTATCCGCAACACTGGCATACAGCTTTTGAAATAATTATGCCAGTTGAGAATACCTATAAAGCTATCATAGATGAAAAAACTTATAATTTGGATATGAAAGATATTATTGTTATATCACCCGGAACTCTACATCAGTTATTTGCACCACCTGGTGGCTATCGAATAATACTGCAGGTTGACTATTCCGTGTTTAGTGACATTAAAGAACTAAAGTCAATATTTCATATGTTTCATCCCTGTGTACTCATTACAGCTTCATCAATGGTCCATATACATGAAGAACTTTCATCGCTTATTTCGGATATAACAGCGGAGTATTTTTCCACGTTACGCTTTAGGGAAGCTTCGATTTACTCCATGATCTTACGCTTTTTTGTGATCCTGGGAAGGAATTGTACAGATAGAAAGAACAAGCTTTCAAATATAAAAAATAAGAAATGGCCCGAGTATATAGAAATTTTTATTGACGTATGTAATTATATAAATGATCATTGTACTGAAAATATTAAACTGGATAATATTTCAAAAGTGGCCGGGTTCAGCAAATCTCACTTTTCACGCCTTTTCAAGCAGGTTATGAATATATCCTGGTATAATTACCTGATTAATTGCAGGATTATGCAGGCGGAGAAATTATTGATTGAACCGAGCCTTTCGATCATGCAAGTTGCTATGAAATCAGGTTTTGGCAGTCTTGCAACATTTAATCGTTTATTCAGAACAAAACGGGGGTGCACACCAACAGAGTATAAATCCCTTTATACGAAAATCCTA
>DACB01000005.1:0-15698 GCA_002494495.1 Methanobacterium sp. UBA294
GCAAAGGACCATAAAAAATTGAGTATAACATAAGAGTACAAATTAGAATAATTTATATATCTGAAAGTATTATTATCAATTATTTGACTAAAAATATGGAGGTAGAAAATATGGATATTGTAAAAGACGAAGGTGGACAAGGTGCAGCTGAATATATATTACTATTCGGAGGAGTAATTGTAATAGCTATAATTGCATTGTATATCTACTTCACCTACTTTACAGACCAGTCCTATAGTTCTGGAGATGATATACAGACCGTAAGAAAAAGCGCAAACTCACCAACACCAAAATGAGACACCTAAGACTATAATAATCTGTGGAAGATAATGTTATTGGACGAAAAAGCTCAGATCAGTGCAGAAATGATCCTCTTACTCGGTGGTTTGATTGTATTAGTTATAATCGTCGCCGGTTTTGTATTGGACATATCTGGATCAGTGGCAGGTAATGTATCTGAAGTAGTAGATGCTGCCAGAGACTCAACCATTAACAAATTATAATTTCCACAACCTTTCCTTTTTTTTAATTTTCGTTTTTCCAAACGTAAACTCTTTTATTTTTATATAATATTTTAAAATCAGTAGTATTGCGTTGTTTTATATTTAGTTTAGTAAACAATGAATTTTCATATTTTTTATCCATTACTATCGCTATTTCATCATTCATTAATAGAAAAACAATAAAATCACTGTTATTATCCATTATTCGTTCTGTTGTTATATTATCGGTAATCATAATTAGTTTATAGGGTGTTTTATTATTCCATGTTATTACCCCACTATTTATATCCATTTTCAATCCGTCACTAGTGTTTAAATTACCATCTGAGATGTTAAATTGCCGGTAAGAATAAGTGATATTACCTACACTACTCTTATCGAAATCCCACTCACCAAAATCGAAAATCCAGCTTCCAGTTTTTAACATAATATCATGAGTAACTATAATATAAGTATTCTCAGAATTAGGATGTGTATACTTTAATATATTATCTGCCATTTCATCGGTAAATTCATATTGATTAACAAGAATTGCTTTGGCTGCATCGTTATCAACACCTAATATATTGTTTAAAATCTCTACTGTTTCCTTTGTATTTCCTGTATATCCGTTCAAGGTCAAATAACCCAAATCTCCACTGTTGGTTAACATCCTGAAAATACCCACAGATAGTGTTTCATTGTCGGTTGCAAATGCCCTATAAATAAAATAGGTTCTTGGTGAATTTTGAGTGCCTCCATCAATAAGCACTGGACGTTTAGAAAAAGCTGTAAAAAAATGTCCATAAACCCAATCAGAAACTATTATCGTATTATTACTGGTATTTTTATTTATCCAAATTCCAGTATCATACATTTCATCGTCCATAAGTTTTGTTTTTGTATTAAAATCATAAACCATCATGACAGAAGGAATTAAAATTAAAATCATAAAAAACAAAGATATAAATAATTTTTTATCTTTCATTTTTGATTTACTTAAAAAGTCTAATAATAATCCTGTCATAATCCCGGATGTTACAATTAAAGGTGGCAACAATATTAATATGAATCTTATGCCCTTAATTAATGAAAATACACCTACTAATATCCATATTAATAGAAATATATAAAAAAACCAATTTAATTGGTTTAAAAATTCATTCGTTTCTTTCTTTTTTAAATAGATAGGAATACAAATCAGTCCTAAAATGCCTAAACCCAACAAGTAAGGCCCTGTTCCTATTATTATATCAATAATAGATGGCGTTCTTAATTCAGCAACTGAAAGATAAATATTCGGCCAATTTGAAGTAGAGGATGATTCTACAAAATTGAATGGAAACAATAAGGAATCCAAATTTGCAACCCCAAGAACAAAAACCAGGAAAAGCACTACACTAACAAACACAACAAATACTTTTAAAGAATTTGTAATTTTTAATTTTAAAAAAATAGAACACATAAAATAAACAAAAAATGAGAAGATAATTATATAAAATATTAATGCCCAACCATTCCAAGATAATGAAAAAAGTGCGGTAATAATTCCAGCCAATATGGAATATAATACTATTTTATAATTTTTATCTGTTCTAGTTGCCTCATATAAAACCCACAAAATTAACAATGAAAATAAAATGATGAAAATATCAGTATCAAACCAACTAGGAATAGTTCTAAAGAAATAAAATGGAGCAACAACAGTCAATAATCCGGCTATAAACGCACCATATTTATTATTTATCCTACTTACAAATAAATAAGCTATTACACCTGTTATGGGAGCGATACATGCAATTAACCAGTAACAGACGTAAATAAGGGGTATTTCAAAAAATAAATTTAGGATATAAAAGATTGTAGCAGTTAAGTAAATTAACAAAGGTGGGTAATTCATTGGTAATCCTTGTGGAAAAGAAGAATAAACATCATATTCAGTACCGTTTACTATTGTGTCCCCAAGATAGCCATGGTTAATAAAATTTGATGTTAATCTGTAATTATAATATGAATCCATATCATACATGTAAGGAAGACCATTTTGATCTTGATATTGAGCTCTTTCATCAACAGGGATTCTACTTAAATCTGCTGATTCGGCTCGAAAGAAAAAACCTACTATAAATATAAATAAAATACTTATAATCATTATAATTGTATCTTTTCTTTTCATGAATCCCTCATTACCATCATCCGAAATTTACGTTTTCGTATAATCTTAAAATGACTTTATGTATTCCCATATTATTCCATTTTACAACCATTCTAAATAAGATTTATATTCTTCACTCGAATATGAACTGCTTATTATTTTCAATTCTCTTATAAAGATAAGTATTAGTATGATTAAAAATAGTGTTGAAGACAAGAATATTTATTATAGAGAACATTATGACATCTTTCAAAAATTTTTTAAAAACAAGGAACGAAAACCGGCTGAAAACCTTTTTCAGAGATTCAAAACCCACAACCTCCTTGGAAAATGCCGAGATCCAGGAAAATGTAATCATCGGACAGAAGTATAAAGGACGTTCCAAATCTCCTATCATCGGTAAAAATGCCTTTATACGTTCCAATTCTGTGATATACGATGACACAGAAATTGGGGACAATTTTAGAACAGGGCATGGAGTAGTAGTACGAGAAAAGACCAAAATAGGAGATAAAGTTCTTATCGGTACAAACTCCATTATTGAAGGACAAAGCACACTTGGAAGTAATATAAGCATCCAATCAAATGTTTATATCCCCACAAACACTATCATAGAAGATTATGTGTTTATGGGACCCTGTGTTTGTTTCACCAATGATAAATATCCAATTAGAATAGATTTTAAACTAAAGGGACCAATCATTAGAAGAGGTGCTTCAATAGGTGCAAATTCAACATTTTTATCAGGAATAGAAGTTGGTGAAGGAGCAATGGTGGCAGCAGGAGCAATAGTAACCCATGATATACCACCTTATTATCTGGCAATTGGTGCTCCTGCCCGGATAAAGCCGCTGCCGGATAAACTTAAAACGCTGAATAAAATTAAATAATCTAATCAATTATTCTTTTTTTTAATTGTAAAAATTTTTTAAAGATGTATCACTTAAAAATAAATCCCCTCATTCAACCGGGGAATCATAGCCATAAGCACGCACTGCTCGGTGTTCCCTATCCTATCCAGCAATCCACGGGATAGGTAACTCACGGCACCCATCTTCTCACCCAGATCTTCCACACCAGTCAGCTCGTCCATCACATCACCCACTTCTTTTCCACTCAGTACTTCCTCTACAACTGATGGCGGATATTCAAAACCAGCACTCACACCCAGGGTTATCTTTTCCCCATCGTAGATGGCACACCACTGCATATCAACGTAACCGGTGATGGTGTGGGGTGCCTCTATAAGGCCTGATTCAATACCCACACTAAGGTCAAAATCAGGTACATAAGCTTCTTTTGCCCTGTTGACCGCCCCTTCAATGGTCTGGTCCAACCCTATGGGCTGGTCCGACACTCTAGAATGCACTGTAACTGAGGATACGGTGATGTTAGTATAAAACTTCTCTAAAACGTTCCTGGTGGCCTGGACCTTTACTGGATTTAGGGAACCTACCTGTACCATCATATATGTTCAAACTCCATTATTAGGCCAGATTTCTAGTCCCGCAGAACAGTCCCAGCAACATCAATCTCCCCATCCCTTATCCTGGTGGATGATATGGGTTTACCATCATCAGCCAGAACCATATCGATGGTGATGATGTCCAGGGGTTTCATACCCCTCTTTTCTCGGATGTCGTTTATCATCTGAGCAGAGGGTTCCGTCTGTTTACTTACCACCAGGGCCTCGATATCCTCTTCAACTATGGCCTGACCGCATGAATCGTCCAGGCGTGATACTATATAGTTACCAGTGAACTTCTCCAGTTCCCACAACAGATTGGACATCCTCTCACTACAGGGTTCAATNNAGGAGTTTCAGGTGTCCTTCATGGAATCTGTCAAAAGTCCCTCCTACGGCTATCTTTCTATATTTTTTACTGCTCATGATTTTTTTCCTATCATTAGATATCTTGATTATGTTCAAGATTTAAAATATAATTATGCTCCAGGAACACAACGTGGTCATAAAGGATCCCCGCAAGGTGGACTTACGCTTCGCATCATGCTACCCCAATCTCTACCGCAGTGCCATGTCCAGCCTGGGATTCCATATCATCTATGATTTTCTAAATTCACGGGAAGACGTGTACTGTGAACGGGTTGTATATCCCTATTTTAAAAGTCTGGAATCAGGCTCGCCCCTTAAAGATTTTGATGTTGTTAGTTTTTCACTGCAGTATGAGCAGGACTACTTCAACGTCCTGGAAATGCTCAGGGATGGGGGAATACCAATCCGGAAGAGTGAAAGAACCAGTGATGATCCCCTAATAATTGCCGGCGGTCCCTGTGCAAGTTCCAATCCAGCACCCATGACTGATTTTATAGACATCTTCCTGGTGGGGGAGGCAGAGGTCATGCTGGATCAGTTTATCAACATGTACCTCCAGCTAGAAGACCCTAAAAAGGAGTTAGATGCATTCCTGGATATTAAAGGGGTTTATGTACCGGGTAATCCCGTGGAAATGGTTGTAGTGGAGGATATGCAGGACGCCTGGCAGCCCATCAAACAAGTGGTACCAGAAACTGAAGATGAGAATTTCATACCTGCCTTTGGCCGGGCTTTCCTTTTAGGAGTCTCCAGGGGCTGTACTAGGGGGTGCCGGTTCTGTATGGCAGGGTGTATGTACCGGCCCCGTAGGGAAGCACCATTAAAAGATCTGTTAGATTTGGCTGAAAAATGCAGGAAAGCCACACACCTAAACCGGGTGGCTTTAATTGGTGCAGCAGTATCTGATTACTCACAAATTGAGGAACTGTGCATGGGATTATTTGAAAGGGGATTCCAGATCATCACCCCCTCTCTTAGGATTGAATCTGTCTCTGATGAACTGCTTCACATCCTTAAAGATAGCGGGCTTAAAACCATCACCATAGCCCCAGAATCCACCTGGAGGGTGAGGCAAGTGGTGAACAAGCCCATAACCATGGATAATATCACGGCCATAATGAAGAAGGCATTTAATTATAACTTCAATGTTAAGCTTTACTTCATGCTGGGATTGCCCACAGAAACCAGGGAAGACCTTCATGATCTGATTAAGTTAATCAGAAAATTGGAACAAATTCCTGATAGAAAATCTGCACTGCGGATAAGCATAAATCCCTTCATCCCCAAACCCCACACACCCTTCCAGTGGGAGGTTTTTGACTTTGAAAGAATGAAAAAGGATGTTAGATTCCTGAAATCAGAGTTAAGGAGATCAAAGCTCAAAATAGGCAGTCCAAGGATGGCCCTTATACAGTACGTCCTGTCCATGGGCACCTCTAAACTGGGTGTTTACCTGGAAAAATCCCTGGAAAAAAAAGTTCCCCTACGAGAATGGCAAAAGTTAACACCTAGCTGGGATTTAGAAGATAAACTACCATGGGATAACATCAGCGTGGGTGTAAACAGGGAATATCTTAAGAATGAACATTTAAAGGCCATTAAAGGTGATTTAACACCCTGGTGTGAGACTTTCGGGTGTTACCAATGTGGTGCCTGTGATAAAGAAATATAAACTCCTTTAACTAATTTTTAAAACTTTTAAGTAACTTAAACTCTTTTGACACACTTACCTCTCTTTTCTAGTTCACCATACACTTCCCCAACATAATATCAACCCATTAGTTTTCTTTATATATCCTTAATAAAGAGATAATATAGACCAGAAATTAGATAACTGTTTCATAATTTAAATGGGTAATATTCATGCAACCATCAAAAAGAGTTAAAGATATAAATCTTTCCGGGATAAGAAAGATGTTCGAACTTGTAGGGGAGGATTCCATCAATCTAGGACTGGGAGAGCCGGATTTCGACACCCCACTCCACATCAGGGAAGCAACCAAGAAGGCATTGGACGAGGGATTCACCCATTACACCGTTAACAAAGGCATTATTGAGCTTAGGGAAGTTATCAGCTCTAAACTAGAAGCTGATAACCGTATACATGTTACTCCTGATGATATAATAGTTACAGTAGGTGCCAGTGAAGGGCTGCTTATAGCCTTAAGTGCCCTGGTGGATGTTGGTGATGAAGTTTTAATACCTGATCCTGGTTTTGTATCCTATGATGCGGCAGTTAAATTGGCTGGGGGTAAATCGATCTCAGTGAGGTTAACTGATGAAGAAGAATTTCGGATGACACCAGAGAAGATCCAGGAGTACATCTCCAGTAAAACCAAGGCAGTTATAATTAACTCCCCATCTAACCCCACGGGGTGTGTAATGACCAAAGAGGATATCAGAGGTGTTGCAGAGATAGCAGATGACCATGGAATATTGGTTATTTCTGATGAAATATATGAAAAAATCATCTATGATGAGAAACATTACAGTCCAGGTGCATACACAGATAACAGCATCACCATCAACGGTTTTTCTAAGGCCTACGCCATGACTGGCTTCAGGATCGGATATGTGGCTTCTGGTCCGGAGATTACAGAGGAGATGTTGAAGGTGCATCAGTACAGCACGGCCTGCGCAAGTTCCATCTCACAGAAGGCTGCTTTAGCTGCCCTGGAAGGGCCGCAGGACAGTATAGATTCCATGGTGAAGGAGTTCAGAAGGAGACGAGATTTAATTATGAGACGTTTAACTGGTATGGGTATAAGCTGTGTAAAACCTGAAGGGGCCTTCTATGTCTTCCCCAGAGTGAAGTTTCCTGAGGTCTTCGTGGCAAACGCACTTAAAAAAGATGTGATACTTGTTCCCGGTATTTCCTGCGGAATCTACGGGGAGGACCATGTCCGGTTGTCCTACGCCACATCCTATGAAGAGATTGAAAAGGCCATGGATAAGCTGGAAGATGTTTATCCTTAACTATATTAGAAAAGATTTATCCCTAACTATAGCTGGAAGAGTTTTTATCCCTAAATATAGCTGGAAGAGTTTTTATCCCTAACACTTTAGATACAGAAGCATTTCTTTCCACTCTAATTTATTTTTACCCACCTAAAAATTTAAAAAATCCATTCATAAGCTTTAAATACCATTACCCGTATATGTAATATTTCTATCATATGATCAACTATTCATATGAAGGGGTGGAATATGACTGATGAACTGGATCTTAAAAATATAAAAGGATTATCCCAACAAAAAGCCACCGACCTTCTAAATGAAGAAGGGTACAATGAACTACCATCCACTAAAAAAAGGAACGTACTCATTATTCTACTGGAAGTAGTTCGTGAGCCCATGTTTTTACTTTTAATTGCAAGCGGAATAATCTACCTCTTCCTGGGAAGTTTAGATGAAGCTTTAATGCTCCTTGGTTTTGTATTTTTAATCATCGGAATCACCTTTTATCAGGAACGTAAAACAGAACGCACCCTGGAAGCATTGCGGGATTTATCCAGTCCACGGGCGCTGGTCATACGGGACGGGGAGAAAAGGAGAATCCCTGGTAGAGAAGTGGTTAAAGATGACATACTGATTTTAGAAGAAGGTGACCGGGTTCCAGCAGATGCGGTTATTCTATCCTGTAGCCATCTCTTAATCAACGAGTCACTCTTAACTGGTGAATCTGTACCAGTCCGTAAAGTACCCTGCGGGGGAATAATGGATATGCACCCCCCGGGAGGTGATGAACTACCCTCTGTTTACTCTGGAACACTGGTTGAGCAGGGCCAGGGAATAGCCCAGGTACAGTACACTGGTTTAAATACTGAAATGGGTAAAATAGGTAAAAGGTTAGAATCCCTGGAAGAGGAAGACACATCCCTGCAAAGGGAGACCCGTACACTGGTACGCAATTTTGCATTGGCTGGGCTGGGCCTCTGTGCCGTTGTAATAGTGGTATATGGTTTAACCAGGTTAGACTGGATCAACGGATTTTTAGCCGGAATTACCCTGGCAATGGCTATTTTACCTGAAGAAATACCCGTGGTTCTCACCATCTTCCTGGCTTTAGGTGCCTGGCGTATATCTAAAAAAAAGGTATTAACCAGACGTTCACATGCCATACAAGCCCTTGGTTCTGCCAGTGTATTATGTGTGGATAAAACTGGGACTCTAACATTAAATCAAATGTCTGTTAATCAGATCTTTGCCGGTGGAAAGTTTTTTAGTGTTGACCAAGGTATAAATTCCCTCCCTGAAAATTTCCATGAGTTGGTGGAGTTCAGTATACTGGCCAGTCAAAGAGATCCATTTGATCCCATGGAGAGGGCTTTAAAAAATCTGGGTGAAGAAGCCCTTCAAGATACAGAACATCTACATTATGACTGGACCATTGTACGTGAATACCCCCTATCCCCAGAATTGCTGGCCGTGTCACATGTCTGGAAATCACCTGATGGTGAAGATTACATCATAGCAGCAAAGGGCGCACCAGAAGCCATAGCTGACCTGTGCCATATGGATGAAGGTAAAACCCAGGATTTAATGGATAACATAAAACACATGGCAGATGATGGTTTAAGGATAATTGGAGTGGCCAAGTCTGCATTTAGGCCGGCTGGATTACCAGTTAAACAGCATGATTTTAGTTTTGAATTTTTAGGACTCATAGGATTTATTGACCCGGTAAGACCCGGGGTTAAAGAGGCTGTTCAGGAATGCTACGATGCAGGTCTCCGGGTAGTGATGATCACCGGTGATTATCCTGGAACTGCCAAGAAGATCGCCCAGGAAATCAACATAACTCCCAGGGATAAATTCATCACTGGACCTGAACTGGATGAAATGGACCATGCAAAACTGGTAAAAGAAATTCAGGATGTTAACATCTTTGCCAGGGTAGTTCCAGAACAGAAATTAAGACTGGTGAATGCACTTAAAGACAATGATGAAATTGTGGTTATGACAGGTGACGGTGTTAACGATGCTCCCGCATTAAAAGCAGCCCACATAGGGATAAGTATGGGTAAGCGGGGGACGGATGTAGCTAGGGAAGCCTCATCACTGGTTCTTTTAAATGATGATTTCTCATCAATTGTGGATGCAGTTAAGATGGGAAGGAGGATCTTCGATAACTTAAAAAAGGCAGTTTCCTATATTTTCGCTGTTCATATTCCCATTATTGGGATGTCCCTAATTCCGGTATTCTTTAATTTGCCCCTGGTACTTCTACCAGTACAGATCGTGTTTATGGAATTAATCATAGATCCCGCCTGTTCAATTGTGTTTGAAGCAGAACCAGCAGAAGCCAACGTTATGAAACGTCCTCCACGCAGTCTTACAGAACCCCTATTTGATAAAAAAATCATAAGTTTAAGTGTGTTACAGGGGATAAGTGTCCTTATCGTGGTTTTAATCATATATTCTTCATCCCTGTACCTTGGTAGTGGAGATATGGAGGCACGTGCACTGAGTTTCACCACATTAATAGTGGCCAACATCAGTTTAATACTGACCAACCGTTCCTGGTCTCGCACAATTTTTGAAACAATACGCTCCCCCAACAAGGCTCTATGGTGGGTAGTAGGTGGTGCAATATTATTTTTAGGCGTAGTTTTATATACAGAACCCCTGCGTAACCTCTTCGATTTCAGTGTTTTACATCCAGAAGACCTTTTAATCTGTACAGTAGCTGGATTTTTAAGTGTGGTCTGGTTTGAAATCTTGAAATATAAGGGTAATTTGATGAATTATTAAAATATAATAAATAACCATCATGACATCTACCGAACTAAAAAAGGATATCATAACTAAGTGCCGTGAACTTGAAATCCCGCTGGTAGGATTTGCACCGGTGGATCGGTGGAAGAATCCCACAGAAGAACTTCCCAACAAGTTCCATGACTGGATACCCCGAGATTTCTGGCCTCAATCCATTTACCCTGAAGCTAAGACGGTTATCGTTATAGGATTACCAGTCCAGCTTCCCATAGTAGAAACTGCACCATCCATATACTACCACGAACTCTACCGTACAGTTAACGCTGCCCTGGATGCTAAAGCCTATGATATCTCCAATTTTTTAACCAGGAAAGGTTACCCTTCCATATATTTACCAAGGGATGGTTACGGTGATATAGAGGTTCTCATTAAAAAGCCCCTTGCTTTCTTTTCCCACAGGCACGCTGCATACCTGGCAGGCCTGGGTTCATTCGGATTAAACAACGTTCTTTTAACACCAGAATATGGACCTAGGGTTCGTTTTACTTCAATATTCACCACCGCCAAGATAGAAGGAGACCCCCTCCAAGTGGAAGACCTGTGCACCCGCTGCATGGCCTGCTATAAAGAGTGCCCGGTAGGTGCAGTGAAGATGGAAGGTGAATTCCCCCCGCCAGTTGATAAAGTCAGTTGTGCCTTAAGGAGTAAAGATCTAAGGAAAAAGTACCTATCCCCATGCGGTATCTGTATAAAGGTCTGTCCAGTAGGAGAAGACAGGAAGGTCTTCAATAGAGAGGATGTATCTATATATGACGAAGATGAAACTCCTGGTAAATATAAGAGGGCTTGGAAACACCTGAAGAAGTATGGGAGTAAGGAATAGTATTTAAAGTAGCATTATAAGATTTAAAAATAAATTATAACACATTATAAAAATTTAAAGGTGAATTACAACAATTGAAGTAACATTACTACAAGTATTTACTAAAGGCGATTTTTATGAATAATCTATTTGCAGACAGGATGAACAACGTTCACAAATCATTTATTAGAGAAATTTTAAAGGTTACCGAGAATCCGGAGATTATATCCTTTGCAGGAGGCCTTCCCAACCCAGATTCTTTCCCAGTTAAAGAAGTTCAGGAAGCGGTAACCAATGTCTTAACTTCTAACGGTGAGGAAATACTCCAGTACAGCACAACAGAAGGATACCAGCCCCTGAGAGAGTATATCGCTAGTAGATACAAAAAGAACGGATTAAAGGTACACCCGGACCAGGTTTTAATTACCAACGGCTCCCAGCAGGGAATTGACTTAACTGGTAAGATATTTCTGAATAAAGATGATAACGTTCTGGTGGAAAGCCCCACCTATCTGGCAGCGATACAGTCCTTCGGACTCATGGAAGCCCGTTTTAAATCGGTACCATTACTGGAGGATGGCGCTGATCTGGATGCAGTGAAAAGATCTTTAGATGAAAACAGGATCAAGTTATTCTATTCAGTTACCAATTTCCAGAATCCCACCGGCATCACTTACTCCCAAAAGAAGAGAGAAATGCTGGCAGATATATTAAAAGATAGGGACACCATATTTGTGGAAGATAATCCCTATGGCGAGATAAGGTTTTTAGGGGAAGACATTCCACCGGTTAAAAAATACCTGGATAGTGGTGTTCTTTTTGGCTCTTTTTCCAAAATTGTTTCACCAGGCATGAGACTGGGCTGGATAGTTGCTCCTGATGAGGTTATGGAAAAATTAGTAACAGCCAAACAGGCCTCAGACCTACACTCCAACTATTTCACCCAGAGAGTGGTCTACCAGTATCTTACCGATAACGATGTGGATAAACATATTGAGAAGATTAAGGCTATGTACCGGGATCAGAGAAACCTGATGGTGGAGATGATAGAGGAATACTTCCCAGAAGATGTGAAAATCACCAGACCAGAAGGTGGAATGTTCCTGTGGGTCACATTGCCAGAAGATCTATCCTCCCTAAAACTGTTTGACCTGGCAATTAAGGAGAACGTGGCCTTTGTCCCGGGCAAAGCGTTTTATACCGATGATATGGGAGATAACACCTTGAGGTTGAACTTCTCAAATTCCAGTGCAGATAAAATAGAAGAAGGAATTAAAAGATTGGGCTCAGTAATTGGAAGTTTAATGAACCAGAAAAGACATAAATAATACAAGTATTTTATCAAATCTTCATAGGTATCTAATTATGTGGTATAATGGCTTATATTACCCATTTAAATCTGAATCCAGTTGCTCCCTATAATTTCGACTTAAGTGTGGGAATATTTTCATGGAGAGATCCACAAATCAGTGAATACGAAAATGGTAAGTTCTGGCAGGTTATTAGAGTAAATAATAAATTAATACTGGCAATTATAGAGGCAACCGGCACCATTGATGAACCAGAATTATCCATCGATTTAAATGCAGAAGAAAAACTTCAAAAAAAGGATATACAATCTGCAGAAAATACCATTAATACCATATTCAGCTTAGATTTTGATCTAAAAGAATTCTACAAATACGTTGCATCAGACCCGGTTATGTCTAAACTGACCCGGGAACTGCGAGGCCTTAAAAGCCATGCCACATCAACTATTTTTGAAGCACTTACATCCTCAATAATAGAGCAACAGATCTCTCTTATAGCATCCCGCAGCATAGAAAGACATATGATAAAAGATCACGGAGAAAAGGTTAAAATTGATAATAAAACGTACTATGCTTACCCCACTCCAGAGTCACTATCAAAACTAACCAGTGAACAGCTCCGGGAATCTGGGCTCAGTTTAAGAAAATCAGAATATATAATAGATATTGCTAAAAATATAACCGCCGAGAAGCTGGATTTAGAACTTTGTAAGAATTATGACGATGCATCTAAAATTGTAGATAAGCTCAGTCAGCTTAGGGGGGTGGGCCAATGGACCGCCCATCTTACGGTTTTAAGGAGCATGCATCTGCATCGTGCATTTCCAGCTGATGATCTGGGGCTTAGAAGATCAGTATCTCATTTTTACTGTGATGATAAAAAGATTTCTGCTGATGATGCCCGTAAAATTGCTGGAAGCTGGGGTAAATGGAGGGGTTTAGCCGGATTTTATGTAATTACAGGTTTTTTAAGGGACATTAAAATATAAAAAATGTAAAAATAAAAATTATAATACTAATTTTCAGATACTTCACTTTTTTTGGTTAACTTATATCCAACCATTAGAATTATCAGCACTACTGGTATCAAAATATCTATTAACAGGGCAAATCCAGCATTTCCTGGCGCCATATTTCCGGTTTGCATGATATTGGTTATGTGTACTATTCCAGCTCCCAGCAGGAAGATGGATGCAGCAATTACTGTGGCCAGCAGGAAGTTGTCCCTTATTTTTATTGATAATATTCCCAGTATTCCGAAGGCCAGATTGGCCACTCCCACTTCAAGCTGGAAGGGGTTGCCAGCAGGCCAGCCAATACTTGTGGCTACAAAGTTGGACATAAATATATGGCCAATAAACGCCCATATGCAACCGATTCCTATCATTATAAAAAGGAACCATACTAAAAATACTTCGAAAACCCGGTTAATTGTTTTTGGCTGTTTGCTTAAAAATAGATTTAAAAGAGCTGCTACTATAGTTATCAATATAAAGATGTATGTCATTTCCATGGGAAATGCCTCCTTTAATTATTAAAAGATATATTAACTTACAAATTTATGATGTATAAAATTATTTTTTTAAGATAAAATTATGAGAGAATATTAATAATAAAGGGAGACCAATTATAATGAAAATTGAATATATCTGTCCATTAATTACAGTTAATGATATTTTAAAGTCAAAAGAATTTTATATGAATATTTTAAAACAGGAAGTGGAATTAGATCATGGCGAAAACATCGCCTTTAAAAGTGGTTTAGCAATTCATGATAAAAATCATTTCCAGAAATTAACAGGTAAACAAATAGAAGGTGAAAGCCGGAACAATATGGAATTATATTTTCAGTCAGACGATATTGATAATTTAGAAGAAGTATTGGAGTCTTTTAATGTAGAATTTATCCATAAAATTATAGAGCAACCCTGGGGACAGAGGGTTATGCGATTTTATGATCCGGATGATTATATTATTGAAATTGGTGAGCCAATAGAAGTTGTGATTAAGAGATTCGCTGCCCAGGGACTTGTAACAGAGGAAATTAGTGAAAAATCGTCCATGCCAGTAGAATACGTTAAAATGGTGCTTAATTTAGAATAAAAATTATCAAGAAAAATATATATTAAGCGCCGGGGACGGGATTTGAACCCGCGAGATCCAAAGGATCATTGGCTTAGCAGGCCAACGCCGTACCAGACTGGGCCACCCCGGCAAATTTGAATGGGTAACTACAAGATTTGTATTATCTAGTATTTAAATTACATCATCATCTGTTTTTTCATTTTCTTTCTTCAGGGTTACCAGCACCTTATCTATCTGATGACCATCCATATCAACTATTTCCAGTTGTAGAACACCACATTTAAATATTTCCCCTGTTTCAGGTACCCTGCCTAAACGGTGCAGTATAAATCCGGCCAGTGAATTGTAGATCTCTGGTTCTTCTCCAGGTAATTCTTCTATACCTATTATCTCTTTGAATTCATCTATCTGGATGGCTCCGTCAACCAGCCATCCTTCACCAGTACGTTTCACAATTTCTGGCTCATCAATATCTGGGATGTCCCCCACTATGGCTTCCAGGATATCGTAGAGTGTAATTAAACCTTCAACACTACCATATTCATCGATTATCAGTGCCATGTGTACGTGTTGTGTTGATTCTTTGAATAGTTTCAGTACATCCAGTATATCTGAGCTTTCAGGGACGATCACTGGATTTTTCATGTACTTTTTCAGGGTTTTACCACTGGTAATTTCCACACCATAGATATCCTTGAGCTGGATCACACCTAGTAAGTTGTCCAGATTCCTTTCAGATAGAGGAAACATGGTTCTTTTGCTCTCGTTTATCCTGGATTTAATTTCTTCAGCAGATTCTTCCACGTCCAGCCATGCAATTTCTGTTTTTGGGATCATGAGAGATTTCACNNTCCCCTGTTTCAGTTCCTTCTGCAATTAACAACTTTATCTCTTCTTCAGATTCATCTTCTTCAGAGTTTGACTTTACCTGTAGTAATTTAAGCGCAACATCCATGGAATAACTTAAAAAAAGCACTAATGGTTTGGTTACAGATGATATCATCTTCATGGGTCTTGCAATTTTAACTGCCACTTTTTCAGGATTGTTTAGAGCAATCCTTTTTGGTACAAGCTCCCCAATAATAAGGGTAAGGTAGGTGATAATTAAGACTACCACTATAAATGCCACAGCTTCACCGTACTGATTTAAAAAAGGTATGCCAACAAAGTAACCTGAAAGGGCTCGAGCCACGGTCGCTCCACCAAATGCACCTGCCAGTATACCAATTAAGGTTATACCTATCTGTATTGT
>DACB01000005.1:15776-33057 GCA_002494495.1 Methanobacterium sp. UBA294
TCGATATAAATGAGTCCGTTCATGAGCTGTACCTAATATTTTCTTTATCATTTTCCATAGATAAAGATTTTTAGTCTTTATGTCATTTGTATAAATAAAAACCTTTGTAAATTATTTTCCAATATACGTATTATTTGTATGAGATCAGATTAAATATTTGTTAATGAAATAAAATGTTTACAAAATAAATATTACAGGCGATATTGACCAGTTGGTGGATTTGTTGCGATTTTCATTGTTTATATTATAAATTATCAAGTTTTAGAGATATAAAATATCAGATTTCAGTAATAATATCAGATTTCAGGGATTTAAATTACAGTGAAAAGTGGATGTTAATAATAGTGGGCGTGTTCAAGAGTGGACAGGCCTTCCAAATATTGGTGATCCAAAAACCCAACTCCACCCCGTTGCTCCACAAGCATCAGTTGTCTAAGGTAGAGCTGCTTCTTTCCAGACCTGACTCGTTCCCTTGGTTAAGACAGTTAACTCCCACCCTACAGTAGGAATCCTGCCACCACTGATCCTGCGGGACGAGGTTTCGACGTTAAACTCCTGGGCCAAATATCCAGTTGATCTGCCGCCTCTTGAACTTCGACTGCACCGTATAGGGGATATGCGCTTACAGAGGACCCCTAACCCTCCAGTCTAGCCCATTTTATTTTATTGATTGTGGTATTTAAAACATTTGATCAGTTTGATTCAGGGAATTTGGCAGGTTTTCACAAATTATTTTAGAAAATTCATGATATCTGCTATTTATTTTGTAGCTATATTTTGTTATTTAATTTTGAGTAAATCATTCAAATTTATTTATAAAGCACATCCACCTATAAAAAAAATAGTTTTACCACATACAAACCAATAAAAATATAATGTTAAACTGTCATATCATAACTATAATGGAAATGTAGGAGGAGGAGTTTAAAAATGAAAGCCCATGCATTAAAAATAGCAGATGGAGTATACTGGACAGGAGTTCTTGACTGGGATATCAGGAACTACCACGGATATACACTTAGCGGAACTACATATAATAGTTATCTTGTTTTCAGTTCAGATAAAGCAGTGTTGATTGACAATACATACCCGGGCACATCAGCCCAAATGTGGGGTAGGATCAGGGACGCCTTCAAACAGGAAGGAAGGGAATTAAAGATTGATGTGATTATCCAGAATCATATCGAGAAGGACCACAGCGGAGCACTGGTTGAGATACATAAAAAATTCCCAGAAGCACCAATATACTGCACTGCACCGGCCTCAATGGGACTCAAGAAACACTATAAAGGCCTGGATGATGCAGATATAAAAATAGTTAAAACCGGAGACACACTAGAGGTAGGAGATAGGCAGTTTGCATTCCTGCAAGCCCAGATGCTCCACTGGCCAGACAGCATGTTCACCCTATTGGCCGACGAGGGTATCCTATTTTCAAACGATGCATTCGGACAGCACCTGTGTTTCAAGGATCGTCTGGACACAGATATTCCAGAACACGTTCTGATGGAGGGCTCCCAAAAATTTTATGCCAATCTAATAACGCCCTTTTCCATGTTAATTCTCCAAAAATTTGAAGAAATCAAAAAACTCGACTTATTAGATAAAATTAAGATTATTGCCCCATCACACGGACAGATTTGGACAGACCCCATGAAGATCATCAACGCCTACAGTGAATGGGCCACTGGTAAATGTAAAAATAAAGCCACCATAATCTACGACACCATGCACTACTCCACCAAGACTATGGCCCACGCCCTAGCCGAGGGACTTATAGCTGAAGACGTGGACATCAGTATGTACTTCATACACGAGGATGAGCGAAGTGAAATGGTTAAAGATATCCTAGAAAGCAAAGCACTGCTGGTGGGTGTGCCAACCATATTCAACGAACCATATCCCAGTGTAGGAGACATATTGTACTACCTCAAGGGCCTGAGCTTCGACAAAACAGGAGTAAAAAGAAGGGCAGTTACCTTCGGCTCCAAGGGATGGAGTGGAAAAGCAGTTAACAAGCTAGCAGAAGCCCTGGAAGATAGCGGTTTCCAGGTTTCAGAAACCTATGAAGTGGATTACGTCCCCACAGAAGAGCAGTTAGACGAGTGCTTCGCCATAGGGCAGAGATTAGGCAAAGAGATTAAAGAATCCTTTTAATTCCAGAATAAAAATCATGGGAAATAAAAATCATGAAAAATATGGAATATTTTAAAAAAATCATAGGAGGATCTATATGAAAACCCTGGAAATTGAATGTGCACTTGATCCCAGAAAGAAGCTAATGGTTATGTTGTTTTGGACAAACCGTAAAGCGGTGCGTACTGAAGGTTGTGAACCATTCCTTTTAAAGAAGATAACAACCCAGGATAATACCTACACCCCTGAGGGGACAAAACTGTTGAAGTTAAGTGATGAAATACTCAACGACCTGGAACAGAACATAGCTGATGGTAAACCTTTAAATTTTGAGGTTGATATTGGGGAAGAGAAAATCAAAGAAACACTTGAAGGCAACACAATAACAGTATCCACCATGAAGGATGAAAGTGAAATAGAAGGAGAGATAGTCGATAAGTTAAGCATGGAACTACTAAAGAAGTACCCAGCAGTATGCGAATCCTTTAACCCCAGGATCACTCCCCTAGAGTGATATTTCACTTTTCTTTTATTTTTGTATGGTAAATTATTATTTAAGAGTCTTTTTTAGCGTGATAATACTATTGGGGTCTTGTACAGTATTATGATCATTTTTTACTATTCAGGGCATTTAACTAATTAGTATTTTTTTTACAAAGGGTCTTTTTCCATAACTTGGTAAGCATGGTTATGGGGAATATTTTAAGTGATGTAAGTTTTTATATATGAACATTCAATGAAGCATTAAGAGTAGGTGGATATTTTTTTTAGATCGGGAATCTCACAAATTTCTAGGACACTTATCATGACATCATCATCTATCTGGCTTAAAAAGAGAATATGGATCGCCCCAGTTATTTTAGCCAGTATTTTGATTTTTGTCCAGATAATGGCATCAGTATTTGGTCTGGTTTTTTATAGAAATTACTTTTACCTGGTTATGATCGTATTTGTCATGGTTCTGGTGGCATTTTTAACTGAAAGGATTGAGAAGGTACGCACTCTTAACCAGCTAAATGAAGAACTCCAAATGGAAAGGGAAAAATTAAAAGCAGCCAATCAGGAACTTGAAACCTTTGCTTATTCTGTTTCACATGATTTAAAAGTTCCATTAAGGGCTATTGATGGTTTTTCACGTATTTTAGGGGAGGATTACCATGGAAAACTGGATGATGAAGGTAAAAGACTTATTGATATTATCAGGCAAAACACTAAGAAGATGAGCCAGCTAATTGACGACATTCTCCATTTATCACGGGCAGGCAGGCAGGATATGATGCTGACCAAGATAGACTTAGAAAGTCTCATCCAAAACGCCTTCAACGAATTAAAGCAATCTAATAAGGATCGGAATATTCAACTTGAAATTGAACCATTACCTCCTGTCTACGGTGACCGGGCTCTGCTGCAGCAGGTTATAAGCAATCTCATTGCCAACTCCTTTAAGTTCACAGGGCCCCGGGAAACTGCCCTCATTGAAGTGGGTTTCCAGGTAGGAAAGAAAGAGTATATATTTCACATCAAGGATAACGGAGTTGGCTTTAATATGAAATACTCAGACAAGCTTTTCGGGTTGTTCCAGAGATTACATGGTCAAGATGAGTTTGACGGGACTGGTGTGGGTCTTTCCATAGTTCAGCGTATCATCCGCAGACACGGTGGAGATATCTGGGCAGAAGGAAAGGTTGATGAAGGGGCAACGTTCTACTTCAGTTTACCAGTACAGAATGATATAAATTAATTAATCAAATAAATACCAACATAAAGATTCAACTAGATGGTACGTTTCAATGGGACCAAGCAGGAGATAAGATAGTGCACAATGAATTAGAAATACTTCTGGTGGAAGATAATCCTACCGATGCTGAGTTAACCATAAGAGCACTGAAAAGGGAAAATTTAGCCAATAAACTTGTATGGGTTAAGGATGGTGCCGAAGCACTGGACTTCTTATTTGCCACTGGAAAATATGAAAACCGGAGTAAGGAAGAACTACCCAAATTAGTTCTACTTGACCTAAGGATGCCTAAAGTAGATGGGTTGGAAGTGCTCCAGAAAATAAAATCCCATGAAAGGACCATGAGAATCCCTGTGGTTATTTTAACATCATCAAAAGAAGACCAGGACATAGTTGAAAGCTACAAACTGGGCGTGAACAGTTACGTGAGTAAACCAGTGGAATTTGATGAATTCACCAAGGCAGTTTCAACTTTAGGATTATACTGGATATTATTAAACAGACCACCAGAACAGTGATTAACATGGCAGGAAAACTTAAAATACTCATACTGGAAGATGTGGAGTTTGATGCTGAACTCACAGAACATGAGATGCGCCGGGAAGGACTTGACTTTGTATCCAGAAGGGTGGAAACAGAAGAGGGATTCATCCATGCACTGGAAGAATTCAACCCTGATGTGGTGCTGGTGGACCATTCCCTGCCCCAGTTTGATGGTGTAACTGCACTGGATATAGTGAAGGTGAAATCTCCTGAAACACCCCTGATATTTGTAAGTGGTAAGATAGGGGAAGAATTTGCAGTTGAAGTACTGAAAATGGGTGCAAAAGATTATGTTTTTAAAAATAACCTATCAAAACTTGTACCTGCAATCAAAAGAGCTTTAAAAGAGCGTTCTGAATTACTGGAAAGGAAAAAGGCAGAAAGAGAACTAAAAACTGCCTATAATCAGATGGAAGAAAAGATCCAGAACAGAACCCATGAACTTTCCCAGATCAACCAGAGGTTAATGAAAGAAATTGCAGAACGTAATAAAGTGGGAGAGGCTCTAAAGAAAAGCGAGAATAAATACAAATCATTACTACTGGCCATCCCTGATTTGATGTTCATCATCACCGAGGATGGCACTATAATTGATTTCCGTGGCGGTTCCCAGGAACTGGCCATTACCAAGGATAAAATTATTGGTATAAATATTAGTTCCATTGGCCTTTCTGAGGCAGATCTGAAATTGGCCCTGGAGAAAATCAAAAAGTCACTTGAATATGATACATTAGAAAATTTTGAATATGAACTTAAAGTAGCATCCAGTTTAAACTACTATGAAGCTCGTGTCAAGAGATTAAATAACAGAGAAGTACTTTGCATTGTAAGGGATATCACCAATAAAAGGAAAGCTGAAGATAAGTTAAATAAATCCCTTAAAGAAAAGGACATACTCCTTAAGGAGATACATCACCGGGTTAAAAATAATCTGCAGATAGTATCCAGTCTTTTAAGTTTACAGTCTCAACATATAAAGGAACCCGACTCTGTAGAGGTATTTAAGGAAAGCCAGAGTAGGATAATATCCATGGCTCTTATACATGAAAAATTATACCAAACTGGAGATCTAACCCAGATAAACCTATCTGAATATGCAAATGAACTCGTGAATGATCTCTTCCGTTCTTACAGTGTAAACACCAGCCGGGTAAAATTTAAAATAGAATCAAATGACTTCCCCGTGGATATAAACACAGCCATTCCCTGTGGACTTATTATAAATGAACTAATCACCAATTCCATTAAACATGCTTTCCCTGATGATAGGAATGGAGAAATTAAAATGGAAATCAGATGCCATGGGGAGAATTGCCGGATAAAAATTGGAGATAACGGTGTTGGTTTACCAGAAAATCTGGATATTAATGATGTAAATACATTGGGCTTGAAACTGGTAACCAACCTAACCAGACAGCTGGATGGTACCATAGAACTTGATAGAGATGACGGCACCAGTTTTACAATTAAATTCAATGAATTTGAATCAATAAATAATACTTACTTGTGAAAAAAGTTTAAAATTATATAAAAAAAGGAATTTAAAATTTGATGGCCTTTATAATATCCCCATCAGATATAATTCCCATTATTTTATCATCTTCTGTAACTACCAGCTGATTGATTATTCCATCAGAACTGGTGTGGTTCATTTTCTCCACTGCCTTAAGTAGAGTATCCTCTGGACTTATGATCTCCACGTCCTTCACCATGACCTTCTCTACTGTGGTTCCCAGTTCATATTTATCCAGTATAAGGTTATGGCCCAGATCGGTTGCAGTCACTATTCCCACCAGTTTATCCTGGAATACCACTAAAAGAGAGCTTATTTTATACTTCATGAGTTTTTCAAAAGCAAACACTACATCTTCTGTGGGTGGAACAGTCACCACATCTTCAGTCATAACATCCTTCACTTTTATATCTTCTAACATCTTCTTCACTTCCATGGAGTCCTGGGTTTTCCCATAAACTTAAATTTTTTTATTTATCTTTGAATGGTTACTGATTTGAATTGTATCTCTTTAATGTTATTCATTCATTGACTTGGTTATATCTTCAATTATCGAGTCCAGTGTGGTGGTGACATCGATGTTCTCAATAACTGGGACATGATATTTATTTGCCTGGCTTTCGAAGTATTTATGAGTCCTTCTTATTGCATCGAAATAATTAATGTAACGTTTGAGGGGTCTTCTAGCCCATAACTGTCTGCATCTTGAATAAAATCTGCCTTTATGGACTTCCTCATCAGGCAGGGTTAACACGTACATGTTAACGTTGTGTCGGGCCACCAGATCTTCCCTGATAAAACCAGGTACTATGTGTACACCCTCTATTACTATACTTATACCTTCCTTGAGGGCCCTTTCTATAACAGCATCAACACCCACACTCACGGTGTCTACGTGGTCCCGGAAACCTATGAGTACTTCGTCCAGTTCTGGTGGTGGTGGTATGCGTAGTGATCGGTAAGCAGTGTAACTGGATTCGTATATGGTTGGGAGTAGTTCCTTGGAGACTATCTTTCTCATTACCTCCCTGATCATATCTGTGCTGATCATGTTCCGGATACCTAAACGGTTGGCCACTTCGAAGGCGATGGATGAAGTTCCCACACCAGATGCCCCTCCTATAAGGATTATCAGGGGATCTCGACATCTGCGGAGTCTTTTCCACATACCATATTTTTCAGCGATTTCAATATCCTCTTCCTTAAGCTTTTCACCCACGATCTTAATTAGATCATCCAGGGTTATCAGCTGGAAATTTTCCTTCCTCAAGTAAGCTTCTATGTGTGAGGCGAAGGTATATGCATCATTTGGGTCCATCTCTGCCCTGGTTAATGACCTGGCCAGTACACCCTTAGAAAATGGTTCCCTATACTTTTTACCGCCGACCTGTCCTTCGACCATTATCATTTTAATTTTTTCCTCCAAGAAAATGAAATAAGTGATTTTTTTGTTAAGCAAATTGCATTTGTTGGTTTTACTTAAAAAGATTTTGTATTCAAATCGGGTAAAAAAAGTTAATTACAACTTTATAATTTCTATCTTGATTGAATCAGGATCTTCCGGGTCTTCAATATAAATTAAACATCCATAACCACTGGATAAATCACCGGGATTGGCTGTTAATGTTTTCCCTATCTGGTCAATTCCCCTAGATTCATGAATATGGCCACAAAGATTCAAAGTGGGCTGGTATTCTTCTATAATCTTACGGATGCTGGTGCTTCCTGCATGCTCACCAGAGGGTAGTGTATCTGTCTTGGTGCCGTATGGTGGGGCATGGGTTAACAGAATGGTTATTTGTTCATGTGAAACTCCTTCCATGGCCTTACTTACTCCCTCGTAAAGCTGTACTTCTTCAAATTCTAGTGGTGTGTTGAAAGGCGTGGGATTTGACCCTCCAAATCCACAGATACCAATGCCATTTATTACCTGGCTACGGCCGTGCACATTTATTGCCCGGGAGTTATCTATTTTACCATAAATATCTTCTGGGTCACAATTACCAGGGATAACCAAAACCGGGATGTTAAAGGTACATATATCATTTAATATTTCCACACCTAACTCTGCCGGTCCAAATTGGGTGATGTCACCGGTTATTATAATTAAATCTGCCGGGTTATGTTTCAGGTGTTCCATTAAGTTTTTATGGTCACTGTGTATATCACTCACATTCAGGATTTTCACTTATACATCCTCCCCTATCTATTCTGAAACCAGTTTAGATTATTTTAATTTTAGATTAAACTGAAACCCATTTAATTATAATAATCCATATTTTTTGATAAAACTAAAACCCATTTAATTTAATAATCCATATTTTAGATTATACTTTAAACATATTTTAGATACCATTTTATTCTAATAACTGTTCATTGAAAAATGAGGATAGTTCCTTTAAACTCTTCTGGATATTTTCCTTGCTTCCGTAGATCATCAGCACATTGTCCTCTTCAAATTCCAGGATTATGTTATGGTATTCGGCTATGTCAACCAGTCTCTCCTCAGAAATTGGTTTTTTGAAGGTTAGTCTGACCATGGAAAAGCCAGATGGTGCACCTGCAACGAACCTGGGTTTTTTATCAGGAATATCATAGATCTGATCCCCCATAGCTGCTTTTTGAAGTTTTTCTACCCAACCTTCCACATAATCATCGCTGATGGTATCTGCCAGGGTTAAGAGTGTATCCTGCACCGAATTTAGCAGATCGTTTATCCTTTTTATCTCTTTCATCCGCTCTGGATCGGTGGGGTTCACCTTGTAGAAGTTGATGGTGGTCTTGGCCAGCTGGATATCCTTATTTAAACCAGATGGTATTTCCATATCCTTCTTCTTAAGGTCAGTTAATAGGTCCACCAGGACCATCCATGTCTGTTCTACGGGTAAACTAGTCATAAGTGTTCTTCCAGGATTTTCTTGCTGCTGTAGTTAAGCTTGGTATCAGCTTCACTTAATTCTTTTTCAATCTCGGCTATATTACTGTAGGAATCGATGAAAAGTACGTGGTAACTTTCAGTGCCGGTTACATTTAAAATAACTATTTTTTCATCTTCTTTAATAGTTTTATCTTCAATCGATGCTTTGTACTGGACAAAAGGTCCGTATTTTTCTGGTAATTCTTCAAATTTAAATATACCAGCCAGGGTTGCTATAAACATAAAAAATACACCTCGAAATCCTTTTTATTTTTATTAATAGTGTAGTATAATGATATATGTAGTTAAACTTATTTAAAATTAGGTTAAAATGGAAAGGCTTAGTTAAATAGAGTGCCTTAAAAATTGATTAACAGATAATAATGTATTTTATTTTTAAAAAAAATAATTTAAGGGGAGAAAAATTATTCTCCACCGGTCATTTCATCCAGTTTAGCCATGGCAGGTTCTGCGCTTATCTGTTGAGCATCTATGGTTATATCTTCTCTGCTTAATCCCATGGCTAGTCCGTAAATCTGTGCAAGGTGGAATACTGGTATATTATAGTCGGTACCATATTTTTTGTTTACTTCTTTCTGTCCTACGTCGAATTGCAGGTGGCAGAATGGGCAAACATTTACAATGATATCGACTCCTGCTTCAATCATGTTGTCCAGTTTTTCCTTGGTGTAGTCCAGAGTTACGTCTAAGTCACGGGAACGTAGCCCTCCGCCTGCACCGCAGCACATCATTTTGTCCTTGTAGTCAATGGATTTTGCACCGGTTACTTCCACCAGTTCATCCAGTATGGTTGGTTTCATTGGGTCGTCGATTCCTATTGCAGCACTGGGTTTCAAGAAGTGGCAACCGTAGTGTACAGCTACATCAAGGTTTAATGGATTGGTTATTGCTTCTTGGAGCTTGTCGAGACCTATGTCATTGTAGATGATTTCTGCGAAGTGTCTTACGTTTACTTCTCCTTTGTATTCCCTTCCTACTTCAGCGAGTACTTTGTTGATTTTTTCTTTCTGTTCTTCGTCTTCATGTAACAGGTGGTTGGTTTCGTAGAGTGAACCGAAGCATCCATTACATTCAGTAAGAACATCCATACCCATATCTTCTGCAATGGTGATGTTACGGGCAGCTATGGATTGTTGAGTGGTAAGGTCGAATGATCCAAATACACCTGGTGCTGGGCAGCATGATGCTCCTTCCATGTCCTTGAGTTCAACGCCCAGTTTTTCGAACATTATCCTGGTGGCTTTTTCAATTCCAGGGTATCGGTTATTCATTATACATCCTAAAAAATATGCATATCCCATTTTGATTCCTCCTTATTCTAATTCTCCAGTTTCCCAGTTGTATCCGATTAAAGTGTCGAATCCAGTGGTTTTCATTATGGTCTGCACTTCTTTAAGGGCTTCTGGGAATTCGTGGGTGGTTGGTGGTAATTCAGTTAAGCCTACGCTTTTCCTTAATGCTTTGGTTGCGTCGTTAATTGGTACACCGTGTCCGGTTTTTATAACAAAAGATCCAGTGGCTTTATGGTTATCTGCCATGTATCCAGCTTGGGATGCGTAGTTCCTTACTATTTTTACTATGTCCACTATTTTAATTTCTCGTGGGCATCTTTCCTGACATTCATAACAGGTGGCGCACATCCAAATATTGTCATCTGCTAATAATTCATCTTTAAGGCCCATTAGGGATTTTCTTACAAGTTGTCTTACTCGGTACGGGGTTCTTCTTCCAGATGGACATGCTCCTGTACATGTACCGCACTGGAAACATATGCCCACAGTTTCTGCACCAGCATCTACTACTGCTTGTTTGAAGTCATCAGTAATATCCTTTCGAGTTATAGTATCTACATCTCTTCCTTCAAGTAAAGTCATGCTATCACTCCTTTTGGTTTGGGTTTTTTCTTCTTTAGCTTGGGTTGTTTTTTCTATTGGTTTTTCTGATTCGACTGGTTTTTCTGTTTTTTTAGCTTCTTTTGTTTTTTCATCAGGTTTTTCGGCTTTGGTTTCAGCTGGTTTTTCTGATGTGTCTTTTGGTGTTTCTGTTGGTTTTGTTTTTTGTTCTTCTGTTTTCATTTCTGTATCAGACTGCTTCTGTTCTTCTGTTTTATTTGGGTCTTCTGACTTGTCTCCCCCACTTAACATGTTTTTTAAGCGTTTTAATTGTTTCATTCTTCTTCACGCCCTGATTGTCAATACCAGTCTGTGTGAAAATTTATAATTTTCATATCTAGGTGTGATTTAGGCCATATATAAACGTTGCTAAAAATTTGATAAGTGTAATCTTTTAAGTGACACCAAATTTTTAAACAGTTCATATTTAATGAAAAAGATTGAATAATTAATATGAGTTGACGAACATGAAATTACTAGAACTCCTCCCCTCAATTTTAAGCGGCCTCAGGATTGTCCTGGCACTGGCACTGTTTTACACTTATCTAAGCGAAATGATGCTACCGTCCATCATCATCTTTATAATAGCCATTTCAACCGATTATGTGGATGGCTTTATTGCCAGGAAGTTTGATTTCACCACGAATTACGGAGCATTCCTGGACTCTGCCGCTGATTTTATACTGATAACCATCATCTTCCTAGCCTTCATAATCTCTGGAATTTACCCATTTTGGATATTAATCCTCATCATGTTCATGTTCATACAGTTCATATTGACATCAGGGACAAAAAAACCAATCTACGACCCAATTGGAAAATATTATGGGGCCTTTTTATTCTTCACTGCAGGAATAACCATAATATTCCCTTTTATACTACCTACAGGTTATGTTACCAATACTTTGTTAATTCTAATCGTTTTATTCAGCTCTATATCACTGTTAACCCGGTTTTACTCCCTTTATAAAAAAAATTAATCTTTTTACTGTTGAATTAAAATAACTAAAAATTAGAAAAATTTTATGGTTAGAGTTACTGAAGAAAATCAAAGATACAATAAATAATAACTACGAAAAGATGGATACAAGAAAAATAAGATACAAAAAAATACGATACAAAAAAATACGATACAAAAAAATACGGATTTTAGATTCTATGCTGGAAATAAATAAACACGACGGCCCGGCCCGGCTGGGAAAATACGGAGAACAGGAAACACCGGGAATCTTATCATCAGATACACCAACCCCATTAATACCAGACGAACCTATGCCCTACAATGTACCTATGCCCCTGGCAGAATTTTCTGTAACCAGCACCATAGAGAAGGCAAAAGAAGAGGGCCAAACTGGTATTGCAGTTGTACATGGATCTAAATATCCAGACTTACGAGTTAGATGTGCATTGGAACTGGAAAAACTGGGCAACAGCATTCTGCTGGTTGCTAATCCGGAAGAACTTTTAAACCGGCCCATGGATCTCATAAAAATCATGGTAGAACTCCGGGAAAACATCAACCCCAACACTGCATTGTACTTCCCCTTCATAAAAACTCCCTTCATCCCACTCCTTGCCTATATGGGGGTTGATTTCTTTGGTGCAGATTCAAACAATTTTTACTCCAAGATAAGACAGATAACCACTCCCCATAAAATATATGACCTCAAAGATTACCAGTTATACCAGTTCAATCTGGAAGAGTTGAAAAAATACAACCAGCAAACCATGGACTTCGTGCTTAGGGAAGTCAGGGAAAACATCAAAAACAAAACACTTAGAAACCTGGTAGAAGAAAGATGCTGCTCCTCCCCCGAAACAATGACTACTCTCAGGATCCTCGACCGTGATTACGGGGATTACCTTGCTAAATATACAAGCCTTTACTAAAAATAATAAAATATCAATGTGCATTTTGAAACTGCTCATTTTAAAATGTGTATTCTTATAACAATGCACTCATAAACTGATTATACAATCACAATTAAAAAAAACCTATTCTACTTCTGGTTTATACCCTTCACCAGGTAATGGTACTGACCAACTTCCCAAGATGAAACCGGCTCAAAATCATACTGGACCAGGATATCCTCCACATCCTGTGGTGAAAGCTTAACCTCTAAGGGCGGTCCTGGAGGTCCCGCTAACTTCTTAAATTCAGCCACTGCAAAAACACCCTCTGACTTAACAACCCTGCTAATCTCCTTCATCACTTCTTCTACTTCATTGTTTTCAACAAATCCATGAAGCACGTTGGCCATAACGCACACATCAACTGAATTATCATCTAAGGGGATTTCATCAGTTAAATCAGCAAATATGGTCTCTAAATTATTAACTCCTTCCTTTTCTGCTTCTTCTTTTATATTAGCTACAGATTCGGGGTATGCATCCAAGGCATAAACTATTCCATTTTCACCCACCAACTGTGATGCTGCAAATGATATGAAACCATCCCCACTGCCAGCATCAAGGAGGGTGTCCCCTGATTTTAAACCAGATGCGGTTAATACTCTACCTGGATTTAAAATATTCCTGGTTGTTTTACCATGATGAACATGGCCTTTTTTTTCATCAGACAACTTATATCCACCCATCATTACATTTAACTTTCAAACATAACATCATACATTTAACTTTCCGCCTTCAACCTGTTCTTAGTGAATAGTACAACCCCAATGGCAAATAGAATTACGGTAAGGAACACACTTACACCTACAGAGTAGGCAATCTCATTCCATCCACCACCATAAGTCAATAGCGCACGCAGGGCATCCAGTGTATGTGTCCAGGGTAAGAAAGCATTGAAGGGGACGCCAAATATCTCCACGTCTGGAAGCGGGAAAAAAGCCCCCACTAGGAAACTCGCTGGAACGGTGATCAGGGTTCCTAGATTACCTGCCTGCCCCACATTCTGGACAAATGCTGAAATTATCATTCCCAGTGCAATAGAAGCTATACCACCAATTACACCTACTAAGATGGCCAGCAGTATGGAGTTAACACCTCCTTGCCAGTGAAATCCTATGGCTATAGCCACTGCTAATAGTATGATTACTTGGAAAACCACCACCAGGGACCAGGGGATTAAACCGCCAAATAGGATGTCGAATCCCTTCATTCTGGTTAATTTAAGTCTTGTCAGGGTTCCAGACTCCACCTCCCTGGTGAAATTTGCTGCAACCGTGGTTGCCAGGAAAATTATGGCAAATACAATCATACCCGGTGCAATGAAGTCGAAACTGGTGAAGTTCTGTGTCCCTTCAATGGGTTCCACTTTGGATTTTAAGAATTCTTTTGGCTGGGCCCCGGGTGTTGCCCTGACTTCATTTTGAGTTTGAGTTACAATTTCATCCTGATACTTGGCCAGTATACCCACTAAAATGCCCTGGGATACTCCAAAGTTCATAAATCCAGTATCACCACGGATTATTAAAGTGGATGTTATTTCAGGTGTTGTGGACCCGCTCGCTACCAGAGGATTGGTGGCCGACAAGATAGTGTGGTTTATTAGTGCCAACACAGATTCAGAAAAGTTATCTGGTATGATCAACGCTACATCAATGTTCCTCGTCTTTAAAAGCTCTTCAGCCTGACTTTCACTCACTTTGGTCACGTTGAAGAGATGAACATCACTATTTTCATATTGGGCCTCTTCTAAAATCTGAGTAAGGTTTTTCCCAAAATTAACACTCTCCCCAGTCATTGGAATATTGACTGATGAGTCATGATTTACAATGGCAAGTTTATAGGGAGTGTTGCTCTGGCCCATGCCTCCGAAGGCGAAGCCAAAAACTAACATAAAAAATATGGGGAATACGAGTATGAAGAAAAGTCCCTTTCTGTCCCTGACTAACTCCTTTAAATCCTTAATTGCTAAGCTTAAAAACTTCATGTTTACTCCCTCAGACTGGTTCCAGTGAGATCAATAAATACATCTTCCAGGGTATTCTGTCTCATTGAAAGGTCCACCATACGCGCCCCAGTTTCTTCAATATCACCTATGATTTGCGGAAGCTTACCCATCGCATTTAATGCCCGGAGATTAATAATTCCATCTACTTCCAGGATGGAAAATACATTTTCCNNNCCAATTTCCTTTTTAAGGTTATCTGGGGTGTCAAGTTTAAGGAGTTTACCATGATCAATTATAGCTACCCGGTCTGAAAGTCTATCTGCCTCATCCATAAGATGGGTGGTAAGTATGACTGTTTTTCCCTCATCACGCAGTGAAAGAATGTACTTCCAGAGCACCTGGCGCGACTGTGGATCCAGCCCTTCTGATGGTTCGTCCATCACTACTATTTCAGGTCGGTGAACCACTGCCATGGCCAGATTCAAACGACGCTTCATTCCCCCGGATAAATTTTTGACCAGTGTATTTGCCTTATCTGTAAGGAAGAGATCCTCCAGTAGCTGGTCAACCCTCAGCTTTAAAACATCCTTGGGAACTTCGTACATATCCCCTATTAATTTAAGGCTTTCCTGACAGGTGAGATGTTCCCATAAAACCAGTTCCTGGGGACAAACACCAATAGACGCCTTGTCGAACTTATCCATATCCTGGCCTTGGATAATTACACGCCCACTGGTGGGCTTAAGTAACCCCACCATCATGTTGATGGCGGTGGTTTTTCCCGCCCCATTGGGACCTAAAAAACCAAAAACTTCCCCCTTCTTTATCTGCAAACTCAGTCCATCTACTGCCCTAAAGCCATTAAAATCCCTGGAGATATCCTGAGTTTCTATTATGTAATCAACCATATTATCCATCTATTCTACTTCTTTAATCATTAGGTCCTTAATTTTATTGGATAAATCATTTTATATAAGTTGTTACATTGCCATCATTCCTTATTCCCGCTGAAAATCCAAGTTATAATTAGAAGAAAAGATAAAAATAGGTGTAAAGGTGTCCAAATATGAAGATAATTGAAAAAATCGAGATCTCCATGATGAACGAAACCATCCACAACTTCCGTAAAGGCGAATTTGGAGTTCAAAATATTGAAATAAATGAAAAAAAGGGTTTAATAGAAATTGACTATGGTGTCCAGGAAGGCGGGCAAAGGAAGGTATTGATACCCATCGAAAACATTGAAAAATGCGAATTCATGGTAAAAAATGAATGATTAAACCAAGAACAATCAGAAGAAAATCCAATATAAAAAGGGTCAAGAACCTTGATTTAGGATATAGAGATGACGCGTTCTTAATATTTCTAATTAATTTACATTATGATCTATTCAATCAAATGTGATATCAAAGAGAAATAATTCTAAAAAGATTTTTCAAATAATTAATGGGACAGTTATTTTTTTTAATTTTTCCAACAACTCTTTATTATGAATAATTCCGTACAACTAACTCGTTAATTTTACCCCTTCTTGATGCATCCCGGTTGATATTCCTTTTGGCAGATATCCTCTCCAGGTTGAAGCCGTTGTAGAGTTCATCGAAGAATTTATCCCCTTCATCCTGGTTTTTTGGGTCTGAGTTGCTCAACATGAGTTTTGCCCCTCTCCCGTCCATTTCTCTATAGAAATCAGCCAGTCTTTTCTGTGAATCATCGTTGAACCCATCTTTGGAGTAACTGGTGAAGTGGCTGGTTTTATTTAATGGCCTGTAAGGTGGGTCGAAGTATACGAATGAGCCATCCTTTATGTATTCTGCTGACCCTGTGAAATCTCCCTGAGCTAGGTTTGTATTCTTCAATGCCTTTTGTACTTCAATTAAATTCTTTTCATCACATATGGTGGGATTTTTATACCTGCCAAAGGGAACGTTGAACAAGCCTTTACTGTTCAAGCGGTAAAGTCCGTTGAAACAGGTTTTATTAAGGAAAATGAAATAAGCAGCCCTTTTAATCCACTGGAATGATGGGGTTTGGTAATCTATTTCCTGGCTATTGTAGGATTCCCTTATACTGTAATAATTCTCTTTCCTTTCATCCTCTGATTTTTTGAGGTGAAAAACTTCTATCTCTGATAATTCCATGATTAATTCCTTAGCATCCCCTTTGATAACTTCGTAAGTTAAGATTAAATCTTCATTGCAGTCTGAAAGAAAAGATTCCCCAATTTTATACCTGTTCTGCAGGTTGAAAAACATGGCACCTCCACCTACAAAGGGCTCCACATATCTGGGAATAGTTTTTCCTTGGAGGATATATGCTGGTAATCTATTTTCAAGTTCCACCAGTAGCTGTCCCTTTCCACCAGCCCATTTAACGAATGGTTTAGCTGCCAATTTATAATACTCCTTAATACAGTAAATAATCTTAATAAGTGGGTTTAATGCGGGGTGTAATTAAATGGAATCCTTGATGATTGACTCAGGAGCCCCGCACAGAACCACCAGGGCTTCCGCCTCCATAAAATGTAACTCTGAAGGTATTATGAGGCAATGGAGCGGTCCTCCAAAGTCCTCATCCACCAGTTTACTGATTTTATCGGCACGCACAACTGGTTTTCCAGCACCAGCCCGGGCCACAACCACAGCTAATGTGTCCTCATTGATAA
>DACB01000005.1:33081-52840 GCA_002494495.1 Methanobacterium sp. UBA294
CAGGGTGTGTAGTTTCTCTTTGAGGTTGTTTATAATTGCCTCGTAGGGTGAATGGGGAAAGTAATTTTCCTCAGTGAATGGTATGGTGGTTACCTTCCCAAACTTATAGGCCTGTAATCCGGCTAGTCCAGGGGCAGCTGTTAAAATCGATGATGAATGGATAACAGTGGTTTCAATACCTGATTTTTTAGCCTGGATCATCATATCGGTATGGGTTGTGGCCATCAACGGGTCTCCAGCGCATAAAAATGCAACATCCTCATTTTCTGCTTCCTTAATGGGGATGTTTTCTTCCTCTACCTCTTCCCTTTTTAACACGTTTATCTCAATGCCTAATTCATCTTCCAAGTTTTTAATATCCCCACCAGCGAGGCGGGCGGTGTAAAATTCAGCATAAATAGTATCCACCTTTTTAAGGACTTCTAATCCCTTTAAAGATATATCTTTTTCATCGTAGAGTCCTAAACCAATTAAATATAACATGGGGCTCACCTATAATTTAATCTCAATGGATAAAATATGAATAAACTACAATAAGAATTGATAGTTTAGTGGTGAACTTAATATTCAACCGTTCATATTACTAATTAGTATTGAATTCATATTCCATACAAGAAGTGAAATCCACATCTACCTATAAATGAATAAAAAAAGGACACGTACCATGTTGGGCCTTGAAATTCCAAAAAGACGGGCAGATCAGGTTAGAAAAACTCTGCTAAAGCACTCACTAATAAATAATGAACTGAAAATCAAGCGTTTAGGTGATTATGTATATATACCACTGGCCAGTAAACTTGGTATGGATGTTCTGGAAGAGATTGGATTGGAGGACATCAAAACCGTTGATATGGAATTTGAAATCCATAAAAAAAGTCCCCGTAGCTTAAAAGATTACTTAAAAGGACACATCTCACCACAGAAAATAGATGAAATAAAAAAATCCTTTGATATAATTGGTGATGTGGTGATACTTGAAATACCCAGGGAACTGGAATCTGAAAAGTATCAAATAGCAGATGCAGCCCTTAAATTCACCAGGAGAAAGGCCATCTACCGTAAAGGCAGTGAGATAAAGGGCGTAATCAGGACCCGCAGCCTGGAGCACCTGGCTGGTGAAGATCAATCAGAGACCATCCACACAGAATATGGCTCGAAGTTTCTATTGGATGTGCGTAAAGTCTATTTCAGTCCAAGATTAGCTACTGAAAGAGAGAGAATAGTTAAACAGGTTAAAGATGGAGAAGTAATTATTGACCTCTTTACCGGGGTGGGTCCCTTCTCGGTGAGTATCGCCAGACACAGGAAAGTGGAAATCTACGCCGTTGACATAAATCCCGATGCAATCTACTATCTAAAAAGTAACATCGAACTTAACAAACTCCAAGGAGAAGTACATCCAATTTTAGATGATGCAGAAAAATTTCTGAACACTAGGAAGTTAGAGGCGAACCGTATAATAATGAACCTCCCAGGAACCGCCTGTAAATACCTGGATGATGCAATTTCCTCCCTTAAAGAAGGGGGAGTTTTACATTACTATGAATTTTCATCGGATTTTGAAACACCAGTTTCTAGAATTAAACAGGCTGCAGGTACCCGAAAAGTCAGCATACTGGGTGAAAGAAAGGTTAAATCCTCCAGTCCCGGGAGATGGCATATGGGAATTGATGCAGTTATACACTAAAAAAAACAGTTATACACTCGATTATAAAGAATTCCATGTAAATTTAAGATCATAAGTAAAACCTTAATTATTAAGATTATAAAGATTCCAAGAATATTATAAATTTGAGGTTAAAAAAATGTCCAGAATACCGTTTTTAGACAACGTTTACAGTGGTGAAAATAACTTCTGGAGATATTTCTTCAACATCATCCTGATCTGGGGAGCACCTGTCCTCCTAGGGATTATGATACTCATTTTCATCACGACCTATCTCATGGCTCAGGGAATAAATCCCAATTTGTTAGCTGAATCTTTTACGTCGGATCCACTGACGTTCATGTTGTTTATGGGGTTTACATACGTTATATCAATGATATTCCTCTATATTGGGGTTCGATATATACACCAGAGAAAATTCTTGTCAATCATAACCACCAAGTCTACATTCAACTGGAAGAGGCTGTTCAAAGGTGGTTTGGTTTGGTTTGCCCTGCTTACAATAGGTTTGATCATATCTTTAATATTTGATCCGGCCAGTTTAAAATTTAACTTCAACCTAATCCCTTTCATTTTAATATTAGTTCTTTGTCTTTTAATCTTTCCAATACAGGCATCCTTTGAAGAACTGTTCTTCCGGGGATACCTGATACAGGGATTGGGGCTTTTAACCAAAAAACCAGTGGTTCTTTTAATAGTCACCTCGTTGATCTTCGCTCTGCCCCATTATTTCAATGGATCGTACACAATTTTAAGTGCGGATATCGTGATACAGGCATTTATTCTCGGTTTAACACTGGGAATCATTACACTGGGTGAAAATGGCTTGGAGACTGCCATGGGCGTTCATATTTTCAACAACATCTTTGCCACCATAATTGTTAACAATCCTGAGGATCTTGGGTACAACATGCCATCCATATTTACCAGCTTATCTACACCTGAACCCCTGATAGATACACTGGGAATAATTATCTATGTCCTGGTTCTGTTGACCATCATCTTTTGGGGTAAAAAGGAAGATTTGCTCCGAATATTTCGCAGGGAAAGACCTGTGGAATAATTGAAATTTGATAAGAAATGATAAGAATTGATAATGGAATTAGATTTGATAAAGGAAGATTTTTGAATTTGTAATGGAAGTTAGATTTATAATAAAGAGGATTGTATATGGGATTCAGGGACCGGTTTAGGAATGCCAAATCATGGTACAGAAAGGGTGTTGAACTAACCCAGAAAAGTCAATATGAAGATGCGTTAGAGTGCTTTGATAAAGCGTTAGAGCTGGAACCAAAATCTGAGATTGCATGGAATACCAGGGGTTTAATCCTGGAAAGGCTGGGAAGATACAGGGATGCTGTGGCCTCCTTCGATGAGGCACTTAAGTTAGATCCTGAATTTACCCTTGCCCTGATTAATAAAGGGGTTTCTCTGGACAAACTAGAAGATTTTCAGGAAGCCATGGTTTGTTATGATGAGGCCTTGGAGTTGTATCCTCAGCATACCCTGGCCTTGATAAATAAAGGAATTACCCTGGGTAAACTTAAAAAATGGGATGAAGCACTGAAATGCTTTAAGAAAGTGACCCAGGCAGACCCTGAAAATGCAGAGGGCTGGTTCAACAAAGGGTTAGCAGATAAAGAATTAAGAAATTTGACTGATGCTAAAAAATCCTTTAAAAAGGCTTTAGATATTAAACCAGGATATGAAGATGCCTGGAAAGCTTTAAAAGAATTAGAAGGATAAAACTTATTTTATTCAAAAAAAGAGCATGAATTTTTTATTTAATTTTTAAACATTTTTTTATTTATAATAACAATCTTTTCCATGATCTTTATCTACAGTAGAATTACGATGTTAATAAATAAATTCTAATTAAAAAATTTCGATATTGTCAAAAAAATTCTCAAATCGGATCCAGAATACCTTCTTCAGTGATTATACCGGTAATCAAATCATTTGGTATGATATCAAAGGCTGGATTTTCTACTTCGGTTCCTTCGGGTGCAACCCGGCAATCCCCAAAGTACAAAACTTCATCAGGGTCTCTTTCTTCGATCTCCACATCATATATGGATATCTCGTCATCGAAGGTGCTTTTAGGTGCAGCTACATAGAATGGAATGTTAAATCGTTTAGCTGCAAGAGCAACCATCAAGGAACCTATCTTATTTGCAGCTCCACCCTTGGCTACCCGATCAGCACCTACAATCACTTTATCTATTTTACCTTCCTGCATGAGTCTTCCTGCGGCACTGTCTACAATCAATTTGACGGGTATACCTTCTTCCTGCATTTCAAAAACACTCAAACGCGCACCCTGACATACAGGCCTGGTCTCATCACAGACCACGGAAATTTTTTTGTTATCTTCCACTGCAGCTCTTATTACTCCAAGGGCAGTTCCATAATCAACACATGCGAGTGCTCCTGCATTGCAGTGGGTTAATATGGTGTCACCATCTTCTATCACCTGGGAACCGTATTTCCCCAGTGTTTTATTAGTCTGGATGTCTTCATCAAACATAAGGATCGCCTCATCCAGGGCAGATTTTCCTGCTGATTTAGCTTCTAATATTCGATCAACAGCCCAAAATAAGTTCACTGCTGTGGGACGGGCTTCTTTAATCTCTCGAGCAACTTTTTCCAAGTCTTCACCAGCGAGTTCAGCCAGGGCCATGCCAAAGGCAGCAGCCACACCAATAGCTGGTGCACCCCTAACCATCAGAGTTTTTATAGTGAAGATGACGTCCTGGTAAGTTTCACATTCATAGTAAGTTACCTCTCCAGGTAACCTGGTTTGATCAAGGATGAACAGGTGGTTGTCCTCCCAGTACAGTGTCTTCATTGTATTTCCTCAGTCATCACTTTTACATAAATAAAGAACAGTATATCATACTGGAAAATATCCCAATTTTTAATAAAATACTCCATTTTTTTAAAAATACACTATATTCAATGTTTATTGTTTCTAAAATAAAAAATCTAGTTGGAATAAAAAAATAAAAATTTTTAATAGTGACTTGCCGGTGTTAAGTCCAGGTGTTTGTCCTCTTTACCCGGCACTCCATAAGCATCGGCTCGGCACTGGGTACATGCACGGAATACTGGTATAATCTCTTCAACTGCATCCCTAACTGTACTGAGCTCCATACAGCCGGGTTTTGGTGTGTCCTTGAACTTGTATAATGGTATGAGTGGGATTACATTCATGAGTGACGCTCCCAAGCCCTTTACTTTCTTGGCAATGTCCACTATGTGTTCATCGTTTAATCCGGGTATCAGGACGCTGTTTACCTTGACCACTATTTCTCTATCTGCGATCATCTTTATGCCTTCCAGTTGATTCTTGGATATAATGTTGAAGGCTTCCTCTTTATCGTAGACCTTACCATCATGTATAGCTAATGAATAGACTTCCTTACCTATCTCAGGGTCAATGGCATTTACAGTTACTGTGATACTGTTTACGTTGATTTCGGCCAGTTCATCTGCTTTTTCAGGTAAAAGCAGGCCGTTGGTACTTATACATTTAATGAGTTCGGGATGTCTTACATCCAATTCCCGGAAGAACTCGAATGTTTCTGGGTTGAATAGTGCGTCTCCAGGACCTGCTACCCCAACAACAGATATGGGCATTTCCTTGGTTACTTTATCCACATGCTCAAGGGCATCTTCTACACTCATTATGCAGGAAGCTACGCCAGGCCTCATTTCGCATTTGTTTATCTCACGGGTGCAGAAATTACACTGTATGTTACATTTAGGTGCGATGGGTACATGGATACGTCCCACTTTGTCATGTATTTTTTCGTTAAAGCAGGGGTGTACCTTGGTTAAATGGGCGAACTTACTTTCTTTCATGACTTCTCATCCTCCAAAACCTTAGGTTATGTTATATTTTTAATAATTTGATTTTTGAGTACACTATCTATATTAGTTCGTACATAATAAAACTGTTTTGGTTTTTTTAGGTTCGAGTGTGTTTCTTAAAGAGGACTTTTGTTGTGTTTTGAATATTTATTATAGTTAGGCCTTTATATTAAACTTAAAACTCATTGAGTATGTTAATAATACGTTTTATTTGGTATTATATAAAAATTTGTGCTTTTTTAGTTATCTTTCTTTCAATTTTCATCTTATAAATGCATTGTTTCGAACTTCTAATTATCCAATTGATTAAAAAATAAAAATTAACCTTTTAGAGGATGCCCCTAATGTAGCTTTTTCATCAGCAGGATTCTTTAGCTCATATCACATAATCTCAAAAACAATAGTAAAATAAAAAGTATAACCTACCCCAAACTCAGACTCAACTCAGATATGGCCTCCACTGCTTTCTATGATCATTTTTATAATGGATAATCCTATTCCTGTGCTTAGTATTCACTTATTGTATGTAATTGCTGTAATATGGCGGTACTGAGTAGGGATTAGAAAACAAACTATAATATGCAATATTAATATTACTATCCATGCAATGTTAATTATTAATAATATTAACCCAGTATCTCTGCTTCTTTGTTATCCTTAGAAATTAGATATAATGAAATAATTATCCCAATTAATCCACCTATGTTTTGCCCATACATATCACTTTTTTTATTGTTCTGCCAAGCTATAACATGCCAGTAAGGTGGATCACCATCAACAAATTCAGCAGTGAATCTGGTTCTGTTATCTGGATAATATGCGGCTGCTGATTTCGCTATCTCAATTGCTTCTGAACCTGAGAAAAGGTACTAACTATGGGTGGAATCCCCTTTCTATAAAGGAGAGGTTTATTCAAATTCGCACCCTCTCCTTTTTTGAATCCTATTCACCCCCTAAATTGTCATCTCACCTCAGATGGCTCATCAAAATGGAGTGGTGATCCTTTTAATCTTACAACTTTTAAATTAATACTGTAGTTTAACCTTCTTGTTTTGATAAATCAGGTCCTGATTAATTAGAAATAACGGTGATCGACCATAACTTCTTTTTTGGTGGACTTCATATTATTATTCATAGATAGGGAGGATCGTTTATGTTTGGAAAGGATAATAAAATGGTTGAAATAAAAACCGGGCCTTTAAACCTTTTTTATGTTGATTGTATCACTGAAAAAAGGAAAAAGAATCATAAATTGAATGCTGGGCATGATGTTACCGTAGTGATACACTGCGATGCTGGCGAAGCAGAATTTAAAAAACTGTTGGAGGAGTTCCTGGCGGAAAATAAGGATTTTCAGAGGTGGAAATTCCAGCTTTATCTTAGTGAGAATGGTTTTTACAGTTTTAGTTCCACCTACCAAAATCAACTTTTTCCTCATCAAGAGTTTTAAATCAGTTATTTTATTCAATGAAAAGTAGATGGAAAGATTTAACTTTTTAAGAACTTCGTTTATCAGGTAGTATGGTAACTCCATTATCAGTTCTGTATTTATTGGAAAGGAATGATTGTTGGATAAAATTAATATCTGACATCTTCCCTTCTTTTTGGATTTTAACATATTCCCTGGACCACTCAACCATGGCCTCTAAACTGTAAATAAGTTTCACCAATATCAGTTAGGGAATATTCCACCCTCACTGGGGCTTCACCAATTATTTTTCTTTTTATCAATCCAGCAGACTTTAAATCATGGAGTTCTTTGGTGAATACGCTGCGATAAGTATACCTAAAATATTCATACAACTCACTAAACCGTTGATTACCTTTGTTGAGATACCATAATATCTGGATGGCCCATTTACCTCTGATGAGATTTATCCCAAGAACCAGAACTGCCAGATTATATTCGTACTTTGAATCATTCATTTTTTTCATTTAATTGATTATTCCTTTTATATGGTTAAAACTCGTTTTATGGTTAAAAAAAATTATTAACTCTTATTAATATGGTTTTCTTTTTGAACTTTGTACTAAAAACTCACTTTCTTTTTATATTATGACCTTATATATTTTTAATAGAGTAGATTTTTAAGTATTATCAACTTGTAAAATTTATTTTTTTTTATAGGTTTTGATAAAGATAGGAGATGAAAAAATGGGTAGATTAGAAAATAAGGTGGCAGTGGTCACCGGCGCCAGTTCTGGAATGGGTGAAGCGATTGCCAAACTCTTTGCCAGTGAAGGAGCATCCGTGGTGGCGATGGCCCGTAGAAAAGAGCGATTAGATGATCTGATAAAAGAAATAGAAGCCGGCGGCGGAAAAGCCACTGCAGTGGCAGGAGACGTTACCATTGAAGAAGATGTGCAGAATTCCATTAAAACCGCTGTGGACGAGTATGGTAAACTGGATATAGTGATTAGCAATGCCGGATTACTGGATCAAATGACTCCGGTAGCTGATGTAACGGACGATCTATGGGATGCCGTGTTTGACGTCAATGTGAAGGGGCCCATGAGATTTTTCAGAGCGGCCATCCCCTTGATGGAAGAGGCCGGCGGAGGAACCTTCGTAACCGTATCATCCCTGGGAGGCATAAAATGCGGAATAGCTGGTTCCACCTACATCGCATCCAAACACGCTGTTTTGGGGCTGGCTAAGAGTGTAGCCTACATGTACGCCGATAAAAACATCAGATCCAATGTCATAGCCCCCGGCGCGGTGATGACGGAGATGGGTCAGACTTCAGATACCTCAGAGAGAGGAATGGAACGGGCCCAACTAACCATGGCCTGCATGCCCCGTATGGGAGAAGCAAGTGAAATAGCTCAGTTAGCACTGTTCTTGGCCTCTGATGAATCCAGTCTGGTGAATGGAGCGGTGGTCACTGCTGATGCAGGATGGGGCGCCGGATAATCAAACTGGTATTTACTAAAATTCAGAGAATCTTTTTATAGAACTCCGAGTAAAGATATAATTAGAGCATCTAAAAACCCCCGAACCCATAGATGCTCCCTATTTATTTTTATGTATCTTCAATCTAGAAAAAAACACAACCAGATCCAGCACATCGACAGCCATATAAAATATTGTGTAAAATTATAATGTTCAAGGTTATATCATTACGACTAGTGCCTACGGTCCTCTTACGAGAATGGCTGAGCCAACTGTAAATTGGAGAAACCCAGCACCGGACAGACTGCCTGCTGCGAGGGTTGCTCGGGGAGGAAAGGGTAAGCTACCAATGAACCAGTGAGTTAGTATGCAGGCAATAACCATTTTATGAAATTTATTCTTTTTTTAAACTCTAAATATTGTTACTATAAAATAAAAGATTTTTTTCTACTTTATTTCGGTTAAAATTTCTTTTTTAGATCGTTTGCGAAGTTTTCGGCATTTTTAAGGTCGTCTTTATCAGGTTTTCCTTTACTAATGCCACCAATATATTTAAATGGGCCCCAGGTATCAAAACCTTTACAACTGAATTCTCCAACTATTTCGAAATATTTTTCTGATAATTTATTTTTCAAAAAAGAATTATATCTACTATATCCTATACCACTTGTCGTAAATACAAATGCTTTTTTGCTTTTCACCTTATTTAAATCGTCGATGAATTTTATTAACTCTTTATGTGGTCTGGCCTTGTATATTCCAGAACCAAAACCGATTAAATCATATTCTTCAATAAAATTTACACTGGCATCTTTTAAATCCATTAATTCGGCTTCAAGAACATCTGCCATAACTTTAGCAATTTTTAATGTATTTCCATGATGAACAGATTTATAAATTATTAAAGTTTTCACTAAGTTTTCCCCCATAAATATCCTTTCCTATCGTGTAATCACCATATTTTTAATAAATTGATTTGTATTCAGATCACATATAAAATACTAAATTATAAAATTTTTTATGTTCATTTTTTATTATCTTATGAAACACACAAATATAACACTTTCTTTTATTGAATAAACCTGTTTAAAATGCTTAATTCTATAAAAAACCAAAAAAATAGCCATAATCTATATTCAAACTTTCATGGAAATATACAAATTATGATATAAAAAATTTGAATTAAGTATTACATATTTATATAGTATTACTTATTATTATATTAATGTGATATTATGGGTAACTATAAAGCAATGTGTATAACAGTAAAATGTGAAGAATGTGGACATGATAATGCACAGCTGCTCCCACTAGAAATAAGCAAAGAAAATTGGATGAAAACGCAGAAAATGCATGGTGAGATGGTTATTGAGGATTTTAAATAATTTTTCCATAATTAATTTTATATCTTAATACTATAAAAACCCATCGTTAAAATACATTCTCTAGGTTCTAAACCTACCCTCAGATGCCTTCATGTTCTTTACAACTTCCTGGGTTTTCACCAGCCATTCATCCTTAATTGGCTCATCAGAGGCGGTTAGTGCTATGATGTTGCCTTCTGAATAATGATCCACCACCCGTAAACCTTCAGGGATTATCCTGAACAGTGCATCATAGATCTTCTTTCTAAGATCTTCCTCTGGGTTGTACACAACCAGATTCTTGATATCTGTACGTGGATCATCCACTATGACCTCGTATCTGCTGGATTGATGGATCTTGTTCCTTCCTTCTATCTCCCATAATTTGGATAATAATTCTGGAAGATATGTCTCATCCCTGATCTTCAAAAAAACCTCATTTGCCTGCCTATCTTTGTCGTATTCAGCAATATCCATTAAACTCACAGGCGGAGAGGTTTTCTCGTAGCTCACCACGATGATGAACAACGGTTCCCTGGGATCCACATAGACCCTTAAATCCTTCACCGCTCGGGTAATCTGGAGATCCTGGAGTATCTGCCTTACAACCATGTCATAAACTTCTGCCCCAGTTTCATCGTAGCATTCTACCTTCATTTTAGTCCTCTTTTAATATCATTTAGATTACCTTATTTTATTGAGCATCTTTGTCTAATTATGATAATTTTAATCCTTCTTACCCAGACCAGATACCATAAGTGCACAGCCCACTGCCCCAATGTAGGGAGAGTATTCTGGTACAATTATATCGATATCTCCCAGGGTCTGGCTTACCGCATCTACCAAACCAGATATAAGGGAAGTACCACCCACCTGTATCAATGGTTCACGTACATCAATCTCCTGGAGCTGTTGCTCATATACCTGTTCAGCAACACTGAAACACGCTGCAGCAGCCACATCCTCTTTACTGCTACCGGCTGCAAGTGAGGTTACCAGATCCTGGATTCCAAAGACAATACAGTAACTGTTTAATAGAGCTTTTTTATGGTCCCCATTTAAGGCCAGACCACCTAATTCACTAATATCCACACCTAATCGGCGGGCTGTTATTTCCAGGAACCTACCTGAGGCTCCGGCACAGATTCCACCCATGGTGAAGTTGTCAGGTATGCCGTCATTAACAGTTATAACCTTGTTGTCCATTCCACCAATATCAAGAACTGTTGCCTCTCCCTTCTGACGGTCGGCTAAATACACCGCTCCTTTGGAGTTGACACTCAACTCCTCCTGAACTAAGTCAGCATTTAAATGCTTTCCTATGGTTAACCTTCCGTATCCTGTTACACCTATAGCTTCAATATCTGATTCTTTGTACCCTGTGCCTTCCAGTGCGCTTTTGGTTCCTTCATTTGCATTTTCAATAACATCAGTAGTTGGTAACCATCCAGTACCTATAATTTCGTTGTTCTCCATCAAGACCACCTTGGTGGTGGTTGACCCAGAATCAATTCCCAGGGTAAGTCCTTCCTGTTTTTCACGTGCAAGTAAACTTTTACGTGCGACTATTGTTGCTAACGCCTCCATTCTGATGAATAGTTCATCAGCCTTGGTCCTTTCAGTGAATGAATAAGTTACAACGGGTAAATTTGTGTTCTGCTGGATGAAACGGCGGATTTGATTCCTGAGCAGTGCTCCTTCTGCACACCGGAAACAGGTGGCAATGAATACTGCATCGGCATCAGTTTTTCCCTCTACTATGGACATGGCCCTAGCAATCATCAATCGGATTCCGGAGCTTGCTGCAATAAACCCGAATTTCTTATAGGCTTCGTTTATATAATCAAGTTCCACATCAGGGATGAGTATTTCTGCTCCAAAGGTAGATGCTGCCTTATCTATTTCGTCTTGAATACCACTGTACTCTGTTCCGCATGATATCTGAGCTATTTTAACCATTTTCTTCCCCCAGACTGTCTAAAAATTCATTAATCCTGTTGACCAGTTCCATAGTTTCATCACTACTGGTGGGGTATTTGACTTCCAGTACTGGTATATTTCTCTGTCTGATGTTGAACATGCATAGTTCATTGGTCCTGGCGCATCCTACACAGCCAAAACCAAAGGGCGCATCTTCCATGATGATAGCTGCATCTGCATCGTCAATTAACGGTCCGAATAGAGCCATCCGACCCCTAACACCAGAAGGTACTTCAATTGCAGCGTATTTTAAACCCTCTATGGGTTCTTTCTCGGTGATATTAAGTGGGGGGGAATCAATCTCTGCAGTGTTAACTTTTTTCCTTATCTGACTCTGCATGACCAGAGGTTCATGTCCCTTGCGTTCCACAAGATCCGCAAGTATCATGGAGTTTGGCGGGAATATAACTACTTTCAAGTTATTTCACCCCTTCTGGCCTATCCATTTCCTGTGGTCTCTTGGTTATTTCTTTAATATCAGTATAAATTCCTTGGGTAATATCCACCACCCCCATGGCAGCTACTACTTCACCATCCTCTATAATTGGGACTACCTGTACAGGCGTTCCTTCGTAAGTTCCGGTTTCAGGTATTTCACTGATTTTTTCTCCTTTTTCTATTACCTTCTCCAGGATAGGGCCGGTGTAATCGTAATCCACCACTTGGCCCTCTTCTAAGCGTATACCCTTTGAATTTTTAGTGCGCATGGTAAAGGGTAATTCATTTACCAGTTGGTGTATGGCAAGTGCCAGTGATTCTATTTCTTCTCCTGTTGAAGAAGCTGTTAACTTCATCTTGGATAACTCTCCTTTTTATGGGTTTTTAATAATGGTTTTTATATAACAGTGATTTTATCGTGGTAATTATTATTTACACTTTTCAGCTATCTTCTTAAATTCATCTGGGGATATTTTTTCCAGTTTCTTAGTCTTGACTTTACGAGGGTTTTTAAGGGCTTTGCTCACATCATCCAGCAATTCAAATTCCTTCTCCAGCTGATGGAATCCCTCCCTGGCCCCTCCTCTTTTAGCCCGGCATCTGCGCGGGTCTCCTGGTTGAAATCCACGGTCCTTGGTGAATATGTTGTAGGGATCTAATTTTCTAATTCTTTTTATAGCCTCATAAACGTGTTCTTTTTCACCGCTTATCACTGCACCGTAACAGGTGGTCTTAATGGTGAGTGGAAATTCTATCATATGCAGATTTCTCACCAGTTCATTGTTACTAATATTTGCTGAAGGACCAATGACTATCATCCTGTTTATCTTACCATCTTCATCAGCAGGCTCTGACTGTGGGATCAGACACCCAGTTTCAGCTATTTTGGTCTCGTCTTTACTTGTATCAGGAGTTTCTTCCTTATGGGGGTTTTTTGTTGGTGACATAGACTGTCTCTCCCTCCTTGAATTTTTCCAGATTTTCCATACCTTTCACAATATTTGCTAATATGTTGGTTGATTTAAAGGGCTCTCCTGTAGGGCCGTATTCTGTGTTCTCCTCAAAACGAACTCCTAATATACCCACATTCCTTTTTGACATATTGGTTAAGGCAATCTCACCCGCCCTTACCTTATCTTTAGGGGTGTTTTCTGGTATTAGGCCCTTGGAGTCCGAGGAACTGCCACGGAACATCATGATTTTTGTGCCGGGATAGGCGAACTGGATGTTCAAGGTACCCACCGGAGAATCAAGAAGCCCGGTGATCTTTTTGAAATACCAGGACGAACGGGGTGCTGCTTCATCGTAAATTTCAAGGTAGATTAGTTCTTCTTCTTTTATACCAAAGGTTTTAAGCTGTTTTTCCCCTATGATATCCATGGTGTAGCGGGGTTCCTGAACAACAACCACTGCATCGTCGTCGGTTTTTCCCTCTTTGATCTGTTTAATTCCATTTGCATCCAGTAATTCCTGGGCTTTTTTCTGTGTCAGGGATAGGGTCATTATTCTCTGCGGTGTTGTTTGGAATGTAATCTCGTCTCCTTCTCCAGCAATATCCAGTAGTTGCATTCCTGATACAACCTTACCCACCACTGAATGGGAGGGTGTGGAAACCCTGTCTTCCCGGTAGATATAAACTCTACCAGTTCCTTTGCCTTTATTTCTTAGGGTTATTGTACCCCGCTTCCTTTGACCTAAAAATTCAGATGGGCTTTCCAGTCCCTGTAACGCATAGAAACCCACAAATGAATCAGATTCATAATCGATGTGCATTTTATTATCATCAGATAATGCGAAGAAGTGTTCAGCGGATTGTGGTGATTCATCCGATAAACTTACATCAACATAGGTGAAAATTTCATTTCCCTGGAATATCTCAGTATCCAGATTAATTATGGCTGCGCTTTTCACCACGCTTTTTCTTTCCTGGACAGGTTCGACCTTTTTTATTTCATCCTGATCATCCAGCTTCATAACCGTTCTTTTCCCACCAACTATCTGGGCAAATACACCATTACCATTATCATTGGTCTCTGGCACACCATATACTGCTTTATTTCTATCCTTAACCAGTATTATATGGGTTGCATCGGCTGTAAATCCAGATAAACTCAAAACTACATCCCATCTTTGATATGTATGTTCAGCATGACTAGGTTCCAGATCAGTTTTAATAGGTCCTATGGCCACATCGTTGGTGGTGGTCCATCTGATGCGCAAGTTTTCAAATTCACGATACCTCTTTTTCCAGGTGCTTTTAAGCTCCTCCGGGGCTTCGGGTAATAGTTCAATTATTATACTTCCCTTGGTTGTTTTAAACTTGTACTTGTTTACGTACTGTTCCATTTCCTGGGTTCCCTTTATTAAGCCCAATACACATCCTTCAAGATATGGTGCTCCTGATGCATCAATGGCATCTTTTATGGTGGAACCCTCTGGAAGGTCTATTTTCTCCCCGTTAATCTTTATCTGCATGAAAAAGAACCTCTTATAACTATTTTATCAGCTAACTTTAAATTAATTTCTATTTGGGAATCCTCATTTATATTTCTTGTTTAACACCCATAATTCTATCTTTATTGAAGTTGAAGAGCACTTCCTTTTCTCCTTCATATGCCAGGTAGAATACCTTATCCTGAATGATCTCACCCACAACATTTGATGTGATGTTAACCTCTTCCAAGAGCTTCATACATTCAGCTACGTTTTCCTGGGCCGCGGTTAATACGAAACCGGAACCAGGGTATATTTTCAACCATGAATCCCAGTCCATACTTTCATTTCTAGGTATCTTCTCCAGTTCTATGGAAGCACCAACATCCGATGCTTCTAAGAGCATTCCCAAGGTCCCTAGTGTTCCAGGGTTGCTTATGTCCTTTCCCGCTGTTAACAGATGTCTCTGGGCAATGCGATTCATGGCCAGTATCTGGTCTTGAACCAGTTCAGGGCTTTTGAAGGTGGTGGTGTCCCAGTTCATGGGGAATTTCTCATGGGGTTTACCATCTAAATCCATACCCACAATCACCTGATCACCCACCCTGGCGCCTCCACTGGTGATCACATCATCCCTGGCAACCAACCCTGTTATTGCCACATCCAGTGCATTGTATGGTGTATCGGGATGAAGGTGGCCTCCAACCATGGGCACGCCGTATTTCTGGACTCCATCATTTATTCCTTCCATTATCTTTTTACAAGTCTCATTATCCTGGACAGAGAGGACATTGGTCATTCCTGTGGGTATTCCCCCCATGGCTGCGATATCATTAACATTCACCAGGACTGAGCAATAACCTGCCCACCAGGGGTCTGCTTCCATCAGCTTTCCCCACATTCCATCGGTGGCTAGTAAAAGTAGTTGCTGGTTACCTATGTCAATGGCCGATGCATCATCTCCAAAACCCAAAACAGTTTTGCCGGTAATGTTGTAAGTTTCCTTCAGAAACCCAGTAACACCCTTAATCATGTTTTTACGGGTGATTCCTTCATAATTCCGAATAGATGTAATAAGATATTTTAAATCCAATAGTATTCCCCGGTTAATTTTTCTTAAGAATGAGTTTGTTTATATATCTCAAATATCTTGTGATCAAATATNNCTTGTGATCAAATATCTTGTGATATTTTATGTGTTGACTTGATGATATTATTATTTGAATATTTTAGGTTGTAATGAAAAATTGAAGGTAATTCTACATTCCATTTTTAGGATTATTCTATTATTTTACAGCTTCTACTAAATTTTTTTATTATCTGAATTAAATTTTTTTTAAAATTTTCTATATTATCAATTTCTATGGTTTCAATACCTTTAAAATATTCCCTATAGATTTTATCGCCAATAATATCATCCCATCCACTTTCTAATTCTATTATAGTAGATCCATGGGCTTTAAATCCATTTTCTACTACTTTATCCAGATCTCCATCAGTTATTCCAAAAACGGGGACATTAAATCTAAATAAAATATCTGCTGCAACCAGTGTGGTATCATCACCAACCGTTACCACCAGGTCTGTGTCTTTTAATTTATATATGTCCTCTGCAGCATGATCCAGATAAGCCACTACATGGGAATTTCCAATTTCTCCAGTTTGGTGTGTCGGTTTTAACTCATGGATATTTAAATCCGAGCCTTGTATAACCCTGGGTTTAACCACTGATTTTCTAAGCAGCCCAGTTTTTATAATGGCATTATGAAGATCTATCATACCAAGTTTCTCCACTCCATGCATCTTCAATTTAGCACCCTTAATTTGAGTGATAACTCCATTTTCTGCAACTATGGTTATATCAGAGGATATGGATTTACCCACCACAATACCATTTACAAATATGTTCTCTTCAGGTGAAACACCGGCAATCTTACGGTATACTATACCACCATCCTCCCGACATTTGGTTTGGCCCTCTATCTCTGCGGTTACCTCTGATCCCTTAAGGAATTTCAAATTAAACCGTCCTGCTAGTTCCTGGGCAAACTCATTTACTTCGGGCCTCCATGACACTACGCTTCCATCTACTTCTCCAGGCCTTTCTATCTGGATAAGCATGGGGTTGTTGCTCTTTTTGTTTACCTTATATCCGAAGGTATGTCCAGTTTCACTCGATTTACCGTAATTTAAGAGGAAAATCACATCCATCCCCTCCTGAGTGAATGCTGTGATTGACTGACTGGGGAGGAGTTTGCGCTTTATATCTATGGTATCCTCTAATTTAGCATCAATCACCGCTGTTCTACCCATAGTCCCCCCTAATATAGATTTAATCTCCCCATATTCATCTATGGTTTCTATTATCTTCAGGGCGTATCCTGTATCAATTATTCCCGGTCCGTGAACCACAATTCCAATTTTCATCTGCCTATCCTCTGTGCTTGTCATTAGTCTTCCCTGATGATTCATTTTATTTGGTAATTTTCCTTGTTCGTTTCCGGGAGATGGGGGATCCACATATTTCGCAGTCAGTCTCCTGGTAATTGGAAGGGTATGTTTTTTTGCATCCTTTACAGAATTTTATCCATCCCACAACATCATTAATCCCCCTGGTCTGTATGCTCTTGAACGGTATTTCCATTATCATGAGCACGTTTTGGATGGAATAGTCATCGGTAACCAGAGTTGGTGACAGGTTATCCCCTCGAAGATACACTGCCAAGGCTATTACTCCCTTATCAACATCTGATAGCCTCAATAAGTCTCCAGATCTGGTTATAACCTCTTCAACTGCCTTTATATCCTCTGGTCCTGGTTCCATAATAGTTATCTGTTTATTTTCCAGAGCTTCCTGGAGAAATAGCTGGGATTTTATATCCCTAATTTCGGTTACCACCTGACTGGTGGTGTAATTTGAAAATTCTCCCGAGATAAATCCACCGATAATCCCTGAACTATCCAGAACAAAGACTTTTTTACTCATAAATCTAAATCCATCGCATGTGTTATTTTCTATTTAAAGTAATAATAAAAGGTTAAATTTATTTTATATAATTAAATAATTTTTATATTAAGTTTGAAGGAATTAAGAAAGGATAAATCTTTTGTATCTAACTAATAATTCCTTACTTTAAGATTATAAAGGCTATAATGGGTTTTTGGTATTTTAAACCTTTGTGCTACAAAAGGTTTTTATGTGTTAAAGTATAAAAATATATCAGAGGGAGAGCATTTAAAGACTCCTTTTAATTCTTTCGCAACGGAATATACCGCCTCCGATTGGACCAATGCTTTCCCTCAAACTCCATTTTATTTAAATAAGAATTTATTCTTCTATTTTAGTTTAGATCCACATATTTAGTTTAGATCCTTTTATTAATTAATTCTTCAAATATTTATTGTTAAACAATGAATAATAGGTTGATCTCTAAATTTTACTGGTGTATCAAATGAGCAAGAGTATGGAAGAACATAGGCAAAAATCACCCATAAAGGTTAAAGTAGGGGTCATCACCCTGAGCGATTCAAGATATCAGGAAGATGAAGAAAATGACATCTCTGGGATGATTATCAAAGATTCCCTGTCCCACCATGAAGTGGTTTCATACAGCATCATACCAGATGATGCAGAGTTTTTACTGGCAGAAATAGAGGATATAATAGATAAAAAAGCCGATGTCATCATTACCAGCGGTGGAACTGGTATAGGAGAAAGGGACATCACCATTGAAACTGTTAAAAATCTATTTGATAAGGAACTAGATGGATTCGGAGAAATATTCAGACATAATACGTATAAAGAATTAGGCACTGGAGCCTTACTCACGAGGGCAGCAGCAGGTGTTTACAAGAAAATATTAATAATATCAATGCCAGGATCTCCAAATGCAGTTAAATTAGGCCTTAAAATTATCCTACCAGAACTTGGTCACCTGGTGAAACACTTAAAGGATTAAACCACCTAAAGATCAAACCTATCAATAAATTAACAAAACCTACTATCGTAATTCATCAATGGATACCAGGGGCTCAAAAGCAATTCTTTTTTCCTTAAAAATTACTTTAGCACCCTCATCCCGGTCAACGATGACAAAGGTTTTCTGCACCTTACCCCCATTTTCTTCTATGACTTTTACAGCATCCAGTAGTGAGTTACCTGTAGTTGTAACATCCTCTAAAACAACCACTTGGTCTCCCTCAACCAGATCACCTTCTATAAGGTTCGATGTGCCGTAATCTTTTTTGGCTTTTCTGATCATGAGCATGGGTATTCCTGTGGCGAGGGAAACCGCAGTTACCAATGGTATGGCTCCCAAGGCCGGGCCAGCTATTCTATCTATGGACTTTTCATCAATTCTTTCTGCAATTATCTCTGCCACTTGGCTGAGAATAATGGGACTCGTAACAGCCCGTTTCATGTCTACGTAGTAATCGCTTTGCCTTCCAGAGGAAAGAGTGAATTCACCGAATTTTATTACATTATTTTCCTTCAGAAGTTGGATTAGATTTTCTTTTGATGAATTATTCATGTGGTTCCCTGTTCAAGTTGTATTTTATTTTTTAATCCTAAATAATGGGATTTACAGAACTCTCTAATTAGTTCGTGAAGATTGCAAACTGTTTCCTTATTGATTAAACTGGCCATCTGAACCAGCCTATCAAAACAAGAGAGCCAGTGATTTGCAGCCACGCTTTTAAAAAAAATTAAATTTTAGTTGTTCCAAATTTTAGATTATTGTGTAGCCACCTTCATCTTCCAGGAGTATTTTATCCCCAATCTGTTTTACCCTTTCAATGGGAATGATAAGATCGTTGTTGGAAAATCCAAGACTTTCTGCAACACCGCCTTTACTCACTACAAATGCTTCCATTTCATTGGTATCTGGATTTACCTCTACGTCTTTTACCCTACCAATAACATCGGCTGATGCATTTAAAACTTCTTTTCCAAAGATTTCTTCCTTTATTCTCAAATTTATCACCACTGTATAATAGAATTAATTAGTATAGACATAATTTTTAGTTTTACTACTACTTATATCATTCTTTTTATTGATTAAAAAATTGTTTTTAATATCATTTTTATTAACATTTTCAAAATTGAAGGGT
>DACB01000014.1 GCA_002494495.1 Methanobacterium sp. UBA294
AGCATCATCACCTTCTGCCTTTGATTCTTCAATGAAACCAGGATACATCTGGGTAAATTCATCAACCTCACCCTCTATTGCCTCATTAAGGTTTTCTTCCGTGCTTAATATCCCCTTCATCACCGTAAGATGATTATGGGCATGTACAGTTTCAGCTGCAGCTGCAGCCCGGAATAATTTAGCTACCTGATGATAACCTTCTTCATCTGCTTTTTTGGCAAAGGCCAGATATTTTCGGTTGGCCTGTGATTCACCGGCGAATGCTTCCTTTAAATTATCTAATGTGCTCATTTTTATCCTCCTAATACTGATATTTTAGTTGATATGTTTAGTTCAAATAATATATCTTTACTAATCTATTAATTCATCGGTTATCTTTACAAATTATTAATTCATGGATAAGCTTCATATTGGATTATTCATTTAAAAAGTTTTCATAAACACGGAATGATTTAGCCAGGGCATCGGTTTCAGCAATTAAAGAACCCAGCATTATGGCTAAATGCAACTCATTATCGGAGGCTCCTAACTCCCTGGCAACTTTAAGGTGAGTTAATAAACAATGTTCAGCACCTAGGGTCGAAGCAGCCCCAATTGAGATAAATTCTTTAGTTAAGGGCGGTAATGAAGGGTCGTTCATTAGAACTTCTGATTTCAGGTAATATGCCTTTAATGCCGGCGGGTTTAATGCTAAAACCTTGAATATTTTAGGTACAAATCCAAAATAACTTTCTATTTTACTGAATATTTCCTCTATCTCCAATTCACTATTTTTTGATTCCATACAAGAATTTCCCTCCTGCATCTTTAAATCATGGACTAATCATAATATGTTGTACAAGAACAATATAGTTTAAAAATTTTCAGATTATAAAAATTTCAGATATATTTAGACCAGTTTTGCACCCTTTTCCAGAAACACTATAAAATATGGTTTTTTAATAAAACAGTAATTTTATATTTTAAATCACTTTGTACCTTGCAAACTGGGTTTATTTTCTAAATCTCTTGTACCTTGCAACTAGCAAAAAACTAATTATTAATAAATTTAGATACAATCTGCAGATGATAATAAAATTTTAATAAGATAATTTATGGATATGTAATAAGCAATTAAAGGATTGAAACATGATAACGGTTAACAAAAATTTATGCAAAGGATGCGGCCTGTGCACAGAATTTTGTCCCATAAAGATTTTTAAGGAATCAGAAGAGCCAAATGAAAAAGGCATAAACCTTCCAGTTCTGGATAAAGAGGAAAAATGTGCTAAATGCGGGTTATGTTCTTTAATATGCCCAGACCAAGCCATAAAAGTTGATGAGGAGGATTAAAGATGAAGAATGAACAATTTTTTATACAGGGCAATGAAGCTTGCGCTAGGGGAGCCATCGAAGCCGGCTGTCGTTTCTTTGCAGGATACCCTATAACCCCTTCAACCGAAATAGCAGAAGATATGGCCCTATTCCTACCTAAAAAAGGGGGATCATTTATCCAGATGGAAGATGAAATTTCAGCCTTGGGAGCAGTAATTGGTGCAGTATGGACCGGCCAAAAGGCAATGACCGCCACCTCTGGACCTGGATTTTCTTTGATGCAGGAGCATATCGGATACGCGGTTATGACTGAAACACCGCTGGTAATAGTAAACATGCAGAGGGGCTCACCCTCCACCGGACAACCCACCATGGCCTCTCAAAGCGATATGATGCAGGCTAGATGGGGGTCACACGGAGACTATGAAGTCATTGCCCTATCACCATCATCTGTTCAGGAATGCTTCGATTTCACAGTAGAAGCTTTCAATCTTGCGGAGAAATATAGAGTCCCTGTTATGGTTATGAGTGATGAGATAGTGGGACACATGAGGGAGAAGATTACCATACCTGAAGAGGTGGAAATAGTCTATAGAAATATGCCTGAGGAAGGCACTCTGAAATTTTTACCATATAAAGCACCACAAGACGGAACATCACCCATGCCTGCCTTTGGAGATGGGTATAAGATGCATATAACCGGACTAACCCATGACCAAAGGGGATATCCCGATGCATCAAACCCAGAAACACATTCTAAACTGGTTAAACGTCTATGTAATAAAATATTAAAGCACACCGATGATATTGTAAGGATAAAAACAGAACTTACTGAAGACGCAGATATTGTAGTCTTATCCTATGGAGCACCGGCAAGATCAGTTGCAACTGCAGTTAAAAATGCAAGAAAAGAGGGTATCAAAGCAGGGCATATAAAACTCGATACAATATGGCCATTTCCAGAACAAAAAATTATAAAAGCAGCAAAAAACGCCCAAAAAGCACTGGTAGTTGAGATGAACCTGGGACAAATATATTATGAGGTCCAAAGAATACTTCCACGAAAAGATGCTGAACTTTTACCCAAAATAGGCGGAGATATTCATTTGCCAACAGAAATAACTGATAAAATTAGAGATATATCCCATGATTTAGTAATTTAAAAAAATCAAGAGATGGAAGGAGAGAAAAAGAAATGGTCAAAGATGAAAGTCCATTCATGAAATACTTACGCAGAGACAGACTTCCCACAATTTTCTGTGCCGGATGCGGAAACGGAATAGTCATGAACACCTTCTTCAAAGGAATGGAGATGGCAGAAGTTGACTTCGACAATCTGATAATGGTTTCTGGTATAGGATGTTCCAGCCGTATACCTGGATACGTGGCATGTGATTCACTGCATACCACCCATGGCAGGCCAATCAGCTTTGCAACAGGGATTAAACTAGCAAATCCAGAACATGATGTTGTGGTATTTAGTGGGGACGGTGACACAGCAGCTATAGGTGGTAACCACCTCATACATGGAGCCAGAAGAAATATTGATATAACGGTTGTCTGTATCAACAACAACATCTACGGTATGACCGGTGGCCAAATAAGCCCCACATCACCTAAAGGTAGCTATGGAAGCACAGCACCCTACGGATCACTTGAAAATCCATTTAACCTCTCTGGTCTGGTAACTGCAGCTGGAGGAAGCTACGTCGCCCGATGGACAACAGCACACCCAGTTCAGCTTTCCAAGGCCATTAAGAGCGGACTTGAAAATAAGGGATTCTCATTCATTGAAGTTATAAGCCAATGCCCTACATATTATGGTCGTAAAAACAAATTAAGAACCCCAATTGACATGTTGAACTGGCTTGAGGAATCAAGCATTAACAAAAAAAGGGCAGACAAAATGGACGAAGAGGAACTCATAGAAAAGATCGTAGTTGGTGAGTTCCAGAATAAACCACAACCTGAATTTACTGATAAGTTATGTAAACTCTTAGAGGAACAATGTGTAACTGGAAAGCCAACATCCATAAGATCAGCCTACCTGGAGGACTAGAAAATGCGTAAAGATATAAGAATCGCTGGGTTTGGAGGTCAGGGGATAATATTAGCAGGAATAGTTATAGGTAAGGCAGCAACACTCCATGATAATTTAAATGCAGTTCAAACCCAATCTTACGGCCCAGAGGCCAGAGGAGGAGCATCAAAAACAGAAGTAATTATCAGTGATGAGGAGATAGATTATCCCAAAGTACAGGAACCAGATATATTCGTTGCCCTATCACAGGAAGGGTTAGATACCTATTTGCATGACCTGAAGGATGGTGGAATTTTAATCATGGACCCGGATATGATAAAAGTTGAGGAATTACTACCATTTATAGAGAAACATGATATAAAGCTCTACAAAGCTCCAGTGACCAGAACAGCCGTAGAAAAAATAGGACTGAAAATAGTGGCCAACATAGTCATGGTTGGAGCCATTGCCAGGATGACCAAAGTAGTATCTGAAGAGGCAGTCCGCCAGGCTGTAGCAGAAAGCGTACCTCCAGGGACAGAGAAGAAAAATCTAGAGGCCCTTGATGCAGGAGCAGAACTCGCAGGTAACAGTTACCAATAATGAGGCTATGAATTATGAAATTATTTGAATACCAAGCAAAGGATCTATTTAAAAAGAACGGCATAAATGTACCTACTGGTAAAATCGTACAAAGTGCAGAAGAAGCCGAAGAAGTAGCAACTGAATTTGGCATACCATTAGCTCTTAAATCCCAGGTATTGGTGGGTGGAAGAGGAAAGGCAGGTGGAATTAAATTCGCTGATACCCCTTCACAGACATATGAAATAGCTAATCAACTATTAATGCTCGAGATAAAGGGAGAAACTGTTAAGAAAATTCTCATGGAAGAGAAGCTTAATGTGGAATCTGAATTCTACATAAGCGTGGTTATGGACCGTTCAGCTAAAAAACCCCTGATTATGGCCAGTACACAAGGTGGAATGGATATAGAACAGGTGGCCATGGAAACTCCTGAAAAATTAATAAAATATCACGTGAATCCACTGGAAGAGTTCTTACCCTACCAGGCCAGGGAGATAGCAATACAAATGGGTGTACCCAACCCCTTAATATCCAAGGTAAGTGGTTTCATCTTTAAATTATTTACAATCTTCGAGAAATACGATGCCACCACATCAGAGATAAATCCCCTGGTAGTAACACCAAATGGGGTTGTCGCAGCCGATGGTAAATTTGAAATTGATGACGACGCGCTCTACAGGCAACCGGAACTCTTAAACCTTGTTACAGAGGAAAAGGATGAATTTGCCTATGTAAAACTCGACGGTGATATAGCAGTAATTGGTAATGGTGCAGGACTAACCCTGACTGGTATGGATATGCTTAAACTCTACGGAGGAAAACCAGCTACATTCCTGGATATTGGAGGAGGAGCATCCCAGGAGAACATTGCACAAGCACTTGATCTGGTTATCTCCAATCCTCAGGTAAAAGTAGTATTCTTGAATGTGCTAGGTGGTATAACCCGTGCTGATGATGTGGCAGGTGGCGTTATTAATGTTCTTAATGAAACTAAGCGGAAAATACCCTTGGTAATAAGGCTTACTGGAACAAACGAGGAAGAAGGACAGCGTATCCTCACTGATGCTGGTGTTTCTTATGAAACATCCATGGAAGCTGCTGCCGAGAAGGCCGTGGAGATGGCTAGGAGTTTAAATTAAGGGACGAATTTAATAAATGATTTTAATAGAATAATTTATTTGATGAAATAAAATAAATAATAGTGGAAACCATGAGGTTTCCTGTCCAATTTTTTATTGGGCAATTATTTTTATTGGGCAATTATTTTTATTGGAATATGTTTTTATCCTGCCAAATCCTGCACATAAGATAAGAAACTGTCTAGATAATTCCACATCTGGTTGAGGAACCCTTGTGATTCAGTGGCTTGTTGGGTTGCGTTTTGGAAACTGGTTTTAAACTGTTCTAAGCTTCCCTGTGCCTGCTGGGTATTGGAGAGTGAACCGGCTATTTGATCGGCTTGTTGGTCTGTGATGTTGATGTTCATTTGGTTGGCCACGTTTATCACGATGACCTTGATATCGTTTATGTTGGTTATGTTCTGGTTCTGTACATCGGTCTGCACCCTTTCAAAGAGGTCGGCTATCTCATCTGGAGTATGGTTGGTTTCATTGGCTATGTTACTCTGGGTATAAAGTTCCTGTGTAGCTGCCTGTTTAGCTTCATCTGGGATCTCTTCACCTACTGCAATTTCATAGGCTTTCATTACACCTGCTAAAGCAGATTCACCACTCGCTGATACTGGCGAAGTTACAACCACATATCCATCTGTAATACCAGTAGACTTAAGGGCGTTTTCATACATCTTAGGTGTCACCAAGGTTATCTTACTTTTATCCACAATAATTTTTATGCCGGGACTGTAGCTTAGATCGACCATTGCACAAGATAATATCTGGTTGGGTGTATAGGTAGTACCGCTGATATTCTGGGATATGGAATTAACTTCTGAGGCAGTGATAACCCGTACAGTAGAGTTATCTAAGTTTTTATCAGTGTTTGAATTGAAATAATCCATTACTGCATTTTTATATGCTGAATTGGTATTTGTGCCTTCTCCCAGGGTTACTACTAACCCTGTAGCCGAATATATTGGAGCTAAAGCCATTAATATGACTAGAATTCCTATCAAGATTTTTTTCATATCCATCACCTAATTGTTCTTTTTCTAAACTCTTTTTTCCTTTTATTTTCTTTTTCTATTCCTTTTTATGTCTATTTTCTATTTTTAAAAATATTTGATTTCAATAGTATTTTTAGCAAATAAGAATTTAAAATCTTCTATTAATGAAATATACCAGATAAAAATTAAGAAATATGTAATACTGTGAGGGCTATTAATATCAGATAATATGTAATGCTTTGTAGTTATTTAATCCTAAATTAAAAATTCTATTCCAGGAGAATTACACGGCTTTCTTGTGATTCATTCACAACTTCCCGGTTACACAGTTCAGCAATGGAACTTGCGAAATCCCGAATATCCTGATTACGTGGCATGTTACTAAATTCCAACCTTTTCCTGGAGTTTCCCACATACATGTATGCCTTGATTTCTATAAAATCGGGGTTGCTCCTTTCAATGATCTTCGCATATTCCTCTGACAAGGTCATGTTGTAGTTTTTAACGCAAGTCATACGGATCACAGTCCGGGAGTTGAAACTAGATAAGAGGTCAAGTGATTCATTTAGTTTTTCCCAGCCATTTTCTATTTGGGGATTGCAGAGATCTTTATATATTTCCTGTGTAGGTGCATCAAGTGATAAGTAAAACTGTGTTGGTTCCACTTCCAAATCTTCTAGTTTTGATGGTGAAAGCCCATTGCTCACTAAGAAGGTGGTGAAATTTCTCCTTTTAAATTCAGCCAACATATCATCTATCAATGGGTAGAGCATTGGTTCACCCGCCAGGGAGATTGCAGCGTTGTTGGGGTCCTTGCTCTCCTTGAGCTTTTTGAGGTCAGACTGGGAGTTTCCAAAGAAACCACAGAGGAGATTTCTCTGGGCATCTATGCAGCCTTCAATGATCTCTGATGGTTCGTCATAATCCTCGTTCCACTCAGTATCAGTTATTGATATATCTCTCCAACAGAAAAGGCATTTATGGTGGCAGTAGGAGATACTGGGGGACATCTGCAAACAACGATGACTTTCTATCCCATAAAATTTTTCTTTGTAACATACTCCTTCATTTATTATACTCTTCTTAGTCCAATGGCATATCTTGGCTGCTGCATGGCTCTTTGATCCTACGAACCGGTATCCTTTTTTTTTCAGGTCTTTAAAGTCTTGAAAAGTGAGTGGCATCTAAACTCCTTGAAAATTGATTGTATATGGTCGGATTCAATTGTAATAAATTAATGCAAGTATTATATAAATACTCCTCTAACAGTATAAATATTTATATTTACATTAAACTAATTTATTATCGATACTGAAGCCTGTTAATGTTCTAATAAATATATCTCTAGTTAATAATTATTATTCTCCTGATTAAAGAAGTTTCATAGAAGCGATATATTAATTAGATGGATAATCATCCCTGTAAAAAAACATATATTACGGGTATTTTTGGTAAATAACCTTTGAAATGCCTTGGCAGCCCTGAAAAAGGCATATGGATGAGTTAGAGACATAACTTAAAATTTTTAAATTATCCAGTGCGTCTTATATCTAAAAAAGAGCCATGATAGCTCCTTTTATTCAGTTTTAAATAGTAAACTTTATAAGTGATGTTTCAAGATACTAGATTTAGTTTTAAAATAACATTTTTTCAGTCCGGAATGATCAAAAAATAGTTTCTGGGCATGGAGGCGGTATAATTAATAGAAATTTAACTCTGGCAGTTGTATCGCTGCTAGCTATAGTATTTGTAAATGTAAGCGATGTTTCAGCTGCGAGTACTATAACTGTAGATACTAATTCTGTAGTTAAATCTTCAGACACAGTGAAAAATTACGTTGAATCTAAAAATACAGTTCCAAGTACGGTAACAGTGGATAATAAACAGGTAACATCAGAACAGTACTTGTATCTTTTAACCTCAAGTGTTACTAACTTAAACAAGAACAACAATAATGCGATAACAGTAAAATCAATAGTTAAAGCACCTAAACCTACTGAAAGCCTAAAGAGCGGTAATCTGCTGAAAAGCGAGTATATCAAATTAGCCGGTGATATTAGTACTTTTATAAACACCAATGGAAGGTTACCCAACTTTGTTGACACGTCTAAAGGAAAAATGAGACCAGAAAACATGATCTACACCTATTCAAATGTGGTGGCTTTCTATAAAACTAACAACCGACTACCTAACTACGTATCAATAACACCATGGAAAAACATAAGTGGAGAAGGCAGTAGTACACCAACTACACCTAATGCTCCAAGTACACCAAGTACCCTTAGTACATCAAGTACTCCAAGTACTAATTCTATAGATACTGGTTCTGTTGTTAACTCATCAAATGTAGTAAAGAACTATGTTGAATCTAATAAGTCAGTTCCAAACACAGTAACAGTTGCAGGTAAAAACATAACACCAGAGCAGTACCTGTATCTTTTAACCTCCAGTGTTATCAACTTAAACCAAAATAATAAAAATAATATAACCATAAAATCAATAGCCAAGGCACCCAACCCCAGAGAAAACGTAAAAAGCGGTATCCTATCTAAAAGTGAATACATTTCCTTAGCCAATTCAATCACTGCTTTTATTAACAACAACGGAAGATTACCCAATTTCATAAGCACGTCCCTGGGAAATATGAGGCCAGAAAACCTGATTTACACTTATTCAAAGGTCGCGGCTTTCTATAAAACAAACAACCGATTACCAACCTCTGTATCAGTAACACCATGGAGCACTTTAAAGTCAGTATCAGAAGGTAGTCCAGCTACAATTGATGGGATATTTAAAACAGCAGCCAGGTACGGCTACAGTAGCGCAGCGCATGACGCAGCCACCATGGTAAAAATTGGCTCCGGAGACTGCTGGGCAATGAGCGATTACTTGTTCAAACAACTTAAATCAGCAAATGTTAAAGCTAGAATTCTTCAGTATGCTACTGCATATACAAGTAACCACAGATCTGTTCAGTATCGCGTGAATGGAGCCTGGATTGATGTACCATATCGGACATATGGTTTTCATGTCAACTTCAGAAACACATATGCAACTAAGTACGGCACGGTTATAGCATCCTGCTAAACCTACCTTAATTAATTTTTTACACACTCTTTTTTTTAGATTAATTTTCTTAGAATCTATTTTTTTATAATTTTTTTTATAATAACTTCCTAGGAATAAACCGTAAATATTTTTATGATCCTTCAATATATGGTGTTATAGATATTTCATACCTTTTTGGAGGATATTAAATGAAAGAAATCACCAGAACCCCCATGGTAATTCTAAATTTTAAAACGTACCTTGAATCCACTGGAAAAAACGCATTGAAGCTGGCTAAAATATCAGATGAGGTAGCCCAAGAAACAGGAGTGAATATTGCAGTAGCACCTCAGCACGCTGACCTCCTGCGTATATCCAGTGAAGTTGACATTCCAGTCCTGGCCCAGCATGTAGATGCCATTGATGCAGGAGGGCACACTGGAAGTGTGCTATTTGATTCTGTAATTGAAGCCGGAGCTGTTGGAACTTTAATAAACCATTCTGAGATCCGTATGAAGTTAGCTGATATTCAAAATGTGGTGGCCAAGACAATTGAACATAAACTAATAAGTGTTGTCTGCACCAACAACATAGAAACAAGTGCAGCGGCAGCCACCTTGAAACCAACCTTCGTAGCTATTGAACCACCAGAACTTATAGGATCAGGTATACCAGTGTCAAAAGCAGAACCTGAAATAGTGGAAGGTACAGTGGAAGTTATTCATCAGATAGACCCTGGAGTAAAGGTTCTATGTGGGGCTGGCATCTCCACTGCTGATGATATGCAAGCTGCTTTAAAACTGGGCAGTGAAGGTGTACTTTTGGCGTCGGGAATTATCTTGGCAGATGATCCTAAAGCAGCACTCACCAATCTGGTGATTAAAATTTAATACTGTTTGGATTTTATAATTAAACCTTATTCACGTTATTAACATAAATGAGGATGTATTAAAAATGTCCCTGGACATCTACACAATGGATGATTTAAAGGTGAAGGATAAGACGGTTTTAGTTAGGGTGGATGTTAATTCTCCTGTAGATCCTAAAAGCGGCTTTTTATTAGATGATACCAGAATCAAACTCCATGCTGAGACCATCAGAGAGTTACAAAATAAAGGTGCTAAAACAGTTTTATTGGCCCATCAAAGCCGCCCTGGAAAGGCGGATTTCACCACTTTAAAGTATCATGCTGAGGCTCTATCAGAGATACTGGGCAAGCCAGTTGAATATGTGGATGATATTTTCGGAAGCAATGCTAAAAATCGTATATCCCAACTTCAAAGTGGAGAAGTCCTTGTTCTGGAAAATGTAAGGTTCTATTCCGAGGAAGTACTAAAAAGGGATCCAAAGATTCAGGCAGAAACTCATCTGGTGGAGAAACTAGCTCCAGTGGTGGATTATTATATCAACGATGCCTTTGCTGCTGCCCATAGATCACAGCCTTCTCTGGTAGGATTTGCACTTGAACTACCATCAGCAGCAGGGAGGGTGATGGAGAGGGAGCTTAAAATTTTATACAACGCGGTTTATAATGCAGAAAGGCCACGTGTTTATGTTTTGGGGGGAGTTAAGGTAGATGATTCCATTACCATTACAGAGAACCTTTTGAAAAAGGGTAGTGCTGATTACATCCTCACCACAGGACTTGTGGCCAACATCTTCCTGTGGGGTGCTGGTATAAACATAAAACAGGTGAATAAAGACTTCATTAAAAATAAAAATTATTGTGATTGGGTATTAAAAGCTAAAAAATTGTTAAAAGAGTTTAAAGGTAAAATATTATATCCTAAAGATGTTGCCATACCAGTTGATAATAAAAGAAAAGAATTTTCAGTAAAGAAGATTCCAAACAAATCAATCCATGATATTGGCTCTGATACCATAAATGAGTACGCCAAGATAATTAGAGGAGCAGGTACAATATTTGCAAACGGTCCCGCAGGTGTGTTTGAAGAGGAAGGATTTAGTCTGGGCACAGAAGACATTTTGAATGCAATATCATCCTCATCTGGGCTTTCTATAATTGGTGGCGGACATCTGGCCGCAGCAGCCAATCAGATGGAGCTCACTGGAATTGCTCACATAAGTAGCGGTGGAGGTGCTTCAATCAGCCTTCTTGCTGGGGATGAATTACCGGTGGTGGAAGTTTTAAAACAGGCTAAGAGTAAGTTTAAATTATAGTCTTTTCATAAACCTTTTAAGCAGTTATTCATGTAATATTCAATAATAGTTAGTGTAATATTTTACATGATTAAATAATGCTTCAACCTTCGAAACTTTAGTATTTACCAAAAACTATTTAAGCAAACATTTCCAATAGCTAATATGCCTCGGTAGCTCAGTCTGGTGGAGCGCGAGACTTGTAATCTCGTGGTCGCGGGTTCAATTCCCGTCCGGGGCTCTAAAAAAGAAGCATACGTGGTTTAGATTTAAGATAGGGGACCATAGGGTAGCTTGGTCGATCCTTTGGGCTTTGGGAGCCTGAGACTCCGGTTCAAATCCGGGTGGTCCCACTTTAAATGTCCCGCCTTAGCTCAATTGGCAGAGCGTCGGACTGTAGATCCGAATGTTGCTGGTTCAAGTCCGGCAGGCGGGATTCTTTTATTAAGGTAAGAAAAAATTGAGATTAAAGTAAAAATTGAGGTAAATAAAACTTGATACACTTTGCATGATTACATCCCATCTGGCACAAAGTTTATATATATCATAGCTGTAAAAACAGATGTACTTATGCTGGCACAAATATAGGCATAAGAATAATCAAGTTTACTCTCGTTCTAAAGAGCTGCCCTGGTGGTGTAGGGGCTATCATGCGGGCCTGTCGAGCCCGCGACTCGGGTTCAAATCCCGGCCAGGGCGTTGTGGGCCCGTAGCTCAGTCTGGCAGAGCGCTTGGCTTTTAACCAAGTGGCCGCGGGTTCAATTCCCGTCGGGCCCGCTTCTTGATTTTAAACTGGAGGATGTATTGTGAAGAAGCAAATTTTAAAACATAAATTAGTTCCAGATCATGCTATTTTATCTAAGACAGAAGCAAATAAAGTAGTAAAACAATTAAACGTCCACCAAGAACAACTTCCTAAGATTAAAGCTGATGATCCCGTTGTCAAAGAGATAGGTGCTAAATCGGGAGATGTTTTGAAAATTACCAGGAAAAGTCATACTGCTGGAAAATTTGTTATTTATCGTCTAGTTCTTTAAGGTTCTGGGCAGAGATTATTATAATTATGATAATCAATTGCATATGAAATTAATTTATACATAAAAAATCATACTATATATTAATAAATAAGTTGAATAGTATTAATATATTAGCAAAAGTTATTAATATATTTTTTAGTTCAAACGTGAAAGCTATGATTAGTTATGATTTATTTTTTGGAGGAATTTAATGGTTCAAAATGCATGGGAACTGGTTGATGCATTTTTTGATGAATACAACTTGGTAGACCACCATATCAAATCGTATAACGACTTTGTAGACCACAGAATACAGGATATAATAGACATAGCAGAGCCCATTGTTCTCGAACAGGGTGAATATTCCATAAAAACAGGAAATCTATCCATAAAAAATCCTTTCATTAAGGAAGCCGATGGATCCAAAAGTGACATCTATCCTACACAAGCTCGACTACGAAATTTAACCTACTCCGCACATATGTATCTGGAGATGTCCCTGATTAAGGGAGGGGAAGAGCAGGAAATGGAAAATGTATATATTGGTGAAATGCCGGTGATGTTAAAATCAAAAATATGCCACTTGAATGGATTGAATGAAGCGGAACTTGAAGCAGATGGGGAAGATCCCCAGGATCCTGGTGGGTATTTCATAGTAAATGGTTCTGAAAGGGCTATTGTCACCATGGAAGAGATTGCTCCCAACAAAATTATTCTGGAGCGGATAGGTGAAAAAGAAGATAGACGTGCCAGGGCAATTGTTACATCAATAAAAAGCGGATTCAGGGCAAGAATAAATCTGGAGTACAGGAAACCACGTAAAAAAGGTGTTTTCCTCAGGATATCCTTCCCATATGTGCCGGGGGAAATACCATTGGTAGTGCTCCTTAGAGCATTGGGTTTAGAAACAGATAAAGACCTGGTAAACAGCATATCCGAAGAAAATGACATACAATTCCTCCTTATAGATGATATACAGACATCAGAGATTACAAACAATTACGACGCCATCAAATACATAGGTAACAGAGTAGCCAAGGGAATGACCGAAGAATACAGAATAAAAAGGGCCGAAGACGTAATTGACCGATACTTACTGCCACATATAGGTGTGGAACCAGATAAAAGGACCGAAAAAGCTACCTACCTTGCTGAAATGGCTGAAATGCTCTTACAGGTTATATTCGATAAGAGAGAACCACATGATAAGGACCACTATGCCAACAAGCGACTCAGAGTATCTGGGGATTTAATGGAAGATCTTTTTAGAGTAGCCTTCACTAGTTTAACCAGAGATATGACCTACCAACTGGAAAGAAGCCTCACAAGAGGAAAAGAACCCTCTGTAAAACAGGCAGTACGTTCTGATGTCTTAACCGAGAACATAAAACACGCTATTGCCACAGGAAACTGGGTTGGTGGAAGGGCCGGTGTAAGCCAGTTACTGGACAGAACCAGTTACATGGGGACCTTATCTCACCTGAAAAGGGTTGTTTCACCATTATCAAGGAGTCAACCTCATTTTGAAGCCCGTGATCTGCACCCAACACAGTTTGGTAAGATTTGTCCCAACGAAACTCCAGAGGGACCGAACTGTGGGCTGGTGAAGAACCTGGCCATTCTGGCCAAGATATCTGAAGGCTCAGACTCAAAGGAACTGGAAGATGTCATTAAGAAAATGAAGATTGTGAATCCAATTTAGAAAAATCAATTTAGAAAATCCAATTTAGAAAATCCAATTTAGAAAAAAATCCAATTAACGATAATAGGAAATCATGCAGACAAATTGGGGGAAAATACTTGAAAAAATCTAAAATTTACATCAACGGTAAACTAATTGGAACCTGCGAAGACCCGTATGAGTTTGTAGAAACCATGCGGAAGAAGAGGAGATCTGGTGATGTCTCCCACGAGATGAACATCACCTACTACGAAGACACCGATGAAATCTACATATTCAATGACCCTGGAAGAACCAGAAGACCGGTGATTGTGGTTAATGAAGGTGAGCCAACCTTAAAAGAGGAACATATTGAAAAATTAACCGATGGAGAACTCACCTGGCCAGACCTAATATCATTAGGTGTAATAGAATATTTGGACGCAGAAGAAGAGGAAAATACCTACATCGCTATGTTTAAAGAGGATTTAACTCCCGAACACACCCATCTGGAGATAGACCCATCTACTATGTTAGGTATCTGTGCAGGAATCATACCCTACGCCAACCACAACTCATCACCCAGAAACACCATGGAAGCGGGTATGACCAAACAGGCACTGGGATTATACGTATCCAACTATAATCTCAGAACAGACACCAGGGCGCACCTATTACACCATCCACAAGTGCCAATAGTTAAAACCAAAAGTATAGATGCCACACAGTATGATAAAAGGCCTTCCGGACAGAATTTCGTTGTAGCAGTTATGTCCTATGAAGGATACAACATGGAAGACGCACTCATACTGAATAAAGCCTCAATCGAAAGAGGACTGGCAAGATCATCGTTTTTCCGTTCATACGAAGCTTCAGAAAGAAGATATCCTGGAGGACAGGAAGATAAATTCGAAGTACCAGAAAATATTGTGCGTGGATACCGTTCAGAGGAAGTTTACAGACACTTAGATGAAGACGGCATAGTAAACCCAGAAGTAACTGTCAAATCAGGGGATGTTTTAATAGGAAAAACATCACCTCCAAGGTTCTTAGAAGAAATCGATGAATTCGGGACAGTTGCCGAGAGGAGAAGGGAAACCTCAGTAACAGTTAGACATGGTGAACACGGCACAGTAGATGCGGTATTTCTAACTGAAACTGTGGAAGGAAGTAAACTAGCAAAGATAAGGGTCAGAGATCAGAGGCAACCGGAATTCGGTGATAAGTTCGCATCAAGACACGGACAGAAAGGGGTCATAGGACTTATCGTAAGCCAGGAAGACATGCCATTCACAGAAAATGGAGTCACGCCTGATTTGATAATTAACCCTCACGCAATACCATCCAGGATGTCCGTGGGACAGGTTCTGGAGATGCTGGCAGGTAAAGCAGGAGCACTAGAAGTAAACCGTATGGATGGAACGCCATTCAGCGGTAATCATGAACTGGAAATAATGGATTTATTAAAGGCCAACGGATATGAAACAGCCGGAAGAGAGTCACTCTGCAATGGAATAACTGGGGAACGAATAGAAGCAGAAATATTCGTGGGAGTGGCATACTACCAGAAATTACACCACATGACCTCAGACAAAGTTTACGCCAGATCAAGAGGACCAGTACAGGTACTCACCCGACAACCAACAGAAGGAAGGGCCCGTGAAGGAGGACTCAGATTCGGAGAAATGGAAAGAGACTGTCTGATTGCCCATGGAGCCGCACTTGCGCTCAAAGAGAGACTGCTTGATGAATCTGATAAATATGAAGCTATAGTATGTGAATGTGGTATGGTAGCAATCTATGACCGTATAAGGGACAAAAAATACTGTCCAATATGTGGAGATGTTGAAACATTCCCAGTGGAAATATCATACGCCTTCAAATTACTCTTAGACGAACTCAAAAGCCTTTGTATATTCCCCAAACTTGTACTGGAAGATAAGGCCTAGAAAATCAATTCAAACCATAATAAAATCAGAATAATGGATATATATAAATTACCAAAATTTAGGAGAGAATAGCTTGCAAGGAATTTTAAAGAAAATTTCCCAGATAAATTTCGGTCTTTTATCCCCTGAAAACATCAGAAAGATGTCAGTCACCAAGATCGTAACTCCAGATACCTATGATGAAGATGGCTACCCCATAGAAGCTGGACTTATGGACCCCAGATTGGGTGTTATAGACCCTGGACTCAGATGCAGATCATGTGGATCCAAAGGAGGAGACTGTCAGGGCCATTTTGGGCATATTAACCTGGCCAGACCTGTTATCCATGTGGGATTTGCCGACACCATTCATAAAATACTCAGGTCAACCTGCAGTAATTGTGGAAGAGTGCTCCTCACTGAAAGTGAAATAGCCGAATACAAGGAAAAGATAGGAACTAAACATCAAAATGAGGAAAGTATAAACGACATCGTAAAGGAAATTTACACAGTTGCACGTAGGGATAAATGCCCCCACTGTGATGAAGATAAGGAAGAAATCAAGATAGATAAACCAGTATCAATTGTGGAAGGCAACTACAAGCTCACCTCTTCTGAAGTAAGGGAGAGATTGGAGAAAGTCAATGAAGATGATTACATACTAATGGGAATAAACCCCGATGTAGCCAAACCCGAATGGATGGTATTAACTGTATTACCAGTCCCACCAGTTACTGTAAGACCATCAATAACCCTTGAGACAGGGGAACGTTCAGAAGACGACCTAACACACAAACTGGTGGATATATTACGTATTAACCAAAGATTAAAAGAGAATATGGAAGCTGGAGCTCCACAATTAATTGTAGAAGATTTATGGGAACTCTTGCAGTACCACGTTACTACTTACTTTGATAATGAGGCATCAGGGGTACCACCAGCCAGACACAGATCAGGAAGACCTCTTAAAACCTTGGCTCAGAGACTCAAAGGTAAAGAAGGAAGATTCAGAAGTAACTTATCAGGTAAAAGGGTTAACTTCTCTGCCAGAACCGTTATATCTCCAGATCCCAACATTAGTATCAATGAAGTGGGCGTTCCAGAGATGATAGCCAAGGAAGTTACAGTACCTGTGTATGTGACTGATTGGAACATGGAAGACATGAAGGAACACATAGAAAACGGACCGGAAATACATCCCGGAGCAAACTATGTCATAAGACCTGATGAACGGAAAATAAGAGTCTATGATGAAACAAAAGAATCCATACTGGAAAAATTAGAGCCAGGATACGTAGTAGAAAGACATCTGATGGATGGAGATATCGTACTCTTTAACAGACAACCATCTTTACATAGAATGTCCATGATGGCCCATGAAGTAAAGGTTTTGCCTTACAAGACATTCCGTTTGAACCTATGTGTATGTCCGCCATACAACGCTGACTTCGACGGTGACGAGATGAACATGCACGTCTTCCAGACTGAAGAATCCCGTGCAGAAGCTAAATCACTCATGAGGGTTCAAGAACATATTTTATCCCCCAGATTTGGTGGTCCTATCATTGGTGGAATACATGATCATATATCTGGTGCTTATCTTTTGACCAGGGAAGGATCGGAATTTGAAGAAGATTACGTTTACCAAATGATTAAAAAATCAAATTTACCATTTCCAGAGCCAAAAAATAAGCCATGGACTGGTAAAGAAGTTTTCAGTCTTCTGTTACCTGATGATCTTAACATGGTTTATCGAGCGGAGATCTGCCGAAAATGTGACGAATGTCTGAGGCAGGAATGTAAAAATGACGCTTACGTAGTTATTGAAGATGGACAACTTATATCTGGTGCAATCGATGAAAAAGCCTTCGGTGCATTTTCTGGTAAGATTTTAGATTCAATTGTCAAGGACTACGGTACAGACAAAGCACGAGAATTCCTGGACTCTGCCACAAAACTGGCCATATCTGGTATAATGAAGAGAGGATTTACCACCAGTACAGCTGATGAAGAAATACCTCAGGAAGCCAAAGAACGTATAGAAGAACTTTTAAACATGGCAGAGAAGAGAGTTGAACAGCTCATTGAGGCTTATCACAATGATGAACTAGAAGCCCTGCCGGGTCGAAGCCTCAGGGAAACCCTGGAGATGAAGATCATGCAAGTCCTGGGAGAATCCAGGGACAAATCCGGAGAAATAGCAGAAAGCTACTTTGGAATGGATAATCATGCAGTTATAATGGCATTAACTGGTGCAAGAGGGTCAATGTTAAATCTCACGCAGATCGCCGCATGTGTTGGTCAACAGTCAGTTCGTGGTGGTAGAATTGAAAGGGGTTATAGTAAAAGAACCCTACCCCACTTCAAAGAAGGTGAACTGGGTGCAAAGGCCAGTGGATTCGTACACTCCAGTTACAAGGAAGGTCTGGACCCATTGGAATTCTTCTTCCATGCTATGGGTGGACGTGAAGGACTGGTGGATACTGCAATACGAACAGCCCAAAGTGGTTACATGCAGAGAAGATTGGTAAATGCCTTGCAGGACCTTAGCGTACAGACTGACGGAACAGTCCGTGACAACCGTGGAATCATAATCCAGAGCAAATATGGTGAAGACGGAGTAGACCCTGCTAAGAGTGACTACGGAAAAGTAGCAGATATAGACCGTATGATAGAAGAGATGAGGATAAAATCCAAGGCAAAATAAAATAAAAATTTATAATTTATCATTTAATGATTCGGGTGGTTTTGTGGATATTAAAAAGGTAACAAGTGTTGTAAAAAAGAAAAAAGCCGACTTCCCTGAAAGTCTTATACATGAGATAACAGATGCGTCGGAAAGGCATGAGCTAAAGGCTAAAGAACTGGAATTACTGGTTGATGAAATTAAAAAGGAATATGAACGTGCCGGAGTAGAAAACGGTGAAGCTGTAGGCACAGTAGCTGCTCAATCCGTGGGGGAGCCAGGTACTCAGATGACCATGCGTACTTTCCACTACGCCGGAGTGGCAGAATTAAACGTTACTTTAGGATTACCAAGACTTATTGAGATTGTGGACGCCCGTAAAAAAATATCAACACCCACAATGACCATATATTTCGAAGAAAACTATGGTACTGATGAAGAATTCGTTAGAAAAATAGCAAACCAGATAGGTAAGATAGTCTTCAACGATGTACTCAAGGATTTTAACGTTAACTATGCTGACATGAGTATGACCGTAGAAATAGATGAAGAAAAGGTTAAAGAAAAGAGACTTGAATACGATTCAATTATAGCTAAGATAGAAAAAGCTTTTAAAAAGGTAGTTATAAATAAAAACCTACTGAGTTTTGAACCTACAATTTCAGAATCAAAACATGCCATAAGAGAACTTAGACTTTTAGCCGATAAGGTCCATGATCTACAGATAAGCGGAGTTAAAAATATCGGAAAAGTGGTTATAAGCAAAGAAGATGTGGAATGGGTTATCCATACTGAAGGTTCTAACCTTGGGGCTGTACTCAAGATGGAAGGCGTAGATAAAACCAGAACCACCACCAATGATATTCATGAAATAGAAAAGATTCTTGGAATTGAAGCCGCTAGAAATTCCATCATCCATGAAGCACAGAGTACCATGGAAGAACAGGGATTAACCGTTGATGTAAGGCACATCATGCTGGTGGCAGATATGATGACTTCTGATGGGACAGTCAAATCCATAGGAAGACATGGTATAAGCGGTGAGAAAGCCAGTGTACTGGCACGTGCATCATTTGAAGAGACAGGTAAACACCTTTTAAGGGCTTCAATCAGAGGCGAAATTGATTATTTAACTGGTATAATAGAAAATATTATAATAGGACAACCAATACCACTGGGAACAGGATCGGTTGGCGTTATTATGAAAGCTAGAGATTAAGGAGGAAGTAGATTGGACGTAGATAGAGGAATTAGAGTCGCAGTGGACACAGGAAGCGTTACATTGGGATCTGAAAAATCAATACAGGGACTTAAACATGGTAAAGGTAAACTTATTATAATTGCCCAGAACTGTCCCCGTGACATTAAGGAAGATGTTTTACACTATTCTAAATTATCAGATATCCCGGTTTACAATTATGAGGGTACCAGTGTAGATCTTGGATCTGTATGTGGAAAACCATTCACCGTGGCCACCCTTACCATCAAGGATCCAGGTGACTCCAGTATATTAGAAGTAATGGGGTAATTTTTGTGACTATAAAATTTACAACCCACGAGATAAGGTATATAGCCCTTTTTGAGAGCATGACCGGAGCAACTGTAAAAGATTGCTTGGTGGATGATGAAAACGGAAAAATAACCTTCATGGTTAAAAAGGGCGATATGGGATTGGCTATTGGAAAAAGAGGAAGTACAGTTGCCAAAGTCCAGAAAACAGTGGATAAAGGTGTAGAGGTAATTGAACACTCCGATGATCAAGTGGAATTCATATCCAACATCATGGCACCTGCAAAAATCAGGAGTATAAGAATCCTTCAAAAGGAAAACGGAGAAAAAATAGCTACACTTGAAACAGATGCTCGTAATAAAAGGACTGCCATTGGAAAAGGCGGTCAGAATATTGAAAGAGCACGGGTACTTGCCAAAAGGCAGCATAACATAAATAACATCGTTATAAAATAATTGAATTTCAATCATTATATACTAAAAGATACTATTTAGATTACTGGATGTTATGATAAAAAAATTCATCAAATAAGATTGGAGGAGGAATCACACTTGCCAGGATTATTCGCAGCTAAAAAGCTTAAAAAGAATAGAAAAAATTTCAGGTGGAAAGACACCGAATATAAAAGAAAACAACTACGCTTAGACGTTAAAGCTGATCCTTTGGTAGGCGCACCGCAGGCCAGGGGCATAGTAATTGAAAAGGTGGGTATAGAGGCAAAACAGCCCAACTCAGCCATCCGTAAATGTGTAAGAGTGCAGTTAATAAAAAACGGTAAACAGGTCACTGCATTCGCACCAGGAGAAGGTGCAATAGGCTTCATTGATGAACACGATGAAGTGATGATCGAGGGAATAGGCGGAACAGCCGGAAGATCTATGGGAGACATTCCAGGGGTAAGATGGAGAGTAACCAAGGTCAATAACGTCGCCTTAGAAGAAATGGTTAAAGGTAAAATTGAAAAACCAGTAAGATAATCAGAGGTAATTTTAATGAGTTTTAAAGTCTTCGATAAATGGGATTTAGATGAGGTGAAGGTAGAAGACCAGGGTCTGGTAAACTACATATGCCTGGACGAAGTACTGGTCCCACATACCATGGGGAGACATGTTAAAAGGCAGTTCGCCAAATCAAGGGTTTCCATAGTGGAAAGGCTCATGAATAAAATCATGAGAACTGAAAGAAACTCTGGAAAGAAAAACAAGGCCTACAACATAGTCAAAGACTCCATGGGGATCATAAATAAAAGATCTAAAGAAAACCCCTTACAGGTCCTAGTAAAAGCAGTAGAACACACCGCACCCAGAGAAGAAACTACCAGGATAAAATACGGTGGAATTGGATACCAGGTAGCAGTGGACATTGCACCACAGAGAAGAGTAGATTTATCCCTTGGATTTTTAACCAAAGGAGCTCTTCAATCATCATTTAAAAGAAAACGAACAGTAGAAGAATGTCTGGCTGATGAATTGCTTCTTGCAGCAGAACGCGATACAAGAAGTTTTGCCATACAGAAAAAAGAAGAAAGAGAGAGAGTTGCCCGGTCCGCGCATTAATTACGCTATGATTGATACAAGACCCAGGGCAAGAATCAAATTTTTACAGGGTGGTTTTAGTGAGTAGACGAACTAAAATGATTAACAATATTAAGGAGCTGATGTACGACCCAAAACACATCAGAAACATCGGTATCGTGGCCCACATCGACCATGGAAAAACCACATTATCTGATAACTTGTTAGCTGGTGCAGGGATGATTTCATCTGAACTAGCAGGAGATCAGCGTTTCCTAGATTTTGATGAACAGGAACAGGATAGAGGTATAACCATCGATGCAGCAAATGTATCCATGGTCCACAAGTATAAAGAAGCCCAATACCTTATAAATCTCATTGATACACCGGGACACGTGGACTTCGGTGGAGATGTAACCCGTGCCATGAGAGCGGTTGACGGATCAGTGGTGGTCGTTTGTGCAGTAGAAGGAATCATGCCACAAACAGAAACAGTACTAAGACAATCGCTCAAAGAAAATGTGCGACCTGTATTGTTTATAAATAAAGTGGATAGGCTTCTTAACGAACTTAAACTTGATTCTGATGAATTACAACAGAGATTTATTAAGATTATAGCTAATGCCAATAAATTAATCAAAAATATGGCTCCAAAAGAATTTAAAGATAAATGGCTGGCTAGAGTAGAAGATGGAAGTGTGGCCTTTGGATCTGCATATCACAACTGGGCAATAAATATACCAATCATGCAGAAAACAGGAATAACCTTCAATGACATCTATGAATACTGTAAATCTGACAATCAGAAGGAATTAGCCGAAAAAGTACCAATACATGAGGTTCTTCTGGGTATGGTTGTGGAACACCTGCCTAGCCCCGACATAGCTCAGAGATACAGGGTACCAAACATCTGGTCTGGAGACATGGAATCCGAAGAAGGACAGGGAATGATAAATACTAATCCAGACTCGCCTCTGGCAGTCATGGTTACCAACGTAAGTATTGACAAGCACGCCGGTGAGATAGCAACTGGAAGAGTTTATGGTGGAACAATCGAAAAGGGTAGTGAAATCTATTTCGTAGGGTCCATGGGCAAGGCTAGAACTCAGCAAGTAGGAGTATACTTCGGACCAGAAAGAGTGAACACCGATAAAGTACCAGCAGGAAACATTGTGGCCATAACCGGTGCAAGAAACGCAGTAGCCGGAGAAACTATAACCAGCTACGGAAACAAGATCAGTCCCTTCGAAAGTATAGAACACATATCAGAACCAGTGGTAACTGTTGCTGTAGAAGCTAAAAATACTAAAGACCTTCCTAAACTCATAGAAGTGTTAAGACAGATTGGTAAAGAAGACCCCACAGTCAGAGTGGAGATCAATGAAGAGACTGGTGAACACCTGATATCTGGTATGGGAGAACTCCATCTGGAGATCATAGCCTACCGTATAAAAGATAAAGGTGTTGAAATTGAAACATCCGAGCCTATTGTGGTATACAGGGAAACCATAGCTGGTACCGCTGGTCCAGTGGAAGGAAAATCACCAAACAAACACAATAGATTTTATTTAGACATTGAACCATTGGAAGAATCCGTATTTAAGGCAATACAGGAAGGAGATATAAAAGAGGGACGGGTTAAAGGTAAAGAACTGGCAGCTAAATTCCAGGAATATGGCCTTAAAAAAGATGAAGCCCGAAAAGTATGGGACGTCAACAAAAGATCCCTGTTTATCAACATGACCCGTGGTATCCAGTATCTGGACGAGATAAAAGAACTCTTAATGGATGGATTTGAAAGCACATTGGACGATGGGCCTATAGCTAGAGAAAAGGTCATGGGAATAAAGGTGCTCCTTAAGGATGCTAAAATTCACGAGGATGCAGTTCACCGTGGACCGGCACAGGTATTACCTGCTATAAGGAAGGCAGTTTACGGTGCAATTATGATGGCCCAGCCAAACCTGCTGGAACCAATGCAAAAAGTATATATCAACACACCACAAGATTATATGGGTGCAGCAACTAGGGAGATACAGAACAGAAGAGGTCAAATTGAAGATATGTCTCAAGAAGGGGACATGACGACGCTTCAAAGTAAAGTACCAGTTGCTGAGATGTTCGGATTTGCAGGAGACATCAGATCTGCTACTGAAGGACGATGTTTATGGTCCACAGAAAGTGCAGGATTTGAAAGGCTGCCGCGAGAACTTCAAAAGACCATCATAACTGAGATAAGACAGAGAAAAGGTTTAAGTCCCGAACCATATGGTCCGGATCATTATCTGGGATAGGAATTTAAATCTTTAAAAAGATTATCCTTTAAATAGGTAGAAGTAGAAATTATATAGAATAATCGATTAGGTTAAAAAGGAAAAATTATATAGATTAATGAGTAGACCAACTATGAATTCATCCTAACTAAAATAATGTAAATAGATGGAGGTATATTTTATGGCCAAAAAAAAAGAACATATGAACTTAGCGTTTATTGGACACGTAGACCATGGTAAATCCACACTTGTCGGACACCTGCTCCTACAATCTGGAGCTATAGCTGAACAACAGCTGTCCGCTGGAGAAGACAAGTTTAGATTTGTTATGGACAAGCTGAGTGAAGAAAGAGAAAGAGGGGTTACCATCGACCTTGCACATGCAAAATTCGACACACCCAAATATGAGTTCACTATCGTGGACTGCCCAGGACACCGTGACTTCGTTAAAAACATGATCACCGGAGCATCCCAGGCAGACGCCGCAGTATTAGTGGTAGCTATAGATGACGGTGTAATGCCTCAAACAAAAGAACACGCTTTCCTGGCAAGGACATTAGGAATCAACCAGTTAATTGTAGCCATCAACAAGATGGACCTGGTTAACTACAGTGAAGAAAAATTCAATGCCCTCAAGGAAGACGTAGGAAACCTGATAAAGACCGTGGCTTACAAGCCAGATGAAATCAACTTCATACCTATATCTGCATTTGAAGGAGATAACATCACCAAATCTTCCGAAAACACCCCATGGTACAAAGGACCAGACCTGGTAGAAGCATTAAACGCCTTTTCTGCTCCAGAAAAACCAACCAACTTACCATTACGTGTACCTGTACAGGATGTCTACTCCATTACTGGAGTGGGAACCGTACCAGTTGGAAGAGTTGAAACAGGTATAATGAAGAAAGGTGAAAACATCATATTTGAACCACCAGGCGCCAGCGGAGAAGTAAAATCCATCGAGATGCACCATGAAATGCTAGATATGGCGGAACCTGGTGATAACGTAGGATTTAACGTACGTGGTGTAGGTAAAAACGATATTAGAAGAGGAGACGTTGCAGGACACACTAATAACCCGCCATCTGTGGCAAAGGAATTTACAGCCCAGATCGTGGTACTGCAGCACCCGGGAGTTATCACCGTGGGTTACACACCAGTATTCCACTGTCACACTGCTCAGGTAGCATGTACCTTCCTGGAACTCCAGAAGAAGATGAATCCAGCTACAGGTGCAGTTGAAGAGGAAAATCCTGACTTCCTCAAGACTGGTAACGCAGCTATCGTTAAAGTTAAACCAACCAAACCAATGGTCATAGAAAAGATCAAAGAAATTCCACACATGGGAAGATTCGCTATCCGTGATATGGGTCAGACCGTAGCAGCTGGAATGTGTATCGATCTAGTACCAGCAAAGTAAACTTATGGTAGATATTACCGGGAGGTAAGGGTGGAACGGTTCAAATTCTACCTGCTTCCTTTTATTTTTTTATGGAGGATCTAAATGCATAAAGCCAGAATAAAATTAACAGGCACCGACCCAGAGAAACTTGCCTATGTATGCGACCAGCTAAAAAGAATAGCCGAGAGAACTGGCGTGGACCTATCCGGACCCATACCACTACCAACCAAGAAACTGGTAGTACCCACCCGTAAATCCCCTGATGGAGAGGGAAATGCAACCTGGGAAAAATGGGAACTGCGAATCCACAAAAGACTGGTGGGCATAGAGGCCGATGAAAGGGCCATGCGTCAGGTCATGAAAGTTAATGTACCTGACAACGTGAGCATTGAAATTGAGCTTAAAAGCTAATTAATATTTTTTAAAATAGACTGTTTTTATTGGGGAATGTGACCTTTCAACCTTTATATAAGGTTGAAAAAATTCATATGCCATAACTTTTTAGAAAGTAGTTGAAAAAAGTTCTCATATGATTGCCGGGATAGCCTAGCCAGGTAAGGCGCGGGCCTTGAGAGCCCGTGGAGCTTTGCTCCTCCAGGGTTCAAATCCCTGTCCCGGCGTTAATTTTAAATTTTAATTTTTCATGTAATTTCTTTAACAAATTATTTTTTAAAACAAGTAATTTGAGCATTATCTAATTTTCTATGGATATATGAAACTAAAGTTAATAAATCTAAAGCATCTTGTTCATTTATTTTCCATTTAATTTTAGGTTCATGAGCTGTGGTATTTCGAAATATTCCAAAAGTCCTTTAAGAAGATTTGAAAATCCTTTTTGTTCAGATTTTTCAGTATCGGTCAGTAAATTATTTATTATTAATATGGTTTTTTAACACTCTAAAGGTGGTGTCAATTAATTCAGCACCATCTGTATTGAGACCTGTTTTATCTCTAATCTTATCTGCAACACTTTTGGTGGCTTCAAAAACAGCATGAAAATAATTATCGACCATTAACTCAGATTTACAAAAATTTAACACATCTTGATGAACATTTCTATCAATTAACTTTTTATTTAATTTATTGGCTCTCATTGGTGCTTCATTAATTGTTTCAATTTTTGAAACTTTTTTTATTTTCCCATTCTCTAATAACTCATATTCCCTCAAAGCTAAAACCGAATTAAGGCGGTCTTTTCTATAATTAAAAATTTCAATAAAGGGCTCATTCCTTTAGATTTGTGTTGATTCATTGGTTTGTACAATCTTTTATGCCCACTATCGTCGTAAAATTGTAGTTCTCCAGCGCAATGGTAGCTTTCAAAATCACCAGGCAGTTCCCCGGGCTGTAGATCATAACGGCCCCCGCATGATTTGCATTTTAAGTAACCCATTAACATCCCCTACTTTGAATTTATTCTTATAATATAAATAATCTAAGTAAAGGAATTAACTCATAAAACGATGTTTTAACATAATATCTATTCCTGTTATCTTTAAGGATAAAATGGAAAAAGTTATTAATAATATTAAAAAAACTAAAAATTAGTAATAATTCTTTTAAAATAGGGGAATGATGGGTTGGATGCTAGATTAATGGGTGGAATAATAATAATTTGTGCTATTGTTGTAGCCGCAGGTGTTTTTTATTATAGTAATAATTTTAATACGTCAGGAGAGAGTAATAACAACATTTTAAACACCTCGAATAATAATACCACCAATACATCTACCAATCAGTTGCCTTTATCTATGTCTGTAAATAATCAGTCGAGCCCTAGTCCATCACCCGGTCCCGGTCCGTCCCCAGGCCCTACTCCCCCAGGCCCTACTCCTGATCCTATGGATCATACAATCAGTCTTTTTGATCAGTATGTGAAATCCACTTTTTCAAAAGCTTCAAATGCAGGTTTACCTGGAGCGGCCGTGGTTCTAATTTATAAAGGTAAAATAGTTTCCATTAATACTCTTGGAGTAAGGGATCTCGAATCTAAACTTCCTGTTACTCCTGATACTTTATTTTTACTGGCATCGGTAACAAAGACTTTCACTGCTACAAATGTCGCTCAACAAGTCGATAAAGGTTTAATGCGTTGGAATGATACGGTAAAATCATATTTTAATGATCCAGATGAATTTTATTTATATGATCCAGTTGCCTATGATAATTTAACTATAGCAGATTGTCTTAAACATACAAGTGGGATACCTGCTGCAGAAGGGGATATGGAAGCTTTTTGGTTTAACAACAGTTATTCACACATGCTTCATAATCTGCGTTTTGTACAAAATACCAGTACATTAGGTACTACTCATCAATATAATAATGTAATGTATGCATTGGGCGGATATTGTGCTGCCCTTGCAAACAACAAGTCTTGGGACCAACTAATTAAAACTGAACTTTTAAACCCCCTGGGAATGAATACAGCAACTACCAATGTCTATGATTTCTTAAACTCACCCAACCATGCAACTCATTATTTTACCTATTATAATGATATTGGATCTCTCATTACAGTGCCTTCATATCCTCCTGCTTTAGATGAGATTGGACCTGCAGGCAGTATGGGTGCTTCAATTAATCAGCTAGTTAATTGGCTCAAATTCCAAATAGATGATAATGGAATGTTTAATGGAATTAAAATAATTTCTAAAAATGTTTTAGATACAACAAAAACTGGATATGTTTATATGGATGATAATAATGATACCATGTATGGATATGGATGGTATGTTGATAAAACCCATATTTCTCATGCAGGTACAATGCCATCATCAAAAACATTCGTAAATTTCTATCCATCTACCGGAATTGGTCTGGCAATTTTAACAAATCAGGATTGCTGGGGGGAGGCCTTTAGATACAGTGTATATAAAAAGTTCATTGATTTACTTAAAGGCGACCAAAATACTGATCCCTGGCCAATATATTATGTTACTTATAAACCCGTATACACACCACCGCCTGATAACCCAACCGAACCAGGAGACCTTACTAATTATGATGGTGTCTATTTAAATAATTTTTATGGGAATATCACCATTAAACTTGAAAAAAGCAATTTAATTTGTTATTATGGTAATAACACACTTCCATATAGTTTAAATCATTGGAATAATACAATTTTCACCATAAGAAGCACAGGCGATGTAATTACTTTTAAAAATCTTACATCTGGCAAATATCAACAATTAATAACATATATGGCACCGGATTATACGGTTATACCAAAAAATGTAACAGGTACATTTAATCGTACTCAATAAAATTCTTAATATCTGTATTTAATTTTTTTTAATTTTTACATAATCTTATTAAGCTATCAAACATAATATTTTAAAGTTTGAGGTGAATTTGCTGGATCATTTAACACTTCACAGTTAGAACAGTCATACAGAACCTGGGACTTTCACCAGAGTAACACGAGCCCTTGTTTCGGCTATTAAAATTTGGATTAAATTAAAGAGTTATTTTTATGGCTAAAATAAAAGATTTAATCTTATTTTTGCTTTTAATAATTCTATTAATATTGAACTACTTTTATATGGAACAGAAGCATCTATATCTGTATATATTTTTAATTGTCTTTTTCAGCTTTAGCTTCCTTTCTTTATTAATTTCAGGCAGATACGGTGCGAAAATATTAGGTTGGGCCTCTATATTTAAATATCGGGACTATACTTCTCTTTTCATTTATTTTACTCAGCTAGGGGTTTTGTTTAATGCTGTAATTGTTTTTTACTATGAGATCTATTTACCAGTCCTTGTTTTTGGTGGCTTTATTTTTATTTTAATGGGTATGGGTTTTAATTTGCAGGTTAGAAGAGAATTGGGTAAAAATTGGGTTCCTCTGGCTAAAACTACTGAAGGTCAGGAGCTTGTAACTTCTGGTATTTATTCCAGAATTCGCCATCCTTTTTACACTTCTATTTTAATTCTCTTTCTTGGAGTTGCCCTTATGACATTGAATATTTTCAGCACGGTATTTTATTTTTTATTCATTATTTCCATTCATTTCAGGATTAAAAAGGAGGAAAAAGAATTAATACATAAATTCGGCTCTGAATATATTAAATACAAAGAGGATGTACCCAAGGTGATTCCAAAGCTGATTAATTAGTATCTACAATTTAGTTAATGTTTCACAAATTATTTATATCATCAACCCAATAATCTATCATAGAAGTTGAATTTTTCTTTTAATTTCTAAAATAATGGTTTATAAATACCTTTTTAACTATTTGAATCAGTTTATAACTAATACTATCGATTTTATATCGAATAATTGATTTTTAAATAATTTACGCCTGATTATTATGAATTCCAGCAACAAACAATCCTCAGACATTGACCAGCGAATTGCCATGGTAACTGGAGACCCAAAACGCGCAATACGCGTGTTATCGGTACCCATGATAATTTCCATGCTACTCATAATGTCTTATAACCTTGCAGATAGTATATGGGTCGCTGGTCTGGGTCCGAACGCCATAGCAGCCTTAGGTTTTACTGCCCCTATTTTTATGCTAGTTACAGGGTTAGGCAATGGGCTGGGTGCCGGTGCAACTTCACTTATAGCACGTTGTATAGGAGCAGTGAATAAACAAAAAGCAGATAATGCTGCGATGCATGCAATAATACTCGCAATAGTGGTATCAGTTATTTTAACCATAGTGCTTTGGATATCCCTTCCTTTTATTCTCCAGGCTGTGGGGGCGGGTAGTACAATTGGTTTAGCTTTGGAGTATGGTGAGGTTGTATTTGGTGGTCTGATCTTCCTGATATTTTCCAGTGTTGCCTCGGGTATTTTAAGGGCTGAAGGGGATGTAAACAGGCCCATGTATGCCGTAGCTGTTACCACAATCCTTAACGTAATACTGGATCCCATATTCATCTACTACTTTGGATGGGGTATAGCCGGAGCTGCATGGGCAACAATACTATCCTCAAGCATCTCCTGTGCAATAATGATCTACTGGATGATTATAAAGAGAGACACCTATGTTAAATTCTCACGCAAAGGTTTTAAGGCTGATTGGAATGTCACTGGTAATATTTTAACCGTAGGACTGCCGGCAAGTGCAGAATCATTTGTAATGTCTATTTTAGGAGTGTTCTTAAACCTGATATTAGTGGTTACCGGGGGGACAGAAGCAGTGGCAGTTTACACTGCAGGATGGAGGGTGGTGATGATGGTTATGATACTACCTATTGGAATTGGAACTGCTACCATAACAGTTGCGGGAGCTGCTTTTGGGGCTAGAAAATATGACAACCTAAAAACTGCATTGACATATTCAACTAAGTTAGGCCTTACAATATCCATAGTTGTAGGGCTGTTGTTATACATATTCTCTGGATTTATAGCTGCTGTATTTACCTATTCACCACAGACTGCCAATCTGGCACCTGAAATTGCAGCATTCATACAGGTGATGTTTCTGTTCTTCATACCTATTCAAATGGGGATTTCCGCAAGTTCTGTTTTCCAGGGTATGGGTAAGGGACTAACCTCTCTAGTATTAACTGTTCTTAGAGAATTAGCTTTCATTGCGGTTTTCGCATACTTATTTGCATTCATATTTAACTTTGGAACTCATGGGGTATGGTGGGGTTTGGTGGTTGGAAATGCAATAGGTTGTATATTAGCATATGCTTGGGTAAATATGTATTTAAAACGGTTGAAAAGATATTTATAGGAGATTCAAGATTCTAAAACGTTTAAAAATAGATAGATTATATTATCTCTCCTCCTATGGAGATGGTATAATCTTTAACCATAATATTTTTTTCAGCCTTTTCTAAAGCTCTTCTGACTAATACTTCAATCCCAGAGCAGCAGGGAACTTCCATATGGACGATGGATATTGATTTAATATCCTGCTTTTCAAATATCTCCGCCAGCTTATCCACATACTGGTCTATTACTTTGTCTAATTTAGGACAGAGTATTATCAGTACCTTGTTCTTAAGGAATCTCTGGTGAAAGTTGGCGTAGGCAAAGGGTGCGCAGTCAGCTGCAATTAAAAGGTCAGCATTTTTAAAGTAGGGTGCATCTGGATTTAGAAGTTGCAACTGAACCGGCCAGTTTTTAAGTTCAGCCGCGTAAATCTGTGCTTCTTTTCTACTTTCTTCCCTTGTATGTTCAATATTCTGTTCCATAGAACCTGGACAGCCACATGCCAGGGGTGTTTCTTCTTCATAGTCAGGAACTTCAATGTCATTATCTTTCAGAAATTCAATTGCTTCATTTAGATATTGTGTCTGTCCGTGCTCCTTAAGATGTTTTAAATGGGCTTTGATAACGTTAGTACCTCCTTTTACAACATTTTCCATGACTTTTTTCTCATCATAAGGTTCGGCTTCTCTACTTTCTATCTCAATAGCATCTTCAGGACAATCTCCTATACAGGCACCCAGACCATCACAGAAAAGATCACTTACAAGACGGGCTTTCCCATCTATTACTTGTAAAGCTCCTTCAGGACAGCCAATCATACAGGCCCCGCAGCCAGAGCATTTTTCTTCGTTAATTTTTATTATATCTCTTTTCATTTTATTTTCCACCATCAAAACTAATAAGATTTTCAAATTTAATATCACAATTTTTTAATTAAATAATTAATCATTAACTATAAAAATAAATTATAAAAATTATTCCATTAAATAATATTAGTGGAGATAAGTCAATTAATTCTTAAAGTCTAAAAATTTGGTTTATATTCGTTATTACTTCGTATATTAATTAAATAATTACTTAATAATAAAAAGTATTTTGTTTACTTTTGAAAATGGTTAGATAGTAAGACAGTTCAATAATAATTTTAAATAGTGATTGTTTATTTATCTATTACTTAACATATGGCTCTCTATGCATCATAATAACTCTTAATACACTGAATTTCTGATTGTGGAAAACTTTATATGGAACTTATAAGAATAGTATGTATATTGACGAACTAGTTGATATTATGAAACCAGAAGAAATGTCCCAGAAATGCCCCGCATGCGGGTCAAAGGAAAAAAAGATCTCTAGAAAGAGTAGTCACAGAATTAATCCTGATGCAGCTTATATAGCCCATATACCCCAGGGAGATGTGGGTATCATCCGTTGTACAGAGTGTGGTCATATTTTTGAGTACTGCGCCCATCGAAATCCGCCATTGAAAGTTAAAAAAATACTTGTATAATTAATTAAAAATTAACAATTTGGTGATGATCATGAAACCAGAAGAAATGTCCCAGAAATGTCCCGAATGCGGGTCAACTGATAAAAGAATCTCCAGAAGGAGAAATACTGAAAAAGGCGCATCTCATATACCGCTCATACCTGAAGGAGATGTAGGACTTTTTAAATGCGCTAATTGTGGTCATATATTTGAGTATTGCTCAGATCCACAGCCACCAATCAAGGTTAAAAAGAAATTAGTGTAAAGCAATATTCAGTTATATTGCAAATTTTTATTTTATTTAACATTAGTCTAGCATTATAATTTTTAATAACTCCAGCTAATGTACAAGATTACTTGTTTATTTTTTAATTAATGTGTTATTATTTTTTTAATTTCATACTTGATGGTAATTCCAACCTTTATATACCATAATTAACTTTTATAATCTGATATTCATAGATTACAGATCCATAGATACAGACCGGGTTTTTATTGTTCATACCAAATATTTTATATAAAAAGCATGATAATCTATTAAGATGCCGGGATAGTCTAGTCCGGTAAGGCGCAGGATTCGAAATCCTGTTGAGCGATGCTCGTCCTGGGTTCAAATCCCAGTCCCGGCGTTTTTATTAATTCTTCTGGAGTGATTAGATTTTTACTATCTATTCAAATCTCAAATGAGTGATGATATTATGAGAAACTTAAACTCCTAATTTTTTATATTAAATTGAAACCTTATCAATCATTTTCTTTTTCTTCCAAGTCAGTAATGGAACCATCCTTAAACAAATATGTCCTAAGCTCTTCATCCCATACAGGCATATTCCTTCTTAACCATTCTATTGTCATGCAAGCATGTTCAATTTCTTCATCCCTATTATGAGCCATTATATCTTTTAATTCCTGATCTTGGGATGTAACTACCCTTTGATTATACCAATCAATAGCTTCAATTTCTTCTTTTAAGCTGTTGAGTGCCCTTACTATATTTTTATCCTTTTCATTCAGTAATTGTACTGGTTCATGATATCCGGTCATATATAGTCCCCCTAACGTTTTGTTTCATCATTTTAAGTTATTTTCGAGAAAAATATAATGTATGTTATATTATAATACTGTCTGTAGATTTTTAAAGTGGGGTTTTAATAATATTACCCACAATTAACATTTAAAAAATAATATTTGAATGGTTGGTTAGAACTCTTCGCATAGAATTTGGAAATATTTGGTGGGGTGATCACAGGCTGGACATTTTTCAGGTGGTTCTGCACCTTCATGTATGTATCCGCATTTTCTGCATTGCCATTCAACTGGACTCGATTTTTTGAACACTGTACCTGCTTCCACTTCTTTCAAAATCCTGGTGAATCTTGCTTCGTGATGTTCTTCCGCACGTCCTATGGCTCTTAATCTCTCTGCGATATCTTTATATCCTTCTTCTTCTGCCACATCTGCAAATTCAGGATACATCTCTGTATATTCGTAGGTTTCACCATTTATTGATGCTTTAAGATTTTCTATTGTGTCACTGGTAATGGTAGGGGTATCTGCTTCCACAATGATCTCACTTAGATCTTCATCTGTTTCTTCTTTTAAAGTGTTGATCATTCGCATTGACCATTTAGCATGTTCTCTTTCATTTTCTGCAGTGTTAAGCCAGATTTCAGCAAGTTGTTCGTATCCTTCCTTCTTTGCTGTTTTGGAATAGATAGTGTATCTATTTCGCGCTTGGCTTTCGCCTATAAAAGCTTTTGCTAAATTTTCTAATGTTTTTTTCATGATAATCACCATTTTATTATATAGCTTATCAACTATTAATTTATACTTATTGGTACCGAATTAAAAGGTGATATGTATGAGATCACTGGAAGAAAGCGTTGTAACTGCTATGGATGGTACAGATAAAAAATTATTCCCCTTCTTACCCTATATATTTCAGGATATTTGGGAAATTGGGGCTGATCCCAATGTAATCATAAGCCTTATCAGAAAAGAGCTTGATAATTTCCCTAATCCAAAAGTACTTGATTTAGGATGTGGGAAAGGAGCAGTGTCCATTAAAATAGCGCAACAATTGAATTGCATGTGTCATGGATTGGATGCAGTGCCTCAGTTTATTGATGAGGCTAATAAAAAGGCCAGGGAATATAAAGTAAATCATCTCTGTAAGTTTGAAGTTGCTGATATAAGAGAGGCTGTAAATACACTACCTGCATATGATATCATTATCTTGGGAGCTATTGGAACTGTTTTCGGTGATTATAACTCCACCCTTACAGTACTTTCCAAACACCTGAATAAGAATGGATTAATTATCATGGATGATTCCTATATTGAAGACAACAGTAAATTCGTCCATCCTCTAATACAAAAACTGGAAACAATTCATCAACAAATAGAAGCATCAGGTATGCGGCTTGTTGATGAGGTGATTTTTGATAAGATGGATATCAAGGACTCTGACGATCATATTTTCAGCAGTTTGGAGAAAAGATGTTTAGAGTTAATCAGGAAGTATCCCCACAATAAACAGATATTTGAAAATTATATTGAAAAACAAAGAGAAGAAAATTATATCCTTGAAAATAAGGTAGTTAGTTCAACATTGGTCATAAAGCTTCTTAACCCCGATTGAGAAGTGAAAGATGATTATTTAATGAAATACAGTTAGAAATATGAAAACAGCGAAAATCGAAATTAATATGCTTTAAAAGCGAGATGCCATTGTAACAAATGATAGCTGAATATGAATACAACTATCAGGGTAAATACAGATACTATCACAAAGTCCCTGTAATCAGCGAACCTGTAGCAATGAGGCCTAGTTTAAGAGAGGCCTAGTTTAAGATATAAGAAATATTGTAATTGATCTGGTAGTGACTATGCCACTCACAATCAGTACAATCAATAGGAAGGTGAAAATTAGGTAATCGATGATCATTTGGATATGATTAGGGATGAAATTTAAAAGATGAAGATCATCCCTCAATTTTTAAATTCCAAGGATCACATATTAAATTTTAAGGATTCTCATTCTAAATTCTAAGGAGATTTGTATTTTTTATCAAAATTACGCCAGGATTTAGCAATGTAGGGTTCACATTTATCGAGTTCTGTTAAAAGACATGCTCTTATGGTATCGCTTTTTATCTCTCCGCCTTTATCCAGCTTTTTATTGATGTTATCAAACACTGCTTTAATAATATCTTCTTTTTCATCTACACTGTAACCAGCATCTATGGCTGCTTTCTGCAGGGAACCTTTAATTTTATCTGGTTTATAGGGCTCCACAGTACCTTTTCTTTTTAATACTTTGGTCAAATTTTCACCTCATTTCTACATTATATTTATATTCGTGATTAAATAAATTATTTCCAGCAATCCTCGAAGATAGAAGTAGTTGTGCCTAAATTGATTCAGCAAATTTTTTAAAAGGAGGTTAATATTTTGAAGGGCAAATACGCAACCATATCTGGATTTTTATTTTTCTTAGCCGGAACAATAATATTAATGGGAATCATAACTGCAGAGTCCTACTATCCAGACCAGCCCGTCTATACCACCCGTAACAGTATGATCAGTGATTTAGGGTCTACTATGCCACCAAACAGTATAATTACCCAACCATCTGCAACCATATTTAATTGGAGTATGATATTAACCGGAATACTAGTACTGGTGGGGACATATTTTTTATATAGATTTTCAGGTGATAAACTAGCTGCTATATTATTTGGATTATTGGGTTTAGGAGCTTTAGGTGTGGGGTTATTCCCGGGAAATGTGACTCCTCATCACCCTATTTTTGCAATGTTAACATTTATAAGCGGAGGATTAGCTGCTATATATTCTTTCCGGCTGATTGATTCCCCATTTAAATTTCTGACACTTTTATTAGGTGTTTGCTCCCTGTTTTTTATTTCAATGTATCCCATGTTCGAACCCCTGTTGGGATCAGGGGGAGTTGAAAGATGGGTAGCCTACCCAATCATACTCTTCATGATTGGATTTGGGGGATATTTAAATGGATTAAATACTAGTAAGAAGTCAAATAATTAAATTAAAGCTGGAAAGGGGGCTCAAGTTTAACTTCATCCAGCAACGTGCTGGTGGCTCTAACTTGTTCATCGTCACCAGTGATCACCAGCCACAGTGAACCTTCCGCCCCATTTACTCCCCCGCCAGCTACAACTTGGGCATTGGCACCAGTTAAGGTGTAAATTGCATCTATTTCAGTAAATACTTTACCAGTTGTGGGAAAAAGCCGTGGGCATGAGCACCTGGTGCGTTGAGTAATTGAGCTAAATCATTTAGATCATCAGTCACCTGTTTTTCCAAACCAACCGGATGAATTAACCGAACCCGCCGACCTACCACTGCCTGCATGGCAGCACCAATAGTACCTCCATGGGGATCACCAATTAGAACCCCAGCACGTCTGCGTGAAATATCCAGGACATTTGCGCCCTTTAAAATAATATCCCCTTCCATCAAATCATTTACTGCATCAAAAATTGTTAGGCCCTTCTTCCATTTACCCCTCTGGATAACTACATCACCAGAAAACTGTTTTTCATTAGAAAGCCGTCCATATCTGTTACATGTTGTCCTGGAGGGAGCACAACTCCCCTAAAAAATCTTTCCCTGGAGAATCCTTCTATTTGATTGATTGATGATAAAATCTCTTCTGCCGCATATCCGTTGGTAGTTCCAGCCACTATAATAAGTGTTTTTGTTTTAATGGCATCTTTAATAATTTTATTTGAGGCTAAAGCCCTTCCAATTAACCTTTTCCCTGCAGCGGGAGTGATTAAGAATTGTTTCATTTTTTTCACCTCGATTCATTAATAGATCATTATAAAATACTATTGATTTAGAAGATACCTTATACATAAAAATTGAGGGAGGTATTTATTATGGAGATTACCGAAAAAAGAATAGCAGATGAAAGAGTTGCTTATATCCCCTATATAGGTAGTTACGCTAAAATACCCGAGCTAATTGCAAAAGTTGGACAATGGATAACTGATAAAGAGTTTAAAATGACAGGTTTGGTATATGGAACATTTTTTAATACTCCAGAGCAGGTAAGTGAAGATAAACTGCAATATGAGATTGGGTTTGGATTTGAGGGTAAGATAACTGCCATGCAGGAAGGAGACATAGGAATTAAAGAAATACCAGAACATACTGTATTAGCTGCCCAACATAAAGGACCTTATACCGAAGTAGGACCGGTTATTCACGCTGTAATTAATTATGCCCTTGAGAATGGTTACGATATAGTTGGACCCATCAGCGAAGCCTATCTGAATAGTCCTATGGAGACTCCTGAGGAGGATCTGTTAACTGAAGTAAGGATACCGGTTATAAAAGTTGGATAATTCCATTACTATAAAATTATCAAACAAGGTAAGGAATTAATGCGGGTAAGGAATCTAATACAGTACTAAAATCTAGTTACTTATATTTTTCCACAATTTCAGCAAAGGAATTGGCTATGTAATCAGTCTGTTCCTGAGTGAATCCATATGAACTGCATTTGAACCATTTTGTCTGGCCCCTTTTAATTCCTACAATCTTTCGCTTTTTTAATTCTTCATAGAGAAAGAAACCACGGCGGGGATGTTTACCTGCTATATCATCAAATACTGGAGTTTCAAACCTGACCAGGTCATGTTCCTTTGGTTTCACCCCTATTTGTTTGATACCTCCGATTTTCTCCATCTTATCCACGAATAATCGGGTCTTACTGACTTCATATTCCCATTTTTTTACCCTTTCTATTACATATGGTAGAGAAGCCATGAGAGTGGCAACTGGGGCTCCTCGACTGGTACATCCCAGCATTTCTATCTCCTTAACTGCATGTTTTTTAGACAATTTAAGAACAGTGTCAGCCCATTCATCCTTTAAACCCATCACACCTATGGGTCCTGATGCAGCCATACTTTTATGGCCGCTTCCTACTACAAAATCAGCGTTAAATGCTTGGGCATCTACAGGTAGACGCCCCATGGAGTAAGCGCAATTTAAAAGTAGTGGAACACCATGATCGTGGGCAATCTTCCCTATGGCCTGGGCATCGGTGAGGTTACCATAATCACCATCTACATGGGTAAGTAAAGCCAGACTCACATCATCGCCATAGTCTTCCTGATATTCCAGTTCTTCTCTGAAGCTTTCAGGTGTAATTCGGTATTCAGGATAATCATTACTAGGTACTTCGGCTATGTTCAGCTGGTTGCGCTCGGCTGCCAGGTGTGTGGTGTAGTGGGCGTTACCATCAACTACAATGGTATCCCCTGGTTTACATAAAGCATGCATCACAGCAAATTTACCTTCCCTTGCCCCATGAACAGTGCGGACATGATCTGCACCTATAAATTCTGCAAGGTCATCCAGGAAATGATGTATGGCAGGTCTACTTATTTCATCCAGTCTACCTGCACAGTAATCACATACACTATATCCATCTGAAAATTCATAAAGTGCCTTTCTGGCTTCCTTTGTTAGAACACCACCCCTCTGGAGGGGGTTGAGGTTTAAGTTATCCCTTTCAATGTTCCTGTTGAGTCCGTAATCTTGACATTCCATCTTATCACTGGTGTAATTATGTATTTATTCATTTATTATTTGTTATATTAACTGATTCAATAAGGTTTTTCCGTGTTTTTTGGATCTTGGTTAAACCCATGTTAATGATACCTGATTTTGTACCATAGACCCGGGGAGTTTCCTTTAATAATTCATCTGAATTGGTGATTTCTGAATTTACAACTATCCCTGCCATGCCAATTTCCCTTGCAAAGTGGGCGTCACTACCAGCTGCTATCTTTAGTTTATTTGAAAGTGCAAATTCATTGGCTTTGCGGTTATATCTTTCCAGTAGGCAACGGGAATTGTATACTTCAACATAATCAACTAATGGAGCATCGGCCTTGGTTGGTTTTATACCAGTACCTCTGATATTATCAAAGGGGTGAGGGATAATAACCAGACCGTTTTGGTCTTTTATCTCCTGAACCACATAAGCGAATATGTTTGATTTTATTTCATCGCATAAAAATAGACCAATAACTTCCCCACGGTTTGTTTCAATTTCTGAGCCTACTATTACCTTTAAATCATCAGTTTCATATTTTTTAGATTCTAATCCTCCCTGGATAGTGTTATGGTCTGTTACTGCTACACCAGAAAGTCCCCTTTTATGGGCTGTTTTGACAATGGTTTCCGGCTCTATACAACCGTCTATTGAATATTTTGAGTGGACATGAAGGTCGTATTTCAATATAAGCCCTCTGAATACTGAAAATTAATAATGAATTAAATTGAACATTAAAATAAATAAAAAAATGGGATAAGATAATCCCTCTTAACCACTGATACCCATATTCCTATTGGTTTTTTCAATGGATTTAGAAGGATCTGATTCCATCTCCAGCATAGCCCTAATAGCGTCCACGTTTTCTGGGACCACATCGGATTCTTGGTGGATGGCCTGCATGTAGAAGAGTTCATTGTCCACGATGTTCAGGGATTCTTTCCACACTGCTATTTCGAAAAGATCTCCTCTGGGTCTTCCAATATCACGGGCGTACTCCATGACTGTTGCTGTGGAATCAATCCCCTTTTCAGTCTCTAAGAGAAGCACCCTTGAAGTGCTTTCCAGTTTGTCTATGACGTCGTCCACGCCTACGCTATCCTTTAGTTCTACCATTAGGTTATGCTGGTGCATGATGGTGGTAGGTACCAGTAGAGCCATAGTTATGATATTCAATCCATACATCACAGTCTGGACATCAGGTCCATGGTGGGATGGTACAGTTGGTGGATTGGGTACTATGGCGTTTATTGGGCCGGATTTTATCTGTCCTGGGTCTGATCCACGACGTACCATAACTGCACGTACCTTTTTTATACCTGCCAACTCATCTATGGGGTTTAATGTTCTGCAGAGTCCGGTGGTATTACAGGAAACAACCCTGACGTAATCTGCTCCCTGGGCATCCTCGAAGTTGGTAAATGAGTTGAAGGATTTGCCAATGGCATCGTGTTTTTCGCCCCCCTGAAATATTGCTTTAAGGCCTTTTTCCCGGTATATGTTATCCATATTTTTAGCGCCAATTCCTCCTGGTGTACAATCTACTATTATGTCCAGCTGGTCGTATAGATCATCAATTGTCCCGGATATTTCAATTCCAGCATCATTAAACAATTTTTCTCTTTCAGGTGCGGCGATATATAAATCATAGCCCTTAGACACTGCCATTTTTGCTTCAAAATCGGGGGTCCGCTTGGTCACCCCCACAATTTTCATATCATCCTGGCAGTCAACAGCATCTGCCACCCTTTTACCTATTGTTCCGTATCCATTTATTCCAACTGATTTCATTTTAACCCTCCTTTCCTGGTATGAGTCCTCAATTCAGAATGCCTTTTATCCTAATACTCCCCATAAAAACCGGTATTTTTACCAAAAAAGCATCTGGAAATATAAATTTACTATAAAAAATCTTTCTTTTTAGGATATTATAAATTTTATGATTTAATTCTAAGGAAACTATGAATTCATTTTTAAAAAAGGAGATAAAATATTAGATTTCTGGTATTTAATGGATAATTTAAAGTTTGATTTATAAAATAATGTTAGTTTTCAAAAAAATAAAAAGAAATAGTAAAAAGAGGACATTTTCAACCTCTTTTTAGGTCAACCTACATTTATTAGATTGAATATTTTTTACATTGCATTCAGTTTCTCAGGCAAGTAGGTATCTACCACATATTCTAACCCATACTTTGAGAAAGACTGTTGTTCTGCCTTCTTACCGATCTTAAGCATCTTTTTGATTTCCATCTGCCACTGTTCGTCTCGATAACGGGGGTCTTTACTGAGTTCCTTTAAACGTAGCACATCAATATCCTTGAGTGGATCGGTTGGTAAGTCATAGTTTATTATGTCACTGGCGGTTACCCCTAAAAATTTTGCATCTGGAGTTGCCAGATCATGGTTGACATGGGCTAGCTTGGCACTCCCGGAGATAATTACCATGGCAATGTGGAATCCCCAGGGATCTCCGTCGTTACAGATGTATACTGGTAAATTAAGTTCCTGATTAACCCTCTTAAGGAACCTTCTGGTTGCACGGGCTGCCTGTCCTTTTAGTCCTACTATCAGTGTATTGAATTTTTTGTAGGCATTTTCCTGCACCAGACGGTGGAACATACCCATGGTTTCCACGGCAATCACCCTTTCCACACCATGATCTACAAATTTCACGTCATCGATAGTGGGTGAGATGGTGTAACCGGATTTACCAAGTTTAAGGGCATTAATTTCTACATCATCTTCCTGCATGATTAGATTGCCATAAACTGAGGCACCATCTTCTTCGGGCATAAGTCCTAAGTCTTCACGTGTCGTACCCAGTGTTACTTCCAGGTCTTCTCCTACGATGTTGGATTCCTGTTGGTCGCCAAAATCCACATCCCAACCCTCAGATACATAGTACATCTCCCTGAGAGTTGCGGTTTTCCCACGTTTAACCAGATCTTTACAGAAATTGGCAACGTAGACCATCTGTGCAAGTTTAGGCACTTGTTTAACGTTACCAAGGCTACGCTTACCATAACGATCACCCAGGACATAGTAACGTTTATCTTCATCATAAATTATATTAGAAGTTCCACGGGAGGGTACCTTCAGTGCTGGGACATTATTTTGATTAATTTCATCTATTATAGTTTCTCCCAAACCTTTGAGTTTGTTAACGGTAATTTCCTTCCTATTTTTAATGGTTTTTTCTCTACTCATCTTCACCCTCACTTTCTAGTTCTAAATTTTCAAATTTAGCTCTACGCGTGACCTTTGCTAAAACAGAATCATATTCAGGAACATCAGTTTCTGCAAGAACAGCTGCTTCTCGGATAATAACTGGGACCAAGCTTTCAAATATCTTACTACGCAGGGCTGCTTCTTTAGCTGCTTTTTGAGCTCTTATATATTTTTGCAAGCTCCTTGCAATTTTCATGGTGGCCTGCCGTACCTCATGGAGTATTTCTGGTTCTGGTGATATACTCTGCTTTCCTGTGGAAAGATATGGAACCTGTGTAGAGACAATATTAACAAACACGGTTATTGGTGAGTTTTCAAGGTCCTTTATACCATAGCGCTTCCAATCTATGCTCTTAAGAGCTTCGGTAATTGCACAGCTACCCTGATCAAAGGTTAAAGGTACGCGATTAGCGAACCTCATGATTTCGGACTTTTTCTGTTCACCAATCAGTCTACCCGAACCTCCTCCATAGGAAATACCCGCTTCTATTACAAAGGCCACACCTCCTCGGTAAGTTTTTGGTTTTCTGGTGGTGGTGCTGATAAATTCAGGGTTGAGTATCTCCCTCATACCATTTTCAATCTGTTCCTTACCAATTGGTATCAAACCAGATGTGGGTGGTGCCATGAAGTCCATACGGGTGAATAGTTCCACTATTCTTTCTGCTTCCTCCCAGGTCATGTCCTTGGGCCGTTTGTTTAGATCTATACCTGTTTCCTTTTCTATCTCGTTAACCCTTTTTGTGGACATACGAGATAGTGAACTGGTTAAAAGGCTTCTAAATCTCCTCTTATCAGTGTGTTTGGCCATGAATATCAGGTCATCTGCAGTAACACCTCTTGGGTGGGGCAGTACCTCTTTGGGTAAAGGTGGTATGATATCGGTTGCCCGATCAAATATGAATATCTGCCCTGTGGGGTCACGGAACTTGATCTTGGCGTGGGGGTTGGCGATCATGGTCCTACGAATATACTCAAATGCTCCCTGTTCACTCAGTGAGTAAGACACATCCTTGTAGTGTAGTTCTATGGATACCCCTGTCTTGGTTAAATCTACTTCTTTACGGTCTAGTATCAGTCCCTGGTTCTTTTTAACATCCATTTTAAAGGTCAATTCCACACCTTTAAGCTTTGTACCATCATAATATCCTGAAACAACCTTTGATGGTTTTCCAGTGGTCATCTGGGATAACAATACACAACCACTGCACCCCAGTCCCTGTTGACCACGGGACTGTATGTTCCTGAACTTGGATCCAGCAAACATGGTACAGTACACCCTGCCTATGTAGTCTTCAGGAATTCCAGGCCCATTATCAGTGTGTTTTAATATGTAATGATCTTTATCCAACCTTTTGAGGTCTATGGTCAATTCTGGCTGTATTCCTGCTTCTTCACATGCATCAAGGCTGTTTGTAATTAGCTCATGGAAAACCATGGTGAGAGATCTTATTTTTCCAGTAAATCCCAGCATCTGTTTGTTTCTCCTGAAAAATTCTGATGCTGTCAGTTCTTTAAACTCTTCAAAAAGTTCTGCTGCTTCTCTTTCCACCAATTTAAGCCTCCTATAAAAATTAATTCTTAGTTTATCCTTATAAATTCTTTATTTTTTTTACAAAGTTCGTTCATCCTTGGCAATTTCTTTAAATTCTTTTATCTTCATTTCCTTGGTTTTTTTCTCCAGGAAAGCGTAGACACTCTTGTGCCTGGCACCGTTTAAAATCATATCCACGGCTTCTCGGGCAACTTGTAAGTGTTCAAAATCACCAATTATGGACACAGTCTTACCGTACACCGACAGGTATACGCCGGTCATCTCGGTGATTATGTCCCTAGTTCGACCTTCTTTGCCGATGATCCTGCCCTTCTGTCTTAAGATGGCCTTCTTAGATTTACCCACATAGTCAGGCAGGTTGATGATATCGAGCATCATATCGTCGCTGATGAGCTTAAGAGCTATTTCCGGGTTAAAACCCCTTCCAATGGCTTTAACCATGTACCTTGCCTTCCAAACAGATAATGGATCTTCCATATCATCAGTGGGTTTAATAGCCACGCTACCGGATTCGCTATCTACCTCTAATTCTGTCCGGGTTAATTCTTCTACTTTGTCTTTAATTGCTCCCCCTTTCCCGATAACTACTCCTACTCTTTCTCGGGGGATTTTAAGATATTCTATACTTGTCAAATATTATCTCCTTTGAGTTGAAAAAAATATTGATGTAATGGGCCTTAAAAATATATTACATTAACCTGTATTATATACTTTTCTAATGGTTAAAAGTCCATAATTATACTTGTAATCTCATCTTCCGATATTTGCAGACCTAATTTTTTAAAATCTTTATGTAAATTACCAATATCTCTTTTTAAAAGGTCCTTTGCTAAGGGATGATCAACAACAACACTCTGTGAAACATCGATAATAACCGGTTCATCATCTTTAATTAGAATATTAAAACTAGATAAATCACCATGAACCAATTTGGCTTCCTTATAAAGAATTTTAACATATTCTATTAATTTATAGGCTATTTTTTCTGGATCATGTATATGTGCATATTTTAAAAGCGGAGCTGGATTGCCTTCTTTGTCACCTATAAATTCCATGACTAGTATGTTATTTTTGGCAATAATGGGTTGGGGAACTCTAACCTTAAATTCACAGGCCCTTTTAAGATTCCTGAATTCTTTATTAACCCACGTATGAATTACCTGGCGTTTGTTACTTGTTTTTACCTTGAAGCGTGGGTCTCCCTGGATGTAATCCTGCATCTTTTTAAAATCAGAGGTGGCAACTCTATAGATTTTAACTGCAACATAGTTACCATCATCATCTACACCCTTAAAAACGTTAGCTTCTTTACCTGTGCTTATAACGCCATGAAGAATCTGCAAGTATCCCTGGTTTGCCAACTTATACAGGGTTTCTAGTGTCTGTTTATCAAAGACTTCACTTCCCACACGTCTGTCTTCAACGCTTTTTATACGCTTCTCTGACAGCATTTTTCTAAGATCTTCATCTGCCTTTGATATTTTCGACATTTTTTAAAACCTCAGAAAAAATTAATCATTGTTTAAGTGAGGATTTAATTTTTGAAATAATTTAAGACATTAAAATTAGAGTATAAAAATAGGATATTATAATTTTAGATATCCTCTGCGTTCTAACCAGTTAGATTCTGTTCTGGTGTATCTCCATATGATATCTGCTTTTTCATCACTCTGGAAGTCCCAGGGTTTTACTAAAACCACATCGCCTTCCCTGATCCATATCCTCTTTTTCATCTTACCAGGTATACGACCTAACCTTGTTTTACCATCGGCGCATCGGACTTTAAGCTTACCATGACCCATGATCTGTTCTACCACTCCTGGTATTTCCCCTCTACGAGGAGTTCTAACTCTCCTAACTTCCTGTACATCCTGTCCACGACCTCTACTCAAATACTCTCCTCCTTATTATTATAAATTTACAATATTTACTGTTTAACTAATATTTCAACACTGATTTGCCTTATTTCAATACTGTATAACAATATTTTGAAATAAAAATATGTTGAAATAAAATATGGGATGATAATCTATTTGATAATAATCTCTTTATTTATATAGTATTTTGATGTATATAAAAAAGAGTGTTAATATCCATACTATCCTTCATAATTTAAATTAAAACGTATGAATTAAACAAATTTTTACCAAAACTAATATTTACTGGTGATTCAATGGGACAGGAATTTCTAAAAATAAAAGACCCTGAAGATGCAGAAGATATCATTTCAACCCTCCCCATCCTGAAAAAGGTGGAAAAAGTATCCCTTGTTGAGGCCTACCGAAGAGTCCTGGCTGAAGATGTATATGCCACAATAGATTTGCCCCCATTTAGAAGGGCTGCCATGGATGGATACGCTTTGAAGTCTAAAGACACTTTTAATACTTCAGAAGATAATCCAGCACAACTTAAACTCCTGGATGTTGTAACAGCCGGAAAGATCCCCCAAATGAAGGTGGAGCATGGGGCATGCATAGAGGTTAGCACCGGAGCCCCCATACCCGAGGGTGCCGATGCAGTGGTGATGATAGAATACGCCGAGAAAGAAGATGATTATGTGTCAGTACTAGAAAGTGTTCCGTTAAATGCCAACATAACAGCCCAGGGCTCCGATGTAAAGGAAGGTGAACTTTTACTGGAAGAAGGTGAACGCATAACAGCAGATAAAATAGGGGTTTTAAGCGCCATTGCGATGCAGCTAGTTCCAGTTTATACCCAGCCAAAGGTGGCGGTCATATCCACTGGAAACGAAATAATAAAACACCAGGAAAAACTGGATTACGCAAAGATCTATGATATAAATTCCTATACCCTTTCCAATGCTGTTAAAGCATGCGGATGTATTCCCATCCACTCAGAGATAGTTAAAGATGATTATAATTCCTTAAAAAATGCCATCTTAAAATTTAAAGATGCAGATATAATAATAACATCTGGTGGAACATCAGCAGGGACTGGAGATAACTTGAAAGTGGTCCTTGATGAGCTAGGAGATGTATTAATTCATGGAATAGCAGTTAAACCAGGTAAACCAACCATAGTGGGATTAATTAAAACTAATTCAGTAAACCATCAAATAATATTCGGCCTTCCAGGTTACCCAGTTTCAGCCCTAATGATCTTCCACATATTTGTAGCACCATTTTTAAGGAAAATGGCATGTATAGGCGAAAATGAGGTAGAAAGAAATATTAAACAGTATAAACTGTCCCGGAGATATATACCCTCTAGGGGTAGAAAACAATACCTGCTGGTTAAAATCAAAGATGGCCAGGCACACCCAATTTTAAAGGACTCCGGTGCCATAACTTCCCTGGCTGAAGCAGATGGTTACTTCATAATACCAAAAAACGTGGAAATGATAGAACAGGGAACATTGGTGGATGTTTATTCACTGGATAATTGATATTGGATATATAGGATCCATAAAGGATCATTGATTTTAAAAGAGGGAATATATCAATAGGGAATATATCAATAAACCTCAAACAAATCTCCTAGAACTACTTTTTTATTAGTTTTAACAAGTTGGGGAATCTTACCAACCATTCCTGCAGATTCCCCTACAATTATTAAAACACCCCTCATATACTCCCTGAAGTCATCTGCTCTGGAGAGTCCATTTTGGATGGCAACACTGTCTATATCTCCCATCACTTCATTGGCAATGGATGTTGCCAGGGCATCTGCAACACTGGCTTCGTCTGCAAAAACGGTGACTGAATCCGACCGGCCGAAACTCATGGAATGCCCCACCGTACCTGAGGAAGTGCAAACACCCATAGGGGTCTTTTCATGTTTTAATTTAAATCCCATCTGGCCAGAGAGTGATGAGTCCCCTGCATAAACTCCAATGATCACATCCTTATTAGTTTTAAGTGCTAAATCACCACCATTATCTATAATGGCCATTTTTGCTCCTTCATTGATTAGATATCCCATGGAAAGCTGTGCTATGCTACCCGCAACAGCGGCCATAGGACCAACTTCAGCAAAACGTCCTGCACGAGCCATCATCTTAACTATGAGCGGTGCTTCTTCCACCCGGACTGGCTCTAAGCTTAACTGAAAATCTTGGTGTTTAATGATATAATTTTTAAGTTCCTGACGCTCCTTGAGAATAAAGTAGTACAGGCCATGCTTTTTTAGATCAGTTGTCAGGTTAATATGTGTCTCTTCAATTGAGATCTTTTCTTTAATCATCACATCTATATTTTGGAAATACCCATAAATATATCCATAAATATATGTTAAAGGAGTTTAGGATATTTAAAAAATTGAGTACTAATATTTTGATTGGGTGAAAGTTAAATGGCAGAAAGAGATGAGAACCCCTACATCGGTGAGAAAGTATTGTTTGAAACCAGGCCTCGACTTATACTGAATTTAGGATCCACCATTTTAAAAGCCATAATACTACTCTTATTTTTGTATTTCTTCAGCACTATACTCTCATTAACATCATTAGCCCAGGAGTATTTGATTTATTACATCCAGATACCGTTAGTACAGGGTGTAAGTTATCTATTACTTTTAATAGTAGTTTTTCTAGTCTTATCTATCTTATGGGATATTATTTCCTGGAGAACGATACACTATATGCTTACAACCCATAGAATCATGATTAAGAAAGGAATATTTAGAAAGAGAAAAATTTATATGCCTTATAATATGATTCAGGATGTTAATGTATCACAGGGACTTTTAGAGAGGCTTTTCCGTGCAGGGGATATCCAAATCTATGGTGGACATGAACAAACCCAGGTGGTATTGGAGGATGTCCCCAATCCCTATCAAGTAGATAACACCATAAATCGATTGATGCAGGGAGAAGATATTGGATATCGGAAATACAAACGGAAAGTAGATAGGAAATCTGTAATTGATGAATATGATAAGAAATTTAAATTATGAAGATAATCTTTGATGAATTTTTAAATGTACAATATTAATTTTTAATCACCATAATTTCAAGGGGTAACATGAAAAAAACTATCCTCATAAGGGATATCCTATTGATATCCAATCCATTGGGCCAAATAATGCAGGGCATAGGTGTGGTAACCATGATACCTCTCATAATTGCATTAATATATGGAGAACCACATTTAATTGTTTTCCTGGTACTTGGACTCCTGTCAATTGGTATTGGATCCATCCTCAGAAGAATACCCTTTGATGGTAACCGGGTAAAATTGAAACACGGAATGATGGTAGCTTCCCTTGCCTGGCTTTGGGCAGCACTCATTGGAGGGCTCTGTTTAATATACACCACCAACATTGACTTTATAAATGCTTATTTTGAAAGCATGTCTGCATGGAGTGGGACAGGAATTAGTATATATACTGATGTAGAGATATTACCCAAATCAGTCTTGTTTTTGAGGAGCATTGAACAATGGGTCGGAGGTTTAGGGGTTGTTATAATGGTTATTGGTATTCTTATAAGGCCAGGGACTGCAGCCGCACGTTTGTATAAATCTGAAGCACGGGAAGAAAAAATTAAACCCAGCATAACCGGTACAGTTAAAACCATTTGGTGGATTTATCTATCATACACATTAGCAGGGATATTGCTTTATTTAATGGCAGGAATGCCTCTTTTCGATTCTATCTGCAATGCATTTACCTCCATATGTACCGGGGGTATGTCCATTAAAAATAACAGCATAGGGGCCTATGGTAGCAACATAATTTATATCATAACCATGATCCTTATGATCCTAGGAGGTACCAGCTTTTTAGTTCATTATAAAGCTATTAAAGGACGTATAATGGATGTTTTTAAAGATATTCAGTTTCAGGCCATGATATTTATAATCAGTATATTTTCAATTCTCCTAATATTTATTTCAAAATTTACACCCATGGATTCCATCTTCTTTGTTATATCAGCTCTAAGTACAACCGGGGCAAACATCCAGCCCATTAGTACAGTAATCAACTGGCCAGACTTTACCAAGGTACTTATCATAGGGGCAATGGTGGTTGGTATGTCAGCAGGTTCAACCAGTGGAGCAGTCAAACTCATAAGGGTAGTTACCCTAATTAAAGGAATGTATTGGGAGGTTAAAAGATTATTATCCCCACAAGGTTCGGTTATAACTCGGAGGATCAGTACAAAGCAAGTGGGGGATGTGGAGATCAGAGAAGCTGGTAGTTACCTTTTCATTTACTTCTTTTTCATCTTCATTAGCTGGTTAGTCCTGGTAATCTATGGATATGGAGGATTGGACTCACTCTTCGAGGTTATATCCCTCCAAGGAAATGGAGGATTTTCCATGGGAATAGTTTCCCCTACCATGCCTGATCTGGCTCAGATATTCTTGATATTCAACATGTGGATTGGTAGAATTGAAATTATACCTGCATTAGTGTTATTTAAAGGTTTATGGGATATTTTAAAGAGATAAATAACTGGAAATCCTTTAATATAATGAAAAATTTACCTTTTTTTTATAGCCTACATTAAATATTTAAATCTATAATAATTATGGGATATATGGAATCAATTAAACGGAAATAATAAATGACGCATGATGTATTGATAGTTGGCGCCGGGCCTGTAGGCACAACATTCGCCAGGTATATTGCGGAGAAAGGATTTAAAGTAGGGATAATTGAAAAAAAAACCATAGTAGGTGTGCCTCTCCAATGCGCTGGTCTATTAGGTAAGCAGATAAAAGAAGTAAATATCTTACCTGATGAACTCATTATCAACCCTTTTTACGGGGCCTATTTACATTCTCCCTCTGATCACATTTTAAAGGTTGCAAAAAATAAACCAGAAGCTTATGTTGTAGATAGAGTAGGTTACGATAAATTTCTCGCTGAACAGGCAGTAGATGCCGGGGCAGAACTGTACTTAAAACATAATGTAAAGGGTTTAGACCTTAAAAATTCCCATGTACTGATGGGAAATGGAAAAACCGATTTTATTGGAAAAATTATAGTGGGCGCTGATGGTAATGATTCAATTGTTTCAAGAACGTTATCAATGGGCTCTTCAGATGGAAAACAGTTACAAGCAGCCCAATTACTGGTAGATTTTGGTCGAGACATATTTGATATGGACTATGTAAATCTCCATACCTTTTCATCAATTTCCCCTGGTTTCATATGGGCCATACCCCTATCAACATCAACGGCCCGTGTGGGTTTATTTGGGAATTTTAATTATCACAAACTTAATGATATTTTAAAGAATTTTTTAAGCACAAAACCAGAATTTGAAGGTTATTCAGTAATTAAAAAGTATACAGGAAAAATTCCAGTATATGATAGTAAGAAGATGATAGTAAAAGATAATGTTTTATTATTGGGTGATGCTGCCTCTCAGGTTAAACCAACTACTGGGGGTGGTTTAATAATAGGATTCAAATGTGCCCAAATTGCTGCGGATGTTACAGAGAAGGCATTGGAAAGGGATGATATGAATATTTTAAGGGAATATAATGAAAATTATCGTAAAATCTTTAAAAATGAACTTAAAACCCAATTAATGGTTCAAAAGATCTTTAAATCACTTTCAGATGATGATCTGGACTATATGTTTGTTAAGCTTAAAGAGGAAGGGGCTGAGGAAATAATATCTAAATATGGTGAAATGGATGACCAATCACCCCTGGTAAAGAAACTTTTTAAACAGGGGATTCTCTTCAAGATACTTCCCAAAATTCTGCTTAAGGGATTATCTATATTATGGAAATAATCAGCTGAAATTCAATTCTCTTTTTCTATGCTTTTAAACCATTTCAACAATCTTTTTTTAGGCAATATTACAATTTCTTCCTCTTCTAAATTTACAAGATCCATTTTAAAGTCTTCTAAATTGTTTATTTTTTTTATTTTTTTCATTTTTTTTCACCAAAAATATGTAATACCTATTTCAGAAAACATAGATCAATATTTACAAATTTGTTCATAAATTTCAAGGGTTTTAATTGCGGTATCGCTCCATTTAAATAATTTAGAACGTTTTAAACCTTTTTTTATTAGTTTTTTTCTTGTCTCATCGTCAGAGATAAGTGCGTTAATGCTTTGTGCCAGTTCCGTGGTGTTGTAGGGATTTATTAATAGCCCCGCATCATCAACTACCTCTGGCAGTGAACTGTTATTGGATGTTATAACTGGAGTTCCACATGCCATAGCTTCTAATGGTGGTATACCAAACCCGGCGTATAAGCAGGGGTACACAAACAGATCTGCTGCATTATAAAGAGCTACTAGATCCTTTTCAGGAACTGGACCAGTAAAAATCACCTTTTCCTCTATACCTAACACCTTTAAAGTTTGAAATATCTCATGGGATCTGTCCATGGGAACTCCAACAATCACCAGATTATGCTTTAACCCGTCTTTTAGAGCCAACTGGTAAGCCTGTAATAAACGTGGAATATTTTTTATAGGATGTAATCCACCCACTGATAAAATAAATTCATGGGGGAGCTGATATTTTGTGGTAATGCCCTCAATTTCTTCCTTATCTAGAGGTTTGAATGCTTCACCTTTTCCATTGTAAATCACCTCAATCTTATCCTTTGGAGCATTCAAATATTTTATCAGATCATTTTTTGAGTGATGAGACACTGTTATAATTTTATCGGCCCTATCAATGGTTTTTTTTAATAATAAACGATGCAGAACCACATCTGTTTTTTTAAATAATTTTGGAAAGATCAACGGGGTTAGATCATGTACAGTGATCACTTTTTGAAATGGTTGACTGAATGTAAAGGGCCCTAACTCATAGGGATCATGTACCATGTCTAGAGAATAATTTTTTAAATTCAGGGGTAGAGTTAAGTATCGCCAGAACATAAAACTTCCCCATCCATTTATAAAACGATTTTTAGGTATTATAATCTCTTTATTATGGCTATATATGTCTAGATCATTTTTAAAGTAATGAATAAGGTGATATTTATTTTCATCATCTATTTTGTTAAGATTTTTGATGAGTTGGTAGGTATAAACCCCGATACCTCCACTGAATTCATCGATGAAATTGCATATAATCCCTATATCCATAGTACACCTCTTTTATTAATTTTCATATCAGTAATTTGTTGGAGAGTAAATTTCAGCCCCTCCATTATCATAAATTCTGGATCGTCCTTGGAGAATGTTTAGAGGAGAAACATATTTTTCGTCGGTTATTATGTTAGAACCCTCCATATTGTATATTAAGACCTGATTTTTTTCTGTATTCCAATTTCCTAGGAATATATAAGTTTGATTTTGAACTAGATCGAAATAATATGGAATTTCGAGTACAGGAAAAATCATACTACGTAAAACACTGGCGCGATTTTTATCGGCATAAACCGGATAATCATATTTTGTTAGAGAAAGCCAATTACCTGCTGTAACTTCTTTTTGGTTGAATTTAGGAAAGTCAAAGGATGGATTAAGTGCAATAGATGTGGTTTGTTGAGGGTCCAAAATTTGGTTGGTTAAACCAGTATCAAAAATTAAGAAGATTATGAAAAAGATAGATATGGCTTTAAATAGATTATTCCTATTCAAATTAATGTTAAATGTATTTTTGAATTTTTCGACTATTCTTATTATCCCTAAAACACAAAATGGTGCTAAAATAATGAGGGCTATATGATACAGTCGAGTTGTATTCATTTGGCTTGAAAATAATGGTAAAATAATCCCAGTTACCAGTATGATAAGAGTAGATATGCTGAGTGCTTTATATTCATCCTTAAATTTCATACCATCCCTACCAAAAAATAGGGATACAACACCAATGAAAATTAAAAATTCACTTAATAAATAGAGATATTTATGTATGTTTTTAAGGAATGTTACTTGAGTTTGAACAACCATATTCAAACCTTGGATATCACTCGGATTCATTAATTTAAATAGATTATCGACTATACTCAGGCCAATATTTATAAAACTTTGTAAAATTGAAGAATTAGAGGTATAATGATACCATATAAAAATAAATATTATAAATAGAGGTAGAAATAACAAATTGATTATCAGTCTGTCTTTTTTGATTATCTTGTATTTTTTAATTTTTTCTACAATTCCTGATTCTTTGTAATGAATAGGTATGTTATGTTTTTTAATAACTGCTAAATTTAAATTCAACAAATGATTGAAAATCATATTAATCTTATGGGGGTTTTTTAAACGAATAAAAAACCGATTAATAAAGTTTTTATCAATAATATAAAGGATTACAGTACTTATAATCAGAATAATCATCATGAGATAGGCTATACCATAATGGGATACAATAATGGACAGGCCAAAAATAACAGCTAATAATATTCTTTTATTTTTATCTATATTATCTGTAACCAACAACATCAACACTAACACTAGAAATAATTCTGCAACTTGTTGTCGGGCTACAGTTAACATTTCAGTATGGAAAGTGAATAGTATCATAAAAAAGAAGGCTGAAAAAAAAGCTATTTTGGCTGTTGTTTGTTTGTAGTAAACGTAATATAATCCAAGAGGTACTAATGAGAAAATGAAAGGATAGACAATTTTCATTACCCACACCAGATTGAGATTGATGAAGTTGGAAAGTATGGGTGCCAGGATCATCACACTTAACATGGAATTATAATTATAGGGAAGATTACTATTCCAGAAAGAGTTTGAGATTATTTGATTGGCCAGAAAATATTCCCCGTTTATATCCCAACCCCAGATATAATTTGTAATTAATGATTTGTGTAATACAAGGGCCAATGAAATTGCGAATATGATGAAAGGATAGATGTTACTGGGTATAAACTTGTTTATACTTATAAAAAAAGTTAGTAAACCAATCATTAGGATCATTATAATGATCAAAATATTTGATTGGTATAAATTCATTATATAAGCTCCTAAAATGCTTATAATGGGTATTAAAATAGATACCAATATTGGTATTGTAAATAAATTTTGAATATTTAATTTTTTAGAATATGTGTTTTT
>DACB01000001.1 GCA_002494495.1 Methanobacterium sp. UBA294
ATACATTCTATTTAAGATATTTTCTCAATACATTCTATTTAAGATATTTTCTCAATACATTCTATTTATATCTGGTTAATCAAACCTTAAGGATTTTACCAATAAAAATTTATTGGAAACTATTTTTAGATGATTAACAAATATATTATATGTATGGTAAATGTTTCTTTTATCAATCCCTTCAGCGACGAAGCAAGGCAGATAGTACGAGAATACGGAAATTTAAATACTATCTATGAGGAAAATGGGGATTTAATTGATACTGTAATCCACAGCCATTCACAGGATATTTCTGACGAAGAAAGCATACCACACAATATTGTGGATTTGGCTCTTAAACGGTTAGAGTGGTACGTAAAGAAGAGAAATAATCCTGAATTTGATTACCGAAAATATGCATATCTATATAAAACCAATATAACCAGATTCGATGTCATTGCATTTTATTTGCTGGTACAGGCTGTAAGTGTAAAATTCGGACCCAACTCCAGGGAAAGCAGGGTAATGGTGGAGTCCCAGGGAAAACTCATGGAAAGCCGTATGGGAGAACTGTTACTCACTGAAAAAAAGGAAATAACTAAGACAATTTTAAGTACGCTACTTCCAGGAGAGGTTAACTGGACCATGTTCTCTGAACTCATAAGTTCCCGGAAGATCAAGCTAACCAATCTGGTACTTGATCATGGAAACATCATACTGGACAGGGATGATTTCTTGGAGAACCTGGGCTATAAACTGGAAAATAGGGACCCGAATAAGATGTACGACCTCCTCATTGGTGACAAGATAAAGGAACTCATTATAAACAAGATGATCATGCAAAAAACAGAGGATTACATCTTAAAAGTTTACGAGAAATCCCAGAGACAGGTGGAACCCAATCCGATACTCTTAGAACTAGCTGATAAGATAACTGAGATTTTAAACGAACCTACAGTAACTTATGGTTATAGGGGAAGTTCAACTGGCAAAGTAGAAGCTTTAACTTTAAATCCAGAAGCCTTCCCTCCATGTGTGAAGATAGTAATGGAAGGAATGAAGTCCGGGGGAAGAAACGACGCCATAATATTATTCCTTACACCATTCCTCTCCTATGCTCGACTATATCCAGATGTATTCCGGAGAAACACCACATTAAGGGTATCTGATGTGGATCCTGATCTTATGGCTGTGGAAAAAGAGATACTGCCCTTAATTTATCATGCGGCGGAGAGGTGCACCCCCCCACTTTTTGAAGACCAGCCCCAGGAAAAGGTGAACATCAACGCCAAGATGGGTTTCGGTATGCACAGCGAGATAGAACTCAAACACGAAGGAGAAACAATATGGTACACGCCTATGAGCTGTGAAAAGGTAAAATTACACATGCCCAGCTTATGTAAACCTGATAAAACCTGTAAAAGAATAGGGAATCCTCTTTCTTACTATGTTCGCAGGATAACAGATTTTAGATATGATGATTCAGGTGAGGAACATGGGAAGGAAACAAGAGAGGGGCATGGAAAGAAATAGTTACTTAAAAAGGCTAAATACTCAGTTAGGACTAATTACAAGATAGGTACAAGTTCATGGATTCAGATCAACTATTAAAACCCGCCAATCCGGAGGAACGCCGCAGATATTACCGGGAAGAATGGAATGTCAAAAATATCCCTGATTATATAAGTAATTCGGTGCAGAAGAGGGAGTTTGGCTTCGACCATGTTGGCAGGGGCCCCAACGACCGTTACAAAGTCTTCAGATCCATGGACAAGCTCCGGAAATTTTTAAGATACAGAGCACCATTTGCTGCATATTCATCCGTGGCTTTCTATGAAAAACCCCAAAGAAGAGATGGATGGATAAAGTCAGAACTAGTCTTTGACGTGGACGCTAAGGATATCCCCATAAGGGTGTGCGGTTGTGAAGGTGTGTGTGAGATATGTTTAAACCAGGCACTGGATATAATTTCCAACCTTATGGACACGCTGAAGGGAGATCTAGGCCTAAAAGACATGCATGTTGTATATTCTGGCCGTGGATATCACCTGCGCTTGTTCGATGAAACGGTGATGACCATGGACAGTGATGTACGGGCGCAGATAGTCCAGTACCTCAGTGGAGCTGAATTACCCAGTAATGAGTATGCTGCAGAGGGAGTAACCTACAAACTGGAACATTTCTCAATACCCTTTGGATATCCCCAGGTTTTTACTGATAGAACTAAATATGCTATTTTACATTTAACCCCAGAGACGCAGCTGGATGAGGTTAACCAGAAACTCTTAAAAGACGTGATAAAAAACAGGGAACTACTGGATGACAACCAATGGGGAATCTTCAAAAATAAAATAGGTCCACTGAGATACCAGAAACTCATAAAAAGTATAGCTTCACTTAACATGGCCCTGGTGGATGCAAAAGTCAGCATCGACCTTAAGAGGATTCTAAGACTGCCCTCATCTTTGCACTCCATGGTGAGCATGAAGTGTATAGAAGTAAAAAATATAGAAACATTCGATCCCTTCAAAGAAGCAGTTCCCAAGTTCGTTTATGAGAGGAAGGGTTAATATTTAATTAATTCTAATAAAAATAAGAAGATCGATATTTAATTCTACAAAAATAATTCAGAACTTATCCCCATAGATTTAGATTCTTGTGCAGGTATTTATATAGAAATTCTAAAACTCCTTCTTCAACCTTATTATGTGCTAAAAATTCCTTTACATCCATTAACTCATACCAGTTTAGAATACTACCTTTTATGTGTTTACCGAATTTGAGCAGTCCAAACTTTTCCATGGACAATACAGCTTTTAAGAGGTCATCCACTTCTGTGTATTCTCTGTCAACATCAACCACCCATTGGTCTCCTTCAATCCATACTTTTTTCCCATATTTTTCCTGAAAATTTGCACCGTGCTCCTTAGACCAGACTGGAGGTCCGTGGTGTTTCTTTACCTGGGGGAGCTTCCAGATTTCAAACTCCAGTAGGATGATTATCTCATCTTTTTCATCGGTCCAGTAATCACTGCCCCAGGTTTTAAAACCACTTCTCTCTACCACACTGACAATGGAGTTAGCGGTCTTTTTTATCTGGGGATAGAGGGCATCAGCAGGTATATCTGGTGCTCTAAAATGTAAAATAAGTGTTTTAGTTCCTCTTTCTTCAAACTCCTTTTTAACTTCATCTTGATTAGCTTGGATCTCTTTATCATAGAAGTACGTGGTGGATGGGTTTTCCAGGTAGTTGCGACTTGCAACCACAAATTCTGATAGTGTCTGCAGGCTTAAAGCCGCGGCAACATTTCTGTGAGGATCTACGGGGTCCACCACAATCAATGGTTCGGTGAATAGATTTGCTGTCCCATAATTTTCCATATCTATCTGGTAGCCTGGTTTCCATTCATCGGCTGCATATTTCAGTACATTCAGAAAGGTTCCATAATGTATGATCAGCAGTTCGCACAGATATCCAGCGAAACCGCCTACCTTGAATTCTGATCCATAGGCATTGATGTTATCCATGAATTTCTTTAAAAGCAGTACTTCATCAGCTTTTCCAGGAATTAAATTGTTTTTAACATATTCGGTATGGGGTATGGTCCTGTCTACTGCTGATTTTATTTTCTTGGTGTTCCGTATATCGTAACAGGGGACAAAATCTATCTCAAATGTCTTGATTAATCCAGTGACGTAGGGGTGAGATGCGTAACGGTATTCGGTTGACCCTCCCATTTTTCTCATACATTCACTACCTAAGTAGAGGCCTTTTTCTTTAAGGTAACTTTCACTGGTTTTCAGGGGGAATTTTATGAATATATCCACATCAGCGTTACCTGAAAGCCAGGTATCCTTGGCAACAGAACCTACCAGAACAGCCTCAGCATCGATGTTTTTCTTGCTGGCTATATCGTTTATAACATTGATTAAATGAGATGATAACTCTTCAACTTCCTTTTTTTCCCATTTTTTGGGTTTAATATCTTTTATTATGTCCGGGTAGTTTATGTCCAAATTTTTCCACCTTAATCATTTATAATTTGAATTCACTAACTGTGGTGTAGATAGGTCCTTTAGGAGTCAGTTCGCTTTTTTTAAGGGCTATTTTATCCACTTTCATTGTGCCTATCATGGTTCCTTCCAGTTCCTTTATTAGTGATGTAAGGACTTCCTTGTTTTTTTTACTTTTAACCCTGCCTATGGTTAAATGGGGTATGTAACTTCGCTCCTTTTTGTAGCCTAACTTGACAAATTCTTCATCAAAGTCCTTGAGTATTTTTGAGAAATAACCAGCTTCTTCCAGGCCTAACCAAATTACCCGTATATATCCCATGTGGGGGAATACCCCTAAACCTTTGATATTAATTTCAAAACTGTTATACTTGGGTATCTTCTCTTCTATGATATTGGTTATTTTATCCTTTTTTTCCTGGGGGATTTCACCAAAGAATTTACAGGTGAAGTGTAAGTTTTCTTTTTCAACGAATTTAACATTGGCTTTTGACTCCTTAAGCTTGTCCTGTATTTCTAACACTTTATCTTGTAGAGATTCATGTAGTTCAACTGCAAGAAATGCCCTCATTTACAAGCCCCCTCCATTATTAGAGTATATAATCTATTATTAGATTAGGATATTCTTCATTAGATTGAAATATCCCTTATAATATTAATATATTTCTTATTAGATTGAAATATTCTTTATAAGACTAATATATGCATTTAGATAAGATATTCCATTATGATTAACCTTTATAGCCTATTATGAGTAAAAAAATAATATTTGGTGTTAAAAAAATTGATTATTTCTCGATTATGGTTTCTTGGATGGCCATTCCAAAGTGCCTGGCTTCGGGGTCTAAATAGACCAATACTTTGTCGCCTACTTTAAGATCGGCTACTGAGACTGGCTTACCATCTTCGGTGACTAACCGTATTGTCTCTGCATTTTGGAGCAGAGTCTTTAAAGTTATGTTGTCGTATTCGGCTTCCACAAGCATTAGAGGTCGTTTCTCGATTTTCACCCGGCCCACAATCATGTTCTTTGTGTTACCCTCTTTGTCCACAGATAAAACTTCGTCTCCTGTTTCAATTTCAGACAGGTACTTGGTTCTATTGCCTGGGGTCATAATGTATGCATGTACTGGTCCGGCATTCACCCGAAAGGGCCTTGAGGCTACGTATTCACTTTCCATTGATTCGCTATGGACCAGGAACAGGCCTTTGGAGTAGGATCCAATTAGCATTCCCTCCCCTAGACTCATCATACTGGCTGTGTCAACACACACCCTGTCTCCAGAACCCACTGGTTCTACACGGGTGATGGTGGCTGGTTTTAGTTTGTAGTTTTCTGTGTCCAGTTCTTCTATCAGTTCTGCCACATTCTTTATCTGGGAGACTTCCTGGGGGCATATAAGTACACCGTCTGTACCATATTCCAGGGTTTCCAGGGCTAATTTGGCTTCATCATAATCGGATACCGCCGCAATTAGTTTAACATCTTCTTTCTGTAGTTCAGCGATGATGTTCTCCAAGGGGATTACCTTCCAGTCCTTTCCCAGGAGGATCAGGTAGTCGGCATATTTACCCAATAAAGACGCCAGTTGTTCATGTTCCTTGCTGGTAATTTCTATGTAGGCAGCTACTGGTTCACCTTTACTTTTAATCCTCTTTACAGTGGATACATCCTTGGATTCAGATAAAACTTTTGGTAAAGTCACGGTTCTATCTCCTTCACTGTTTCTACCTACTAAGACGATATCTGAATCGTCCATATCCGAGATTATTTTCACGTTACCCAGTTTCTTGATGTTGTCCACATCAGTGAAGTCCATTATATGGTCTATTCCTGATTCAAGGGCGGTGGTAATAAATCCCTTTTTCTTATCCCAGGGCAGTCCTTCTGCCATAACCCATGCGAATTTCATGTTTATTCATCCAAAATATTTTAAAAATTTTTATCCCTATAGATCTGTCATGTTTTTAGTTATATGGTCTTCAAATCACCCGTTAAGGATCTTCAAAGCATCATCTACTTCCATATCCTTGTGCACGATTCCAGCGATGGCCCTGATTGTTTTTTGTGGTGATTTTGCCTGGAAAATATTTCTTCCAATGGCTACACCAGCTCCGCCTACATCAACAGAGTTTTTAACCATTTCCAGTAATTCACGTTCAGTCTCGACCCTGGGGCCGCCTGCAATTACCACGGGAACTGGACATCCGTCTATAACTTCCTTGAAAGTCTCTGGATCACCGGTGTAGTTCGTTTTGATGATATCTGCTCCCAGTTCTGATCCTACCCTGGCTGCGATTTTAACTACTTCTGAGCTGTGTTCGTCTGTAATCTTATCTCCCCGGGGGTACATCATAGCGATGAGTGGCATACCCCAGTCATCACATATCTCAGCTGTCTCACCAAGTATATTAAGCATTTGTGGTTCTTTCTTTGATCCCACATTCACGTGGACGGAAACTGCATCCGCACCCATCTGCAGTGCTTTCTCTACAGATGTTACCATGACCTTGTTGTCCGGGTCTGGACTCAGTGCTGTGCTGGCTGATAAGTGCACAATAAGCCCTATATCTCTTCCGTATCCTCTATGTCCGCTTCCAACTATGCCTTTATGTACTATAACGGCATTTGCCCCTCCGCTGGCCACATTGTCAATGGTTTCTGCCATGTCGATGATCCCTTCGATGGGGCCCACCGAGACTCCGTGATCCATGGGTACTATTACGCATCGACCTGTTTTCCGGTCGAGTATCCTTTCTATTCTAATTTTTTTACCTATCATAAGACACTCCTCCAATGAGTAGAATTTGAATAAGATACTATGATAATATTATACTGTATGAGGATTTAAACTAGCTGATATAAAAAAGTAATCCTATATCATATGGATTTTCCTTCCTACACAGATTTACAATATCTTGTTTTCATTTTTTAATGGTGTGGATTTGAAAAATTTAATACATAGTAAATCCAATTATATTACAGAATTTTATTTGAAAAATTATCTTTGTAAGTCAAGGAGGGGATTTAATTGTCAGAAGAGGTAAAAACTGACTTAAAAAAGGATGTTCAAAATCTTTATCAGGAAAAAAACACGCTAGTGGAAGAGATCAGAAGGCTTGATGGAGAGAAGATTGAAAGACTGGAAAATGCCAACCAAGAACTGGAAAAAAGATATGAATGGCAGGATAAAGAAAGAATAAAGCTTATAAAAGAGAGGGATAATTACCGGAAGCAGGTGAAGGGTTTCCGCGGGAAAAAATGGTCCAACGCATTTAGAATGGTAATGGCGCTGGTAGTTCTTGATATAATCATTCTACCTCTATTAATCTGGGCTTTTAGAATACCTGCCCAGTGGATGTTTATTGGCCTGGGAACCATCACCTTCTTTGGAATACTCTTGATCAGTAGTTATTTGTCAGGAACATCTCCATTGAACACTGGTGAGATTAGAAAAGCAATCACTGGTTCATTTGTAATAATCTACTTTGCCTTCATGCCCCTGGTGGCATTTGGCAGTGTAAACCTGCCTGCTGATGAACCCATAAAGACCATTATCACCCACTTCACCTGGATCGTCGGAGCCATAGTTATCTTCTATTTTATTTCCAGGACTGTGGAGGAGTATGTGAAGGCCAAAAACCAGTAAATTATTTTTTATTTTTTTTAAAATCAGTAAATATTTTTTTTGTTAAACAAATCAGTGCAAAAATTATTTTTTTTTTAAAATCAGTAATAATTCATTAAATAATTTTTTTCATTTAATTTTTAGTAATAAATAAGATGATAAATTCCTTTGATTTAGTTCTTCTAAAAAAATATTAAAGAATAAAAAAAAAATTATGGGGTAAGCCTTCGCCTATCCCTTGGAAACAGCACAGTTTCCCTTATATTATGGACTCCAGTGATGCACATGGTGAATCTCTCGGCTCCCAATCCCCATCCTGCGTGTGGTGGCATACCGTATTCAAAAGCTGCCAGGTACCTGTTAAATGAGTCTGGGTTGAGTCCCTTATTTTTAATCTTTTCAACCAGTATATCGTGTAAATGTACCCTCTTTGCACCGGAGGATACTTCCAAGTCCCGGTACATTAGATCAAATGCACAGCTTTTCGCTGGATCTTCATCACTGTGCATGACGTAGAATGGTTTTATATCAGTTGGCCACTGGGTGATGAAGTAGTATCCATCTTTAATTTCACCAAGAGCTTTTTCTGCTGCACGTGAGAGGTCTTCCCCATGGTGCATGGCAACTCCTTTACTGTTTACCAGGTCCACCGCGTCATCATAGCTCACCCTCTCAAATGGTAACTCCGGCACTTCAAGGTCCACACCAAGGGTTTCAAGTTCTTGTGTGCAATGTTCTTTCACATCTTTTAGGGCGTTTACAACCATCTGCTCCAGTAACACCATCACATCTTCATGGTTGCAGAAGGCAGCCTCTAAATCGATGGATATAGCTTCGTTAAGGTGTCGAAGGGTATCATGTTCCTCAGCACGGAAGATTGGTGCAATTTCATATACTTTATCAAATCCGGAGGACATCATCATCTGTTTGTAGAGCTGGGGGCTCTGCCCCAGGAAGGCTTCCCTTTCAAAATATGTGATGGGGAAAAGCTCGGTACCGCCCTCTGTAGCAGAGGCTACCAGTTTAGGGGTGTTGATCTCGATGTAACCATTTTTCTCAAAAAACATCCGTACGGAGTGGAGCATTCTGCTTTTTATCTTAAATATGCTACTTACGTTGTGTTTTCTCAGGTCTAAAAATCTACTGTCCAGTCTGGTGTCAATCTCTGCCCTTACCTTCTCCGTTGTATCCAGGGGTAAGGGTAGTTTGGATTCGTTTAGGACCCGGATCATGATGGGTATTATTTCCACTCCACCAGGTGCCTTTGCTGATTCTTGTACAATTCCCCTTACAGTTATTACTGATTCTTTCTTTAATCCCTGTATCTGTTTGAAGAGTTCACCTTCAACCTTTTTACTGGGTGCGGTGACCTGTGTGATGCCGTCCCTGTCACGTAGGAGCAGGAATACAATGCCACCCAGGTCCCGGATTTCATGGATCCAGCCCTGGATGATGATTTCTTCTCCATTGAGTTCTGGGGTTATTTCCTTTGAATAATGAGTTCTCATACATTCATGTCCTGTTTCAGCCATTATAATTCACCTCTTAGTAAATAATCTATAAATTTTAGTGTTTATTATTAGAATTAAGATGAGTCAGATGTTCCATTTTACTTATGTTCCAATTTTATATAAATCTGGATTTGTCTAGATTAAATCTGGATTAATTATTATTCTGGATTTATTATGAATCTGAATATAATATAATTTGAATTATTTAAATTTTGAAAATATCAATCTAAATTATATAAATTTAATCAATTTATAATTCTAAAAAATCTGGATTTTAATATTATCTAGTTAGTCTTGGATAAACACATCTGATGCTATTAATCCTTAATATCATTCAAACGTTTACGGAAGGATTCTGCGTGTGAGTAGAGCCCTTCGTACTCGGCCAGGGTGATGACCATTTTTTCCAGGTTTTTAAGTCCTTCATCTGTGAGGCGCTGTACCGTTGGTTTTTTAATGAATGATTCGGTGGATAATCCACTGGAGAAACGGGCACATCCCATTGTAGGCAGGACGTGGTTTGTTCCTGAACCGTAATCCCCAGCTGCTACAGGGGTTAGTTCGCCCAGGAATATGGAACCGGCACTGGAAACGTTTTCCACCAATTTTCCTGGTTCCCTGGTCATGATTATCAGGTGTTCTGGGGCATACTTGTTGGAGAATTCAACTGCTTCTGTTAAGTCATCCACCAGTATTATATGCCCAAATTTATTCAGGGATTCTTTGATGAGCTCCTTTCTAGATGTAGATTCAACTTCATCTTTTATGATGTTGTTTACAGATTCTGCCAGCTCATCTGAGGTTGTTACCACGACGCATGCTGCGTCTGGGTCGTGCTCTGCTTGGGCCATGAGATCTATTGCAATGTAATCTGGATTTGCAGTCTCGTCTGCTATGATCAATACCTCTGATGGTCCGGCAGGGAAGTCTATATCTACATCACCATAGACCAGTTTTTTAGCAGCAGTAACGTATATGTTCCCGGGGCCGACTATTTTATCCACCTGCGGTATGGTTTCTGTTCCATAGGTCATGGCTGCTATTGCCTGCGCCCCTCCTACTGAGTATACCTCATCTGCACCTGCCAAGCGTGCTGTGGCAAGTATCTCTTTTTTCACCCCTCCATTTTCATCTGGTGGTGTGCAGCAGATTATTCGGTTTACGCCTGCTATCCTGGCGGGTATGATGGTCATGAGGATGGTAGAAAGATACACTGCCCTTCCACCAGGTATGTAACAGCCCACAGTATCAACAGGCCGTACTATCTGGCCCGCGGAGACTCCTTCACTCACGTTGCATATCCATTCTGGTGGTACCTGTGCCTGGTGAAACTTTTCAATGTTCTCTGCTGCACTGGTTAATGCATCTAGTAAGGTTCCATCTACTTGACTGGTACTTCTTTCCAATATGTCCTGGGGAACCTTGATGTTTTCCAATTTAACTCCATCAAATTGTTCACTAAAACGAAGTAGTGCCTGATCTTTATCGTGGCGTACATCACCAATAATCTTACTTACAGTTTCTAAAACTACTTCGGCCCCAATTTCGGACCTTATCAGAAGTTTATCTCTGTTTTCTTTTATCATTTGTTTTAGTTTAGATATTTTCATCCTATCACATTTATATTATGTTTTATGGTAAAATATTAAACGATATTAATAATTATATGATTCAATAACTAATTATGTTTAGTGAAATTTATTATTATCGGGTCAAAACCTTTATTTAGATGATTATGGATACTATAATTTGGCATGTGAAATATTTGTTAATAATAAATACTTGATTTATAACAAAATCCGTATTTATATTATGTTATCTGTAATAAACCTATACGCTTCCAAATATTAGAAACATGCCAGCATTTAAACTTGAAAACAAGGTGTCAGATAATATGTACAAAGATGAACTCATTCAGCTACATCAATTCTTGGTATACGTGTTAAAAAATATGGATGAAGAATACGAGTTAAAGGAGGAGTGTAAAGATTATCTTGGACTTAACATAAGTCCCCATCATATTCACCGGACCAAAGCAGAACATAAATATGCAATATTTGTATTGTCCAATACCATATCCCAAGTCCTAACAAACAACAATGGGGGAATGTCAAATAACATTTCCAACGGACTCAACGAACTGGTGAAGAGATCAAGAAAGGAACTCATCAAGATGCAGGATAATGATGCATTGAAATATGAAAAAACACAAAATGCAGATATGGTAAGTATGAGGTAATGGTTGATTAAAAAAATCAGTTAATCTTAAAATCGAAAATATTTAATTCCACATTAATTCTCAATTGAATTAAAACATAGAAATATCATATTAGTAAACTAATCATATAATTAAAAAAATTTTATAGTAATTTTAATATTTAACAACTTTATTTTGAATCATTCTATCTTATTTAAAATCATACCATCTTTAAAAATTATCAATTATACTTATTTTAATAACATACAACTTATATTTGGAGGTTTAGCTTATGGAGGGCATAAGAAGGATACTCTGCCTGGTGGATGGGGAACACTACCTACCAGTTACAAAATCAGCATTGGATACCCTGGACAACATTGAACACAACGAAATTGTAGCCGCTATCTTTATTGGTGGTACTGAAAAATTGAGAGTAATATCTGAAGCAGAAATAGCCGAAAAACTCGGAAAAAACGTTCATTTTGGACCAGATCACCATAAAATTCCATATGATTTAATTGAAGAAAAGATTATAGAATACAATGCAGATATGCTGATGGATCTAAGCGACGAACCCATCGTGGATTATTCTAAACGATTTAATATAGCCAACATAGCCCTCTCATGTGGAATACTCTATGAAGGACCTGATTTTAAATTTTCCCCTCCAATTATTCATGACATACTGGAGAAACCTTCATTAAAGATATTGGGTACAGGTAAAAGGATAGGTAAAACAGCAGTCTCAGCCTATGCTGCCCGTATTATTGATAAGAATAACTACAACCCCTGCGTGATTGCCATGGGTCGGGGTGGACCTGAAGAACCAGAGATAGTCAGGGGAGATGAGATGGAGATTACTCCCCAGTTTCTCATGGAACAATCAGATAAGGGGATTCATGCGGCATCAGACCACTGGGAAGATGCCCTGATGAGTAGAATATTAACCATCGGATGCAGGAGATGTGGCGGTGGAATGGCGGGTGAAGTTTTCATAACCAACATGACCAAGGGTGCTGAACTCGCCAATGAAGTGGATGCAGACTTCGTTATAGTGGAGGGAAGTGGTGCTGCCATCCCCCCTGTAAAAACAGATAAACATATAGTACTCGTAGGGGCAAACCAGCCACTAATCAATATAGAAAGATTCTTCGGACCCTTCCGTATAGGATTGGCCGACTTGGTGGTTATAACCATGTGCGAAATGCCCATGGCCACGCCAGAAAAGGTGGAGGACATTGAAAAATTCATTAAGAAAATAAATCCAGAAGCAACCGTTATCTCCACTGTATTTAGACCTAAACCCCTAGAGGACTTGGAGGGCAAAAATATACTGTTCGCCACTACCGCCCCGGAATCGGTTAAAGATCTGTTAATTGAATATTTAGAAGTAAATTTCAGCTGCAAAGTCGTGGGTACTACACCATATTTATCCAATCGTCCATTATTGCAGAAGGATATAGAAAAACACATCGACGAAGTAGATGTGATGCTTACTGAATTAAAAGCGGCTGCGGTGGATGTGGCGACCAAGGATGCCTTGGAAGCAGGCCTTGAAGTAGTATACTGTGATAATATACCCATAGTGATTCATGGAACGGATGAATTACTCTCCCAGGCTATATTAAATGTGGTAGATGATGCAATAGGTTCTTTTAATGATAAATAAGTTTACTTTCAGGTATATTTTTTTTTAAATTTAAGGTATATTTTATTAAATATACGAACCAGGTGGTTTATTGGATTATTTAGAGGAAGAAATAAAGAAGAAGTTAAAATACAACCTTCAGGAACAGGAGATAATCAAGAAAATGAATATTAAACCTGAAATCTTCCTGCCCCTTATATTCTCACTTAAATTCGGAGGAAACTGGAGTTACAAAACTGAAAAAGACAATGTAAGGTTGATGGCTATAAAGGATAAAGTGACCAAGTATGATCCACAGGAAAAGGTTGGATATACCATGGAAACCATCTATTTATTCTCCAATCCTGTAGTTATCAGGGAGGAAGGTGGGGTACTACGTCTGGAAAAGTGCAGTGAAAAACAGGAACGAGAAATAGTAGAGAGGCCATACATCGTGGAAGTAGATGCTGACGACATAATCAAAGCAGTACTCCATCCAGGCAAACTAAAAATTAAGGTGGAACATATCACCGGATCTTTAACCTTGGAAGGTTCCCTGGCCTATGGAGTTTCCCATGAAATGGACCATCTAATGGGGCAGGATGAAGAACATCCGAAATTTCTATGGGATTTTAATTATGAATTACTTTAGTAGCAATTATTTTTTTTTAATGAATTAGTTTTACAAATACATGGCAAACTATTTATATAACCTCAAACCCACTGTTAAACTACGAAAAAGGTAAAAATTAGAGGTGATATAATATGGCACAGTTAGGAGGCCAAGGCCAAGGACAACAAGGCCAGCCAATATTAATACTACCTGAAGGTACAAACAGGCTTTTAGGAAAAGACGCTCAAAGAATGAACATAATGGCAGGTAAGATACTTGCAGAGACAGTCAGGACCACTCTGGGTCCCAAGGGAATGGACAAAATGTTAGTTGATTCCATGGGGGACATCGTGGTCACCAACGACGGAGTTGCCATTCTCAGGGAAATGGATATTGAACATCCCGCAGCCAAGATGCTGGTGGAAGTTGCTAAAACCCAGGATGATGAAGTAGGAGACGGAACCACTACTGCAGTTGTAATTGCTGGAGAACTCCTGAAAAAGTCAGAAGATCTCCTGGATCAGGACGTCCATCCAACAATGATTTCCATGGGTTACCGCAGAGCAGCTGCCAAAGCATTAGAGTTACTCGATGATATTACATTAGAGCGAAACGACGATAAAACTTTAATAAATGTGGCCATGACTGCCATGACTGGTAAAGGTACTGAAAAAGCCAAGGAACCACTGGCCAAGCTCGTTGTAGAAGGGGTTAAACAGGTGGAAGAAGATGGCAAAGTGGAAAGGGACCATATCAAAATGCACAGAATCCAGGGTGCTACCATAGAAGAGTCAAAGCTCATCAAGGGAGTGGTAATTGATAAAAGCAGAATCGATAACACCATGCCTAAGAAGGTTAAAGACGCTAAAATTGCACTATTGAAATATCCAGTGGAAGTTAAAGACCTGGAAACAGATGCTAAAATCAAACTCACTGATCCAAACCAGATGCAGGCATTCATTGAACAGGAAGAATCCATGGTTAGGGAAATGGTCGATAAAATAATTGACACCGGGGCAAATGTACTCTTCTGCCAGAAGGGAATTGATGACTTAGCCCAGCATATCCTGGCCCGTGAAGGAATATTCGCTGTTAAAAGGGTTAGAAAATCAGATATGGAAAGATTAGAGAAGGCTACAGGAGCAAATCTCGCAACCAACATCGAGGACCTTAAAGCAGAAGACCTGGGAACAGCAGGACTGGTCTATGAAAAGAAAATATTCGATGAGGTAATGATCTTCGTGGAAGAAAGCCCAGACCCCAAGGCAGTATCACTGATCATAAGAGGAAGCACCAAGCACGTAGCTGAAGAAATAGAAAGGGCTGTTGAAGATGCTATAGGTGTTGTTGCCGCCACTATTGAAGACAATAAAGTAGTAGCAGGTGGAGGAGCCCCAGAGATGGCCATTTCCAAGGGACTCAAGGAATATGCAGACACCATAAGTGGAAGGGAACAGTTAGCAGTTTCAGCCTTTGCAGAGGCACTGGAAGTGATTCCAAAAACCTTAGCTGAAAATGCAGGAATGGATAGTATAGACGTGCTGGTGGATATCAGAGCAGGACAGGAACAATCTCCATTCATGGGCCTGGACATATTCCAAGGTGAAGTAACTGATATGAAACAGGCATCAGTTATTGAACCGCACAGGGTAAAGAAACAGGCCATACAGTCAGCTGCTGAGGCAGCCGAGATGATACTGCGTATAGATGATATGATCGCTTCCAGCAGTTCAGGAGCACCTGACGCAGAAGGAATGGAAGGAATGCCTCCAGGCATGGGTGGAATGCCACCAATGTAGAATAGGTTAAAAAAAACCTTTTCTATCTTTTTTAATTTTTTTTTAGTTGAGAATATTTTTTATTTTTAAGAGATGTGTTGAAATTATTCTTTAGAATGTGAGGATTTTAAAATTGATTACTCGTATTTTCTTTCGATTTTGTATTCTATACTTCTTAGATTACTAATATCCTCTTTGATCACGTATTTCTTAGATCTTTTGTAATCCATCTTAGGTTTCGTATTTCTTAAATCTTTGTATCCTCTTAGTTCACTCCTTTATTAGATCACTTGTATCTTCTACTATTTTTTTGAAAATAACTGTTTAATTTCTTTTAAAAAATTTGAATGAAAAATACTGTTCTTATATAGACAAACCATTTTATCATGATTAATCAAGATTTATAATGATTAATAGTTAATTTTATATATAAAGAACAACTAAAAAAAAACCATATTTCATTAAGAACAAAAAGGCGGGAAAAAAATGGAACGTGATACAGATGTTCTTCTTCAGGAGGATAGAATATTAAATCCTGGTGAAGATGTGGTCCGAAGAGCCCTAATAAAAAATTGGGAAGAAGAAATTGAAAAAGGAAAGAATATTGAAAAATACTGGGCCGAAAAAGCCGAACAGTTCCAATGGTTTAAAAAATGGGACAAAGTGCTAGACGAGAGCAATAAACCATTCTATAAGTGGTTTGTAGGGGGCAAAATCAATCTTGCATACAACGCTGTTGACCGATGGGTTGATACAGATAAAAGAAATCAGGTAGCCATTCTCTACGTAAATGAGAGGGGTCAGGAGAAGAAACTCACCTACTACGAGTTATCCCGGGAAGTGAACAAATTTGCAAACGCACTGAGAAACCTGGGAGTAGAAAAGGGGGACTGTGTCTCCATGTACCTGCCCATGTGCCCAGAGCTAGTCATCTCCATGCTGGCCTGTAACAAAATAGGAGCTGTTCACAGTATAGTTTACTCTGGATTAAGCGTAGGTGCAGTAGTAGAAAGGATAAACGATGCCAAATCAAAAATCCTAATTACTGCCGACGGAACCTTCCGTAGAGGAAAGATCATAGACTTAAAATCAATCACCGATGAAGCCATGCTACAGAGCAAGACAGTAGAAACTGTAATTGTGGTCAAACATACCGGAAACTCCATAAACATCTCTGAATTAAGTGGAAAAGAGATATTCTACGATCGGCTCATTGATGGGGAACCAGCTGAATGTGAAGCAGAACATATGGATGCTGAAGATCCCCTTTTCATATTATACACATCAGGAAGTACAGGTAAACCTAAAGGTGTCTTACACACCACTGCAGGTTACATGGTAGGATCAGCCACCACCATGCGTAACGTGTTCGATATCCATAATGGAGATTTATACTGGTGTACAGCAGATATAGGGTGGATTACCGGGCACAGCTACGTGACCTACGCACCATTACTCCTTGGAACCACCACCCTGGTCTACGAAGGAGCACCCGACTACCCGGATCCCGGAGCATTCTGGAACATAGTGGAAAAATATGGAGTGACCAAGTTCTACACGGCACCAACAGCCATCAGACACCTCATGAGATTTGGAACCAAATATCCGAAACGCTACAACCTAGAATCACTTAAAATTCTGGCAACTGTTGGAGAACCTATAAATCCCGAAGCCTGGATGTGGTACTACAAGTACATTGGAAATGAAAGGATACCTATTATGGATACCTGGTGGCAGACTGAAACAGGAATGCACATGATTACACCACTACCCTGCTCACCATTAAAACCAGGTTCAGCAACCAGGGCCTTCCCAGGTATTGAGGCCGACGTTGTTGATAAAGATGGAAACTCCGTCCCATTAGGTAAGGGAGGGTATCTGGTCATTAAAAAGCCGTGGCCCGCCATGTTAAGAACACTCTATGAAGACGATGAAAGATATATAGAGGTCTACTGGAAAGACATCCCTGGATTCTACAATGCAGGGGACATGGCCAGGAAAGATGAAGATGGATACTTCTGGATACAGGGAAGATCCGATGACGTCCTCAAAGTAGCCGGCCACAGAATAGGAACAGCAGAAGTTGAATCTGCCTTTGTAAGCCACCCCTCAGTAGTAGAGGCTGCGGTAATTGGAAAAGATGATCCGATTAAAGGGCAGGTTATTAAAGCATTTTTAATCCTCAAAGATGGGCAGAAGCTTAAAACAAGTCTAATTGAAGATTTAAAGAAACATGTTAGATACGAACTGGGACCAGTAGCTGTACTGGGCGAAATAGAACAGGTGGAAAGCCTGCCTAAAACAAGAAGTGGGAAGATCATGAGGAGGGTGTTAAGAGCCAAAGAAGCTGGTGAAGACTTAGGAGATACATCCACTCTGGAGGAATAACTGAATAGAATATTAAAAAAAACATGAATTGGATATACAGAAAAAAATTATGGATTGATTTGAAAATTAAATACAAATCATTATAATAGGGGGAAATAAAATATGGAAGAAGATTACGCCACTATAACAATAGACGGACGTAAGTTAACTAAACATATAGCGGCTAATCCAGCTCCACTGGGACTGATAGCATTTGGACTTACCACTGTCCTTTTGAACTTTCACAATGCTGGATTTTATCCGTTAAATAGTATGATACTGGCAATGGGATTGGCTTATGGGGGAACTGCCCAGATTATCGCCAGTGCCATGGAATATAAAAATGGTAACACATTTGCTACAGTGGCATTCGGTTCATATGGATTGTTCTGGTACTCATTTGTAATCCTGTTAATATTACCTAAAATGGGCTTAGCAGCAGCACCAGATGTAGCCTCGCTGACAGCTTATCTCTTTATGTGGGGGGTTTTTACAGCGGTTATGTTCATAGGCACCCTTAAAATAAGCAGAGGATTACAAGCCATATTTGGAACACTGGCCATACTGTTCTTCCTATTGGCACTGGGAGAAATAACAGGAAACGCCACCATAACCTTAATAGCTGGTTATGAAGGAATACTAACCGGATTAATCGCAACATACGTAGGTTTGGCAGAAGTCATAAACGAAACACATGGAAAAGATTTCTTACCTATTTAAAGTTTATATGGTCAAAACCGCCTCCAACAAACTTGACCATATAGAAGGGTCTGAACATGTTTCAGACCTGTTATTTTTTTTAACAAGTGCCATTTTTATTAATTAGAGATAATTTCAAAAACCTAATTTAACTTCACTTATTGGTTGAATTCAATGATAGATGGTTTTAAAGCTTCACTTATTGGATACAATCGTTAAAAGCATAAAAATGAAAAATCAAGTATTAAGATGAAAATTGAAATTAATAATTTAAAGGTTGGGATTCATCCTTTTCCTCAGAATTTGGTTCCTCGGGTGCGAATAGTTCCTGGGCAATAAGGCCACCAAATGCACCTAAAAGCATGAATATAGCCAGTGAAATCACGAAACCTACTATGAGGAAGATAAATCCTTCAAACATAAGGAAAAAATCAAATCCCAAGCTATATAGATTGAAGGTTAAGGATGGTGGGGTGAAGAAGATAACAAGGAAGAATAAGACCGCCAGAACACCACCAGTTGCTCCACCTACACGGTAACTGTGTTTTTCAGAACCAGCCATAGCGCTGGCAATAAATCCAGCAAATACCACAATGGGTAGAACACTCACCATTAGAGTGGGTAATATTAGGAAATCCACGAACATAAGGAATAATGCCAGGAGTGAACTGATAAATACTGAAGATTCGAAGCTAGCCATAAATAATTAAACTCCAACTGTTGTTTTATATAAGTATGTTATGTTATGGGCTGCATCTAATAAAAGATTTCCCCCCCCTAATCCGCCAGTTTAGATGAAAAAAATATCATGTTAAAAAAAAATGATATGACTAACAAAAGAAGGATTTGAATTTGTCTAACTGTTATGTGTCAGATGAATGGTTAATAGAATCTTTAAAAAAGAAATTAAAGATGAAAAATGGTTCCATCATGGTGGCGGCCATCCTAAGATCAAGAATGGGAAGTTAATCCCCAATAAAATCAACCAGCACATCCCTCATTTTTTCTATTTCATTTATACCCAAATGTCCTAAACTAGATTTATAAACAAATAATTCTGAATTTTTTATGGCATTAGAAAGGGGTATTGCTTCAATCTCAGGTGGGAAGTATTCATCACCATCAATGCCTATTATCAGTGATTTTGCATCTATCTTGTGAAGTTCCTCCCTTATATCGAAGGATAGGCAGGCGTTGTTTCTCCACACCACATCCCGGGCATCCATTTCCTCATCATCTCCACTAAAGGCCTGATTAAATGTTTCTTTATTTGGAAATGCCTCATGGTAATAGGGTATGGTGAAGATGAATAGGAACATGAATTTACTGACATTTAAAACTGCATCATGAGGGTTTATTTGGTATTTACCGTCCATATAGTCTGGATGGTCCTCTATGAGATCGTTAGAAAATTGAAATATGCCCTGGTTTCTGCCCATTACAGCAGGGCCAGTTACCAGATGAATTAAGAAATCCATGAAATCAGGGTAGCTTACACCCCATTCCAGGGACTGGAACCCCCCCATGGAAGTGCCGATAACTCCCTTCAGGTGTTCAATGTCTAAATACTCTGTTATAACCCGGTACTGTGCCTTTACCATATCCCCAATTGTATACTTTGGGAAATCATTCCCTATCCCTGAGGTGGAGGGAGCTGATGATCCCGGTGATCCCATGGATGTTATGGAGACTATAAAATACTTATCTGCATCGAATGGTTCTCCTGGCCTGGTGAAATCTAGAAAACGTTTAAAAGAGGAGTAATCACCTGACCAACCATGGAGAAAAAGGAGTCCATTAGTTATTTTACCATTTCCATCCCTTTGGGGCTTGCCAGCGATGAAATATTCCATCTCCATTTCATCTAATTTTTCTTTAGACTGGAATATGAAATCTTTAATTGTACAATAGGAAGGTTTTAAATCAGTTATATTTAACTCCATGAAATTATCTCCCTTAACTTATCTCTTCCCCATCTTCATATACATGGATACATAACACGGGACAGCTGAGTGCAGCATCTAAACAACATTTAGCATCTTCCATTTTTAGCTCATCATTTCCATCCCTTCTTTGGGATTCTTTCAGGTGGGATAATCCTTCATTGTCCATTTCGAAATATTCGGGACATTCTACTACACAGTTTTCGCAGGATGTGCATAGATCTCTTTCAATTACCACTTTATAGGAAGCCATCTTTTTCACCAAACTCTATTTTTTATTTAGATCCTTTTTTTAAACTAAATCTATTAATCGCTAAATATTCCATTTACTATTCCAAAATTTATTCCATTTATTCCAAAAATTTATTCCATTTACTATTCCATTTACTTTAAATTTATTCCATTTAAATATGATTTGACACAGTTTTATCTATAATTTAATTGTATTTAACATCATAATAACTATTGATGATTAAAACGGATTTAGATCAGAGAAAAACCGCCCTTATATTGGTGGGGCTGGGGGCTTTTTTGATACCTTTCATGGGATCATCCCTCAGCATAGCCCTGCCCCTAATAGGGGATGATCTAACTGGCAATGTGATCCTGTTGGGTTGGTTGCCCATGGTGTTTACGCTGGCAAACGCAGCTTTTTTACTTCCATTTGGTAAACTTGCAGATATACACGGCCGGAAAAAGATATTCGCATACGGTGTGGTGATATACACTGTGGCATCTCTTTTGGCTGCCTTGTCCCCATCAATAACCTTCCTGATATTAAGCAACTTTTTCCAGGGACTGGGTTGTTCTATGATATTCGCTACCGGGGTGGCGCTTTTAAGTTCTGTGTATCCTCCCCAACATCGGGGGGAGGCTCTTGGATTTTTTGTAACTGCAATTTTTATTGGACTCTTCTTGGGACCGCTCTTAGGAGGCTTCCTCGCCCAAAGCTTGGGCTGGAGGAGCATATTCTTCTTCAACGTACCTTTAGGGATATTTCTATTTAGTTTGATAATTTGGAAGCTAAGGGGAGAATGGTATGGATCTAAGGACGCTAAATTTGATCACTTAGGTTCCGCTATTTATATTCCTTCCCTGGTGGCGTTATTCTATGGATTCACCGCAATGGGAGATACTTTGGGGCAGGTTATATTCACTGCCGGTGTTTTGGGTTTTGTTACTTTCATATTCCACGAGACAAGGACAGAATATCCTATCCTGAATATTAAACTCCTTACTAGGAGGGTATCAGCATTACCTGCTGTTGGCCTGTTATTTATAAATGTAGCCACCACTGCATTGTGGCCATTGTTAAGCCTTTACTTGCAGGATATCCTCAACTTTGGACCTTTATGGGCGGCGTTAATAATTTCTGCACAGCCCTTGATGGTGTCGTTACTATCACCAGTAACGGGAAGACTTTCTGACCGTATGGACGGAAGGATATTAATGGTCTTGGGAGCGGTTGCAATCACCATTGGTTTGTTGGCTTTATCTTATTTAGACATTGAAACAGAGCTCTGGTGGATAGTGATGGGTCTGGTACTAGTTGGTGTTGGTATGGCCTTCTTTGCACCGGTAACAACCAACTTCTTCATGGGGAGTATATCAAGGGAAAACTATGGAATGGCAAGTGCCACCCAGTCTACCATGATCTATGCAGGACAGACATTTTCTTTGGGGCTATTAATACTGATTTTCACCGGATTTATGGGAGGAGTGCAGATAACAAGTGCAAATTTCAGTGTGTTTCTTTTAAGTTTAAAAATAGCATTTACTCTATTAGCGGTGTTCAGTGGGATAGGTTTGGTCTTGAGTTTGTTTATGAAACGTCCCGCTCCATAGATGGTAAATAAACTAATTATCTAAAGAAAAGACTTAATTATTGGAGCTATAATATTTTTAATTCTTTTTCACTGGATATCTTTATTATTTCTGATTGATATATAATATAGTAACAAGTATACACGTCATCCATCACCTTTTGTAGTTAAATGGTCGTTATAGATGGGCTTATTGGAATAAACGTGGCAAAGGTAGATTTGTTAGGAAATGACTAAGATTTCATAGTTGTAAATAGTACAATCCAGAATGGAGTAGATCATTTGAAAACAATCAAAATATTAGCTATTGTAGGTTCTTTGCGAAGAGATTCCTTCAACCGACAATTGGCATTGGAAGCAAAAGAAGTAATTGGAAGTCGGGCTATTTTTAAACTGCTGGAGTATCAGGATATCCCCTTGCTGAATCAGGATATTGAATATCCTGCACCTGAGTCTGTAAAACGCGTTCGTGATGAGGTGAAGTCTGCGGATGGAATATGGTTCTTCACACCGGAATACAATCACTTTTTCACTGGTGTTTTGAAGAACCTCATTGATTGGCTATCCCGTCCAATCAGCGATGAAGAGCCCCAGATTCTTGCCGGAAAACCTGCCGCAATAAGTGGAATTTCTCCAAATATGGGAGGGACAGGTCTGGCCCAGGACCATTTAGTTACACTCATCAGCTTTTTAGACATGGACGTTATGAATGTGCCTCGGCTCACGATTCCTAACGCTATGGAACAAATTGATAATCAAGGTAAGCTGACACTTAAATCTAGCTATCCTTACCTGGAAAGACAGGCAGATGCATTTATTAGTTTTCTTCAAGGCCGGTTATGAGATTAATAAGATAATACCGTTTATCTATGACACAGACCAAAATTTGGGTAGTATTAACCTTATTTGGGTGGAATTGTTACTTTAAAAATTAATAGAGATGGTTCTTAAATAAATTGTTTTATTGATAAAACAAAACTATAACTAAACTACTTAATTTTTTTCCACTTTTTTCTGTTTCGTAAATAACGGTAATATATAAACATTCGCTCGGAGATCATGGTGGACACGCTTATAATTAAGAATAAGGTTAAGACTAGATTGGAACTTAATCCCCATTGATTCAACATGTTCTGTCCGTATAGTTTAGCAATTATTATTGAAAACCAGATGCTCATGGCTATAAATGATCCTCGCATTAAAAGGGATCCATCTTTACCTATCTTAAGCTTGGTGAATCTGGCTATAATCATTCCCATAAATATTCCCAGGATAAAACCAGCTAATAGTACCATGGTGTTGAAGAATGGTCCCTGGAGTTCAATCCTCACAAATAGCAGGGTAACCATTAACATTATAGTGGGGACAATCATGGACCTCCAGAAACGGAACTTCCGCTGGCGTAGCTGTAAAAGCAGGAATATGACTATGACAATGAGAACTACCTGATTCAAGCTTATATCACTTAGTTGCATGTAAATTTAAACCTACTTATTGGTTATGATACCTAAATATTTTATTGGAATTTAAAATGATATGTGATATTGTTCATCTATTAATCAATCTAGTTAATAAAGATGGTTTAACTACAACGATTAGAGTTTAAAACACCTTATAGAGGGATAAAATTTGCATCAGTGGTGTGCCTATGGATTCAGCTATATTTGCCAATGATTTTATACCTTTATACTTACTTTCCTCACCATTGGACTTAAGATAAGAAGTCTGGAGCTTGAGATGATTAAATAAACATCATTATCTAGTTTGTTGATGAATTAAACCACCTGATCCATTAAGTAAAGGAAATAAAAATTATTAACCATCTTGTTGATGAATAAAACATAATCAATAATTATCTGGTAAAATAGAACTTCCATCACTACTAATTACAATAAGGAAGATATCTACTCAAATTTAAACTATTTTCCCTTAATTAAGAAGATTATTCTCCCAATGTTATCTAGGGTTTATTATATAAATTTAAATACTATCAATAATAGATTATTAATCCCAAATCCGAATTCATAAATACACGGAGGAGGTATAACGAAACACAAAATGTTGGTAGGGTTATTATTTTTTTTAGCATTAACCCTGACCTTAAACACAGGAATTATTTTCGCAGCAGAAAATACAACTGGAAACATTTCAAATACAAACTCAGCCTATGGTTCAACCAGTGCAGATTCAAATAATAATACTAGTCTAGCTGCAGGATCTCAAACTGAAAAGCAAAATGCGGCTGGAGCTGCAAAAACCATTAAGGTGATTATTTATAGTGGTTCTGAAACAAGTATCAACGGTGTTAATGGAATAAAACAAGCACTGAACTATGCAAATGCAAACAACGTAGTGCCAAATGTGGTTTTCACCTATGCTACTTCCACCAGTATAACCTCAACCATTCTGACCGGTTATGACGTACTGGCCATGCCCGGCGGAAGTGGAGGTGGTTACTACCTGAACAGTAATAGCATAAGCAGTTCTGCTATAAAAAATTTCGTATCCAGTGGTAAAGGTTATTTTGGAATTTGCGCCGGTGCATACTCTGCAGCTGCACGTACCGATAACTACTACTACGGATGGGGAATAGCACCAAACGTAAATGCTAAGGCAGTCAGTTATATTGGAAATATACCGATCAAAATTACCAATGCGGGATCTCAGGTCTTAGGTGACAGCGGTATCGTGAACATTGCCCATTACAATGGGGCGGCCATGTACATAAGTGGAAAGGCGGTAACATTTGCCACATATGGTGATAGTAAAACAGGTTATAAAGATTACGCAGCCATAGTAGGTGATTATTATGGTAAAGGAAGGACGGTTCTAAGCGGACCCCACCCCGAATTATCATCTAATTTACCGACCTATGTTTCAAAACTTATCTACTGGGCAGCAGGTGTTTCAGAACCAACACCCAACACTTCTCTTACACCGAATCAGGTGGCAGATGCAGCAAACAGGGTGAAAGTTTTCTATGAAACAAACAAAAGATTACCTAACTATGTAACCACACCTGCAGGACAGATAACCATGCCGAACTTTTTAAACCTGCTGGTATCAGCCACTACACAGGTAAACAGTGGTTCTATTGCAGGGATAAAAGTAATCAATGTGAACAATCCTACCCGTCCATCGGGATCTATTAAAAAAGGCAATATACAAAAATCAGAGTTTCTGAACATTGCTAATAGAATTAAATCATTCATCAGCACCAATAGTCGGGCACCCAACTTCGTGTCCACCAGCCTTGGAAATCTCAGTTACAATTCAGCAATTTATATGTTCAGTAAGGTAATGGCCTTTTACAGTACCAATAAGAGATTGCCAAACTTTGTTTCCATGTGAATAATCAAAATTTTTTTCTTTTTTTCTTTTTTTTTTATTGTACTGCTTAAGGACTTTTTCATAAAAGAAGTTACTGTTCCCACTAAGGTTTTTTGAAAACAAGAAATACTTTTTTCCTATATTAAATTTCTTGCTTTTTTATTTTGGTGAGTCAACATTAAAAAAATAAGAAAAAATAGAATAAGGTATAAATTCATGTTTTTACATTGAAACATAGTTGGGAAGCCGTTTATTTGTCAGGTAGAAGTTCATGATTTTACAGTACATGTAAACATACTTTGAAAAGGACATCTTACCTAATGGTGTAACCAGATAATTCGGTGCTCTACCATTGGTATTGATGAAGTTAATCAGGCTTTTTGCAAGACTCACATAAGTAGCCTTGTATATGTTGCCTTTTTTATAGCTGCCAGAGGGTTTTGGTGGCTGGTTAACACTTCTTATTGATATGGGGGCTGTTGAACCACTATTTACATTCACTGCACCACTGCCCAGTAAATATGCAAACTGGGACATGGAGATCTTGTTGCCGTTAATAGTCACAGTAGTAGGTAATGACCTGTTTTTTTCATAATAGGTTTTCACAGTGGCTGCTGCACTTGCGATCTGTGATGTGCTCACGGTTTTAGGGTCTGGTTTGGTTTTATTGGCAGCCCAGACCACCATCTGTGCTACTACATTAGGTAGCTGTGGATTAAGTTCTGGATGCGGTCCGCTTAAAACTACACGTCCGTTACCATAATAATCGCCTACAATAGCCGCCATACCATTAGAATCGATTATATTATCTGCGTAAGTGGCAAAAATCATAGCAGGGCTGCTAGTGTACATAGCTGGTCCATTATAGTGGGCCATGGTCACCGTGCCCGTGGTGTTCAGGACCTGCTGTCCTTTAGTAGTAAACTTAACAGTCAACTCCCCTTCATGATAAGGGTGATCTGCTTTAACATGAGATGCGAGTCCCCATCCATAATAAAAATCGTACACCTGATAAACTGCAGAGTATGCTCCTGCACAGATTCCTAAATAGCCCTTACCGTTTTTAACAAAGTTTTTTATGGCTGTTCCGTCGATATAGCTACTGTGGATGTAATCGTAGCCTGAAGATCCCCCAGGCATAACCAACACATCGTAACTGTTGAGTGTTTGCTGGTTGATCCTGGTTGATGTACCATAGGTGAAATTGTAACCTGGTGTTAATTTCTTGGAATTTGCCGAGTTTAGTGAAGTTTTAATTCCACTTACACAGCTGGGGGCAGAATATACACCATTATATATTAACACTTTTATGGTTATTAGTGTACTATTGGAGCTAGCTGCAGAATTTTTAGCTGTTCCCATAGTTGAATTTTCTGAACCTTCCCATTTAGATAGTGTTTTGTTTGTTGAATTATCTGAGGTAGCAAAACTAGTGTTTAAGGTTAGTACTAAACCTAAGAAGATAAATATAATAATAATTTTACCTGTATTTTTTATAATAATTACCTCCCTTCAGATAAATCTATATTAATGTGACTAACTAATTATTTGTTCAATTTAATATATAAAATTTTATAAAAATTATTATTTAAGGAAATAAAGGCGATAAATACGATAAAAAGGAAGGATATCCTGTAAATTACACTGCCGATAAGTTTTTTTACATTATACTAAAATTAATAAGATAGTAACTAAATAATAAGTAATCAGTGATATTATGGAAAAAACCCTAGAAAATCTAACAAAAGCTTTTATAGGAGAAAGCCAGGCAAGAAATAGGTAACTTTCTATTCAAAACAGGCTAAAGCCGAGGGATATCCCCAGATATCTGAAATATTTTTAGAAACAGCAGATAATGAAAGAGAACATGCAAAATGGCTTTTTAAGATGATCCGGGAACTTAAAGGTGGAGAAATTGAAGAAATTGAGGTTGGTGCACTGGCACCATTGACCCTGGGCAACACCATTGACAATCTAAAAGCTGCAATTGCTGGGGAACACTACGAAAATACTTTGATGTACCCGGAATTTGCCGATGTAGCAGAAGAAGAAGGTCAAATAGAGATATCCGATCGACTATGGGCCATTGCCCACGCCGAGGTACACCATGAAGATAGGTATAAGAAACTCCTGAAACAGGTGGAAGCAGGGACTCTCTTTGAAAAAAAGGAAGATGTGGAATGGACCTGCATTAAATGTGGATACACCTACAAAGGTGACGAACCACCATTAAAATGCCCCTCATGCGACCATGCCAAGATATACTTCAAACTATATGATGAAAAATATTAAAAAATTTAAGATGGGATAAAATGACTGGAAAAGAAGAAATATACAGGTGTAATATCTGTGGTAACATAGTTGAAGTACTTCACGACGGAAATGGTAAACTGGAGTGCTGTGAGAACCCCATGCTTTTATTAGAAGAAAAAGAAGAAGGTATGGGGGCTGAAAAACATGTACCTATTTTAGAAGAAACAGATGATGTTGTTAAGGTAAAAGTTGGATCCATGCCCCATCCAATGGAGGAAAAACACTGCATAGAATGGGTGGAAGTGATAGCTGACGGCAAGGTTTACCGTAAAGCATTTAAACCAGATGAAGTCCCGGAAGCTGAATTCGATGTGAAACCCCAGGATGTAAGTCAGGTATTGGTAAGGGAGTATTGTAGTATCCATGGTCTATGGAGATCATGAAATTTTCCCTTTTTTTGGGCAGTGTCACTGAAAACTGGTTTTATTTAATATATTGAAATATAAAAGATTGAAATATAAAAGACCCCTAAAAGAGTAGTTTAATATATAATACAACAGACTATAAATGATAGTTAATATATTATTTTAAATATTAATAGCCACTATTTTACGCAATATTTTTAATAAACCACAACAAATTTGTTAACATAATAAATAACTATCTTATAGATAAACTCTGATCTAAATTTAACCCAAAAAAAACCAAGTAAACCCATAAAGTGAATAATATGAATAGGATTCTTGTATTTGCAGTAGTGCTTTTAGTAGTATTTCTATCCGGATGTATACAATCTGATATTAACAATATCAATGATATGTCCAGTAATGTAAACGTCCACATGAAGAAGGGAAATGAATACTACAATAAAGCCGCCGTAAATGCTAATCAAATGGTTCTTGATCAGGCATTAGTTGATTGTAATAGTGCAAACGAGGAATATGGGCAGGCAGAGACATCAGCACAGACTGCATTAAATTCGGCTAGAAATGCCAATGACGCAATATTTGTTGAATATTTAGATAACGCACTCTTGGAGATACAAGCCAAGTTAAATGCAACCAAAGAGCTAAATAATGCAATACGATTCTTACAGCTCAACCAACCAACATCTGCAAACAACCATTTAAACGCGGCAAATAATTACATGAACCGGGCTCTGGAGTTTAAAGCAGAAAGGGAAGAGATAGTTAGACAGAATCCCACTAAATTTAAGTAGAGAAGGAAAAGAATTTTAGTTCATATTTTTATTTTGGGTCACACAATCATAGATGAGATATATTAGCGTTTTTACCTATAATCACATCTTATATCTTAGCCTGTTAATTTTAAATTCTAAGCATAATCTGGAATTATGCGTTATTTTCTTTTGTGAATTTTGAGTTTCTAGAAAAATAGTAAACAAACATATACAAATAGGAATTCAGTTAAAACAAAACTACCACATCAAAATATTCAAAATATAATATCAAAGATTACTAAAATATCATAAATAAAATAAAAAACATAAAAATTCCAAAAAATCATGCGGTTTTTTTAATTATCATATTGAGGTCAAAAATGAATAGAACATGTTCAGAATGTAAAGGTAAGGGATATCAAGTATTAAGCTACAAGATCTGCGAAGACTGCCATGGAACCGGTGTAAAAAGCCAGTTGAATGTGAAGAACCATGTTAAGGGCATATCCAATCAGGCCCGAGAGAGATTTGAACTGGACGAAGAACAGGAAGTACCCTGCGGTACATGCAAAGGCACAGGTGAAATCGAAGTCAGGGAAACATGCCTGGAATGTGATGGTGAAGGTGAAATTAACCAATGTCGTAAGTGTGGGAAACGAATAAAAACCGGTGATTACTGTCCCGACTGTGGAGAAGATAAACTAGTGGTGTATATTTTACCAGCCAATGCAGAGGTTGAGGATGTGGAGCTGGGAAGAAACTATAAAGGAACCATAAGTCGGGTGGAAAATTACGGCGTCTTTGTAAGCTTGAGTAAAAATCTATTTGGACTGTTACGCATTTCATCACCATCTAAGGGTAAGGGAGATGAAATCATAGTAAAAGTAACCGACGCCAAACAGAGACGGGGAGAAATGGAAATAACCTCCTCCAAGGTTAAGGATAACTACGAACTGGTTAAGGTAAAGAGGAACATAGCACGTACCAGGATTGGGGATATCACCAACAATTCCATGGGAAAAACAGTCCGACTGGTAGGTGAGATAATACAGATACAACAGACCAGCGGTCCCACCATATTTACAGTATCAGATGAAACAGGCACCACCTGGGCTGCTGCATTTGACCAACCTGGCATCCGGGTTTACCCCCACCTGGACATAGAGAACATAGTAGAGGTAACTGGGGAAGTCAACCTGCACAGTGGGAAAATACAGATTGAATCAGAATCCATAGAAAGGCTTCACGGACCAGAATCCCAGGAAGCAAGACAACGTATCAATGAAGCCCTGGATAAGAAGGCAGAGCCAGAGATAACCGAATTACTAATAGAAAGTGAGATCTTAAACCGTCTACAGGAGCCGATGCGCAGAGCCGCAAAGGCCATAAGAAGAGCAGTTCTAGACGGCCGGTCCATACTTGTAAGGCACCATGCAGATGCAGATGGTATCTGTGCCGGTGTTGCCATTGAAAAGGCAGTGGTCCCACTTATAAAAGAGTTTAACAACAGCAGCGATGCGGAATGGCACTTCTTTAAAAGGGCACCCAGCAAAGCCCCATTCTATGAGCTGGAGGATGTGGTTAAAGATCTATCTTTCGCCCTGGAAGATCTGGAAAGGCACGGCCAGAAACTTCCCCTATTAGTGCTTATGGATAATGGCTCCACCGAAGAAGATATACTCGCTCTAATGAAGGTTAAAATCTACAACATAGAAGTGGTAGTGGTGGATCACCATTACCCTGGAGTTGTTGAAGATGGAAAAGTAGCGGTAGATGAATATGTGGATGTACATGTAAATCCATACCTCGTGGGGGGTGATTCCAACATCACCGCCGGAGCCCTGGCAGTTGAACTGGCCAGGATGATCAATCCAGAAGTAAAGGACAGATTATTACACCTCCCGGGTATTGCAGCTGTAGGTGACCATGCCCGGTCAGAGGAGGCTGAAAAGTACATTGAGATAGCCGCTGAGAAGGGTTATGATGCTGAAGACCTGGAGAAAATAGCAAGTTCCATTGACTTTGAAGCCTTCTACCTGAGGTTTATGAATGGAAGGGGTATTATAGACACTATCCTGGGACTTGGAAACAGGGAGAAACATCAGAAACTGGTGGAAACCCTGTATAAGGAGCTTCACAAGCGCGTGGAGTGGCAGCTTAAAGCAGCCATGCCCAACTTGAAAACCCAAAAACTGGAAAATGGCGTAGTATTTAGTGTTCTGGACGTGGAGAAATACGCCCATAAGTTCACCTTCCCTGCACCAGGAAAGACCTGCGGTTATGTACATGACCAGTTGGTGCAAAAGTACGGTGAAGAAATACCTATTATAACATTAGCTTATGGACCTGACTTTGGGGTTATCAGGGCTACCGATGCTGTAAATGAGATGTTCGGCTTCAACCTCAACACCATAATCTCCAAGTTAATTGTGGAAATACCTGAGGCAGGTGTTGATGGGGGCGGTCATGAATGCGCGGGATCCTTGAAGTTTGTGGAAGGGTTGTCCAAGGAAGTTCTACAGAGATTTGCAGAGAAAGTAGTTGCTTTGAAGAAGTAGATACTTGGATCTTGATAGAAACTGATGGATTTTTATAACTGGATTTTAAATAAGCTGGTTTTATAATAAGCTGGTTTAAAAAATAGGTTTGAGTTTAAATTTCCAGACTGTAGCGATCCATTTTAAATTCGTAACAGTTTTCCTCAAACTTCGCATCTACCAGTAATTTGTCTCCAATGGAATGGATACGTTCATATGGAATGAATTGTTTTTCACCTGATCTTATCCTGGATAGGAAACTACTACCTTGTTCTTCAACCATCAACGTAACAATTTTATTACTTTTAAAATCCCACAATATGTCCTTAACTATTCCAACTAATTTACCAGATCCATCGATTACTTCTTTTCCCTGTAGTTCCTCAACAACATTTATAATCCTTCCTTCTCCCTGTATGTTTTCTATGTTCAGGTTATTACCTCCGTGGATCAAATTTGTTAACCTCAAAAAAACGATGGTTATTATTTCCTTCTTATTTATTCTATGGTTATTTTGGTCATTTGTTTTTGTTTTTTGGGTAATGTAATGGTTAATATGCTATTTTTATAAGATGCTGAAGCCTTTTTTACATCTATAAATGTTGGCAGGTTTATTGTTCGGTGTACTGTACCATAACCCCTTTCTTTCTGGATAAATTTTCCACTGGTTAATGGTGGCTTTTTATCATAGTTTATAGTGATTTCAATATTATCTTTGCTTATTCCTAAGTCCATATCTTCCTTTGAAAGTCCTGGTATATCTATAATTACGGTTATGGAATTATCTGTTTCTATTACATCAGCCAGTGGTATTGTTGTGAGTGTACCGGTTCGTTCAGCCATGGCTTGGTTTACATCTTCTGTTTTTTGGACGAATCCACTTATGATATCAGATAAGAATTTTTCGGCGGGATTTTTTCCCTCTTTTTCGCTTTCTCTCAGGTATTCTTCAAATTTGAAAGTTGCTTCGTCCTTTACATCCCTCAAATTCTCTTTAGCTTCGCCCCATTTCTCTTTACTCTCTTCTTTTACATCTCCTAACTTTTCCTGGGTTTTTTCCTTTTCTTCTCCAAGTTTTTCTTTAGTTTCTCCTAGTTTTTCTTGGGTTTTTTCTTTAGTTTTTCCTAGTTTTTCTTGGGTTTTTTCCTTTTCTTCTCCAAGTTTTTGTTTTGTTTTGTCTAGTTTCAGTTCAGTTTTTTTCTTTAAGTCTTTTTTTTCTTCGTCTTTTTTAATTCCTTCCATATTTCTCTTCATTTCCTCTTTTGACTCAACTACATCTTTGGCCATTTTAATATCTCCCCTGATAGGTAATCAATAAATAAAAAAAAAAATTTATGTATGATCTATTTGTAAGATCACTTTTTTGGATTATTCTTTTGTAAAGTGATGTCCTCGGACAATAACTTTATCGCCAATGGTATCGACCAGGTTAATAGGCACAATTGTCTTTTCACCAAGTCCTAATTTGGCTGATACACCCGCTTCTTTTAATTCTAATGATTCTATACTATTTGAACTAGGATTCCATTCAACATCTTCAACTACGCCGATTTGATCTCCTAAATTGTCAATCACTTCTTTACCAATCAGATCGTTGTTTATCTTCATTTATTTTTCACTTCCTACTGTATAGCACCATGTTTTGCAATACTATATCAGCTTATTGCATTATATATTATGTTTTTGGAGGTTAAGTAATTAGCAGTACAAAAAGAATTGAATTTGAATATCAAATGATTTGGGCAATTTAAACACAAATAATGATTAATATTGTTTAAAAAACATTAATATCTTTTATTTAATAATAAATCAAATTCGATCAACTTATTTATTAAAATTGAATTATAATCTATGTAATTAACTTAATTGCCGTCTTTTACATAAGATTTTTAAAATGGTTGATATGCATCAAAAATGGCCATACTGGTTTTATTCTTTTCTGGATGGAGATAATTATTAGTGTGGAGTAATGGGATTCTGATACAAAATACTGATAAAATTTTTGAATTCTTTAATGAATTGGATACTTATTTAGTTAAGGAAACGAAAAATATATATATAATAGTACCCTTATTATCTAACGAGGTGATAATATGGCTGAATTACCAATTGCTCCAGTAGGAAGAATCATAAAAAATGCAGGTGCAGAAAGAGTTAGTGAAGATGCAGTTAATGCTCTAGCCAAATTCTTAGAAGAGAAAGGTGAAGAAATATCAAGAGAAGCTGTTAAAGTCGCAAAACACGCTGGACGAAAAACTGTTAAAGCCGCTGACATAGAAATAAGCGTATAATCGCCTATTTCTTTGTTATTTATTTTTTTTTATTTTTATAAATTGGAATTTATTAGATTAATTATTTTTAATAAAATGAGTTTAATTTCACCAGGATTATTTACTGGGTCCATATGGGAATTTCTTTCCATTTTGCATTGAAACCTGCCAGTGTTTTTGTTATCTGGTCAGCGTTCTGTGCGTCTATAAGGAGTACTCCCTTACCAATACGTTTAACATGTAATTTCTCAACCAGGCCGGGGTAATGTTTCTTTTTCCGCACACCCTTCTGTAGGTAGGTTGAAATACCACCGAACAGGGCGCGGTTCAATTTACTTCTCTCATTCTGTTTAAGTTCTGTGGTATCATAGGATATGAGCATGTAAGATTTAAGTTCCAGATCATCTAGGGCCAGAACTACCGGGTTACCCTGTAGTAGTATCCCTTCGCCAGATAGGGCATTTATGATCTCCGGGTTATCCTTGAGTTCATCAGGGGTTAGGTGATGGAGTTTGAACCTGTCAGTTGCCAGGTACCTGATCCATTTAATTATTTCCTTCTCCTTCTTTGAGTAGATAATAGCCATATCTATCTTAGAATCAGAAGATATCTTTTCACCGGATGCAAGTGGACCGAAAAGCACTATTGATTGTATTCCTGGGAAGTTCTTAATATTTTCAGATAGTTCCACAGCAGATTCAAAGGACATACATTCTCCTAAAAAAATTATTCTGTTTATTAATATAACAAGGATTAATAAAAAGCTTACCTATTTTTGTTAATGTGGGCAAAAATAATTTGTTTCATTGATAAAACAAGAACCTGTTAGAAATGAAACTAAATGAAAACCCACAAAACAAATTAAAGACCTCTAAAAATCCAATTTACAGCTCTGAATATAATTTACAACAATCATTTACCGGGCAGATATCATGTAATGGATTTACAGGCCGGCAAATTGTTTGACCAAACTGGACCAGGAGGTCATTTATTTCAAGCCAGTATTTCTTGGGTACTAATTTTTTAAGCTTTTCTTCTGTCTGCTCCGGCGTTTTGGTCTCAACCAATCCCATACGATTGGAGATGCGGTGTACGTGCACATCCACACAAATGGCAGGTTTCTTAAACCCATAGACCAGTACGCAGTTTGCAGTTTTTCTCCCCACACCCGGCAAGGTTAACAATTCTTCAATAGTATCCGGTACCTTCCCATCAAATTCATCAAGAAGTATCTGGGATACTTCCTTAATCCTAGCTGCTTTAACGTGATAAAAACCAGCAGAAACAATGAGTTCTTCAATATCCTCCTTGTCAGCAATGGCAATATCCTCGGGGGTTTTGAACTTAGAGAAGAGTCGCGCAGAAGCATGGTCTGTATTTTCATCACGAGTCCTCTGGGACAGGATGGTCCGGATGAGCACACGGAAAGGATGTCCTCCTTCAAAACTCCTTAAAGTATATTTCTCCTCCAGAGCAGTCATAATTACGATAATTTTAGTTGTTATAACTATTCTCTCCTTTAAAAAATATAACAGTTAAAAAGTAGAATCCATCTATAAAATTTCAACTTCCTATTAAGGTTAGGAGCAAGTTAAAACCATCCTCCACACCTTCACCTTTCATGGCTATGGTAGGGATGATGGGGGCATCGATACCATCTAAATCAAGTTCCTCTAGGATCATATCCTGCTTATTGGCAAATACAACGTAGGGGATCTGGTTGTCATTTAATCTTTTGATGATATTTTCATCAGTAGCTGTCAGCCCCCTTGAGCTGTCTATAACTACAATTGCCCCGTCGAGTCCCTGTGAGAGAATTTCCCGCATGAACTTGAACCTCTCCTGACCCGGGGTGGTGAATATGTGCACCTTCTTACCACCTACCAGGATGTTTCCATAATCAAGGGAGATGGTGGTACCGTTATATTCAACTTTGGTCATTTTTTCACATAAGTTCTCCAGGGTCGTGGTTTTCCCTGAATTGTAGGAACCCATAATAACCACCTTGGTTTCTTTGTTTTTAACTTTCATTTTCCACTCCAGTTAGCTTTTTACATACCCTATAAAAAACCTACTTATTTTAATGAATTATATGCATCCTTAATTATATCTTTTATTGGTAACTATATTCTTGAATCTGATTTAAAATATTATCTTATTGAGTGGCCCCTATTTGGAAGTTATCCATACATTATTTGGAAAGTTCATCCATAACCTCTATGAAGTTAGGGAAGGATATCTGGTAGACTGATGCATCTTCTATCTTAACCCCTCCAACCTTCAATCCAATAAGGTACAGGGCCATAACCAGCCGGTGGTCATGGTGGGATTTAACCACGCCTCCCTTAGCCTCGCCTTCTATGGTAAGGCCGTCAGGGTTTTCTTTAACTATCACTCCGAGTTTGGAGAGTTCCAAAGCACATGTATGGATTCTGTCTGTTTCCTTTAAGCGGGCGTGTTCAGCCCCATAGATATGGGTAGTTCCATCAGCCATGGCACCCAGTGCAGCTACAGTAGGGAGGAGATCAGGTGTGTTTCCTAAATTCACATCAATTCCGTGAAGCTCTCCCTGTCCCTGGATATTTACCTGGTTCTCTTTAAGGTTAACATCACATCCCATCTGCTTTACAATATCCAGAATAAACTTGTCTCCCTGCTTGGACTCCAGATTTAAATTTTTAATGGTTAAATCAGAATTTAATGAAGCAGCAGCAGCAATTAAATAGGATGCTGATGAATAATCCCCCTCTACTGTGTATTCTTTCCCTTTGTACACTTGTGGCTCTATATGGAATTGGTTTGCATTATTAGTTTCAACTTCCACTCCAAATTCCTTCATAACATCCAAAGTGATATCCACATAGGGCTTGGATATGAATTTTCCCTGGATTTCCAGGTCAACAGGCTTATCAGCGTATGGTGCAGTAATTAGAATTGATGAGATAAACTGGGAACTTACATTCCCCCTGATAGATGTATTACCGCCCATTAACCCGCCATTAACTATGATTGGTGCTTTCCCGTTGTTTTTTGTGGATCTGATGGAAACACCCAGCTTCTCCAGGGACTCCATTAAATCCTGCATAGGCCTGGTTCTAATGGATTGGTCCCCAGTTAATACAGTGTATCCTGGTGCAAGGGAAGCTGCACTGCTAAAAAACCTCAGGGTTGTCCCGGAGTTTCTAACATCCAGAACATCATCCGGGGTTTTTAGGTTTCCCCCGCTGCCGTATATGAGGCATTCCTCACTTTCTGCGGTTATATCCACGCCCATGGCCAGGCTGCTGTCCAATGTTGCCATGGTATCATCGGAGTATAGGGGATATTTAATTTTAGAAAATCCCTCTGCAAGTGATGCAATTAAAAAGGCACGGTGGGTGTAACTCTTGGATGGGGGTGCGTTTACTACCCCACGGATTTTTTCTGTACGATTAACCTCGAATTCCATTATCATCTTCTCCTGAGGGATATGTTCATTTATTTTCTAATTTATCTTATTTTATGATCTCAATTACCAGGTTGTCTCGGTGTATGATATCCACTTTTTCTCCGGTGATGCTGGTAATTTCTTTCCTGGTTTTTATATATTCTGGGGTGAGCTTTAAATCATTTACCCTGATTTCACCTTCACTTTCAAGTTTATCTGCAATATCTTGGGGATCAGTTGATTCTATGAACTTCAGGATCTGTGGCGCGTCCTTACGGAAGGTGGGTCCGATCTTGTTCATCTGGGGGATGATCTCCACCACTTTTTCCAAGATCTGTGGTTGACCCCTGGAAACCTGGAGATCTTCTATCCTCATGGTGCCTTTCATATCATTTTTAAGTTCATTTAAATGATGGTAAGTATCACTATCTTCGGTATAAATGGATGTTCTTTTTAGCTGTACGTTGAGTGGCATTCCAGATGATGATTTAAATCTTCTTATGTCTCCTATAACATCAACTCCCAGATCTCCCACACTTTCTGATTCAAGATCTATGAGATCTTCACTGGCCACTGGCCATGAAGTTCCGTGGATGCTAAGGTCATCCCCTTCTATATACTGGTTTATTTCCTCGGTAAAATGGGGTATAAAGGGTGATAGGAGTTTAAGTGAAGTTGATATTACAGTTTTTAGGGTGTACTTAGCGGCGATCTTGGAATCAGTTTCTTCCTGTGTGTATAAACGGTACTTAACTGCTTCGATGTATTCATCACAGAAGTCGTTCCATATGAAACTCTGGATTGAGGATTTGGCATGGGCGAAGTTGTAGCCATCCATATCACCGGTTACATCATGGACCAGACGGTTGAGCTTGGAGAGAATCCACCTGTCCATGGGGTTTAAGTTACCCTTAATCTCTTCTCCATCCATCTGGAAATCTGCAATGTGAATGCTTATGAATCGGAAGGCATTCCAGAACTTCCTTAAGAATTTATAACCATGTTTAACATCTTTCCATGCAAAGGGAACATCAGAACCCGGCACACTGTTGGCCGCCCATAAACGAAGGGCATCGGCACCGTAATCGTCTATCACCTGTTCCGGGGAGATAACGTTGCCCCTGGATTTGCTCATTTTATGACCATCGTCTCCAAAGACCATACCATTGACCACTACTTCGTTAAAGGGTTCTTCACCAGTAAGGGCTTTACACCTTAAGATTGTATAAAATGCCCATGTTCTTATGATATCATGGCCCTGTTGTCTCAGGCTGGAAGGGTATAATTTCTGATAATCTTCACTGGGCCAGCCAGCAATTACCATGGGGGTGATGGAACTATCCATCCATGTGTCAAGCACATCAGTTTCCCCTGTAAATTCATTGCACCCGCACTGGCAATTTTCTTTAGGAACGTCCTGGGTAGGATCAACTGGTAAATCATCAGGATCAGGGAGCATGATTTTTCCACAGTCCTGGCAGTACCATACTGGGGTGGGGGTGGCGAATATCCTCTGCCTGGAGATAACCCAGTCCCAGTCCATGGAGCCACTCCAGTTTAAGAGCCGGGTTTTCATATGTTCTGGTGTCCATCCTATCTCATTAGCTGTATCCTCCACAACCTTGGTTATTTGATTAACAGCTACAAACCACTGTTTTTTTGCCAGGATTTCAATGGGTGTCTTACACCTCCAGCATAAGCCCACGTTCTGGTCTACTTTTTCCTGCTTTTTCAGTTCTCCCTTATCTTTAAGGTCAGCAATGATACTCTCCTTACACTCTCCAATGGTGCAGCCCTTGTACTCGCCGGACACGTCTTTCATAATTCCCTTTTCATCAATAGCCTCAATAACATCTAAACCATACTTGTTCACCCATGAAACGTCAGTTTTATCACCAAATGTACAGATCATAACAGCACCTGTACCAAATTCAGGATCCACCTCTTCATCTGTGATAACCTTAACTTTTCGTCCGTACACTGGTACCTCTAAAAATTTACCAGTCAAACCCTGGTACCGCTCATCATCGGGATGCACTGTAACTGCCACACAGGCGGATAGTAACTCTGGTCTGGTGGTGGCTATGGGTATTTTTCGGTCTCCATCTACTTCTGGAAACTCCAAATAATTCAGGAAGGTTTCATTTTCATGGTACTCCACCTCGGCAAATGCAATGGCTGTTTCACAACGTGGGCACCAGTTCACTGGATGGACTGCCTGATAGATCAATCCCTGTTCATACATCTTAAGAAATGAGAGCTGGGTTTTCATCTTGTATTCATCAGTCATGGTCACAAATTCCCTTGACCAGTCCTGGGAATAACCAAGGGACTGCATCTGGGTCTTCATCATCTTGATATTATCCTGGGTAAGTTCTACACACATTTTCCTGAATTCATCCCGGGAAACGTCATTTTTCTTTATATTGTGGGTCTCTTCTACTTTAACTTCAGTTGGTAGACCGTGACAGTCCCATCCCTGGGGAAACAATACATCAAAACCTCTCATCCTCTTATAACGTGCGATTAGATCCATGTACAACCAGTTGAGTACATGACCCATGTGGATGGAGCCGGTGGGATAAGGTGGTGGGGTGTCTATGATGTAACTGGGTTTGGTTTCATCACCGGTAAATTGATATACTTTATCTTTCTGCCATTTATCCTGCCATTTCCCTTCGTTTTTATGATCATAATCTTTAGGAATGTCGTTATTCATCATTTGAAGATTCTCCTTACAAATTTTGGATTAATTTTACTCGTAAATTTATTTTATATTTTTTTTTATTTTAAATTAAATATTTCAGGTCTTATTTTACAGGGGCTTAACTCATCCCTTCCCTTTATTGTAACACAAAATTTATGAACATTTTTTTAGCATTCTACTTTATTCAGATTTAAATATTGAATTACATTTAATATTTGAATATCTTTTTACATTATAAATTTTTGAATAGTCTTTATATTCAAATTTATATAGGTGTTTAATTAATATAGATAGCAATAAAGATAAAAGTGATTAATTATGGATCTAATCTGGTTTTACATCGCAGTTGCCCTGGCAGTTAGCGACGAGATACACAGCCTCATATTGTGGAGGGTATTTGCAGATTTCTACGTTTTACTGGCAGGTATCCTGTGGGAAATACTCCAAACTAACATTGCATTATGGATAGTTCATGAAGGTATAGAAGCCAGCTTCCACTTCATACTACTTTCAATTATTTTCTTTTCGGTGGAGATAGGATTTATAGCTGCAGTGGTACATTTAATAGTGGACCTATTACAAGAACTGTCTGGAATAAAAAATGGATGGTTACAGCACCGAGCATTTCATTTTGTAATAGAATCAGCAGTCTTTATATTGATATTTTCAATATAAGTCCATTATTAAACAGTCCAGAATATCAGTTAAAAATCAGAATATCAGTTAAAAAATATTTATTTATCCATGAATAAAGTATGAACAGGTTATTTATTTATGAATAAAGTATGAACAGGAGAAAAATGTCATGCCCGTTATTAATTTCACATATCAAAATTTATATCAATTAATAGGTTCACAGATGGATAACCAGGAATTGATAGACCTGTTACCCATGATTGGCAGCGATATTGATGATTATGATGATGATAATTTGAAGGTTGAATTTTTTCCCAACCGCCCCGACCACTTTTCAGTGGAAGGAATCGCCCGTACACTGAAGGGGTTCATGGGTATAGAACTGGGGATACCAAAATATGAAATGAACCCTTCAGGTACCAGCATCACCATTGACCCTGGGCTTGAAGATATAAGGCCCTATGCAGCATGTGCTATTGTGGAGGGTGTTAAATTTGATAATGAAAAACTGGCGCAGATCATGGAGTTCCAGGAAGACCTGCACTGGGTTCTGGGAAGAGACCGTAAAAAAGTAGCCATAGGAATACACAACCTGGACGTTATAACCCCGCCATTCTATTACAAAGCAGCCGATCCAAAAGAACACTCATTCGTACCATTAGAGACAGATGAGGAGATGAACCTGCAGGAGATATTGGGAAAACATACCAAAGGCCGAAAATATGCCCATATCCTGGAAGGATATGACAAATATCCATTAATTGTGGATGCAAAGGGTAATGTACTGTCCATGCCCCCAATTATCAATGGGGAGCTGACTAAACTCACAACTGAAACTGCAAATGTCCTGGTGGATGTTACAGGTACTGATGAAAAAGCAGTTAACCAGGCACTTAACATAATAACCACTTCTTTGGCAGAAGCCGGTGGTAAAATAAAGACATTAAAGAATGTTTATGAAGATAAAACCCTGGAATTACCGGATTTAACCCCAAAGAAGATGCTATTAACTGTGGAAAATGCCCGGAACATGATTGGTATCAACTCATCAGGAGATGAAATAATTACCATGCTTGGTCGGGTGAGGTTGGATGCAGAAGCAGTAAATGAAGATGAAATTGCAGTTTACATACCTCCCTATCGTATTGATGTGCTCCATGAAGTTGACATAATTGAAAATGTTGCAATTGGCTATGATTTCAGGAAAATTGAATCCAGACTACCTGATGTTTCGACTGTTGCCTCTGAAGATCCTCGTAAGAAATTTGAAAACCGGATAAGGGAGATAATGATTGGTATGGGTTTTACCGAGGTGATGAGCCTGATGTTAACCAGCGAAGAACAGCACTACCATAAAATGAACCTGACAGAAGATAAACGGGTGGTGGTTGCCCAGCCAATCAGTCAGGATCGGACTATGATCCGTAAAAGTTTATTAAATGGTTTGATGGAGTTCCTAGAAGATAACACCCACGAAGAACTGCCCCAGAAAATATTTGAAGTAGGGGAAGTGGTATACCTGGATGAAGCAACAGAAACCCAGACAAGGGGTGTTGGTAAGCTGGCAGCTCTTATAACCCATTCGACTGCAAATTTCACCGAGATAAAATCCGTCACAGCTTCAGTCCTGAGTAACTTGGGATTGAAGATGGATGTTGAACCACTTGACCATCCCTCATTTATTCAGGGAAGGTGTGCCATGGTGGTTACAGAAGAAAATAAGTTAACTGGATTCTTTGGTGAAATAAGTCCAAAAGTTATTTCAAACTTCAACCTGGAATATCCTGTGGTTGGATTTGAATTAGAATATAAAGAATGAATTATTTTATTTTGAATTAAATTACATTCAAAATTAATGTTATCACTAAAAAGAATTTGAAAAAATAAAAATCTGAAGTTCCCTTTGGAAATACAACATAGTTAGGTTTTTTTACTATTAATCTTGAATTAAAAAAATGATTTACCATCTAAAAAATTAATTACTTCGTCGCTTTCCTCGCATCCTGTCTACAGAAGCACTTATAGTTTTAATAAATGGATTGGATAGAATTCCATCAGAATCTGTTTCCTTTTCATCTTCTTGTTTTGCATTACCGCTGATGAAGTTTTCCAGCCAGTCTGCTAATTCATAGTCATTCAGGTTATCAGGGTATTCCCAGGCATATCCGTCATGTTCGTCACTGAGGTTCAATTCTCCGTCAACAATTTTACCGGACATTATGATATGGACCGCCCTGATTAAGGGTAAGTTCTGCTGAGATGCGCCAATTACATTGTACAGGGCGATTTTAAGTTGGGTTTCTTCAAAAACCTCACGTATAAGGGCTTTATCAAAGGGTTCTCCCTGGTCAACCTTTCCACCAGGTAACTCCCATTTACCCGGGTTGGTCTTGGAGTCTGCAGACCTTTTCAATATGAGTATCTTGCCGTTGTCATCGGTGATTATGGCCCTTACTGCCAAGCCAAAAACATATTCTATCAAGTTTAACACCCTGTTTTTAATATTCTATCTGTAAATGGATTATTTTTCTTATGAATTGTATTTTCTAAATGGTTAATATTATTTCATTCACCCATGATGGTTATAGTTATCTTCCTGTTTCGTGGTCCGTCCATATCCAGAAAAAAAACACTCTGCCATGTTCCCAGATCCATGGAACCATTTTCAAAGGGAACAGTTTCATTATTACCTATAATGAAAGAACGCAGGTGGCTATCTGCATTGTTATCTATCTGATCATGGCGGTAGTTATCATCTGTTGGAACCAGTTTATCTATTAAATTAAGGTAATCCTCCAGAAGCCCTGATTCGTTTTCGTTTATGAAGATGGCTGATGTGGAGTGTTTGCTGTAAATATTTACGAGACCCTTCCTAAGTCTGCTTTCTGCCAGTGCTGCATCTACGCTACGTGTGATATCTATTATCTCCACCCGATTATTGGTTTTTAATTCCATTATTTCAGTTAAGATCTGCATAAAAATCCCCCTCCTATTTATCATTAAATTTAAAAATTACATGATTTATAATTAATGAAATTAGAAAATAAAAAAAAGAAGAAAAAAATGGAACTATAATTGGGACTCGATCTCATCTTCATACATTATTCTCTCACAGTAATAGCATCTGAGAGTGACTTGACCTTTTCTTGTGATATGGAATCGGGTTATTACTGGTTCCTGGGTGTTTGTAATGCAGTTGGGGTTCTGGCACTTTAAAATATTGTTTATCTCATCGAGAAGACTTACCTGGCCCTTATCCACTATTTCATAGTCTCTTATTATATTGATGGTGGCCTTAGGGGCGATTAGAGCTATTTTATCCAGTTCCTTTGGTGCGATTTCCCTTCCCTCAATTTTAACTATGTCTTTACTTCCCATTTGGGATGATTGCACGTTCATGGCGATGGTCACTGCTGTTTCCTGGCTTGGAAGACCCAGGATCCTAAGGACACTGAGTGCTTTGTTAGCTTTGATATGATCTATAACAGTCCCATTTTTAATGGGTTTAACCTTCAGTTCCTTTGGTGCTTTCATACTCCTGACCTATCCATATTTTTAGACCTATCCATATTTTTTATTATACAGGATACTATGGAATTTGATAGCAATACTATCCATACAACATCTCCATGAACTTAGCATACACTGGCCTGGTTATGAATATACCCACCAGTACACCTATGACTGTGGTGATGGCGAAACCAGTAAGCACCCCAATACCTGTGGCTCCCCTGGTAAATCCAACGTATGCTACAGGTAACATGGCTGCAATGAGGGTTGCAGCTGATGCATATACAATGAAAAAGGCGCTCCTAATCCGTACTTTGAACCCGGTAAACCTCTTGGTTATCTTTTTCCTGTCACCAGTTTTAGCCTTCTTACCCTTTTTACCTTTCTTACCCTTTTTGGTCTTCTTAGATTTCCTGGTCTTGGGTACTGTTTCTTTATCATGGTCTCTACCCTTCAGTATCTGATCGGTTATAATAATCTGATCATCTACTCCTGTTCCAATTGCTGCGATAATACCCGCAATTGCGGCCAGGTCTATATTCTGTCGAATTATGGTGGCAATTCCCAGGATCAGTATCAGTTCAGCGATACTGGTAAATATTATGGGAAAAACCAGTTTAGGGTCGCGATATCTAATGAATATAATTATGGATACCACTATGAGGGCTAACCCACCAGCAATTAAAGCACCAGTCTTAAATTGTTCACCTAAATTGGCAGATACAGTGCTTATACCAGTTATACTTACAGATACTGGCAGTGCACCTGATTGTAGTATGGTTTGTATATTTTTAGCCTGGTCCTCAGCAGCGGTACCTGATTCCTCTGTACCTGAGATCTCCACATCTGTAGATGCCACTCCATTAGCCAGTCCTTCATCTAATTGTGGTGAAGACACTAAATTTCCATCCAGATACATATCCACTGGCTGCCCACCTTTACCTCTGGCAAGCTGGGCAAAATTATTGGCTGCTTCTGGGGTTATGGTGAATGGAACATGCCAGCTGTTTCCCTGGATTATGTAAGCTTTCACTGTGGTAATATCTGATCCAACCAGTACAGTTTCATTGCCTATTTTGGCCTCGAATTTACCTGGCGTACCAACCAGATCAGTCACTTCATCGGGACGGACACCCGCTATATCCACGAGCACATCCTGATCACCACTGGCCCTCACCTGTACATCCTTAACACCAAAGGCATTCAGTCGCTTTTCTAAGACACTGGTTACAGTATTCATAGTCCCAGGTTCAACAGGTTCTTCCAGGTGGATCTCTATCTGTGATCCGCCCTGAAGATCAAGACCCTGGGGTATGCCTATTATGGATATAGCTGCCAGGCTACCAATTAGTGAAACTATTAGTAGTATGACGCGATAATCTTTTAAAAATTCAACCAGTGATTCATTCATCTTCTAGCCTCCATGTACCATCTTAATATTCCAAGGTTCATCAGCCAGGTGGCCAGTGTATCTGCCACCAGTCCAATGATTAGCACCGAAGCTATCTGACTTAAAACATGTGCAAAGGGCATGAAGTAAACCACTACCAGATAAAGGGTTACCATGGAACCTATGGAGGCTGCTGCCATGGTGAAGCCAGTTTTCATGGCGTCGATTACCCTTTTATTAACGGTTCCTTCTCTATTTTTTAAAACTCGTGTGGTTAACAGGATGTCTGTATCCACACTGTAACCTATTAACATTAAAATTGCACCCACCGATGCAATTGATAATGGAATTCCAAAGAGCGACATACCACCTAGAGATATGATGATATCAGTAAGTGCAGCAAGAATTACAGCTATGGATGGCACAAATTCCCTGAATACAATGAAAACTGTGATGGCCATAAACAGGAATGCGAAGGCTATGGCATAATAGACTTGTGTCAATGCTCGTTCGCTTAAAAGCGCCCCAACAGATTGGAGGCTGCTTATGGTTCCAACACCTGCAAGTACATTAGTTAATTCAACTACATCTACTTCTCCAATAATATCCACTGTGGCCTGGTTATTGGCAATGGAGGTAACTTCCACTTCATCGATACCAATTCCATTGGAAATTATGGTTTGGAGCTCCTGTGGACTGGTGTCCTGTTGAAGTTCTATGATAACATTTGTACCACCTGTAAGGTCTATACCTTGTGTTAAACCATTGGTGGCAAGTATAATTAATGCTATCACGGTAATAATTACCGGAATTGCTATTAATGGTTTATATGAACTTAAAAATTTATCTATATAGGACATTGAATCACCTGGATTTTTTAAAAATTTAATAAACAACGTTTTGAATCTTAAAACAATATTCTCGGTATTTATGTTTCATTTAGTAGTTGTAATTAAATTTGGTAAGTATGAATATTTTTATCTAAATCTTACTGGTTAATATAAATATTTTATCTATGAATATCTATCTTCTTTTTTCTATATTTATTAATTTATAAAAGCTATGTTATTTTCATTTCCTGATTCTGATCATATTATTTTTGGAAATATAGTCATGACATAAGAAATTTAGTGCATGAAAATAAAAAAAATTAATAAATGAAAAGTAATTTAAGAAAATTGGTAATTTAAGAAAATTAGTAATTTAAGAAAAATAGTAATTTAAGAATATTATCAGGGGTGTAATCCCAGATATTCTAATGATTCAGTTTCTTCAAATCCATACATTATGTTCATGTTGTGTATAGCCTGTCCTGAGGCTCCTTTAACCATATTATCAATACTGGAACCAATAACCAGCCTTCCATTTTCATCCTGCTGGAATATTCCGATATGACAGTAATTAGAACCCCTCACCGAACTAAGTCTGGGGGATTCACCAACATCTAAAACATTAATGAAGGTTTCTCCCTTATAATAGTTGTCGTACAGTTCCTTAACATATGAAGATGTTACATCCTCTGCTGGGAAAGTATGGACAGTGCTCAAAATACCCCTAATAACAGGTACAAGGTGTGGTGTAAAGGAAACACTTACATCACTAAACTTAGATAGTTTTTCCTGGATCTCAGGGCCGTGGCGGTGGCTTGTAACATTATAGGGTATGACGTTGTCAGCCACGTTAGTGTACATGTTAGTCTCTGTAGGTTTTACACCTGCACCACTAACCCCGGTCTTGGCATCAATGATTATTTTATCGGTTAAATCCTCATCCACCAAGGGTAGACAGGCGAGAATAGCTCCAGTAGGGAAACATCCAGGGTTAGCCACCAGATGGGCCTTTTTAATCTTCTCACGGTACATTTCAGGCAGCCCGTACACTGCATCCAGTGGGTGGTCGTGTTTCAGGCCATACCATTTCTCATAAACACTTATATCATCAAAACGGTAATCACCGCTTAAATCAATTACCTTAATTCCCTTCTCCACCATGGGGGGTACGATGTTCATGGATGCTCCGTGGGGTGTTGCAGTGAACACCAGATCTGCTTCCATATCTTCTGGTTTAACACTTGTAAATTTAAGGTCTAGATTCTGTAAATGCGGGTGTACCTTGTATATGGGCTCTCCTGCTAACTTCCGGGAAGTGGCAACAGTGACCTCTACTTGGGAGTGTTGGTTAAGCAATCGAAGGAGTTCTCCTCCGGTGTATCCGTTAGCCCCTATTATTCCTACTTGTATCAACTTAAAACCTTCCTGAATTTACTTATTTATTGATAATTATCTATTTAGTTATCATGGTCCCTATACCACTCTTGGTGAATATTTCAAGGAGTAGGGAGTGATCTATCCGTCCATCTATAATATGTGCAGATGAAACCCCGTTTTTAACTGCATCCATACATGTTTGGACCTTAGGGAGCATACCATCCTTAACAATTCCCTCATCAATGAGTTCCTTTGTTTCATGGATGTTCACCATCCTTATCAGACTTTCTGGATCTTCAGTGTCTTCTAATATTCCAGGTACATCGGTGAGTATTATGAGCTTTTCAGCCCCTACATGGGATGCAATATCGCCTGCCACAGTATCTGCGTTAAGGTTAAGTGTTTCTCCGTTTTTATCAACGCCAATAGGTGATATGATGGGTATATAATCATTTGAGGTTAGAACATCTATTATTTCTGTGTTGATGGATTCGATATCTCCAACCAGTCCCAGATCGACCTTTTTTTCCTCTCCATTGGAGTCAACCACAACATGGGGTGCTCTTTTACAGGCTTTAATTAGCAGGTTATCTTTACCTGATATGCCCACTCCTTTACCTCCGTGGATGCCTATATTTGAGACGATTTCCGTATTTATTTTACCAACCAGTACCATCTTCACGATTTCCATGGTTTCCTGGTCAGTCACACGTAGACCTCCTATAAACCGGGGTTCTTTACCAAGCTTATTCATGGAACGGGAGATTTCTGGCCCTCCACCATGAGTAACAATTGGCTGCATACCAACATACTTTAAAAGCACAGTATCGCGAGCCGTTGAGACTTTTGCCTGGGTATCGATCATGGCATGGCCCCCATACTTTATCATTATCTTATTTTTATGAAATTGCTTGATGTAGGGCAGAGCTTCAACTAATATGTTCACTGCTTCCATCTTGTAAGCTTCAGATTCGAATTTCTTCAACAATACCATGTTTGATATCTTCCATAATCTTTTTAATAATACTTTGCATCCTCAGGTGGAGTATTCGGCATTTATCCGTACATAGTCGTAGGTCAGGTCACAGCCGTAGGCCGTGGCTTCAGCATCCCCCAGGAATAGGTCTATGGTTATCTTTATTTCATCACTCTTCATTATCTCTTCTGCCATTTCAAGCTCTTTTGACCCCTCGAAGGCTTTTATGTCGCCTTTATCTACCATGGCAGCTTCTTTTTCCGGAGATCTCAGTGTGATGGTCATGGTTTTTTCATCCACCTCTGATCCCGAGCCACCTAAAGCAGAGGCGATCCGGCCCCAGTTAGGGTCTTCACCAAATATTGCGGATTTAACCAGTGGTGAGGTTACAATTGCTTTAGCCGCTTTACGGGCGTCGTCATTAGTTCGCCCCCCCTTAACCAACACTTCAATTAACTTGCTTGCTCCTTCACCGTCACGTGCTATTAGTTTTGATAGTCCGGTGCACAGGTATTCCAGTGCTTCCTGGAATTTATGGTCTATCTTACCAGAGCTCCCGCTGGTCATGAGTATGACGGTGTCGTTGGTGCTCATATCTCCATCAACAACCACCATGTTGAATGTGTTTGAAACTGCCTCTTTCAGGGCATCGCCGAGTTCTTCAGGAGTTGCTTGAACATCGGTGGTGATAAAGCATAGGAAAGTTGCCATGTTAGGTGCGATCATACCAGAACCCTTACATATACCGCCGATGCGGAATTTTTCACCGGTGGATAATGTTGATTCCACTGCCAGTTCTTTAGGACGAGTATCAGTGGTTAGTATAGCCTCAGCAGCGTCTCTTGATTTCTTTGGTGTGTTATCAAGTTTTGGAATTGTCTCATCTATTAATTGGCTGATGGTTTCCATGGGCAGTTTCCGGCCTATTATTCCGGTGGATGCAACAGCTACATCTTCACCTTTAATATTAAGATGTTCGGAAACTTTATCCCTCATTTGGTAGGCGTTTTCCAGACCTTCTTTCCCAGTGTAGCTGTTGGCATTGCCACTGTTTATCACGATGGCGGATAATTTCCCATTTTTCAATGATTCCTTGCTTACTAGTACTGGTGCTCCTAATATCTTATTCTTGGTGAAAACAGCCGATGCAGTGCTATCTTCACTTACAATAACGGCTAGTCCATACTCATCTTCACAGGAGCCAGCTGCCTGTACTTTTTCAACGGCACAGATTCCTCCAGGGATAAATTTCATTTCAAACTCCTCTTTTAACAATTTGTTTTATTAAATTATTAATTATTAGTAAATTAGTTTTATATTATCTGTATTACATTTTAAATTGGAATGCAGTGTTTAATTATTTAATTGGTGGTGTTGTTTGAGCTGGGAGGGTTGTTGTTTTGATTACTTCCACCAGTTGAGGATCCCCCAGTTGGGGTACCTGGTGTAGGTGTCTCCTGTGTGCCGGGGCTGTCTGTAGTGTCCATGTTGTTTTGATTGGTATCGTAGATTACGGGTAAATCGCTGTTTTGACTGGTGTTGAACATGTTAGTGGAATTCATGGCGGGTAATGTCCCAGTTATCAATACAGTACCTGTTCCAAATCCAAATGCTACAACAGATACCAGCATGGCCACCATCAATTTACCCTGTACTTCCGGTTTCATTGACCTAAATCCTGTACCAATAGTACCAATATGTTATTTATTTGAATCTTAATTTCACTTTTATTTATAAAATTATAATTCCATAGCTAAGCTTTTATTATAAATCTTAACATGTATTTAATCTCATTTATTTATTAATTATTTATCTATAAATAATATTATTTACAATGTCCTGTGGGGAGATAAAATTTAATTATGCCTTGTACCAGTCTAATATATAATTCATGCCCCTATAACTGTCTCATTTATCTGGTTACAGCGTATAAAAGTGCCAGGATGATTCCTAGGAATCCCAGTTCCCATCCTCCCAGTACGTAACCACCCAGGCTTCTGCCCATTAAGTTCCATCCTATGAGGGTTAACAGAAATACGAAAATGAATATGAAGATTACTTGGCCAGTCTTATCATACAGGAAGCCCACCACAGTCCTGGTGAATTCTGATGGTACGTAGTAGGCGTAGACCCCATCTGCAAGGTCGAAGACCATAACTGGGCTGTTGTTCCATATCTTTATATTATCAGCCATTTGAGCTCTTTCACCGGCTTCTCTCCTACTTTTACCTATTCCAATTCTCATACGGGCTCCGTTGTTAAGGGCATGCCAGGCAGAGTCAATACCTGCCCTTAAGGCTGCGTCCTTGGTGGGTAGGTTAGCTATCAGATCATCTCCACCCACTCGGTAACCTTCGATTTTACCCTTACAATCCGACTGGATGAAGCTTTTAATCTCGTTCATTATCTCCACCAACTGGTCTCTTCCGTATTCTTCTATGAATCCAGTGGAGTTGATGGCGTCTATGAACAGGTAGTTATCGTACACAACAGGTGAACCTTCAAGTTCACCAATTTCTGAAGAAAAGGTAATGGCAAATTCTCCACCGAGTTTGGTAAATCCAATTCCACTGGTTTCCCCTATCTCACGGTTGAGATTAATGGACCTTTCAATGGCTGCTGCACCAGTCATGCCCACAGCAGCACGGACGTCGATACTCTTTTCCAGACCAAGCTTAATGAGTTCAATGGAAACCCTGATGGCGTCATTTTTAGATAATAAACGTGCAACTAATTCACTATCACTTTTTTCAACTATTTGACCGTTATTTTCTGTGATCTGTTTAACGAATTCTTCTATTATCTGCCAGTTTCTCTGGAATAATTCCAGGTAGAGGTAACGGTCGCTCCCCATGATTATGTTACTCAGGAGGGCGTACTCATTTACATCATTTTCAGCTGGTTTTAACTCTAGAAAACGCCGGTTTTCAGGGATATTACCTCTGCCCACTTCCTTTAGGAGATTCTGGAATATATTCTCGGTGGTGATATGGGCTTTTTCCACTTCCAAGAGCATGGTGTGGGTATAGTTTATCATATCCACATATTCCCTTTCCCTATCGTTGGTAGGGTAGTATTTGGTGCCAATACTGACCACCCGGTGTCGGATAAGAAACGTGAATATTCCACGGAGGATCTTATCTTTAACCATTTACTTTTCCCCTCTCTTTTCAAGAGTTATGTCGAAGTGCCCTGGTTTTTCCATGAGCATGCTGGGTTTTACTGATACAATAGGAAATTTCCAGGTTCCTAATCTCGCTGCTACTGTGCTCGCAATATTTCGGGAGTTTTTCTTAACAAAAGAATAGTCGTGATCGTTGATGGTGATGTTCACGTTGTAAGGGGATTCTTCTAATATATCATCAGAGTAGACTATATTCAGTTCGAAGGACCCTGGTTTGGTGTAGAGGTCGTTTCTCACTGCCACCAAAGGGGCGTGGTCAAGTTTAAGCCGGTCTCCAACTGTAACTGCTATGTTACCGGCATTCCTTACTGCGTCACGGTAATCCCTTGGGCTTATAAGCACGAATATGATGAAGTCGCTGCTTTTTTCCACTTCTTCCACCATACTCATCACTTTACCAAAGAGGGGTATCTTGAGGAAGGCATTTTCCAACTTAGAATCAAAACCTTCCTCGTTGGTTTTGTTTATCCTGTCTATTGCTTCCTTGGCAATGGCTATACCACTTAGTTTTTTATTCTTCTTTAATTTGTAAGATTCATATCCTTTCCTGTCGAATTCAGTCAAGGTCTGGCCACATATCTTCTGCAATATATTTTTAACCTTCTTAGGCTTGGAAGACGAACCGATATTTATAACACCCTCTTTGAAGTTATAGGGTATTCTCCTGCTTGAGATGTCCTGGAATTCATCGTTGTATTCCCGGAAGACATCGTTGGAGAGTATCTTGGCATCTTCATCCTCAGCCATCTTCAGTATGAAATGATCAGCAGTGGTGCCAGAGGGTACCTGTTGAATTTTATCTTCCTCAAGGAGCTGGTTAAACTCATCTTTCTGGTCTATCTCATGACGGAGTGATGCGTCTGCAATGAGGATAGGCTCGTATCCCAGTTTTTCCAGTGCTTCCGCTGCCTTAACTATGTATTCTAAACTGGGTTTGGCATCCCTTTTCCTCCCGAAATGGGCTACGTTAGATGCATCTACCACTACTTTCAAAATTTATCACCTATGTGTTCTAATATTTGCCAGTGTCAATTGTTTTCCTTCACTGTCCCTTAAAATAATCTCTATTCTATTATCATCTATGTTAACTATATTATATGAAGGGTAAGTTTTTCCCCTTAATTTTAAGGACGACGCAGTTCCGGCCGTGGCGAAGGTGGTCTCTCCCATGATCCATACATGGGGCATGTGTTTATGTCCGGAGAGTACTAGATTTGCACGGTTATCAATTAATGATTGTAATATATCTCCCGCATCACTTAAAACATTCCTTTCTCTACCAGTTTGAGGCACGGGTATGATGTGATGGTGCAGTGCGATGATCTTATATAGGTCATCTTTTCCTGCTTTCTTGAGCTCTTTTTCCATATACTGCTGTTGAACCCTTCCTACTTTACCATAATCGAGGTCTGGTTCGCTGCTGTCAAGTCCAATAATTTTTATGCCTTTATCCTTTAAATTTAATTTTTTGCATCGCCTATTAATGATATCGTTGAAGCATTGGTCCCCGACATGTCGGGCGTCATGGTTTCCGGGAATTGCCAGTATGGGAGTTTCTATGGTATCTACGTATTCAGCTGCCGTTACAAATTCCTGGTAGTACCCATTCTCTGTGAGGTCCCCTGTGATGATAGTTACATCAGGGTTCAACTCATTTATTCCATGTATGGCTTTAACCAGCAATTCAGGCTTAAAGGCAAGTGCCCCTACATGCAAGTCAGAGATATGTGCTACAAGAACCATTCAGATTAACTCCGTGGTATTTAAGTGTTTATTAAAGGCCATCATAATTCAGATATGTGTAAATTAACTTAACCTCATGATGGCTTCTGCCAGATCTCCCTGGGTTTCCTTCAAGGTCTCAAGGGCCTTTTCCTTGCTTACACCGGTTTGGCCAGACACCAGTTCCACATCATCGTCTGGTATTTCAAGTTCTACATCCAGTTTATTTTCCTTCTCTTTACCAGATATCTGATAGGTATGTTGGCCCATGAAGTCCATCAGGTTTACTTTGGGGTGGGTGATGATAATTTCCTTATCTTTAAATTTTAGTATAACTTCAGTCACACCCTTGACATCCTTCATGTCCATGCCCATTTGTTTCATGGCTCTCTGCATTTGCTTTAACTGTTTAGGATTCATTCCAGCAGTGGGTAACATTAAAAACCTCCTTTTCTAGTTTTAACAGCCTGTCCTGTATTAAAACTTCTAAATTCTTCTGCATTTAAAATTGATTTTCCAAAGGCCAGGAGTTCATCCTGCTGGTTAACCACCAAAACTTCCTCACTGGCTCGGATGTTCATATCACAATCTATAATGAATTTAGCAAATATACTTTTTCCTTCCCGGGCAAAGGGTTCCGCATCTTCGTTCACCACCACCCGATTAACTGGGTAGGGTAGATATTGGTGCAGTCTCCGTGCACCCTCCATCCCCAAAACCAGCACTCCATCACGGGCTCTTAAGTTGGCAATAAGATCATGGTTACTATATATATGCCTTATTTTACCAGTCTTTTTGCTTTTAATAATATTTGTATCTCCCTGAAAAAGTGCTTTTCCAGATCCACTACCAAACTGGTAATCAGCTATGTAATCCACTTTTTGATGGTCACTTATGATCTGAGCTGCTGGTGGAATTTGGTTCGGGATTTTATATGGTACACCAAGGGTTTCAAGCTGTAAATCTAGGGCATCCAGAACCTTTTTGCTGATAATTACATCATTGTACGTATTAATTATTGTTTTAAGGTGTTTTTCCAGGAATTTCCGAGCATCCTGGTCAGTTGTCTGGGGTGATTCGTTCTGTGCCAGTGGATAAACATCATCAATCTCCAGGGGTACTAATACAAAGGGCACATCTGCAACTGCAATTTGTAAGTCGTCTGTTTTACTCAGATCCGGATTTTCCATGTTGGAGAAGAATACATCCTCATCAGTATTTACATGCTTATGATACGGCTTTTCAGTTGGTGGAAATATTAATAGTCTTCCCTTCTTAGGCAGTCTCTCTAACCGCATCAGGTGGCGGTATACCTCTGGCCGGTTCAATGATTCAGGTCCGGAGTAGAAAAATGCCGATTTTTTATAGGGTGGATCATATGTCTCCAGTTCTGGTGTGTAATTTTTAAGCTTCCGAACCGCATCCAGGAGGTAGGGGTGGTTTCTCCCTCGCCTCTCCATTAGTTCCCACAGGCTTCCATCAGCCAGTGCCTGCCTAATCTGTCTCATCTCAGCGAAGCTTACATATAAGTTGTGCTGTGCCAGGAGTTTTGCTCTGTCATCTTTCTTCATCTGCCTCAGGTCATCAGGGCTGTAACCCGTACAGACGGGACAACTACAAGGCATTTCTACCAGGTTCTCCAGTTTATATGTTCCCTCGGGCATCAGAAGCCTATCGTCTTGTGCGTATAGTATATATGCTGCGCTGTCAAAGAGGTCGCAGCCAAGTGCCACAGCGAAGCTGAATAACATGGGATGGCCAGCCCCCATAAGGTGTCGGGGTCTTGAGTCAGGAAGGTGTTCAACACTGGCCATGACAACATCAAGGAGTGTGGAATACTGATAGGACTCCATCAGGGGTACAACTGCACCTATTGGGTGGAGCTGGAAGTCCATCCTTCCCAATAATTCAGCACACTTCGATCTTAATTGTGGATACGTGGATCCCTGCACCACTGAGTTAAGCATCATTTTATCCCTGAATTCTAAAGCCTCCCGAGCACGCTGGATAGTTACTTCCATTTCCCTCTCAGCCCTTTGCAGTGTAACAAATGGTGGGGTGGGTATGTCCAGGGAAGTTCCAATGTCGGTTCCTATCTTTTCCTGGAATTCGATGATCTCCTGGTTACTTACCTCTATATCACCGTATATTGAAAGTTGGAATGAACCCGAATCTGTCATTACAGGCCCGTTGAAGTTTATAAGTTCATGAACACCCTTCTCCAGCGCCTCATGCTTTAAATCCTGGTTTTTGTATATGAGGTAAGCGTTGGTTATCACCATATTCGCTCCATACTTGGATACGTCCAGGGTCTGCTTTCCAGGATGGATAACCGGCATAAGTGCAGGGGTCTGCACCTTACCATGAGGCGTTTTTAGTATGCCAGTTCTGCCCCTGGCGTCTTTGTGTTTAATTTCAAAATTCAAAATATTGATCTCCGATACTAAAGTGAAAAATAAGTTTCTCTTTATGGTTTATTTAGTATATAATCTTATTTGCTGTAATCTTAAAATGTAATTATTTAATCATAATTTGTTGTAATTTTATTGGTGACTATTAATCTTAATCTATGGTTCATTTCATAAATCCTTTCCCTTGAATTATCAAAATATCTGCAATCCCCATGACATATACACTCTCTGTACTGGGGACATACCACATACCCGGCTTCAGGAGACTTTAAATCATTAAATCCCATTTTTTTCAGGTTATTTAAAACCCTCCTCCTTAATCTACTCTCAGGAAGTTCCATATTAAGGTATATGGGGGTTTTAACTGTTGATGAAAATCTTGTCCTTCCCCGGGACAACTTACGTTCCCTATCCCTCTGTTGGAGTATATATTGGGAGGAACCATTGAAACCAGGGTCTTTAAACGGAATGCCAACATCACTGAGGGCTATCATTCGCTCATCATTCATTGAAAGGGGTTTATCTATGACATCCTCCTTTAAAGATGCTACAGTCCCACCGCTTCTTCCAAGGGCGGGACCTTCACCCACATGAAGGCCGCTTTTAACTATAGCAGCCCTTACTGGAGCAGCGGAAGTGTAGGTTAAAATAACTCCGTCACTTTTAAGTAAGGATTTTAACTGCTTGATAAATTCGTAGGTATACAGTTCTGGAGATTTTAATGGTGAGAATGGGTCTAAGAATATAGCATCATAGGTTTTATTACCATTCAATTTGTAAATTGTCTTTCTTGCATCTTCCATATGTAAATTGATTTTTATTCTCTCTGGCACCTGATTATTACAGTGCCTGAATCTGATGATCCCTTCATTAAGTAGCCTGTCTTCTACAGCCTTTTGAATGATTTTGTATGATTTTAGTGGTGTATTCATTAAAAGTGAAAGTGTTACAGTCTCTTTTGATATTTCAACGAGATCAAGTTCTATTTCAGTGTCATGGTTTAAATATTCTATACTGGATGCTGCGTTATAGCCCAGGCCACTGCAGATGTCAAGTACAGTAACAGAATCTTTTCCTTCAAGCCGGGCAGGTTTTACATATTTCTCCATGGCTTCCCTTACCCCGCCATGATGGGTGTGCATGGTTTCTGACTTACCATCTATGAAGCCGGAGTTAAGGGTGCATGAACCATCATCAGTTTTAACCAGATAATCCTGTATAGCCAGTTTAGCATGGTCCCGGGCATTATAGTTGCCTTTTTTTTCCTCCCTAATGAAATCCCTAACAACTTCAAGAACCTTTTCTTCTACAGTCAGAGCTTTATAATCAATGATTTTCATGTTTCAAGCCAATTATTATTTTTATTCTATGTTATTGAGCAGTTATTTATTTTAGTTATCCAAATTAATATACATTTAAAATTTATTCAATAAATAAAAAAAATCAATTTTAAAACTAAAATTCAATCAGAGAATGATATCATGGTCAAAGTTATAGGAATAATTGGAAGCCCCCGGACAGGTAGCAACACAGAAATCTACGTAAAAAAAGCCCTGATGACAGCCGAAAATGCCGGTGCAGAAACTGAAATTATCAACCTGGCACAAGCAGAAATCGAACCATGCATCGCCTGTGACATTTGTAAAAGCACAGGTGAATGTTCCATATACGATGATATGAGGGAGATAACTCGTAAACTAGAGGAAGCCCATGGAATAATAATAGGTAGTCCAGTATACTTTGGAAACGTTACCTCCCAACTTAAAATGTTAATGGACCGCTCTAGGCCACTTCGTGTAGACTTCAAACTAAAGGATAAAGTCGCCGGGGCTATCAGTGTAGGTGCTTCACGTAACGGTGGCCAGGAGACAACTATAACTGCAATACACCAGTTTCTACTCATCCAGGATGCAATTATAGTTGGTGATGGCGCACCCATGGCACACTATGGTGGAGCAGGAGTAAGCGGTGCAGCCGGAGCTGCTGCAGAAGATGACACAGGTCTGGAGACTTCTGCCAATCTGGGTAAAAGGGTGGCAGAACTTGCCATTAAGTTGAACCCTGAATCTTAATAGGGGCATAAAATTTGTTAGAGTTCCAATTTTGATTGAATTCAATTTCCTGGAGTTCAAATTTTGTTAAAGAATCAAAATTCTGCAAGAATATCAAATTTTATAAAATAAGTAAATTTTATGTAATTTAAGTTGAACATATTAAACTGATGTTAAAACTAAATACTCCGGTGATTCTATGCCTGGTAAACCAGTAGAAAACATAAACAGTCCCCAGTCATTTAACCTGGTAGACATGGATATTTGGGTTATCATACCGGCATACAATGAAGAAAAAATAATTGGTGAAGTACTGGAGGAACTCTTTAGCAGGGGGTTGAAACTGGTTATAATAGATGATGGCTCCATTGACAGGACCTACCAGATAGCCCGGAACATCTTGGATTCTAATCCTGGTAGGGGATATTTATACAAACATCCCATTAACCGGGGATTGGGTGCTACACTTAAAACAGGTATTGAGGTCAGTTTAGCTAAAGGGGCCGATATCATGGTGACTTTTGATGCCGATGGACAGCACAACCCTGATGACATACTACCAGTTTGCCAGCCAATAATCAGGGGACATGCAGATGTGGTTATTGGTGTCAGGGATTTTGATGATATGCCCGGGGTAAAGAAGGTTTCAAACCAGTTGATGAATCTCATCACCAGGATATTCTACGGAGCAAGTGTTAAAGATTCACAGTCAGGTCTAAGGGCGTTTAACCGGAATGCAGCCGTAGCACTGGATATAGAATCAAGAGAGTACGGAATTTCCTCCGAGATAATCAGGGAGATCAAGCATAAAGAACTTAAAATGGAAGAAGTGCCCATAGAAACCATATACACCGACTATGCCATGGCAAAGGGCACTAACCTTAAAGTAGGAATTAAGATACTGGTGAGGATGATCAAGGACGCATTGAAATAGTGGAGCTATAACAATTGATTATCATTTTAAAGATTAATTAACGAGTTAAGAGGTTAAAAAATGGCACTGATGTTATATCAATACATTGGGATTATTATTGGAATTGTAGGTTTAATATATTCATTTATAAGATTCAGGGAAAGTAAGATGTCCCTTGGGATGCTCTTAATTTGGAGTGTAGTCTGGATAGTCTTAATATTCCTTTCCATCTTTCCAGATGCCACTGTGTACTTTGCCGATTTAACAGGCATTGGTCGGGGACTGGATGTAATCCTTATATTGGGACTTATAGGTTGTTTCTATCTCATATTCAGGATTTACAATAAGATAGAGAACATCGAACAGGAAATAACCCATATTGCCAGGGAAATAGCCCTTCAACAGGAAAATATAGGTTCAAAAGAAAAAAAAGATGAAGAAAACTAATTATTTAGTAAATTAATTATTTTCTTACACAGAATAAAAAGTGATTTTTTTTGTTGGATAAAATCTTTCCCAGTAATTTTAGGGATTTTAGGACAATAGTACAGGATCCATTGTATCAAAATTCTTTTTATCTCATATTAACCATGGTACTTGGAGCTGTTCTAGGTTTTATTTTCTGGATCGTGGCTGCCCAACTTTATACCCAAGAGGAAGTGGGTATAAACACCGCGTTAATCTCAGCAGTTAGTTTACTTGCTATTATCTCCTATTTGGGATTGGATCAATCCATTATACGCTTTTTTCCAGATAAAAACAAATTTAACATAATGACCACTTCCTCGGTAGTTATATTAATTTCAACCATTTTATTTGGTATAATATTCGTTCTGGGAATTGATCTGTGGGCTCCTGATTTGGCTCTTGTAAAAAATAACTTGCTGGCATTTTTCATGGCACTAATTGCCTTTACATTATCCGGAATCACAGGAAATGCATTTATTGCACTTAGAAAGAGTAAATATTACTTTTATCAAAATTTATTAATGAACCTACGGGTGTTGTTGATATTCATACCCTTTTTTGGGTCTCTGGGAATATTTTTATCCTTTGGAATATCTGTCCTAATAGCCATCATATTTTCCTACATCTTGATATTTAAAATTATAAAACCAGAAACTACTGAAAAGGTACAGATAATTGATTGGGACTTTTTATGGGATTCATTCCATTTTTCTGCAGGTAATTATTTTTTCATGTTATTTGGAAGTATACCTGTTTTTATTTTACCGATAATCGTTTTAAATGTGCTTGGAAGTGGACAAACAGCTTATTACTACATCACATACACAATCGCTTCCTTTCTTTTCATGTTATCGTCAGCCTTCAGTACCTCGCTATTTGTGGAGGGCAGCCATGGTGAATCCTTAAGAGAAAACACCAAAAAATCGCTGATAGCTATTTTTTCCCTATTAATTCCATTAGCGGGATTAATCTTTATATTCGGGGAATATATTTTAGGATTATTTGGAAGTGATTATGTTAATGGGCTAGATTTGTTAAGAGTTATGATCATCTCTAGTTTCTTATATTCCATCTGTCAGGTTTACTATTCAATAGGTAAGGTCCGAAATAAAATTAAAGACATGATCTTAGTTAGTCTAGTTATTTCCATCCTGCTTATTGGTTCAAGCTACTTTTTAATGGATATATTTGGAATAGTAGGCATTGGTTATGCGTGGGTTATAAGTTATCTGGCAGGTAGCATACTAGTGATTCTTAAAATAAAAAATTTAAAATAATAAAATATAGAATTAATTACCAATTTATAGATTGGTTTAAATCGTAAAATAACCTTAAACTTGAATTTTACACAGGAATATTAATTTTTCTGTACACGCAGGAGGTATTCACATGCCGGAAACATTTATGGAATTAATAGATGAAATTGATGAAATGACTGAAATCCATCGAGAAGAAATCAAAGAAAGAGTATGGAATGAAGCTTTAAATCCGGGTTGGAATGTTATGAACGATGCTACTGAATTTAACATCGATTTTCATATTTATAACGATAAAATGGAAAATTTTTATAGAGAATCATACGGATTTGTCTTTGAAACTTATTTAGAATCAATTAGATGTGGAAAAAGGCGTGTCATGGAATTAATCGAATCAAGAATAACAGAATATCTAGGAAGAGTAAACGACAGGGAAATAAAAATATTGATGCTTGGAGATGGAATTGGTTGTGACTTAACAAGATTATATAGTGAATTCAAACAGGCAAAATTCTTTTACTATGACGTGCCTGGTAGTAAAACTTATGACTTCGCCATAAAAAGATTCCAAAAATATGAAATTGAAGTGGAATTAATCAACAGATTTGAAGATATTCCGCTGGAAATTTTTGATGTCATAGTATTTTTAGAGGTTTTGGAACACTTAGCTGATCCAATAGAGGCTATTAAGAACATCTCCAATTTTTTGAAGATGGATGGAATTATATTAGTTACAGAATCATTTGCTGAAGTTAACTCAAAATTCCCTACTCATTTGAAATCTAACATTAAATATGCAGGTAGAACACCATTCCTGTTCCATAAAAGTGGTTTGTTGTTAAATTACTATTCAAAAGAAGAATTATTAAGTTTCCGGCCCACTGAATATATAAAGAGAAGAAGAAATATTAAAGATGTTTTAAATTTGTATTTTGATGGATGGATATTACTACATTTTTTCTTTTATAGAATAAAAAATTTATTGGGAAGCTTTAAATGAATATTTTACATCTAGGATGGGGATTTAAGCCATGGCGAGGTGGGGGGCTAATAGAGTATGCTGAAGATCTCATGAATATTCAAGCTGAAAAGGGATGGAGTGTATCTTACTTTTTTTCTGGCCGATATTATCCATATGCATCAACTACGCTCAAAAAATGGAGAAATGGAGAAATCAACATGTTTGAAATAATAAATTCACCCATTTTTCATGCAGGTGATTTAGGTACATTATATCCTAAACTAGATTTAAAAGAGGAAATTATAGAGAATTATTTCAGGGATGTTTTAACCCAGACAAAACCTAATATAATACATATACAGGAATTAGCAGGAATGCCCTCTTCTTTAATAGAAATTGCCAAGGATGAATATAAAATTCCCTTAGTTATGACATTGCATGATTACTTCTTGTTATGTCCCACCCTCAAACTCTTCAAAAGCAACAACCAGATATGCATCGGTCACGATATCAAAGAGAAGTGTAGTATTTGTTGTAGAAACGCCCCCAAAGATGGTAAATTTTTGATTATAACCACTCTCCTTTATTATCTAAAAAAGATTCATCTATTTACTCTAGTTTTAAAAATAAAAAATTGTTTAAGTAAATTTTCGAAAAATTCCCAGTTTAAAACAAAAAAATTTATGGATTGGGAGCAATTTAGATCAGAAAATGAAGTGTTAAAGATAGATTATCAAAGAAGGAGAGACACTAATATTGTAAGATTGAAGAAAATTGATCTATTAATTTCTGTATCTCATAGAATGGAAGAGATATACAGGAGCTATGGAATAAATAATTTAATTACTTTGCATAGTACTGTAAAGCATTTAGAATTAATAAAACCGAAAATAATTGATATAAATAGATTAATTAAATTTGCAGCATTGTCAAGCTGTGGTATTATCTCAAAGGGATCCCAAGTTCTTCTGGAGGCCATAGAAATATTAAATTTGAAGGGTTACAGTAAACAGTTTGAACTTCACTTGTGGGGTGGACTTGAAAATGGTGTTAAACGTATTTTAAATTATGAATTTGTATATTACTATGGTCCATATGATGTTAGAGATCTAGACAAAATATTGGATAGAGTTGATGTGGGAATAATGCCTTCAATTTGGGAAGAGGCTTATGGATTTACTGGTATTGAATTTCTAGCCAAAGGAATTCCAGTGATAGGTAACAAGAAAGGGGGTATAGTTGATTATGTAGTGGATGGTTCAACTGGCTGGGTGAATAAAACAGCTACCGCTGAGGAGTTAGCCAGTAAAATGGAATATATCATTAGAAATCCTGGAGAAATCAGGGACTTAAACCGGAAAATAATTAAGGATAATAAGGGTTTGATTAAATCCATGGACACTCATTTTAATGAAATTAAAGATATATACTTAAATTTAGTTAATTGAGGCATTTCGATGCTTAGTTATATTGGGGCAGGGATAGATGGAATTTCAAGGACAGCGTCACATAAAAAGGGTATCTGCAGTTGTTGTTACTTTTAATAGGAAAGATTTGTTAGCGGAGTGTTTACAGTCTTTGAGGAATCAATCATATCCTTTAGATGGTATCTATGTGATTGATAATGCTTCTAGTGATGGTACTGGTGAACTGTTATATGAAAAGGGGTACATTGGGGAGGCACTGCAAAATTATAAGGGAGCCTGGAGTAAATGCTATAAAATTAAAAACTCTGTAGATGGAGAAGGACTTAAACTTCACTATATACGGCTAGATGAAAATAAGGGAGGTGCCGGAGGTTTCTACGAAGGTGTTAAAAGAGCCTATCATGAAGGATATGATTGGTTATGGTTGATGGATGATGATGCTGAACCACTTAACGATGCCCTTGAGAAATTAAGTAAATATTTTGATGAAAAAAATATTTCCGCTCTTTCGGGATTAGTTAAAACACCTGATGATAATATCGTACCTTTCCATAGGGGATATTTTGATTTCAATAGCTTTTGGAATTATAAAATTGCTGAATCAGTACAATCAGAATTGATTGACAATAATGAAGTTTTAGAGATAGATGTGACTTCTTTTGTGGGTGTTTTAATCAACAGAAAATCAATAACTAAAATAAGATTTCCGAAAAAAGAATTCTTTATTTATGGCGATGATTACGAATATTCCATTAGGTTGCGTAGTGTAGGGCGAATTTTACTAATTATGGATAGTGTTATATTACATAAAGATTTTAAGACCAATGATCAAGCAACAAAAGAAATTTTAGGTAATCCTTACTATATAATAAAATATGATAAGTATTGGACCCGTTATTATGAAATAAGGAATAATATGTGGTTACTTAAAAAATATAGAAAACCAATTTTATCATATTGGATGATAATGATAATTTCATGGCTATTCAATGTATTTATGATTGTTCTATATGATGATCATAAATTCAAAAGAATCCATCTTACAACATCTGCATATGCCGGCGCATTTAACGATGATTTTGATAATAAAAGAGCAAAGGAGATATTATATAAAGGATGAATTTAGAGCATATAACTAGAATTAATACAATTTTTTCAGTAACTCATTCCATAGAGTCACTATTTGATCGTTATCAAATTTTTCAGCCCTAATTTTGCCATTAGAATAGTTCTTCCTTAAATTAGGGCTTTTTATAATTTCTATCATCAAATTTGCAAATTTTTCCTCTTGTCTGTTTAGAGGTTTCTCATTGATAGTATTAAAATCATCTTCATTAGGAAATGGCTCATTGAGAATGGCGAATTTACCTAGATATGGGTAATTTGGTTTTTCCTCAAAATCAAGTTCAGGACACAATATCTCTTTAGGTCCAGTTTTACAGTCACTTGATATGATTGGAATATCCATTGACAATGCTTCAATAAGAACCAGTGGAAGTCCCTCCCACAGCGAAGGGAAGAGGAAACAATCACCATTTTTTAGAAAGGGGAATACATTATCCTGTTCTCCAAGGAAAAACACATGATTATTAAGGTCAAGTTTAGTGATCAGGTCTTCTAAATCCTCCTTTAAGGGGCCATCACCTAGTATGAAAAGCCGAGCATGGGGGTATCTCTCAAACACTTGTTTGAAACTACGTATCATAAACCACTGACCTTTTTGTCTGGTCAAACGACCTATATTGATGAAATTGAAGTGTTCTTCCTTGAATAGATCCTTATATTCCGGAACGAGTTCTACTTGGGAAAGTTTAATATTTTCTTGAATGTCTACCATATTGTAGATGGTTTGGGTGTTGGATATATTGTAAACCTGATTAAGTATGTGTTCTGTTTCTTTAGAGACGCAGACTACAATATTAGCTTTTGGATAAAAGAATTTAATGGAATGAAATTTTAATTTATTATCCAAAAAAATTTCAGGGTTCATGTGTTGGGTGGCTATTATATGTGCTTTGTTTTTTACCAACAAACGGCTTGTAACCGCGTAGAAATTTCCAATCTCTGAAACAGCGATTATAGTGTCAATCTCCAGATCATTACAGATTCTTTTAATCTTTGGAGAATATTTTAATAGATTATAAAGTCGTTTTGCACTGTTTGTATAAATATCATCTATTTTTAAACTGTAGTAATCGCCTTTAAACTTGTATTTTGGGCTTTCATCCATCAAAGTAAGATAAGAAATATCATAACCTTTATCATACAGTTTAGTACCTAAGGTAGCTGCGAATCTTTCCGATCCTCCCCCTACCTTCAATGATTCTACAAGGACAAGTACTTTCATATCAACAAATCCAGAAATGTAACCTCTATTTATTGTTTTATTATTTTATATTAAATAAGATATAAAAATCAATTAGAATGAATCAATTAAATAAATAAAATGGTATAATATGAATGTGATATCTTAAACATTCTTATATAATTAATCTCCAATATAATGACCGAATTTATCAGATCCGCTTCCTATTTTCAATGAATCAACTAAGATTAAGATTTTCATTATTTTATACCAGATTTATTTTCTTATTAATCCTTTTAAAAAGCCGGCACCATATCCGATATGGATGGCTGGAAATATCAACAATGCAGAGGCTTGATTCAAACTGCCATGCCTGACCATGATGTTAATAGTATATATTACATCAATTATTAAGTAGAGGATAACTGGTGACCAGATTAAAATCAGATAATTAAAGTTTAAATGCCCAATCAGGAATATTATCAAACCTATTAATGCAAATAAGGGGTATAAAATTGCTAAAACAGGGATTAAATGGTAATATTTCAATGTCTCCCTGTATTTTTTCGCCAGTTTGTACCTGCCTTCCCCATATTTGTACATCTGCATGAAGAATTGGCTGATGTTCTTCCGCCGGTACTGATATACCCTGGCTTCCGGATGTTTTAACAATACGTAACCCCTGTTTATTAGCTGGTGGTTGAAGTCGGTGTCTTCACAGTGGGTCATATTTTCGTCGTAGATTATCTCTTCACTCCTCAGTGTGGATCTCTTATACAGGGCAAAGGCTACTGTATCTACAGTGTGTATTTCTTTTTCTTCTGTAAATGAGGTTCCGAGACCCCCGAATATAGTCTGAACACAGTAGGCTACAGTTTTTCCAAATGGTGTGTCATCTTCTGGGCTGGCATAGGTGGATCCGATGCCTCCCAGGTGGTATTTCTTTTCATATTCTTTGTAGGAAAGATAAAGTATCTCCAGCCAGTTTTCATCAACATAGGCATGCCCGTCCAGGTATGCTACATATTCTGACGAGCCAGTTTTTAACCCTATGTTACGCCCCGAACTGATAGTTTCCTCCTTATTTATGAGTAACTTTATCCTGTTATCTTCATTCATTAATTCATTTACTATATCCCTGGTTCTATCTTTAGACAGCCCGTCAACAACCAGGATGTTGATATCATTCATGATTTGATTCATTAGAGATCGGATACACCTCTCGATGTATTCCTCCTCATTTTTAACACCCACGATGATGTCTATAATTGCCAAAACAACACCAGCAAATCAATCTGTTTAAAAAAATTAGTTTTTCTCGTATAAATGATACTAATCAATCTTAATTATAATTATGGTTGAGGGCACTATCCCACTAGACTCCCTATTTATAATCTAAGAATTATAATATTTTATAATATAAATTAATTATAAACAGTTGAAAAATTTAACAAATCTTTATTCAAAAAATCTTTAAATATTTAATTGTTGGATTCAATTTTTTTAGATTAAAAAAAATGTGTAGATAACATGATATATTTTAGAGGCTGCACTGTCAGGGAGAAACTCCCCCATATTGAAATGGCCACCAGACAAATTTTAAAGATGGCAAATATTGACCATCATATTTTAGATGATGAAGAATGCTGTGGTTCATTCCTGCTCAGGACAGGATTTGCAGATGATGCCCGGGAAGTAATGGCCAAAACCGCCGAGAAGTTAAAGGGTGAAAAGGTACTGGTTTCCTGTGCTGGATGTTATAATACTCTTAAAAATGATTATAAAGAATTTTTAGGGGTGGATCTGGATGTAATCCATATTTCCATGCTTTTTGAAAATTTGATAAAGGAGGGAGTTATTAAACCAGATAAACTCCCGGTAAATGTCTCCTACCACGATCCCTGCCACCTGGGAAGACACAGTGGCGAGTATGACTCTCCAAGGGGGATCTTAAGATCCATTGCTACCTTGGTGGAGATGGAAAATATTAAAGAAAACGCCCGCTGCTGTGGGGCAGGCGGGGGAGTTAAATCAGCCTACCCGGAAATTGCAAATAAACTGGCCCAGAAAAGGATAGATGATGCTCTGGAGACTGATGCAGACATACTGGTTACATCCTGTTCCTTCTGCCTCGTCAACCTGCAGGAAGCATCAGGAAATCCTAAACCTAAGATAAAGGTGATGGACTTATCAGAAATCTTGTTGTGGGCTTTAACTAGAGGAAAATAAAAATCTAAGCAATTAATTACTGATAGATTTAGAATTAAAACAGTGAGAGATTTAAAAATTAATATAATTAAATGGTAAAAAACATGACAACTCCCATGGATGAATCAGAGATCCAGGCCATGAATAAATCCTTTAAAATCCTCAATAAAAGGAGAAAAAAGCTACTGGATAATGAAAAAACAAGGAAACTTAAAGAAAGAGTTCGCCAGATCAGGGAGTACTCAATAAGCCACTTGGAGGAACTTAAAGTTGAGGCAGTTGAGAAGCTACAGAGCAATGGAGTTGAGGTTATCTATGCCGAAGATTCAAATGAAGCATTAAAAGCCATATATTCCCTGGTTAAGTTTGAAAATACAGTGGCCAAATCGAAATCTAACACTGCAAGCGAGATAGGCTTATCTGACTTTTTACAGACCAAGGATATACAGGTGGTGGAGACTGATCTAGGGGATAGGATTGTCCAGTTTACAGATAAAAAGAAATCATCACACCCCATAGGCCCGGCAGCCCACCTTAGTATGGAGGAGATTGCCCGGGTTCTCCGGGAAAAATTCAAAAGGGAAGTTAAATCCGACCCTCAGGAGATTCTGAACGCTGTTAAAGAGGATGTGATGGATGAACTATCTCACTGTAACGTGGGGATAACTGGTGCAAATTCACTGGCTGCACAGGATGGTTCCCTGGTGATGGTGCACAACGAAGGAAACATCAGCATGGTATCCCTTCTGGACACCCACATCGTTATTGTGGGCATTGATAAACTCGTGGGAACCTTGGAAGAAGCAATCTCAGTGGTGAAATTGGAGACAATATACGCCACAGGAAAAACCTCACCAGCCTATATGAACGTGGTATCATCCCCTTCAAAGACAGCCGATATAGAACAGATACTCTTAATGGGGATGTACGGTGCAAGCAGGGTGGTTGTTATTTTACTTGATAACGGCCGGAGCAAAACCCTGAAAAATTCCAGGGAAAGCCTACTTTGCATCGGCTGCGGAAGCTGCATAGTAACCTGCCCAGTATATGATGTTATGGGTTATGAGTTCGGGTACGGCCGCCATCTGGGCGGTAGAGGAGTGGTCTTCAGCCGTTACCTGAGAGATAAAGAAGTCTGCTTCAAATCTGGCCTTTTCACCTGTACCCTCTGTGGACAGTGCACACTCGACTGCCCCATGGAAATACCAACCAACCAGCTCATTGAAGAATTGAGAAGGGAAATGGTAGAAGCAGGGATATTGAAGGAAAAACACGGAGAAACCGCCCGGAAAATAAAGAAAAATGGTTCTCCTTATTCCCAATAGATGGAGTTAAGAGCCAAATAAATAGATGGTTATGGTAAAATAGATGATGGAGTTAAGGGGCCAAAATTGATAGTCTAGGTTTAACGCTAAAAACTTAACAACTACAACGATAGTTAAATATATAAGATTTAGTAAATATGTGATAAAAATTATTTAAGGGATCATTGAGTATTCACGAATCATCATGTATCTTTTGGGGTCTTTAAGAAATAGAGTTTTAAAAGCACCCGATTAAATATAACTGAGTGATAAAATCAATTTATAGGTGGAAATTTCATGGTAAAGTTTAATTCATGGGAGGGTATTAATATTGCTTCTATTAATTAGCCCGATAAATACAGAGGAAGCACAGGAAGCCATAGAAGGTGGTGCTGATATCATAGATGTGAAAAACCCTAAGGAAGGTTCATTAGGAGCTAATTTCCCCTGGGTAATAAGGAGTATAAGGGAACTTACACCAGAAAACATGCTGGTAAGCGCCACCCTTGGAGACGTACCCTATAAACCAGGGACAGTTTCTCTAGCAGCTGCAGGAGCAGTTGCATCCGGGGCAGATTACATCAAAGTAGGTTTGTATGGTACCAGAAATTATTCCGAAGCATTGGAAGTAATGGAAAATGTGGTTAAAACTGTTAAGGATGCAAGCGATGACATACTGGTAGTGGCCTCAGGATATGCCGATGCCCACCGGGTAGGTGCTGTGGATCCCATGGAAATACCGCGCGTGGCCGCAGATTCCGGTGCAGATTTGGCAATGGTGGATACCGCAGTTAAAGACGGTAACACACTCTTTGACTTCATGGATGAAGAAGCAATTTCCAAATTTACCACAGACACACATGATCAAGGACTTAAAAATGCACTGGCTGGTTCCATCAAAGAAGACCAGCTCAAATTACTCTATGATTTAGGTTGTGATGTGGTTGGTATTCGTGGAGCGGCATGTACTGGTGGGGATAGAAATAATGGTAGCATCAACCGAGATGCTGTTTCCAGATTAAAAGCTATGATGAAGGATTTTTAGGGAAAAACAGAAAATTTATTTATTTAAATATACATTAAATAATTTAAGTAGATTAAATCCATTAGATTAAATCTATTAGATAATATGGAGTAGATTTTTAAAAAATCTTAAATAATTAAAGTTGATATTAAAAGTCTTAATAATTGAAGTTAATATTAAAAAAATCTAATTTAATTCATTCTATTTAGTAATTGGGGTTATTAAAAATGTTTACCAGAAAACTTAAAGATGCACCATATGGTTTTACCTTCGATGATTTTTTAATGGTACCATCTGAATCTACAGTTGAACCAAAGAATGTGACAACCAGAACTCGTATATCACGTAATCTGAATATAAACATTCCTATAATAAGTTCAGCCATGGACACAGTCACCGAATCAGAGATGGCCATAGCACTGGCTCAAGACGGTGGATTAGGAGTTATTCATAGGAATATGACAGTTAGTGAGCAGGTGGATGAGGTTAAAAAGGTGAAAACCTCGGGAGATCTCACTATAAGGGATGTTATAACCACCACACCCGATGCATCTATAGCTGAGGCAAACCAGCTCATGGATGAGGAAGGTGTAAACGGCCTTCCAGTGGTAAAAGATAGGAAGGTAATAGGTATCATAAGCAGAAGGGACATAATGCCCATAATAAACTCCGATGCCAGTAGAAAAGTGGAGGAAGTGATGACCGAGAAGGTGGTTACCATAAAAGAATCAACCACCCCTAATGAAGCTCTGGACATTGCATACGAAAATAAGGTGGAAAGACTCCCGGTGGTAAAGGATGATAAGATCGTTGGTATTGTAACCATCAAGGATATACTGGAACGCAAGAAGTATCCTAGTGCCTCCAGGGATAATGAGGGGAAGTTTATGGTGGCAGCAGCAACCGGACCCTTCGATCTTGAACGGGCCATTGCACTGGATAAAGCAGGTGCCGATATCATAGCAGTGGATGTAGCCCACGCACATAAACCAGATATAGTTAGCTTTGCACTTAAAATGAACAAGGAAATAGAAGCAGACCTCCTGGTTGGAAATATTGCCACAGGAGAAGCAGCCGAAGCCCTTATAAGCGCAGAGGTGGATGGACTTAAAGTAGGAATAGGTCCTGGTTCCATCTGCACCACCAGAATCATAGCTGGTGTTGGTGTACCGCAGCTTTCTGCCATATCCAGCGTGGCAGATGTTGCCCATGAACACGGAGTTCCAGTAGTTGGTGATGGAGGATTAAGGTACAGCGGAGACATTGCTAAGGCCATAGGTGTGGGTGCTGATACAGTTATGGTGGGTAGTTTACTTGCCGGGACACATGAGGCACCAGGTGACGTGGTGATAATGAACGGCCGTAAGTATAAACAGTACCGTGGTATGGGTTCACTGGGCGCCATGACCGGTGGATCAGGTGCTGGTACAGACCGCTACTTCCAGGAAGTTAAAGGCCCCATGAAACATGCCAAACTAGTTCCAGAGGGAGTTGAAGGAGTCGTACCCCACAAAGGTAAGGTTGGTGAGATATTGTTCCAGTTAATTGGAGGTCTTAAAGCATCCATGGGTTATTCTGGAGCGATAAATATTGAAGAAATGCAGAAACGTGCTAAATTTGTCAGGATCACCTCGAGTGGAATGACTGAAAGCCATCCCCACGACCTGCTAATCACCAATGAAAGTCCTAATTATCCAACAACCCGTTTGATGTAAATTTTATTTTTTTACTTAAACATTCTCTTTATCTAAAATTCTCATGAGAGTTGATTATGAAGTCGATGATTGTACTCTGTGGTGGCCGTGGAAAGAGGATGGGCCAGGATAAAGGACTTATGATGGTTGAAAAACAGCCGTTAATAATTCAAGTTCTGGAAAATGCATCTGATATAGCAGATGAAATTGTGCTGGTCCTGCGCAACAGGGAGCAGCAGTTGGCATATGAATGTGTTTTAGAAAATCAGGAATTCCAGGAGAAGGTCAGGATATGCACCGATACAATGGAAGACCAGGGCCCTTTGATGGGGATATACACTGGTCTTAAATGTATAACTTCGGATCATGCCCTGGTGATCCCCTGCGATTCACCATTTATTCCACTGTCCTTTATTAACAATATATTTAAGTATTACAACATGATCTATGATGCAGTTGTACCGGAATGGCCTGACGGGAAGCTTGAACCCCTCCATGCAATCTACAATAAGAGGATCACAGGTCAAATAGCCGCTATTTTAAAGGATGGTAGGCGAGATGTTCAATCTTTACTTTTGGATGTTGATGTGAGGTATGTACCTGTTTATTCACTTGATGATACTGCCCAGAGTTTTCTAAATTTAAATTATCCTGAAGATCTGGATAAAAATTTGATAGATTAATTAAAATTCTATTAGGTTTAATTGAGGAATTAATTAAAAATCAATCTGATACTTTTAATTGATATAAAATACATCCAATTATTTAAAATTCGTCGAATAATTTAAAAATTGATAATTTAAAAATCAATTAATTAATAAAATATTGATTATTTAATTTAAAAAAAATATTGTTTTTAATTTAGGGTAGGAATCCCTATTGATAGCAACTGAATGTTATGTTTCCAATTTAATGGGCCAGAACTTTTCCAGTTTTAGTGAACTTTGTTCTTTCGATTTCAACCATGCGCGGGTTTCTGCCTATTTCCAGGAAGAACCTGTTAACTCTTTCAATCATGTCGATGTATTCTTCTTTATCTATTCGACAACCATTAATAATGGTGTAGTCAGGCATTTCCCCGTTGACTTTCTTGAAATCTAATACGTCTTCAACCATCTGTCGATATTGTCCGAGAGTTAAACTCTCCATATATAAACCACATCTAGTATTTTTTTTATTTGAACGCAGCTAGTATTTTTTATAAGTATCCATGAACTTACATAAATAGGTTACTATGGGAAGATCAGTTCACTTTATGCCCGTTTAATATTTATGATTCGTGGCTAAAGATTTCTTAAATTTTTGGGGTTGAAATGATGGTTACTGGATTTTGGGCCTTCATCATGGTCCCCCTCTCCATTATCCTGCCCCTGGTGATGGCTACCTCCACCACTTCCGGGGTTAAGCCCAGTTCTTTAAAGATTTTAACTGCTTCTACACGTGTTTCAAGGAGAATTGAGGTTACGATAATCCGGCCTTTGTCATTGAGTTTCTTATAACCTTCTCTTATTATCTCGTGCAGTTTCCCGCTGCTTCCACCTACCACGAGAATATCAAAGTTAGGTAAGTCTTGAAGAACCTGGGGTGCGGAGGCTTCCACTACTTCCACGTTATCAGAGAGCTGGAACTTCTCCAGATTTAATTGGGTGATTTTAATTGCTTCCGGATTTTTATCCACGGCATAAACCTTACTTGCCCGTCTTGCAAATTCAGAAGTTAGCCCGCCGGTACCGCAGCCTATATCAACCACTGTATCAGTCTGGGTTACCTGTGATTTACACATAACCAGGCAGCGGATTTCTTCCTTGGTAGGTCCGGGTATTTCCGGGTCTTTTATGAAGTCTTGTTCACTGATCATTTTATCCTCAATCATTTTCTTGTGCATTGGTGAATTCATATTTAATTTGGAAAATAGTTAAAATTTAATTTTTATAGTTTAGAATATAATTTTTAATAAAATATGGGTTAATTTTTTATTCCTGCCAGCGTTTAAAGAGGTGGTTATCGATTTTCAGGCTGTCCAGTATCTTTCCTACCATGAAATCAACTAGGTTGTCAATACTTTCTGGTTGGTGGTAGAATCCAGGCATGGCTGGTAGTATTATACCTCCTTCGTTGGCAATTTTATGCATATTTTCCAGGTGTACTGGACGTAGAGGTGTTTCCCGGGGTACCAGGATGAATTTTCTCTTTTCTTTAAGGGCAACATCCGCTGCCCTGGTTACGGCGTTGTTTGCATAACCATTTGCTATGGCTGCCAGAGTCTTCATGGTACAGGGTACAATAACCATAGATTCGAACCTGCAGGAACCACTGTTTATATCTGTAGTAAGGTCTTTTGGGTCATAATTTCTTCCAGCCAGTTTTTCCAGTTCATCTTCTGTAATTCCCATTTCATATTCCAGTATTATCTTGGCTGGCTTGGTTACCAGGAGGGTGGTGTTGATTTGCATTTCCTTCAGTACTTCCAGCAGTCGGACACCATAAATCACACCACTGGCACCGGTAATGGCTACGATTATCACAATATTTCACCTGTTTCTTTTAATTGATGATTTTATGTTTTATACGATTTAACCTAATTATGTGCTATTTAAAATTCTAATGGTATGTAATCATTAAATGGAAAATCAACCGCTTTATTCGAGTACTCGTCAGGCATATAAATACATAGATCCGCGTGGTTGAAACGCGCAACATTTAAAGCCTTTACAATGGATGATATGTCCCTTAATTTTTCCTGATGACCATTTACAGTTACAATGGTGCTCATCTCCTGGAAGTTTGGATATTCAGGTATATCCAGCATAATATAGTCCTTATCCACTCCCAGGTCCTCTGAGATTTCCCCTTCAATATCCTTAATTTTATTATCGGTAATTTCGAATAGATTCTGTGGCTCCCTTACTTCATCCAGTTTAAGGGAGTAAACAGTTTTATAGATACTGCGGTTATCCAATCTCATCATCAGGTCCTGTACATAGCCATCCTGGGCCCTGGCCATGGATAGGATATCCACATCATCGTACTGGTATATCTTATCCTGACCTACCACACCCATTTCAAAGAGCTTAAGCAGGCATCTGCGGAACATGCTATTTATTATACGTGTGGTGTGGTGTTGATAAACGCTGGGATACATGAAGTAACGGGCAAGAAGCATGGATTCAGCAGCCTGAACACCCTTTCTCTTAAGCATCAGATGTTTGTCCAGCACCATATTATATATCAACCTCTCCACATCAATAACACCATAGGCAACACCTGTGTAATAAGAATCACGTAGAAGATAGTCCATACGATCTACGTCCAGTTCCCCGGATACTATCTGTCCAAGGGAACCTTTACCCCTGATTATATTAAGTATCTTTCTTAAATCGAAGGATTCCTGGATGATATCCCCCAATTCTGATTCTTTTAAGAGATGGGCGGTTTGTTCCTCATGGGAATTGGAGATAACCCTTTCTGAGACGTGGGAGAATGGTCCGTGCCCGGCATCATGGAGAACAGCGCCTATGCGAACCATTCTTTTTTCCTGTTCATCCAGTCCCAGATGGTCGGCCAGTTTTGAGGCCAGATGCATAGCACCAATTGAATGCTCGAAGCGAGTATGATTAGCACCAGGATAAACCAGATATGTAAATCCAAGCTGTTTTATACGTCTGAGTCTCTGAATCTGGGGGGTGTCTATCAACCTTACCTCGAACTCATCCAACCTCAGACTCCCGTGTAAGCTGTCCCTTATGAATTTCAATTGATAAATCCCCCTTAGCTTCTATTTTGCTGTTTTGATTTTTTCATTTGTTATTATTTAAGTGGCTCAAAAAAACTCTAATAATATTTTATTTCAAGTGATTTACAATTCATTTCAAGTGATTTACAATTCATTTCAAGTGATCTACAATTCTTTCCTTGCCAGATGCCTGATCCGGTTAATTCCATCTATTTCTTCAATTACGTTTACCACTGGAGATGGGAGTAGGGATTTCCAGTCTTCTTCATCTAGCATTCTTCTCCTCACCTCAGTTCCGGAGTAGATTTCCCGGTTAAACAGGGGTGGGGTGGTTACTTTGAATCCGGCTTCCAAGAACAATCTCTGCACCAGGGGGTTTCCAGAATAAATCACTTCAAATGGGGGTGTCAGCATCATAACCTGGGCCACCCATAATGAGTTACGCTCAATATCCTGTATAGGGATGACGTAGTATTTATTTGCGGGGATTCCCCCATCAGAAAGGGCTTTAGTGATCATCATAATCCTTTCGCCAGCAGTAAAGGGATCAGTGAGTGTGTGGCTAATCTGGGCACTTCCTATACCAATCACCACTTCATCAACTTCATTAAGTATCCGATGGATTACATCCATATGGCCGTCATGGATTGGCTGCAGTCTTCCCATCATCAATCCTCGCACTTTATCCACCATTTTTTAACACCATTAAAAATATATATCCTCTTTATATAATAAGCTAATTTGTTGTATTTATTAGTAGCTAAAATAAACTAACTAATTAATTAAAAGTAGAGATTTACATAGGGATTGTGAAGATTATTATCAGGAACTTTACAATGAGGATTCTACAAGAGTATTATATATTTATTAAGTCTTTAATTTGGTGAAAATACATGATAAAAATAAAGAATCTATCTAAAACTTATAAAATGAAGGATGGAGCAGAAATTGAGGCTCTAAATAATGTTAACCTTAAAGTAGATAAGGGTGAGATAGTGGGGATCATAGGTATGAGTGGCTCTGGAAAGAGCACCCTACTTAGAATCCTAAGGGGGGTAGAACCCTTCGACACTGGTGAGATAGAAATAGGGGATATTAAGGTCACCCCTACATCTGACTCCTACCAAAATCATAAGTTAAAGAAAGCAACTGCAATTCAACTCCAGAGGTCCTTTGGATTATGGTCAGAGACTGCGATACAGAATGTGATTCGGAAACTCTCCGGGGCTAAATATGGTGATGAAGCAATCACTGGTTTAGACTTTGCCTATGATGAGTTTGGAGACGAGGCCATGGAGCTCCTTAAACTCGTAGGGCTGGACCATAAGGCAGAACACTTTGCACCTGTCCTGAGCGGGGGGGAAAAACAAAGACTTATAATGGCCCGGCAGCTTGCAAAAAAACCAGATGTATTACTCCTTGATGAACCAGCCACCATGTCCTGTCCCAGATCAAAACAGGAAATCTTAGATGCAGTAAAGAATATTAACCAGGAGCTGGGTGTAACTGTAATTTTAGTATCCCATCTACCAGAGGTTCACAACTATCTTTCTCAACGACTGGTGCTTATGGAAAATGGGAGTATAACCCATGAAGGCCAGCCCCGGGAAATCATCAAAAGGTTCGTAAAGGATATGGAACCTGCCGAGCCACTCCGTGACCCGGCAGATATGGGTGAGACCCGGATTAAAGCCGAAAATATAGAGCGTAGTTTCACCCTTCTTAAAACAGGAAATGTGCTCAACATAGAGGATGTGAACATGGAAATCAGGGATAAGGAAATAGTATCCCTAATAGGCCCCAGTGGGGCTGGTAAAACAGTTTTACTCCGGATGATAGCCGGGTTGGACACACCTGACTCTGGTGAAGTACACTTTAAACTCAACGGTGAGTGGGTGGATATGCACCAGCCGGGAATAGATAGAATGAATGTGAGGAGGAAAATGGGATTCATGCACCAGGAATTTTCACTCATCCACCATGCAACAGTTAAGGATCAGATTGCCGCACGGTTGGGTGTTAAGAATGAAAATGTGGTCTGGGAGGCTAAACAAGTAGCTAAGGAATTGGGGATCTCAGATAAAATCCTGGATGTTCTCTACCAGCTAACTGACTTGCCGGAAAATGAAGCAAAAACTAGGCTGGAACAGATTGGCCTTGCACCCAACATACTGGATGCTCTGTTTCCCAGCTTCCCGGACACCAAGGTTAAAGAATATGCAGAACCTATATTTGAAGCATTGGACCTTCCCATGGACATCCTGGACCGTATGTCCTATGAACTTTCCGGCGGACAGAAGGTAAGAACTACACTGGCATTAGTGCTGGCTTCGAAGCCTGAGATCCTGATATTGGATGAACCATTCGGAGACCTGGACCCCATAACTCTCAGAATGGTTTCAAACTCACTTAAAAAGATAAATAAAACCTTCAATACCACCATATTAATGGTGAGTCACCATATAGATTTCATTGAAGAAGTGACCACCCGGGCGGTGATGATGGAAGATGGTAGACTTGTTATGGAGGGTGACCCACACAAACTGTGCCATGAATTCATAATCAAGTGTAAAGCCTATTACCTTAAAGATTTAGATGAGTTAAGGGAGCAGATGGCAGGTTAACTACTTATTTTATTTTAAATTTTTATTAATCAGATGAAATAAAATAAAGTACTGACAATGTATTAAAAAAATGTCTTAGTAGCAATAATCAACCCATTATTTCAATTTATTATAGGTTAAAAACATGTTTGATACAGTAATGGTACCTACCGATGGTTCAAAATGTTCGCTTAAAGCAGAGGATGTTGCAGTATTCATTGCTAAAAAATTCAACAGTAAACTGGTGGTGGTGCATATCGTAGATGAAAAACTCACCGACCCCTTTGATGACTCAGAGGAAGAAGGAAACACTATATTAGATAAAGCTGCCCATAAAGGTAAACAGGAGGGTCTAGAAGTGGAGCAGATTCTAATAATTGGCAATCCTGTCTATGATATGGAGATGATAGTTAAAAAGAGCGGTGCTGATCTGTTGGTAATAGGTGAACATGGGAAAACTGGATCAACCGAATTTATAGGTAGTGTGGCAGAAAATACATTAAAAACAGTTAAAGTACCTGTTTTACTGGTTAAATAGTCCATATTTAATATTATTTGTATAATATATTTTTTACTCCTCTATTTCATTTTAATCCAATATCAAAGTTCTCTGAATTGTTAAATTGTCCTTTTACAGATACTTTTTTATTAACATCTACCAAGTTTTAAATAATTAAATGACTATATAATGAGTACATAAGAATAATCAGGAGTTTGCAGAAGATGAAAAGGTTTAAATGTAAAGTATGCGGGTATATATACGACCCTGAAGTAGGAGAACCCCGAAAAGACACTGAACCCGGCACGCCATTTGAAAATTTACCTAACGGGTGGTACTGTCCCCATTGTGGCGCAGGATTAAACCGTTTCAGACAGATATAAAAACTGGATGTTTAACTATGGATAAGTACAAATGCAAAGCTTGTGGGTATGTATATGATCCCAAGAAGGGCGACTCAAAAAAAGGTGTTGAACCAGAATACCCTTCGAGGATCTGGACAATAAATGGATATGTCCTAAATGTCATGCCAAGAAAAACAGGTTCCAGAAATATATTTAACTAATTTTTATACATAAAGATTAAAGTACTGGAACATTCTATTGTAATTATGTTTTATGAGAATATAGGAGGTATATAAATGGATAAATACATCTGTATAGCATGTGGGTATGTTTACGATCCAGAACTCGGAGATCCAAACAGCGGCATAGAACCAGGGGTTACATTTGAAGATTTACCTGATGACTGGGTCTGCCCCCTATGCGGAGTGGGTAAAACCATGTTTAAGAAGTCAGAATAAAGTTAATTAACAGATAAAACGAGTTAACTAAAAAAGAGGTGTAATAGATGATTGATGAAGAAATGGTGAATGCTTTAAACAAGCAATTAAATGCAGAACTCTATTCCGGGTACCTGTATCTTTCCATGGCCACCTATTTTGAATCAATAGATTTGCCTGGTTTTGCAAGCTGGAATAAGGATCATGCCCATGAGGAATTTACCCATGCAATGAAGTTTTACGATTACCTGGTGAGTAGAGGTGAACAGGTAATTCTGGGTGAAATTGAAGCCCCTCCAACAGAGTGGGAAGGTGCTCTTGCAGTTTATGATCACATTCTCAAGCATGAACAGCTGGTTACAGGTTTAATTAATAAACTGGTGGACCTGGCCATATCCAAGAAGGACCATGCAACCAACAACTTTCTGCAGTGGTTTATATCCGAACAGGTGGAAGAGGAAGAAACAGCCAACGGCATACTTCAGAAGGTGAAGTTAGCTGGTGAAGATTCCAGAGCACTGCTTTTCCTGGATAATGAGATGGGATCTGCAACTGAATAATTGCAGAACCTATTATTATTTTTCATCCATAATATTAGACCGGATTTTTTTTAAAATAATCTACTTTTTTTTACCATTAAAAAAAATTCATCTTTCTTATTTAAATTCACAAATTCTTTGTTTATTTTTTATAAAAAAACCATAAAAATATATAAAAATATCACCAAAGATAATATTATGTTATAGACCCTTTGGAGGAAAAATTATGGGAGAAAAAATTTATGAAGTTAAAAAATTAAAGAAGAAAGATCGGGGTATGCCACTTATAGGTGATAAATTCCCGAAAATGGAAGTACAAACCACTGATGGAATGATGAAATTACCCAAGGATTATAAAGGTAAATGGTTCATTCTTTTCAGCCACCCTGGAGATTTTACTCCTGTTTGTACCACTGAATTTGTATCCTTCCAGTTAAGGTACGATATATTCGAGGAAATGAACTGTGAATTGATAGGATTATCTGTAGACCAGGTTCACTCCCACATAAAATGGATAGAGTGGATATCAGAAAACTTCGACATCGACATTGAATTCCCAATAATCGCAGACACAGGAGCTATAGCCCAAAAATTAGGCCTGATACATCCAAACAAAGGTACTAACACAGTTAGGGCAGTTTTCATAATCGATCCCGAAGGTATAATAAGGGCCATGTTGTACTACCCACAAGAACTGGGTAGAAACATCGATGAAATACTGAGGATGCTGGAAGGATTCCAGACAGCCGAAGAAAAAAAGGTAGCCATACCTGCCAACTGGCCATGCAACGAGATTATAGGAAAAGGACTCATCATCCCACCAGCTGCTACAGTTGATGAAGCCATAAAACGACCAAAAGAACATAAATGCTTCGACTGGTGGTTATGCTACAGAAACTACTATAAATGGTAGAAATACTGTAGAAATAAATCTTTAAAAACATATTGATGTTCACATTTGGAGGTGAATGATTTGGCAAAAAAATTTTACAAACTACCTGACCTACCCTACGCATACAACGCACTAGAACCCTATATATCAGAAGAACAACTAACCATACACCACGATAAACACCACAAGACCTACGTAGATGCAGCAAACGGTATATTAAAACTTTTTGATGAATCACGAGAAAAAGGAGAAGATTTTGACATTAAAGGAAAGGCAAAGGAACTATCTTTTAACATGGGCGGCCACCAGCTACACAAATTGTTCTGGGAAAACATGGGACCGGCCAGTGAAAACGGTGGAGAACCCACAGGAAAAATTGCAGAATATATAAATGATTCCTTTGGAAGCTTCGAACGATTTAAGAAGGAATTTTCTCAGACAGCAATCACTACTGAAGGCTCAGGATGGGCTGTACTAGTTTTCTGTAAGAGTACCGAGCGACTGTTTGTTCTACAGTACGAGAAACACAACGTGAACCTTGTACCACGATGGATACCTCTTTTAGTACTGGATGTATGGGAACACGCCTACTATCTGGACTATAAAAATGTCCGTCCAGACTTTGTGGAAGCCTTCTGGAACATAGTTAATTGGGACGCTGCAAATATGAGATTGGAAAACTGGATTAGTTCAACCATTTAAAAAGAATTATAAATTCTTTTTTTAACCTTTTTTTTAGGATTTTTACTATTTATTCGCTACATTTGTTATACTAATTCTTTTAAACAATATAGGGAATCATTGGGGGGATGATTATAATGGATTCTTGGCGGAACGAATTAAAGGTAGATCCTGTACCTAAACTCCTATCTTCAGGAAATGAGGCGATAAAATATTTTACATTACGTGATCTCTGTGGTAGAAGGGTTGAATCAATGGAAACATTGTGGGAATTGCCTGGAGCCAAAAAACTTCTCAACAGACAGGAAAAAGATGGTTCATGGAGTTATCATGGAAAAAGAGCTATGAAACATCAGGACTACGACCAATACCAAACTTACCTGAATTTAGCAGAGCTTGTTGAAAAATATGGTTTAAATAATAGACACGAGTCTATAAAAGAGGCTGCTGAATATCTTTTTAGTTTTCTATCTGGAGAAGGCGATTTTCGGGGAATATACGGTAACCAGTATTCAACCACATATTCACCGGCCATCATGGAGATTTTGATTAAAACGGGTTATGTAGATGACCCCAGGATAACGAAGGGATTTAAGTGGCTACTTTCCATTAGACAGGATGATGGTGGTTGGGCTTTACCCTTCAGAACAGTTGGGAAAAATCTAGAAGCCTTTGAAATATCAGAACCAATATATCCTGATAAATCTAAACCATTCTCCCACATGGCTACTGGCACGGTGCTTAGAGCATTTGCAGCACATCCAAAATACCGGAAATCTAGGGATGCTAAAAGAGCAGGAGAATTGCTACTTTCCCGTTTTTTTAAAAGCGATAAATATCAGGACAGAAGAAGTAAGGATTACTGGGAAAGGGTAACATTCCCCTTCCTGTATACAGATATAATATCTGCACTCGATTCTGTGTATTTCCTGGAATTTAACAGGAAAAATCAAGAAATAAAAGGTGCATTTAATTTTTTGAGGGACAAACAGAATGATGATGGAACTTTCAATTTAAAGATTACCAGGGGAAGCGACAAAGACTTGCCCTACTGGTTATGTCTCGCTATTTGTAGGTTGTTTAAACGATATTAAAGTATGGGTGAAAAATTCAATATTTCAACAAAAAAAAGAAAAATAATAATCTTTTTAAACTATCGAACGTAACTATTATTGAGATTTAACAATAAAATAATCATTTTAACAAGGGGATTTACAAATGATCTGGAATAGAGAAGCAGAATGTATGACTGCAGAGGAAATGGAAGAACTACAGCTTAAAAGGTTGCAGAATGTTGTTAAAAGAGTCTATGAGAATGTTCCCTACTATCGCCAGAAGTTGGATAATGCAGGAGTAACCCCGGAAGATATCCAGACCCTTAAAGATATAGAAAAAATACCATTCACCACAAAAAGTGATTTGAGGAATGTCTATCCCTTTGGAATGTTTGCAGTCAGTACTGATGAAATTGTGGAGGTCCATACCACCTCTGGAACCACAGGTAAACCCACTGTGTCCGGTTACACTGCTAAAGATCTGGATTTGTGGGGGGAAGTAATTGCCCGTGCCCTTTCCATGGCAGGTGCCACCAGAACGGACATAGTACAGAATTGCTATGGTTACGGTCTTTTCACCGGAGGACTGGGAGTACACCACGGCGGACAGAAGGTGGGTTGTACTGTAATACCCATAAGCGCCGGGAACACCCACCGGCAAATCGAAGTTATCCAGGACTTTAAAAGCACCATACTCACCTGCACACCCAGCTACGCCATGTACATTTCTGAGGTACTGGAAAGGGAAGGAATTCCCAAGGAAGATATAAAACTTAAAGCGGGTGTTTTAGGGGCAGAAATGTGGACAGAAGAGATGAGAGATGAGATTGAAAGAAAGCTCAACATCGATGCCCTCAACATCTATGGACTAACCGAGATAATTGGTCCTGGTGTGGCCAACGAGTGCATGGAAAAGAATGGACTGCACATCTTCGAAGACCACTTCTACCCAGAAATCATCAACCCCAATACCCTAGAAACACTCTCTGATGGTGAAAAAGGGGAACTGGTACTGACCACCCTGACCAGAGAGGGAATGCCCGTCCTGCGTTTTAGAACCAGGGATATCACCACCCTGCGTAAAGATGAATGTGGCTGTGGAAGGACCCATGTTAAAATGGACCGTATCACCGGAAGAAGCGATGACATGCTTAAGATCAGGGGAGTAATTGTGTTTCCATCACAAATTGAAAGGGCCCTCCTGAAAATTGAAGGAATACATCCCCAGTACCAGATCATAGTAAGCAGGCCCCATCAACTGGATGAACTGGAAGTCCAGGTAGAGGCATCTCCATCACTATTTTCGGATAAGGTGAAGTACGTTGAAGATGTTAAAAATAAAATTGAACACCACATCCACAATGAGATTGGATTACGGGTTAACGTAAGCCTGGTGGAACCACAGAGCCTGCCCAGAAGTGAGGGAAAGGCAGTACGTGTCATTGATAAACGAGGTTTGGATAAGTAACTGGATTATAATCAAAGGATTACATTATTAATAAAAAAAGGATCATTATTATGGTATAAGGGTGGCTAGACAATGAAACTAAAACAGATATCAGTATTTTTAGAAAACAGGAAAGGTAGATTATGGAAGGCTTTAAGCACCCTAAGGGATGCGGATATAAACATCAGGGCTCTATCCATAGCAGATACCTCTGAGTTTGGTATTTTAAGGATGATAGTCCCTGACCCGGATAAGGCTAAAAAGGCTCTTGAAGAAAATACATTTGTGGTTAAAACCAACGAAGTGATTGGGGTGGAGATGCCTGATGAACCAGGAGGTCTCGATGGGATCCTGGAAATATTAACCAATGCAGATATTAACGTGGAATATCTCTACGCATTTGTAGAAAAAAAATCAGACCAGGCCATAGTAGTCCTGCGAACTGATGATACAGATGCAGGGATTAAAGCCTTAAAGGCAGGTGGAGCAAATCTCATTTCACCAGAAGAATTGTATGGGATTTAACCTGTTTATCAATCTTTAATAAGTCTTAAATTTGTAAAAAAGAGTGGTAGATGAAAAAATTAAAAAAAAAGAATTGAATTTCATCTACATATTAATTTATTTAAATAAATCTCATCCAGATTAAATCTCATCCAGATACTTAGCTTTTACTGCGTTGAATTCTTCCTGTGTTATTACACCCGAATCCAGGAGTCCTTTAGCTTTTTTAATTTTCTCCACAGGGTCAGACTCTGCTTCAACGTACTTATTTCTAATTCCATCAAACTCTTCCTGAGTTATAGCTCCAATATCAAGCAGTCCTTTTGCTTTTTTAATCTTCTCTGCAGGGTCAGATTCTGTTTTTTGTTCTTCAGGAGCTGCTGTCTTTGGTGTTGGTATTGATTCTGGTCGTTTTACCCGTGGTATTTCAGGTGCTGGTTCTGGTGGTACTATGGGATCTATTTTTTTCTCTGCAGTTGGTGATTGGACATTCTGCCCACCTGTTCTGGAAAAATCATCAGGACGCTGGGTACCTGTAGAAGATGCTGATTCAGTCCTGGGAACTGATTCTGGGCCTTTAATTTCAGGGGTGAATTCTTTCTCTTTTTCTAAATTCTCTCCGCACTTAACACAGAACTTAGAAGTAGGAGGATTTTGAAAGTGGCAGTTGGGGCATTCCTTAGTATCGGAGCTTGCAGGGGTGCTTTGAATAGTTCCTGGTTTAGAGCCCATATTTTGGCCACAGTTTACACAGAATTTGGCAGTTGGTGTATTGAGAGTGTGACAGTTGGGACATTCCACAGTATTTCCTGTACTTGGGGGTGTTCCCCTTTCATTATAGCTTACTCCTCTTCTTCTAGCATTCAACCTTCGATTTATTTCATCACTTGAAACCATGAAAGACACCTCTTTTGTAAATTTAAATTAATTAGTTTTTTTAAACTTTATTCATATATAATGTTGGTTTAATACTGGTACACTATTATGTTGTGCTATTTATGGGTATGTTTTAATCTTAAGTCCATCTATTATCTATATTACCTTAATCCTAAAAAAACTTATTCCCTGCCCCAGAACTGGTTTAAAGTACCCTTCAATCCATGTTCAATACTTTTTTTAGTGAAAATTCCTGCTTTCTGGACAGCTTCTTCCATGGAATAGCCTCTTGAGAGGTATACTGCACATGCCGAGGAGTAGCTGCACCCGCTTCCATGGACATTCTCGGATTCTATTAACTCACCCTCAATTATTTTAATGGAACCATCATAAAGCACATCATTTCCATCAAGATGACCACCTGTAATCACCACGTTACATAGTTCCCCTATTTTATATGCAGCTTCTATTTCATCTTCTTCATCAGTTATTTGGACTCCGGATAAAGCCTGTGCCTCGTATATATTGGGAGTGGCTAACTGTGCCTGGGGTAACAGTTTTTTTTTAAGGGAGTCAACCACATCCTCCCTATATAAAAGACCCCCTGAGCCGGCTATGAGCACAGGATCTAATACAACCTTCAAACTGTATTCAGCCACCTTATCTGTCACAGACTTAATTATTTCTGGAGAATAAAGCATCCCTATTTTAGCATGAGTTATTCTTTCTTCTTCTAAGACAGTGTCCATCTGTTTTTCTATAAAATCTACATCAACAGGAAGAATACCTTCCACACGCTTCACATTCTGTGCAGTTAAAGCTGTTATCACCGCTGTTCCATATTCCCCCAGGGAATGGAAGGTTTTGATATCATTCAAGATACCTGCCCCTCCAGAGGGGTCGAAACCAGCTATGCTTAAAATAGTCATCATATCACCCAGTTAATGTTCTCATATAGATTCAGACTCATTCATCACGCAGAACATGCAACCTCTCCATGCCATGGTTGGAACGAACCTCCAGATTTAAATCCTTTAAATAGGCCTGGGTACAGGTACCATCACCGTGGAGCATGATCTCACCCAGATCCTCTGAGGTGTTAACATCCAGGGCCAGATAAAATGAATCATATATTGTATGGGTAAACCCGTTCTTTCCTGCTTCATCCATATGTTTAAAGAAGCTACAGTCTCCAAAGTGCATATTAATTCCCTTCACTGGACATAAGAGGGCATTTGTACCGCCTCCCTTGGCCGGGGCGATTACTACATTGTACTCTTCACCCATCTTCAATATACTTTTTACATGCCCCTCCTTGAGAAGTGGAATGTCAGATGGTACAATTAAAACCTGGTCACAGTACCGAGAGCTGTACTCTAAAGCTTGTTTTAATGCGCCGTTTAAATCAGTAACTCCCTGTTCTTTGAGGACATTTATATCCAGCTGTTGTATGTAATCAAGTACCTCATTATCCGAACTGATAACCAGCACCTGGTCAACCGTCTTTTTTAAAACCTTAATAACATCTTTGAGCATAGCTTTCAAAAGGTTTTCCCTTTCAATAGGGGATAAGGTTGGCGATAGTCTGGTCTTTGCATGTGCAAATCTAGATACTGGAATGATGGCGAATGTTTTCATGTAATACCCTTTTAAGTGATGTTAATGTAATTGTTTAAGCTTTATTAAGTGATATTTAAGCTTATTATGCAATGTTTAAAGCTTTATTATGTGATATTAAAAGCTTTTTTAATCCAATCTATAAACTCTTTGATTAAAGCTCCTATATCAAAGGATGATGTGGGTTTAATATTCTTAATTTCTTCCTCTGTAACATTTAATGATTTTAATAGGTTGATCCGGGCATCATTTAATTCCCGGGTTATTTCTGCATTACTTACGGACTGCTTTTTTACCAGTTCCTGTGCTTCCCCTGCGGTGGTATCAAGGTTATTTCCTGAAACAATGATCCAGATTTGTAACTGGGTGCTGGTGGTGTTCCTGGAATCCATGATATTTGAGTGATCAATGATCTGTTTTATATCAGATGAAGCCTTGTCCTTGGGATATAGTTGTGTACCAGGGGTTGATGTCTGGTTAGGTTCGTAACAGTAGGCCTTTACATAGTCGGTGCTGTTCTGATTAATCATCTTATTTTCGGCAGCCACCAGATCCTGGGAAGTATCGCTCCTTAGTATCTGTCCTGATTCCACCATAACCGGCTTTTTACCACTGTTTACTACCATAACTACATGGGGCACTGTACCTGCTGTGGTGTTCTGGGTGATCTCCAAATTTCCATCATTAAATGCAGTAATCAAGGAGTTAGATTCAAATGATACTACACTGAGATACACTCCAAACACGGTGAAAATAAATACCAGAATCACCAGCAAGATTACCCTGAAGTTCATATCAATATCCCTTGGAATTATTTTTTATTGGAATTTGTTCTTTAATTTTAATTATCTTAATTTTAATTTGTTTTTAATTATATCTATCTTGATTTGTCTTGATTTTTCTAGTTTTAAATTATTAACAAATGATCAGTTATATTGGACTTCTATTTGGTCATCAACGATTTAATAGGTCCGGGCTAACAGCGCGGTGACCTTGCCCCGACTACCACAGTTTATACATGTTCCTTCTTCTGGTGCATACTCCTGTACTCCCAGGAGATCCACCCGGAGTTTTTCCTCCAGATCCTTACCACAGGATGTATCTCCACACCAGGAGAAGGATATGATGCCTTTATCTCCAGATAATTGTTTTAGGGCTTCATCTGCACTCTGTACTGTTTTTATATTTTCATCAAATGCTTTCCATGCCTTTTCGCTCATTTCCATGGTTACAGTATCCAGTTTATCCTGTACCATATGGGATATTTTTTTCAGGTCATAATCTAAAAATTCCTTTTGCTTGGTGTTCCGGGGTACAACTACGAATGTACCGTTTTCTATGTCCCGGGGTCCTATTTCTATCCGGAGAGGCACTCCCTTCATCTCCCATTCATAGTACTTTTTACCCGCACGGATATCCCGGTCATCAAGGTGAACCCTCAAACCATCCTCTTCCAGGGTTTCCTTGGTCTTTCTGCAGAATTCAAGCACCTTTTCCTTTCCTTTCTTAAATATTATAGGCACTATAACCACCTGTACTGGTGCAACTGCCGGTGGTAAGCACAGACCGTTTTCATCACCGTGTACACCAATTACTGATGCAATCACACGATCTGAGAGTCCATAGCAGGTCTGGTATGCGTACTGGTGTTCCCCGGATTCTGTTTCATAGGTTACCTCGAATGTGCGGGCGAATGTCTGACCCAGGTTGTGAACAGTCCCTATCTGCAAGGTTTTACCGTCGGGCATCAGAGTGTCAAAGGCCACTGTGTAATCGGCCCCTGGGAATTTATCCCAGTCGGGCCTGGTGGTGATTACATAGGGCACAGCCAGGCTGTCGAAGATGGATTTATATAATTTCAATGCTTCCTGGACCTGTTTACTAGCTCCCTCTTCATCAGTATGGACTGTGTGTGCTTCGGTAAATGTGGTGATCTCCCTTACTCTTATAAGGGGGCGGGTGTGTCTGGTCTCATACCGGAAGGTGTTCACTGTCTGGTAGATCTTCAAGGGTAAGTCAGAGTGGGATCTGATCCACAGGTTGAACATGGGGTACATGGCAGTTTCACTGGTGGGCCTTAAAGCCAGTTTCTTGTTTAACTCAGTGAGGCCTCCATGGGTCACCCAGTATACTTCATCTTCAAATCCTTTAACATGTATACCTTCTTTGGCCAGTTCATCTTCAGGGATTAAGAGTGGAAACTGTACTTCATCATGATCCCTGTCCAGGATTTTACCAATTATCTCCAGGGTATGTTTTCGTAATTTAAATCCTTGTGGGAGCCAGACGTGCATACCCTTCACTGGGTATCTGGTATCAATTATCTCCGCTTCTTCTAATATGTTATTAAACCATTCACTGAATTTTGACAATTATTTCACCTGATAAATTGAGAATATAGATGTGGTTATTATTTATAATTTCAAATTATATCCATTTTATTAGACTTTTTATTTATAAAACTAATACATATAAATTAAGAGTCAGTATATAAATAATATCTGTTAAATGGGAATGATAGCCATGGAGTTTAGAAAGATACAGCTACCACGTGAAATACATACTGGCCCAGGGATAATTGAGGAGACAGGGGCTATTTGCCGCGATTTAAGGTTTAAAGGGAAAGTTTTAGTGGTAACGGGTAGTAATACCTATAAGATAGCAGGGGAGTATGTAATAGAAAGCTTAGAGGACCATGGCTTTGAAGTGGAACATATCGTTATTGAAAAGGCCAACGTTGATACTGTTACCAGTATTCAGGAGCTGCTCACTGATAAATCATTAATTCTTGGTGTGGGCGGAGGTAAAGTAATTGATGTGGCAAAACTCGCCGGTACCAGGGCTGGTGTAAACTTCATAAGTGTACCCACTGCAGCATCCCACGATGGTATAACATCACCACGGGCTTCCATAAAAAACAAGGATAGCAGTGTATCATTACCTGCAGAGTCACCCATTGGGGTTATAGCAGATACAGAGATCATAATTAAAGCTCCCTTCCGCCTCCTGGCAGCTGGGTTTGCGGATATAGTGTCAAACCACACTGCAGTACTGGACTGGAAACTTGCTCATCGACTCTTAAATGAAGATTACAGTGATTCAGCTGCAGCATTATCCCTCATGACATCAAAAATGACTATGAAATCTGCAAATGCCGTAAAAGAGGGTTTAATTGAAAGTGCTGAGATGGTGGTTAAAGCCTTGATATCCAGTGGAATGGCCATAAGTATAGCAGGTACGAGCAGACCAGCCAGTGGATCTGAACACAAATTCAGTCATGCCCTGGATATGGTTGCACCCAAACCAGCACTCCATGGTGAACAGTGCGGTGTAGGGACCATAATGATGATGTACCTCCATGGTGGAGATTGGAAATACATAAGGGAAAAATTAAAAATAGCTAAAGCACCCACCACAGCTGAAGAGTTAAATATTCATGAGGAATATATTATTAAAGCCTTAACCATGTCCCACACCATCAGGAAGGAGAGATATACCATACTTGGTGATCGGGGGCTTACCAGGGAGTCGGCTCGTAAACTGGCCATTAACACCGGTGTTATCTGAATATTTTCTTTTAGTTTGATTTTACAACCTTAAAACTCTCAAGTATCATATCAAATACTGGTTTTTCTACATCAAACTCTTTATCAGGAGCATGTAAGAGTATCAGGTATAGTGTGTCGTTTTTGACGAATGTGATCTGATGTATCCTAATTAACTCGCTGAAGTTCACAGTGTCGCTGACTTCATATACATCTTCATAAGCAGTTTCACCGTCTATGGCCCTCGATTACCTGTTATACCTAATAGTAATAATAACTAATATTTAAATGCATAAGAATGATAGTAAAAATTATATTGTTAAATAATAAGATAAAAAAATAGTAAATTTATTTATTCTCACCTTAAAAAGAAAATTTTACCAAACACCATTCCAGATAGTGTGATATTTATGATAACTCTTATAGGAACTAATCTAGCTCAAAAAGGACTTGAATTTGTACATTACGGAGGGGCACCTTCCTGTATGAAATGCAGATTCAAAAATACCTGCATAGATACACTGGAAGAAGGCAGGATTTACCAGATAAAGGAGGTAAAAGAAACCCAGCACCCCTGCCTTATCCACGAAGGTGGTAAGGTGAAGGTGGTGGTTGTGGAAAAATCCCCTATCCTGGTGTTAATTGATTCAAAAACAGCCTTTGAAGGTTCAAATATCCTGTTTAAACCAGTTGAGTGTGATAATTCCTGCATAGATCAGGAGCTCCGCACACCAGAAGGTCTCTATGAAGGTGACCGCTGTAAAATAATAAAGAACCTGGGAAAATCACAGATAAAGTGTTTCAATGGAACTAACCTGAGCCTGGTGTTGCTGGAGGTTGTTTAGAGTATTATTTTAAGATAGTTGGTGTGAATTTATGGGATCAATGTATAAATGGATGATAATCTATGAGGATATATCTTCTATACTGGGATTTTATTAATTCTATTGAGAATAAACTCCTATAACAGTTTATGATAATTAAATATTGGATTGGAAAACCATGAATCTAAAAAAACTGGCTGGTTATGAAGCAGCAGAACTGGTTAAGGATGGTCAGGTTGTGGGTTTAGGTACAGGTTCCACCACCCATTACTTCATCCAAAGATTAGCTGAGAAGATAAAGGAAGAGGAAATGGAGATTCTAGGAATACCAACCTCCTATCAATCCCAGTTCCTGGCCAGAAAGTTGGGCATCACAATGACAACCCTGGATGAGCATAACGTGGAGCTGGCAGTAGATGGTGCTGATGAAGTAGACCCTCAGTTAAACCTTATTAAGGGAGGCGGAGCAGCACATACAATGGAAAAGATTGTAGACAGTTCAGCAGAGAAGTTCATAGTTATTGTGGACGACTCTAAACTGGTGGATGAACTGGGAACATTTCCTGTGCCTGTTGAAGTGATACCCCAGGCATTTAGAGTGGTTGCTGAAAGACTGGAAGCCATGGATGGAAAACCAGAGCTAAGGATTGCAGAAAGAAAAGATGGTCCAGTTATTACTGATAACGGTAATTTTGTCTTGGATATACAGTTCCAGAAAATTTCAGATCCTGCTGCCCTGGAAAATGAACTTAACACCATCCCTGGTGTGGTGGAAAATGGCTTGTTCACCGGCATAGTTCATGAAGTTATTGTGGGTACCCAGCAGGGCCTTGAAATTTTAAAATTGTAAAAAAACTTATTAAACAGATAATCAGTAAATAATAGTATGAAAGTGGCAGATAACCGGCCGGGATTTCTGGGCCAATCAATAATTATCTTTTTGCTAATATTTGATGCCACATTACTCTTTTTATCAGTGTTTTTTACCCTAAAACCATCAACACTCAACATAATTGTATTATTCGATTTAATAATATCCATAATCCTTTTTGCTATATACTTATGGGCTATTTATAAAGCTGATGATAAAAAAACCAGTATAAAAAATAACTGGGCCTTGATTTTTAGTTTTATCCCTATTTACTTCCTTGCAATTAACCTGGGATTAACAGAACTGGTATTTATACTTAAATTCTTAAATATAGTAAAAATCATCAGCCTGTATTTATTTGCCCAGAAATTCTCCAGGGACGTGATGAAATACCAGGAGAAGACCAGACTGGTTTATGCCCTAGCAACCTTCTTGGTGGTCTTAGTTTTCTGTTCATTGGTGTTTTTTGCAGCCGAACATGTGGTAAATCCCCAGGTAAAAACTTACGAGGATAGTATCTGGTTTGTTCTGCAGACCATAACCACTGTGGGGTATGGAGATATAATCCCTATAACTGACATTGGTAAGGTAATGGGCATTATATCCATGCTCAGCGCATTGATCCTAACCAGTATCATCACCTCTGTTGCCACCTTCTCCCTGATTGAAAAGTTCAGGAAAGGCACAGAGAATGCATCCATTAGAGCTCAGGAAAAGATAGAGGATCTGGATAAAAAGTTGGATGGAGTTAACCACCAACTGGTTGAAATGGATAATTCTGATGAAATAAGTGATATAAAAAGGGAATTACAGGATTTAAAGACCGATATAAGTGATATAAAGGAATATATCCATAAAGAAAAATGATACTTGGAGTTTTATGGTAAATGGATTTTTTCTATTATATTCTGGCACTGGTTTTAACTGGAATTGGTATAGGCTTCACTACAGGCCTACTGGGTGTTGGGGGTGGATTTTTACTGGTACCCATCTTATTCTTCTTGTTACAAAGTATAGGTATTGACTCCACTATTGCCATTAGATTATCATTTGGAACTAGCCTGGCTATAATACTTTTCACAGCTATTAGCAGCGCCTATGGACATTACCGTAAAAATCAGGTGGAAGTTAAAGCTGCAATATATTTTGGAATTTCAGGATTTTTAGGAAGTTTAATCGGTGGATACGCAGCCACCCAAATGCCGGAAGATATTTTAAGATTAATATTTGGATTTATCATATTATTTGTAGCCATACAACTCTTATTTTTTAAAGAATCTCCAGATGACCGGGCGAAAAAAGAAAAAATAGTTCTGTTTCTATTTTTCGGATTACTTGCCGGCCTTGCAGCTGGTCTAGTTGGTATTGGTGGGGGCATCATAATCATACCTGCGATGGTAATGATCATGGGCTACACCATGAAACAGGCAAGCGGAACCTCCAGTGCAGTGATCATCATAACCAGCCTGGGCGGGGTTATATCATACGTCTACCACGGACTCCAGGTTTCAGGATTACCTCCCTATTCTTTAGGGTACGTTAACTTGTTACAGTTTCTGATTATCATAATCTTCAGCATCCCCCTGGCACAGGTTGGAGCTTGGGCAGCTCATAAATTCCCAGATCGAATTCTGCGGTATATTCTGGTGGGGTTACAATTGTATATTGCTTTGAAGATGCTGGGAGTTTTTGACTGGTTAGGATTGCCCTTGTAGTTATTTGAATACTTTTAAAAGATATTTTTCCTTTCAAAATTTTTTTCTCTTTTAAAAATATTATTTGGTGTAGTAACAATTAATTTCATATGGTTATTACCGAATGTTATTATAAACTATATCCTAAGTTTTTTACACTTGAAACCCACGTCAAAAGTGGAAAAATAAATTTCACTGCAGATTATCAATTTTTTTTATTCTCCCTATACATGCACAAGTGATCACAATCAACCTAATATGATGTTATATTTAAAGTTCTTCACTGTTGTTCTTTTTTATTAATAATTTAAGCTCAAATATCATGACCCAGGCCTCTTCAACCTGTGGTGAGTATTCTCCAGCACTGAGATTAATGTATTTTTCCAGACTCTGCACCGCTTCTTCATACTCATCCAGGAATCGGTGTGCTGATCCCTTACCTGCCCATGCCAGGGCATGATCCTGATTTATTTCTATAACTTTGTTGAAGGCTTCCAGTGCTTCACTGAAAAGCTGTAAATTAAATAGGGCTGTTCCTTTATTGTTCCATGCTTCAGTGTTTTCTGGATCAATTTCCAGTGCGTGTTCGAAGGAGTTCAGCGACTCTTCGTATCTCCTTAATGCACCCAGTGCCACTCCCATATTGGACCATGCTTTAACATTATCTGGTTTCAGATCCAGGGCTATTTCAAAGGATTCAATAGCATCTGTGTATCTTTTAGCTTTAGATAGGGCTACTCCCCGGTTATCCCAGATCCAGCTATTTTTCTCATCCAACTCCAGGGCACGGTCGTAGCAGAAAACTGCAGCACGGTACTCTCCCTCCCTGAGGTGCTGGTTCCCTTCCTTAATTAGATATTTGATATCCGCATTGGTTGAGTCGGTAGTTTTATTTGTATTAGTCATGAAGATCACCAACAATATTTACCCATAAAAAACCCAGATTACAGGGATCTTGATTAATAATTTTATTGGATTCTGTTTATGGAAATATATAATTTGGAATTCTGTTTAAAGTGTACTATTATAATATTATCTCTAGTTATTAGATTTTTTCTTGTTGAATTTACATTCTAGATTGGAAATATTTAATATACGCAGGTTATCATATTATCATTATGGAAGATGAAGATTCATTCGTTTCTTTTAACCTTATCTGTCCCGAGTGTGGAGTTGGAAATCCAGAGGGTAGTAAATATTGCCTGGTATGTGACCGAAACCTGGAAGAGACCCTGATTTTTTTAGAAGATGATTCATTTGATCTGGAAGTTACCAAAAAATACCTTATAGAGTACCGTAAGAATTTCTGGGGCACAAGGAGGACAGGTAAGGTGATGAAATATTCTTGGGATAAGATGGTAAATGTTCAGTTTGGTTCTCCAGTTAACCGTTTTATTTTTTTATATGCTAGTAAGAAGGTGGTCCTACCTTTGAGGGAAGAAAATATGCACACCATGAAAAAACTTTTTAAAGAGTATGAACTTCAATAATATTAATGATGATTGTTACTTATCAATATATAACAGAATATTTGAATTAGAACCATATCAGTAAATGGGGATGTTTACATACTCATGTACAGTGAAAAATTGGTGGAACTACCCCGAAAAGGTAAAGCAATAATTATTACGGATATTCATGGAAATCTAACTGATTTTAAAAGATTCATACACATCTGGGATGAATTTGACTATGAAGACAATCATCTTATTTTTACCGGGGATTTCATCCATGCCATGGGCATGGAGAATGATAAATCAATAGAGATACTGGAGTACATCAAATTCCTATACGAGAACTTCCCCAACATTCACATATTACTGGGAAACCATGAATGGGCAACCATCTCCCAGAAACCAGTTTTTAAGGCGGGGATAAATCAAACTTTCAATTTTGATACTCTGTTGCTAAAAAAGTTTGGTGAAAATCTTTGCCGGGAGAAGATGGAGGAGTACATTGAATTTTTCAAAAAACTACCCATCGCAGTTCGGACTGATAATAAGATATTTATAAGCCACGCAGGTCCACCCACCAATATTAAAAGCCTGGATGAGATAAAGAACATCACAGACGATGGTTTTAACTCCGATAACACTCAGCTCTTTCAGATGCTGTGGAACCGCCAGGATAATATCAGTAAAGGTGATCTCAACTCCTTCTTAGATACGGTGGATTGTAATATGATGATTGTAGGCCACACACCAGTAGATGGCATAAAATTACTCTATAAAAAATTATTAATTGTTTCATCCAGTTACGGCAAGGGGAAAAAGGCATATGTAGAGCTAGACCTGGAAAAGGATATTAAAAGAAGTAAAGACCTGTTGAAGATGGTTAAATACTTAAAATAGGGTTAAATTCTTAAAATAATTTTTTAAAATAAATTCTTCCAAATATTTCATTCCAATTTTCAGTGCTCTTTATATATGATCTGCATGGATTTGGCAAGTACGATCTCATCACCATCATTCAAACGTTGTATCTGGTTTCCTTCAAGCTTAATCCCGTTTACTGTGGTGCCGTTTTTAGTATTTAAATCCTGGATATAGGAGTAGTTATCTTTTTTGGTGATCTTTAGATGATCCTTACCTATGAAGTTGAGCTTGTCTGAGGTGATCACTCCCAGGAAGTCTTCCCGGCCGATGGTCTTCTCCGGTTCTTTAACTACGATGGTACTATTATTTGGAAGCACCAGTTTAGCAAATGATTCAACATGTTCTGCAATATGGGTCTGGGTGTTCATCAACATCTTTGGTTGGGGTTGTAATTTTTTATAAACAGATTCAATCAGGACACCGGCGATAATGGCCATTATAAGTGCGATTACCATTTCCTGAGTTTCATTTTCAAGCCAGCCGTAAACATCGTTCAAACTCCAGATCAACATAATTACCAGTCCCACAGCAATTATAATAAATAACGTTCCCCAAAATTGTTTCCTGCTCATGAAAATCACTCGAATTTTTTGGTTTATCTGGATTTTTTTAAAACTCTTTTATGTTCCTTCCTGTAACTTTCTCTATATCCCTCAGTAAATAATTTTAACTCTTCCATTTCATTTTCTAATATATCCCGTAGGCCTGCTTCGTATCCCATTTCATAGGGATCAGATTTTTTGTTCATTAATTCCATATTCATTAGGATTGTTAATGTAGCGATTTCTTCAACACTCAGTTTCCATGGTGTTTTATTTATCTGTGCACTGGTTAATTGGGTTTTTCCTGACTCTTCAGCTTTGAAATTTCCCTGCACTCCCATCTGGGCCTGCATAATATCACCAGAATCACTAATGGATTTCACCCTAACCAGTGAATCAATTCCTTTATTTGAAGTACTCAGGGGATTAGATTCCATATTAAAATTTCGATTTTGTGTGATTCCTGGATAAGCGTCACCTTCATCTCCGATGAATTTTTCCATCATTGCTTCGTATCCATTCTCTTTTAAATACTGGGAGATGTTACTTTGTAATTCTTTTCCTCCATCAGATTGTATCAGGGTCAAGAAAAGTTTGTTAAAATTAGAGTTAGGCGGCTTAAAAGCACATCTATTTTCATCTACATGCCATATTAATAGACCGCTTCCAGGTAATTTCTTGTCAAACCCCTTCTGCTGTCTGTTTTCCAGGAGGAAATATTCCCTACCACCGGAACCCTGCACCTCTATCTTGTATATCTTACCGTTGTTATCTGCTACCCAGGGGATACCCATGGATTCAGGTGGTCTTTCTATTAATTCAGGTTCCTTCCAGCCCAGATGCACCTTGCACCAGGCACTGGGATGGGATGGTGTTCTGCCATCATCGTTATGATCCCCAATGGCCATAACACACCATCCGCCTAGTACTGTCGATTTCATATTGTAGAAGTCAGGAAGCCCCAGTAAATGGCAGATTTCATGACAGTAACATCCTATATCATATATGGGTAGTTCTGGGACGAGAATGTATCGATCCGCTGTTATGCCTTTCTGCACTTCTAGAGGTTTTTCCAACTGGCCTTGGTGTGGTCTTAGATACTTCGTTTTCAAGCCAGTGTCAAGGCCTTTACCAGCGCAAACCACCATTAAAATTTCGATCTTGCCACCTGGGGCAAAGGGAGTAAAATCCAGGTTTCCACTTGTTGTAGCGCTTATAAGCGCTTCTTTAACCAGTTTTCTTGAACGGGGATAACTGATATGTACTGCTTCATCCACATACTCTGAACGGTTACCAGGGAGCAAATACCACTGATTTAAAACTTTACCAGTAATATCAAGCTGATTGCTGGATACTTCCAGGAAATAGTCCCTCACACTCTTTGATCCCTTTAAAAATAGACTTTTTTCAATATCAACTGGTTGATGAGTATGCTTTTTATCTTTAAATTCAACTAACAAAACAAGGGCGTTTTTATTACCAACTGCTGGGTCAATTTTTTTACAAGGGCCCGCAGATAAGGGAGCGGCTTTAATAGAACCGTACTTAGAAACAATTTTGTCTTTACGATTTTCTTGTTCATATTTCTGTATTTTCCACCTGTCTCTCAAGGCTTCATATGTTTTATCATCCAGTCCACCTAGTTCCAGGAATTTATCAGGACTTACTCCCTTTTCCTTTAGTTCCCTGGTTTTTTCAAACTTTTGATAAACTGAAGGATGCAGATGTCTCTCCCATACTTGCATTAATACCCCCCGTATTATCTGTTTATAAATAGTACTGATTGTTTATTGTAAGTTTTTTTAAATTTTAAAGGATTTTTTAATTGTTAATTCATGACATTAATTATTTATTGTCATTATAAAAAAATTTTTCGTAACACTGGAGATAATTTATGGTGAGTTTTATGGAGAGCTGAGTAAATTACCGAATTAATTATTTTCATTTATCTTCAATTCATTTAAAAAAGGATAATTAACAAATTTGAATATCGCAGATGGTTTTCATATTTACTACGAAAACTTAAATATTAGTAATAAATAAATATATCAATTAATAACATATGGGGGGGGATTGTATTGGATTGGAAGGAAAAAAAAGAAAACCGAAAGAAACTAATTGATGAGGCATATGAAGCAGCCCAAAGGGATATCCTTGACGACAATGAAGATGTTAAAGCCTTTAAAGAAGGATATAAACTAGGATTTAAGGACGGTTACCAGGCAGCAGCTGAAGATGGTATGAAAATGGGATTACTCAATATACCTCCAGAAATTAGAGAAAAAATGGGGGAAGGTGCTCAGCCAGGTTGGCCCCCTAGATGGTGGTAATTTTACATAGAAAATTACTTTAAAGGAAAAAATAAACACAGTAAACAATTTGTGGAATAATCTATCATCTTTAAATTCCTAAATTTAATGGATATGGTGGGCGGAATAATGACAGTAGACATAATCAACGCCATTATCATAATCATTATCCTATCTCTACTTTTATCTATTAACCCTGTTTTTGCGGATACTGATAATCCTAAAGCTTTATTTGATGAATCCGGACCTATGGGGCCGGATTATGGGAAATCTGTTACTATTTTTAACATCGGTACCTTTGGTGGGTCTGGTTTTGCTTCTCTACTGGAATCATATGGTTACACTGTTTCTAAAAATACTGAAAAACCCATCACCCCTGAAAAGCTGGAAGGATATGATGTACTTATTATAATGAACGCCTACCGCAATTACACTGATGAGGAAGTTAACACAATAAAAAAGTTCGTAAATAATGGCGGTGGACTGTTCTTAGTGGGAAATAACTGGGGTGATATTGATGGTGGGAAGGATTTTTCCTTCAATAAAATTGCCCAGAGCTTTGGAGTTTCATTCGCCAACAACCAGCTGGTGGTAGATGATAATAATTACTTGTTCTTCACCAGTAACGTGATGGTTAACGACATCACTCCCAGCCCAATAACCAATAACATCACATCTTTCTATTATTATATGGGTTCTTACATAGAAGATCCAGGACCATCTAATGTTGTAGCATCCACAACCCCTGAATCATGGGGTGATAGGGGGCAAACAGCTCCTGATGGAAGTGTAACCAGTAACTTAGAAAAAGATACCAACGAGGCATCTGGACCCTTTGCAGTTGTATCTGAATTGGAATATGGGAATGGAAGAGTAGTTTTCATGGGTGCTGCATTAACCTATTCTAATTCGATGATGTATAGAAACAATGGATGGAAATTAGGATTAAATAGTGTTAACTGGTTGTCAGGTCGTTCTGTTCCATCAAGCTATACAGTTGCTGATACTGTCTCTTTAAATCTGGGAGATATGTGGTACAGAGTTCTTGGATTGATACTTTTAGCCGCAATCCTGATTTCTGTCTTTTATTATATATTAAGGCGTGGAAGAGAGTCTGAAAAAACCCATTCTCAAATAAAGACCATAAAAAGTTGGAAATTTAAGATTTTAACTCTGGTGAACGTTGTATTTTTAATCCTGGTGTGTCTAATATTCTTCCCCATTAATATCTTGCTCTTTGATATCTCTCAAAATCTCTTTTACGACCCTAATTTAGGTTATGCTATGATAATTATCGGGGTGTTGTACCTGTCCCTGGCTGCAGTTATATTATATAATATAGTGGCCCGTCAGTTGCTGCCAGTTAAGTTTAACTACTATATTTTAATTATTATAATTTTCTGGTTAGGTTTCCTCATATTATTAGGGGATCTATTCGGATTCATAGCCATCCCCCTGTTACTCATTGGTATATCAATATCCCTAGTTCCAATGGTGGTTAACATATTGTACCATAGAATTTACGGTCCCTACCTAATAATAGAGGGTAAGGAATTTGATAGGTTGGAGAAATTATCTGCCAACGCATTGTTATACGAGTTTAGAACCATATACACAGATCTTGATTATCTGGGTGAAGGTGGATTTGGACGCGTATTTAAAGCCACCAATAAAAAAGGACGTAAGGTGGCAATTAAAATTCCTAAAACATTTGACCGAAGGGCGGAAAGGACTTTCGTTACCGAAGTTTCCAACTGGAGCCATCTGGACCATCCCAACATTGTCCAGTTATATGATTTTAAGATCCTGCCCATCCCATATATTGAGACGGAATTTTGTGAAGACCAACTGAAAAAGGAAAAGAAACCATTGAAGGAAGCAGTCAACATCATCCATGAAGTAGCCCAAGGATTACAATACGCACATAAAAAACACATAATCCATGGGGATGTGAAATTCTCCAACATCCTGATTAAAGATGGGGTGTATAAGATCTCTGATTGGGGATTGAGTAAATTAAAAACCGATGAATCATTAAGTTTATCCGGAGCAACTCCATCATATGCTGCTCCTGAACAAATATCACATGACTTTGGAAAGGCAGATGAGAGAACTGATATTTATCAGCTGGGCATAGTATTTTATGCCCTAATAACCGGACGATTACCCTTCAAGGGGGAGATTTTTCAGATTTACAGCTCCACTCTTAATAAGAAACCCACCCCGCCCCAGGAAATTAACACTGATGCCGGACCAGTCAGCGATATTATAATGAAATGTTTAAACAAGAATAAGGAAGACAGATTCTCATCCATGGGAGAACTAATTGAAGCATTAAATGAGTTCATAGCAAATGAAACTCGTCTATTTGATGATGATTCTCAAGTATGAATATACCCAGTGATTTAATGGAATTAAATACACATATTAAGGGCAGACCAGGTATAGACTGCTGTGGTTTCTGCAGTTTCTGTTTTTATAAGAACCTTCAACACAGTAAATTAGAAACCCTACAATTTGGATGTGTCAATTGCCCTCCACACCAGGTAGGATGCCCGGAATGCAATAGATTAACAAACTATTTGACCGAGGATTTTAAACCCCTGCATGAAGTATTAAAGGATTTGGAAAGCAAACTAGTCTACTACGATATGTGGGGTAAAACAAAGGACTTGGAAATCGTCATCAGTGCAACAGCAGATATGTTCAACTACCCACACCTGGTTGACCTGATTTCCATTATAGATGATTCTGGATACCATGTAACTTTAAGTTACACCAGTGGAAAAGCCATAAACAACCGGGACCTGGCAAATGAACTTATATCCTTCGGCGTCAATGAGTTAAATTTCTCTGTATTTTCCACCAACCCTGATCTCAGGGGGCGGTGGATGAATGACAGAAATCCAGCAGAAGCCATTGGATCCTTGAAGATATTCTGTGAAAATATAGATGTAAACGCATCGGCAGTTGTTATTCCGGGAATTAATGATGAAGAACAAATATTCCAAACTGCAAGTGACCTGGAAGAATGGGGAGTGAAATCACTTGTCCTTCGAAGGTTTGCTAATTTTAAATATCAGGGACTGATATTAAATGAAGATCAGCCCATATTAGACGGTGTAACCGTTCAGACATACCATGAATTCAAGGAACTGGTGGAAAGAGTCAGCAGTGAATTTTCTTTCCAGGTGTTAAGCTTCCCCTTTTACAGCCCTGATAAGGACTTTCCCTTCGCCATATTAAAGAAGGAAAACAGGGAATTTTTGAAAGATTTACCCTTAATTGAGTTTGAAGTTACGGTTATAACTGGTAAATTAGCCGGGCCTTTTTTAACTGAATTTTTTGATGCCGTAGATAAACCAGGTAAGGTAAATGTAGTTATTTTAGATAAGGAAATAGCCGATCTCATAACCCATGAAGATCTGGAGTCTGTCTCCCTTGATGATATTAAAAGAAGGGTACTAATTCCATTCGGTGCACTGGTTCAGGATGATCAGGCAAGGAAAATTCTAAGTAAAGATGGGGTTAAGAGAAAAGTTGTAAGGGGACCTAAGTTATTAACCCACCCCTACTATGAAAATGTGAGCTTTAATAAGGACCAGTTAATAAAATATGAGTATAAGTCCTTCAAGGAATTAATTGATATAATTAATGGGTAGAAAACCATTTAGGGGCTTATATGGGGTGGATTTTTTGGATAGGAGCTTACTTCTGGGAATCATATGTGGTCTGGTAGTATTTATTGCCATCTCTTCATATATTTTACTCAACCATGCTGATTTTGATGAACAGTTAATAGAACAGGTGGAAAATGGTGTTCCTTCCCAGGATTTAATAAACGAGATTGATGAAGAAGCTTATAATATGCAGGTAGCAGCTAAAAAACGTTTAGATAGCAAAATCTTGGACAGAAAGTACTGGGGAAATGGCGAACTAGACTCTCCACTAGATTATTCATTCTACGTAGATAGCTACGAGTCAGAGTTGAAGCTCATCAAGGAATATAAGGAATACCGTGTTAAGTATGCTAATAGGGAAATAACCAGAGAAGAATTTTTAAGCTTAACACAGAATCACAGGGATTATTTTAACGGTTTGAGGATTATTTAAGTTTCTTGCTACTCTAATTTTTATTGGTTTGTACTTATACCTGAGGGATATATTGTTCTTGTACTTTAACCCGTGATTTTTAAGATACCTCCCATTAATCGTAACTTTATCTAGAATAAAAAAAATTTCCTTTCCAACCGAAATTTTTATATATCATGATAATCACAGTATAGATGGGTGTGTATTATGCACACCTCACCCCCCCTTCTTTTTATAGGAATCATTCACTATAATAATACTATTTCGGGTATTTTTAAGTTTTCAATATTTTTACACTGGAAACGAAACTTATATATATAATAAAATTGAACATTAATATAGGTGTGTAGTATTCACACCTCACACCCCCTATATAATTAAGATTTCAACAACCATACTAATTTTAGTTGAAATCTAGGGACGGCTTCCAGAGAGGGCTTATTTTTTAGTCCATTTTTTCCCTCCTATAACACACCTCCACATTATCTCTGGAAGCCACCGTTCCTATGATTAATAAATATTCCAAAGTATATCATAAATTTTGAGTGATGTTCAAGTGGTATAACACATCGACTTTTTTTTCATTTTCAAATTTAAAGAAATTCTAACTTTATGATTTTGAATACATAGATTTCTGAAATTTTACCTGACAAATATTATAATTCAAATTTTGGAAAATTTACCTGACATTTTTTTTTATTAATTTAAAATTTTGGAAAATTTACCTGACATATGACATATTGTTTAAACTTAAAATTTTGAAATTTATATGACATTTTTTTTAAAAACTTAAAATTTGACAATTTTAAAATTAAAATTTTAACATTTTTTTGAGATAATTTTTTTTTATCCGAGTATTATTTTTTTTCATTACTTTACTTACAGCTTCAGGTTGGATTTTAACAAATTATCTTCTCTAATTTTACATCTAAAGTTCAAATATTTATCATAAAATTATATCAATTCATCTACTCTTTTACTCGAAAATTAAAAATCGTAGAAATACACATATTTTTGTGAAGAGATATAGCCTAAACACATAAAATACGATGATTTCTCATGATAATACTTTTTTTAAAAATTTTATTTAAAAAAAGCAAAATAGAGTCTTCTGAAATTTTATTTGTAAAAAAAATTAGTTCATTTTATTTGTAAAATATTTTTCCTTAAAGTAACAATCACTCTAGATGAGTCAGAGAATATAGTATTTAAAAATAGAAATTATAAAATTATTTACAATAAAAAAAGATGCGTGGGTGGAGGTAAGGCAATCCAAAATAGAGGTAGTTATGGATTTTGGGGCAGCTAATAAAAATTAGTACCTTACCTCCCACTACCATTTATTATGTAAAAATTATGATATAAAGGATACACACAAATTATACACAAATTATACACAAATTCCATATGAAATGAAAAAAATAGTTACTATCATTGATCATTTACTGTGAAATTGGCAAATTCCTCATCCACCATGACCTTATTTAATTCGTAAATAGCCTTGTTAATTTTATTTGTGGAGCTTTCAACCAAATCATCGGTTTTATGGATCTTGTTTTCATCAGTGGTAACCAGTCCATCTATCACTTCAAAGGTCCTGCAGATATCCTTGGCCGCAGCAATCTTGAGGCCATGGTAATCTTCATATTTTTCCGGGGGATTAATGTTGCTCATCTCTGTTAATACATCAAAAATAATCCTTTGATCGTCTCTTAACTGGTTTACTGCATCTTCTTCACTTATAGAATCGGATAACAACTCTTTGAAGATATATTCCCCGTTATTAATAGCTTTTACCTGTTTATATCCTAATTTTACCATTTGGTTATGGTACTTGGTTTCTTCATCTTCTATGGTTTCTTCATCTTCTATGGTTTCTTCCTCTATGGTTTCTTCCTCTGGGAGGTTAATGGTCATATCTTTAACCCTTTTCTCCTGAACTTTCCTGTAATTTATTATTATATCCTTTAAATTTCGTGTATTTGAACCTATAAATCCACCTAAAGCGGTAAATATGATTAAACCAATCACAGAAATTATAAAGATACCTATATCTGTGATTAAATCACTGGTTAAAGTAGCCAGGTTAACTTGGTAGACTAATAGCATGAACATTACTACGAACAGGTAGCATATACCTGAAAAGAGACCGATCCGGGCCCCGTTTAAAACTCCGTCTTTAACATTGCCCTCAGTTAAAATGGAACTAATAAAACCAGCTACTACTAATGGGATTCCATAAAATGCAAAAAATGAATAGTTTGCGGGGTTATAATAAATGAGATTAGGAACCAGTACTATTAAAACGCCTAAAACTAGTCTAACTATTCTAATATCTGGAGTTGAAATTTTCTTTTTTTGGTGCTTCTCTCTTTTTTTAGTTAAATATGGATTAATTGAATAGATTAGATTCCCACCGCACTGGCATGTTTTATGAAAATCTGTTGCAGATTCTCCTGGTTGTATTTTATAGTAACCTTCACATGTATCACAAACTAAATATCCCATATTATTCTCCTGTAGTCTAATTTAGAAAGTATTAAGCGTTACTAAATTCCCATTCCCATGTCTTTTTCTGCTATAATGGTCTTAATTCCCCTGGCCGCACTCCTTTGGACACTGGGGTCTTCATCATTTAATGCTTTTTTAAGGTACTTCAATGCCATGGGGTCACCTATCTCTACCAGAGCCTGAACAGCCTTTTCACGTACCAGGTAATTTTCATTATCTAAGGCAACTACAAGTGGTTCTATAACTTTTTTTCCGAATTTGCTGATGGATGTTACGATTCTAAGCCGCACAACATCATCTTCATCATCCAATTTGGCAATGAGGGGCGCTATAGCCTGATCATCTCCAATCTCCCCCAATGCACAGGCTACTCTCTTACGTATCTGGGGGTTATCATTGTCTAAGGCCTCAATTAAGGGCATAACTGCAGGTTCTCCAATTTTTTTAAGGGCTTCCCTGGACCTCCACTTGACACTGGAGTCTTCATCCATCAACAGTGGTATTAGATGTTCAACTGCACTTTCTTCGTGGATTTCCCCCAGTACCTCGCATGATCTGCGACGTATTTCTGGATCATCATCACTTAAAAACTCGATTAAAATTTTAGATGCCTCTTCCTGGCCAATTCTATCTATAATCTCGTATAATGATTGTTTTTGATCCCATTTAATTTCTGGATTGGATTCTACTGTGATTGGTTCCTGGGCTGGGATTCTCAGGTTAAGAATGGATTTAGCTCTTTCCCGGATATCTTCATCTTCGTCATTTATTACTCTACGCAGGTAATTTAGTGTGAACTCATCGCCGTGTTTTCCAATCATCTCTACTGCTTTTTCCCTTACATGGACGTCGTCATCCTTTAAAGCATTTATAAAGATGTCTGTGGATGTTTCATTGAGTTTTGCTAGTGAATTTAATGCATATCTTCGTATATTCCATTTCTGGCTGTTAAGCTTGGAAAGTAATGGATCCAAGGCTTTCTGATCTCCTATTTCTCCCAAAGCTTTCATTGCCCCTACTTCCACTTCGTCGATGTCAGAATTTAAAACAGATATCAGTGTGTCCACGCATTCTGGGTGGGATATTTTCTCCATGGCCTCAACAGATCTAAGCTTCAATGTGTCGCTTTCTTCAAAAAGGGTGAGCTCAACAAATTTCAGGGCCTGTTTTCCACCTAATTCGCCCAGTGCATATAGGATTGTATCTTTTACTTCCTCACTTACATCATCGAAGATGCTGATTAGAGGGATTACAGCTTTTCTATCTCCAATTTGTTCCAGAGAATAGATAACCATTTTCTGGACAGTTTCATCATAATCATTTAAAGAATTTATCAATAAATCCACCTTAGAAGCATTACCCAGTTTACCTAATGCTTCAGCAGCCTTTAATCTAATAAAACTATTATTCTTATAGTTAAGGGCTTTCTCTAAACCCTTATAATCCTTATTTTTAATGAACTTGTTTACATCTTTTTCATTTATACTGAATATTCCCATTTCTGACCAACTCAAATAATAATGATAGTAGATATTATCTTCATAAAATATAAATTTATTCACATAAAAATTGTTGATTATATTTATATCAAGTGAAAAATTTCACAAAAAGAGATTGTATAAAAAAAATTATATTTTTCCTGAATAAATAAGAAAACTGCCTTAAATTTATTAAGAGTAAAAGATCTGGTGTATCTTAAAAATTGAAGATAATGAATTTTTCACAAATATGGAAGTAACACTTTTTTTTATTTTTCCAATTCATGATTTTTTTTGGGAGAACTATAAATAACAGATATTACATTTTATTAAATAATGTCCGATGAAATCTAACCGCGTTTTAGCTTCATCTTTACAGAATGCAATAATCATCACCATACAATTAAGTTGCACTTGGAAAATAATGGCCTGACCCCAGAGACTGATGGATTATATAATTTTCATGTTGATAAGCTATTATTACCATCTGCAAAGGAGGAACAAGAATGAAGATTTACTGGAAGTTATTTATAATTCTTTTAATAGCTTGTTTATTTGGAAGTATGGCAGTCCTGCCCTATACATTCACCCTAGAGGGGGAATTATTACAGGGTTTGCAGGTGCCGTTTAATATCTTTCTGGCAATCCAGCTTATCCAAGCCATGGTTCTCTTTACAATTGCCATATTGGTAGGTCTCTACCTGGCTGGTAGGGTTGGACTTGATTTACCCATCTTTCGAGGCTGGCTTGAAGGCAGGGAAGTTAAAAGTTATTTAAAATCCATACTGGGAATATCAGTTGGACTGGGTGTACTGGCTGGTATCATCATAATAGGAATTGATTTCTTATTTTCAATTTCAGGGCTAACAATCAGTTTGATACAGCCCCAAATAAATCCCCCGGCATGGCAGGGATTCCTTGCCTCATTTTATGGGGGTATAAATGAGGAAGTCCTCTTAAGATTATTTTTAATGACTTTAATTGCCTGGATATTCTTTAAAATCAGGAAAACTAAGGAAGGTAAACCAACAGATATTGGTATGTGGCTGGCAATTATTCTGGCTGCGGTTATCTTTGGAGCAGGTCACCTACCGGCAGTATCGGCCATAACCACCATCACACCCCTGCAGATTATCAGGGTGATTCTCCTAAACTCGGTGGGAGGAATAATATTTGGATGGCTCTATTGGAAGAAGGGGCTGGAATCTGCTATGATTTCACATTTCTCTGCAGATATAGTGTTACATGTGATTTTACCCCTTTTGATTTTGATTTAAAGAACTTTTTTTAATTCTTTTATATTATTTTTTAGAACTTTTACTTAAAAATAAGGCCAAATATTTTTACTTCGTTATATCAAGATTTACCGAAATAAATTTATTAGTAATTCACTATTTTTTAATATTTTAAACCTGGTTTTTACTTCTCTTTCACTCTTCCTTAATCTACTCAACTACTTAAGGTTATATTTTATTCTTGGAGGGAGTGAATGACCAAAATTAGTGAACTGGAGAAAATGGACTTTGATAAATTTAAAAAGCCAAAGGATAGGGAATTGGTATTTGTACCAAAAGATGAGTTTTTAGAATGGTATAAGCGTTCTAAATCTGTAGAGGCGGATATTGAAATGGTTAAAGCTAAAATTGATCATCATGAATGTCCTAACTGTAAAGGCGGTATGGAAGGATATGAATTAAAACATGCTTCTATGAATGAGCTTTGGTATTTATGCCCCGCTTGTGATTATTCAATTTCTGAAAAACGGAACGATACTTTTGCCATGACAATTTTAAGGGTATTGAATGAAATAGAAAGGGAGAGTAAAGTATGAGAGTGAGTGAAGGAGTGCCCTGTGGTAGAACTGTAGAATTATACAATCCTGAGATGTTTCAGGAGAGAGAAGAGGTTATTGTATATACCAGGGATGAGTTCAACCGGTTTTACACTTCTATGCAGGAGCAGATTAACTATATAAGTAGAATTTACCTGGAACCCAGCGAAGAATGGAAATTGATAGGATACTGGCCTAAAATAATGGAGAGGGTGCATATTTTAGATAGGAATATGGATTTATTGTTTGAAAAAGATCAAAAACAATCTTATTTAGATGCATACTTGTATAATACCATTCAAAATTCTGAGAAAAAGGATTCAACATCTGAAAAGACAATCCCAGTAAAATTAAAGCATCTCTAATTGATTCGGGAGATATTGGATGAATTGAATTAAAGCAGAATCCAGAATGAATAAATAATATGTAAAAAAATAGGGAGTTTTATTTTTTTTATTTTAGTTAATTCATTAGGATTATCTGAGTCACGAAAGACCTGATTTAAATGACACCATGAGCCTTACGGAAATTCTCTGCTTCGTGGAAAGCTTTTCCATTTATTATAATCCCCGAATGTCTATTTTGCCATAACTTTAGCCTTATTTAACTCTCCTTCGATAATAATTTCCACTTTAAATCTGGTTCTACCAGTCCATCTTAGTTGCTCAACTTCTTCATAATGTCTTCGGAAAGTTGGGCATGTCGCAGGTTGACCACATTAAATGACATAAATTCCATTTCCATTATGAAGTTTTCAGCAGCTTCCACCGAAGGTGCCTCAATTACCATTATGATGTTGTGTTCTACGGTTACCCCCACGTTTAGGAGAATTTTTATGTCCAGTTTAGCGGCAATATCTCCCATTTTATGGGACTGTTCATTAAAATGCTTCCGAACCTCCTCATTGAACATAGGGCACATATCCGGTAAATGTTTCATATCCAATATAAAAACACCCATAATCAATCAACCTCCATTTTTAAAAATATTAAACCATTTAATTATTTCAATTCATGTCAGGTGTTCCCTTAGATGCAGTACATCATTTCTTCCTCTCTTTCCCAGTGCCGGTGCTCGGCAATTGCTTCTATAAATAAGCGGGTGAAGTCGTCCCAGTCTATATTGTTCAGGGTGGTGATCACCCCTTTATCATCCACAATTTCCGATTCATAATTAGCGCAGGAGACACCGGATATATTGGAATCCCTGAGTAAATCCACACCAGCACCAGATGCTGCTATTGCTTTACAGTGTTCATACGCTTCATTTAGGAAGCTGAATGTTCTGTCCTGTTTTTTAAGTTCATTAAAACTTTGCCTGCCCCCGGGTATGTACAGTGCATCATATTCAACTGAAGAAGTAGAAATAAAACTATGATCCACTTCTATTTCCTGACCATCATCTGATTTAATGGTTCCCATGTGTCGGGATATTACTTCTGGAGTTGCACCGGCTTGTTGGAGTGCATCCTTAACAGCAGTTAATTCTTTATAATTAAAACCATTCTCAGCAAGTATGGCTACTTTTCTGGTTTTAACTGTGTTTTTTACTGTGTTTGCCATGCTGAATGAGGGGAAATTATTTGATTCTTTTGAATCTACACCCTCAGATGGCGATTTTACACCGATTCCCAGTGCTACCTGTTGGGACATTTCAAGATCGATCTTGGCTAGTTGATCTACCATCTTCTGACGGACTTCAAATGATTCAACCTTTCCCACTTCAAAGCGGAAAGCCTTGATGATATGCTCCTTCTCAGTGGGTGACATGCTGTTGTAGAAGGAACTGGCCTGGCTGAAGTGGTCCTTGAATTTTTCGCTTCGATCCCTGATCTTCTTACCCTCTACCTTCTCCATGTAGTGTTCATATCCACCGTCTTCTCCAGGGACTGGTTCCGGGTAGTTATCCCCTAAACTATTGGGGGAGTAGCTGGTTTTACCCGTATTTATGGTCATACGGTGGTGGCCGTCCCTTTGATGATTATGAACTGGTGCTAAGGGTCTGTTTATGGGTATTTCATGGAAATTGGGTCCACCTAAACGAATGAGCTGGGTGTCTATGTAGCTGAAGAGCCGTCCCTGAAGCAAGGGATCGTTACTGAAATCGATTCCAGGGACAACGTTTCCTGGACAGAAGGCCACTTGCTCCACCTCAGCAAAGAAGTTATCAGGATTCTTGTTCAACACCAGTTTACCAATCTTCATAGGCTTTATTACTTCCTCTGGCCAGTGCTTGGTGGGGTCCAGTATGTCGAATTCAAATTTATGCTCATCTTCCTCTTCCACCATCTGGACGTAGAGCTCATACTCGGGATAATCACCGTTATCTATAGCATCAAATAAGTCACTCCTGTGGAAATCAGGGTCAATACCACCCAATTTATGGGATTCATCCCAGACTAGAGAGTGCACACCCAGCAGTGGTTTCCAGATGAACTTGATAAAACGGCCTTTACCTTCAGCATTTACAAACCGGAAGGTGTTTACACTGAAGCCCTCCATCATCCGGTAGCTACGTGGAATGCCCCGATCAGATAACACCCACATTAGCATGTTGCTAGTTTCAGTTGCGCTGGTTATAAAATCATAGAATGTATCATGGGCAGATGATGCCTGTGGTATCTCTGTATCTGGTTCTGGTTTAACAGAGTGGATAAAATCCGGAAATTTAATAGCATCCTGTATGAAGAATACTGGTATGTTGTTTCCCACCAGATCGTAGTTTCCTTCTTCTGTATAGAACTTGGTTGCAAATCCCCGCACATCCCGGGCTGTATCTGCTGATCCCCTGAAACCAGCTACAGTTGAAAACCTTACAAACACCGGTGTTATCTTCCCTGGTTTTTCTAAAAATTTCGCTCGGGTGTACTTTGACATATCCTCGTAGCATTCAAAGTATCCGTGTACACCGGTGCCCCTTGCATGCACGATCCTCTCTGGGATTCGTTCATGGTCAAAATGAGTTATTTTTTCACGAAAGTGGAAATCTTCAAGTAGTGTAGGGCCCCTTACACCTACTTTAAGAGAATCGTCGGTATGACTAACCTTCACCCCCTGATCAGTGGTTAAAGCTTTTTTTTCAGGATATTCACGGTTTTTTTTCAAGTCTTTAATTTTTTTCCTACCCTTTTTTTCCTGTTTTTTTATGCTAACACCCTCCAATGTAAAAATATTCATTAAAAACAAAAATTCACGCACATCGTAAAAAATTCATGCACCTGTACTATATTATGTTGGGCATGCCATAAAAAATTTTAGAAAACAGCTTAAAGAAGGGTTATTATGGTAAACTGACTAATTATAAAGTCTAAATTCCATCAGAAATCAGAATAATGGTTTAAAATAAGTAAATAAATAAATATGTGGGATTTTTATGACAGTTTCTATTGTGTAGACCTAGTTGGGTAGTTAGTTTTGGGTTTTTTATATTATCCATAGTTTATGTAGAATTTCATTTGGTAATTTTCTATGGAAAAGGTAAAGGAGTTCCTGGAATTGAATTGCATAAACCAGGTATTTAATTATTTTAATAGGATATTCTGAAATTTAATTATTAAACCAAAAAATTAAGTATCAACTACTAAAAAAACTAGTCCACACATGGATATGATAAAAACTGGTTCTATAACAAATTATTATCAGTTAATGGTATCTTCCAGAAGTAGGCTATCTTAGGGGTATAGTTCTGTTTACCCTTCCGTTTTTTAAGGTTTACCTGGTCGGCATCTTTTCCCTTCCAAGTTTTTACCACTTTATCAAGGTATTGACCTATCTTCTCATCATAATTCACTGTTCCAATTATGTAGTGATCCTTTTTATGGGATATGTAACTTATTCCCTCACTCATTCCTGCTATGTTCCTTGATATTTCCATTAATTTGTTGGTAGTCGCTGCATCCATGTTGATTTCTCCTAAATTTACTTTTTTAATTTTGGGTTTTTAGAATATTTTTTTGAAATTTATATTTTTATTCTAATTTGAGTATAAAGCTCTTTTTTAGATTTAAAATAAAGATCTTTGTATTAGTATTATGTTGTGATCCCTACATATGATTTATGGAATTTTAAAAAATATTGGCCGGATTACTACTCTGGAAATACATTCCTTTATAAGCTTTAAAATACTATTATAATTAGGCCATTTTTTTTAAGGCCGAATTATGGAAAGTGATTAATTTGTTCGGAAATGACTACAGTAATGAAAGAAGAAGTAACGCTCCTGTAAATGAAGGAGAAGAATACGATGTTAAAATTGAAGATACTGGCCGTGACGGAGACGGAATTTGCCGTATCGATGGATTTGTGATTTTTGTATCAGGCGCCAAAGTAGGCGATGAAGTAAAAATAAGGATAAACTCCACCCGAAGAAACTTCGGTTTCGCCGATGTTGTGGAATAAGTATTATTCTATAAAAATTACATTTTTTTAAAGTTTATTTCAAATTTAAGATTCATTTATTTTTTAGATTCTTAATTTTTCTATTTTTTTTAAAATAATTACGTTTTGAGTTATTTTCATCCTATCTATATGATGATTTCAATAATATTCATGGATTTATCTAGTATTTGTGGATTTATCAATCTAATCTTGGAGGGGAGTAATCCCTCTGCATCAGGCACCTTTGAGCATCCACCTTCTCGCCTTCACGAATGATCCGCTCATAGTCGCCCTTCTCATTGATTCTCCTGGCTTTTACATTGTCGCTGAGCATGATCTCCATCATACTTCGGATCTCATCTTTAAGGTCAAGGTCATCAACAGGGAATGCAATTTCAACCCGTTTTTCAGTGTTCCTGGTCATTAAATCCCCGCTTGAAAGATATATATGGCTGTTTTCCCCTGTTCCAAAGCAGTATATCCGGTGGTGCTCCAGGAACCGGCCCACGATACTGGTGACTTCAATATTTTCAGTTTTACCAGGTAATCCGGGTATTATGCAACAGATACCCCTGACAATCAATCTGATTTTAACACCAGCATTTGATGCCCTGGAGAGCATGTTGATCATCTCCCGGTCAGTCAGGGAGTTCATCTTCATGATGATGCTGGCTGGATGGCCGTTTTCTGCTAGTTCAATCTGTTGTTGAATCATCTTCATGAGCCTGGATTTAAATTTAAAAGGAGCCACCAGTAACCGGTCATATTCCCCATTTATATTCGAAATGGACATGTTTTTAAAGTACAGCATAGCATCATCTCCGATGTCATTCCGATTTGTTAAAAAACTCATATCAGTGTAGAGTCTGGCTGTTTTTTCGTTATAATTACCGGTGCCTAGCTGGGTGAAGTAATGTATATCCCTTCCCTCTTTCCTGGTGACCAGACAGATCTTGGAGTGGACCTTGTACATTTCAAAGCCATACTGGACCCTGCAGCCTGCCTTCTCCAGCATGCTGGCATAGTGAATGTTTCTCTCCTCATCAAAACGGGCTCGGAGTTCAATTAACACCGTCACATCCTTCCCGTTTTCCCGGGCTTCCAGCAAATATTTAATAACTGAAGAAGACTGGGCCAGCCTGTAGATGGCGATCTGAACCGAAACCACGTATTTGTCGTTTGCTGCCTCCTTTAAAAATTTCAGGAAGGGATCGAAGGAGTCGTAGGGGTAGGATAGTAAAATATCCCTCTCCCTGATCTGGGGAAGTATCTCCCCAGGTTCTAGAATTTGGGGTATTCGGGGGTAGTAGGGATTGAAGGTTATGGTATGGAATTTTAACTCATCCTCCTTCTCTATGTGGTCGTATAATTTATACACGTAGGTCATATCCAGTGGCGTATGGGAGATCTGCACCTGGTTTTCCTTGAGATTCAATTGTTTACGCAGGAATTTGTTCAACTTCTTATGGGAGTCCCGGTAGAATTCCAATCTTATAGGGGCTAGGCGGGTTCTTTTCTTTAAGATCTTGGTCATGGCCCCTGGATAATCCTCATCTTCATCAATCTGATCGTTTGAAAGGATGATATCCGCATTTCTGGTAACAGTGAGTATGGTTTTAAAGAGCACCTGGTAGTTACTGAAGACCTTATCTGCGTAGTGGTGGACGATCTTCTCCATCAGGATGTAGCGCATATTATCTGCTGGTGAATAGACTAGGGGTGGTAAAGAGCGGGGAACAGGGATGAGTCCAAATAAGGTCCCGCCCTTACTTTCAAGAATGAGCATGACGTAACGGGATTTGTTGGAGAGATGGGGGAAGGGGTGCTGTACATCTATTATCTGTGGTGAGAGCACCGGGAAGACGTAGTTCATAAAGTATTCCTTGAAGTACTTGACTTCGCCCTTGGACATATCATCAAAATCCAGTTCAAATATGCCCTTTTCCTTGAGTTTAGAGCTGACACATCGGTATACTTCATCCCTTTTTTTGTAGAGGTGGGTGGTCCTATCGTAGATAGCGTTCAGCTGCTCCTGGGCATCCCAGCCAGTCTTGTTGTCCACGTAGTTCTCGTTTATTAGGGATAAATCATAGAGACTACCACAGCGCACCATGTAAAACTCATCCAGGTTACTGGTAAAAATTGATATAAATTTTAACTGTTCTAGTAATGGAACAGAATCATCTTCTGCTTCTTCCAGGACACGGAGGTTGAATTTGAGCCAGGATAACTCCCGGTTCTGGGTGAAACTATAGTCTGGAGACATGTCCATCACCTAACACCTTTTTAAATAAATAACCCTCTCGGATACTGAATTCACTCACCTGTAATTTTCTACATCCAAAGTAAGAGGTAATGGCTTGGGCCATGAGAAGGGCAGGGACTAAAGTATGGATCCTGGATGCTTTAACGCGCAATATCTTGTTGTAGGTTTCCCGGTCGTTGTCTTTAAGTTCATTTTCTAATTTTTTAAGTATTTCAACATCCATGAGATCTGTATCATCATCCATCAGACTCAGATCAACGGAGAGATTCTTAATCACCCGTAGGGATCCCCCCACACCGCACATGAAGGGGATATCTTCTTCAAGACTGGTTTTTTCAAGTTCTTCATACACCCTTTCTTTAATCAGCTGGCTTTCTTCCCTGGTGGGCAGCATCCTAGAGACGTACTGGTTGAACATCTTCAAGGATCCAACTTTGATGCTGTGTTTATCTGTTATCTCCTTATCTTTAAATTGGACCAGTTCTACACTGCCCCCTCCCAGGTCCATGAGGATTCCATCATCTTCCTTTAAGATGGACTGGGTCCCGTAGAAGCTCATCTCACCCTCCTCTTCACCGGATAACACGTCGACTTCTATATCAACCTGTTTCTGGATAATTTCTTGAACTTCGGCACTGTTTTTGATGTTTCTAAGTGAGGCAGTGGAGAAGAAATGGGAGTTCTTGATATTTAATAGATCCAGGACGTTCTTCAGGTCCTCCAGGGTGGTTACCAGTTTCTCAATTCCCTCTGTTGATAATTCTTTTCTCTTAACGTAAGAAATCAGTCCCAGAGTTGCTTTCTTGGAGAATATAACCTCTACCTGATGATCATCCACACGGTAGACGTTCATTTTAACTGTGTTGGATCCTATGTCTGTAACGGCGTGTAACATAACAAACCTCTTAGAAAGCATTTATTAAACAAATCATCTCAGGTAACTTTGTTATAATCCATTGATTTTTAGTCCTGCTTTTTTTATCTAAAATAGCATAATTCTCTATATTATTATAGGCTCTCAAATTATTTAATTTTAATCCATCAACGTACCCTGATATTAAATGTGCTGCTTTATTAAAGAGATGGGTAATTCATTTCAAGATAAAAATAAGTTGGATTTTATAAAACTTTGACCGGCTCAAAATCCTGGTACTTGCCTATTAGATCCTCTAAGATGGGTGTTCCCTCTTCCCAGTACTTATCCAGTTCTGAGATTAATTCAGGTAACTGATTCACATGCCCCTTGATGGTGACCTCAACACCCCTGTTCAAGCTGTACCAGTACCAGTTGGCGCTGCCCAGGAAGAATATTTCCCTATCAACCAGGATGACCTTGGAATGGAGATTTTCTAAAGATTTGGTCTGGAAATTGCTCAAGTTTTGCCTGGCAAAGTTCAATGCAGACAGAGTCTTACCATCAATTATCCCGTCATCAACTCTGACAATGAACTTTACCTTAATATCATTACTGGGTAATGAATCAAGGATTATACGGGTGAAATATGCATCCAGCCAGGGGCCAACTATGAAGATGCTTTCTTCTGCCATGGAGATGCTATCTTTCAGTTGGGTTAGGAGCTGGTCCCTGGTGAGTAGTTTTAGATCATCCATTACCAATATTTTAGTAGTTACTCACATAAATATGTTGGTTTAGATTAGGTCAGGTTAACTACCACCAACATTTGGTGTGTTGTTTAATATTTACCATGGGCCCTGGATTAATAATTTTCAAAAATAAAAAAGCAGAATCCTACGAAAACTCAGATGTCCCAGATAAATACCAACTAAATGCAAAAAAAATGAGTTAATTATATTGAAATAGACAATAATCAGTGCATTAAACACTGAAATTTTGATATTCTAACTGTATAATTTATCCTTTTTTATACAATACCTTATAATCCTTCCAGAAGGTCTTCCCGTTTTTTGAAGGTTGCTTTCCCTGGAAGATGATTTTCACTTCACTGGAGAGGGGAACTTTCTCTAAGAGGTTGTCCAGTACAGTGGATCCCCAAAATTTAATTTCCTCTTTTTCATCTGTTTTAATGGTGTAAAGATTGCTATTAAACTGACCAACATTCTCCTCTTTATCGATATAATAACCCTGAATTGATTCTCCTATTGCCGTGGGCTCCCACATCTTGGTCTGTTCCTTTTCTTCCTCTTCATTCTTGACTTCGATCCATTCCGTCATTTTAATATACTCCATTATCAACTATTAGTAGCCTAATTTATATTATTTTATAATTAGATACAATTAGTAAAGTTGTAATCTTTACTTGATATTATCATCTATTGAAATTACAGGTTATAAAGAGGGGGTGGTTTAGTTCTGATTTTGTTGCTGTTAAACAATATATTCCTTGATCAATCGTTATTTTTTCTGTTTTAATGTTTCTTCATTGATTTTGAGAAAGCTTTTTTATGATACTTCTTCTGTACCCTTTGTTAATTCATTGTATTTATCTACTACCATTTGCTATACACTGATTCATATCTATAATCGATGTTGTCTTTTTTTATGATCTTACCCTGGTATCCTGTATTATTCCTGAATTTTCAAATACCCCATCATGTAGTCTACACTATAGTCCTTATCATTGGTGAGGTTTATCCGAGAGCATATGATAAGTAAAAAAATATTAACAGAGGATGTTCCTGATTTTCTCTCTTAATAATTGATATTTTAATGATACATTTGTCACTTTCTCATAATGCTCTAAAATGTAATATTTAATTTTTTAAAGTTATGCTTTAATATAAAATTCAGTTATAATACATAAAAGTTTATATATATAATAGTTATATAACATAACTATGGGTAAATAAACAAGAAATCAAAACCTGCCCAGAAAAGAAAAACTAAAAATTAAAAAAAGAAAAGGTGATAAAGATGCATGGAGAAAGGGAAGGCATGCATAGGCACGGCAGATACGGACATATGCACGGTGGAATGGAGAAGGATTGGATGATGAACCAAAAGTACTTTGAGAAATTAATGGAGTACCTGTCAGAGGAAGATAAAAAGAAACTGTTGGCTGCTAAAATATCCATGAAAATCGACTTCTACGAAAAGAGAAAGGAAATTTTAGATGAAAAGAAGAAGATCATGGAGATGAAATTCGATATGAAAAAGGCCAAAATGGAGAAGAAAATTGATTTCCTCGAAATGATGCATGACATGGTGAAGGATAAGATCTAACCAGTTAAAAAAACAGTAAAAAGAAATTTTACTTTTTTTTTATTTTAATTCTATTTAAATGATTAATAACAGCATCTGGTTTACCGGGAATCAGTTTTTTACCTAGAGTTATTTGATTCAATGGAACGACGGCTGAATCTAATGGATTATTTAAATAATAGTTACATTATATAAAAAATTAGAAATCAGTGTTTTTAAATGTGATAATGATGGACGATGAGAAATTTAATATAATGATGGAGGACTTGTACGCCCTGTTCCCCATGGTTAGAAAAAAGTTTTTCATGCACAGGAGAAATCATAGGGGGGATAAACTCCCGCCGTCCCATTACCAGGTCCTAGGAATATTAAAAAAACAGGGGGAGCTCCCCATGTCAGAGATTGGGAAGCTGGCCCATATTCACAAATCAAATATGACCTCCCTCACCGATAAGCTGGTGGAAGAAGGGGTAGCCGTACGTATGCCAGATGCCACCGATCGCAGAAGAATAAAACTAGCCATAAGCGACCGGGGCATAGAAAAACTGGACCACTGGAAAAAACAGCAGTACAACGATATAAAGACCAGGATATCCTCCCTATCAGAGGATGACCAGGAAAAACTCTACCGGTCAGTTAAGGATATAAAAGATATTTTAAGTAAAATTCAATGATGATTTTGAATCTCCTGAAAAATGCTATTCCTAATAATTTAGTTTCTAAATTTCAAATAAAATTTATTTATTTTTTATTTTAAATTGCATGACTTTATTAAAATCATCAAACACTTCTTTGTTGCGCACTTCAAAGATGCATGGCTTTGATGGCTTTGATTTTCCTATATTTTTAGTCTGCCGTATTTTTGCTTTCATGCCTTCACTTATATCCAAATTATAGACATCTTCTATGTACTTCCCGGGAATGTATACGGTTGCCTGCATATAACCCTTCCAGGCAGACATCCATACAATTGTTCTTCTTTTTTTCTGTACTTTACACAACCATGCCTTTCCATCTTTATAATATCTCCACATGTATTCCAATTCATTATCATCAAATAGTTCCAGCAGTTTCAGATAGGCTTCAAAGGATGTTCCAAGTATTTTTTCAAGAACCTGGTCATCTGGATATATATTCTCATCACCTAATTCAATATTATTTATAGTTTCCATACAATATCCCCTTAATATCAATTTTATTAATAATATGAATTTCGATTAACTTTTTTGATCTTTGCATCTTAATATTTTGATGTATCTGATTATATTTGATTAAATAGATTATTTATTAATTAATTAGGACATAATTCCTAAAAAATTAACCTGAATCCAAATGACAAAAACATAATTCGAGTTATTAATTATTGCAGAGATAAAATAGCAAAATATGAATATTAGAAGTTTATCACATATTCATCATAACATCCCATTCATAAATTATCCATTAAAGAATTAGTATAATAAAATGATATTGTCAATAATTCAATGAATAAAGATGAGAGAATGCCCATTAAAAAATCACCAAAAGATACCATATTCTGTAAATACTGCGGATCTAAAATAAACCAGGATGCACAATTCTGTAAGAAGTGTGGAAAAAGTTTACAAGAAGAAAACAGCCTAATATTCAGAATAAATCGTAAAATCAATTTTTTTTCTGTTCTACTGGGCTTAATTGTTACTTTAATAATATTCTTTATAGGTATCGGGTTTTTAGGTACGGTAATTGTTAATGGTATGGATGTTTTACTCTATATATTCTTGGTTTTATTTTCAATGCTCTTTTTCGGTGGTCTTACAACTGGAATCATAGGAAGCAATACTATTAAAGGGGGCTTAATTAATGGGGGAACTTTAAGTATAATAACCTTTCTAATACTGGGATTTATAGTTGGAATCCTGGCATTCATCTCAATTGGTTTGGCAGCATCTATTGCCAGTGCATTTAGTGGTTTTGGAACTTCTTCTGCTACCACGGCCGCAACATCAAATTTCAATGTACCCGATCTTTCAGATTCATTAGACTCTATATTTTTATTGATAAAAATTATTTTAATACCAATTATCAGTTTCCTTGCTGGTTTTGGTGGAGGAGCTGTAGGAGCTTGGATTAAAGGAGGCAGATTATGAAATGCAGTAAATGTGGACATGATAATGACTATGATGCAACATTTTGTGAAAAATGCGGTATCAATTTAAAAGCACCAGGGATGTCAACACTTACCCGGGGGTTGGTTGTAGTTGCAATTATTTTAATAGCTGCCATAGGTATGGTGGCGGCAACTATGATGACCAGTCAACAGCCTACTACAACCAGCCCCACAAACAGTAAAAGCTTAGATGATAAACCTACAAGTGAGGTTAGTCAAACACCAACCCAGGAAACTGAAAGTGGTTCAGCCTATAAAACATACTCTAATGGTATAATCAGCTTCCAATATCCATCAAGTTGGGATGTTCTATCCAATGGGGCTAATTCAATGGCAGTTGTAGGCAGTTCAGATTACCCCAAATTCAGTGTTTATGACGAATCTAAATATGGACACACCAGTCTCGCTGACTATGTAGAATCATCCAAAATAGGAATGGAAGAAGACGGATATACAGTAAATTCTGAAAGAAGTACAACAGTTGATGGATTACCAGCCTATGAAATCATCTACCAGGGAAAAACTATAATCTTACACATGGTACTGGTAGAAAAATCACCAGGTCAGAAATATTATGCCCTGGAAGGATCCGACTATATCGATAATTATGGGCAGTCAGAAAGCATATTTAACCAGATTATAAACAGCTTCAAGTTCCTTTAACAAAATGCCGATAAAAAAATTGATTTATTTAGTAGATGAATTAATTGAACAATACCAATAAAATACTGATACTATTAGTTATAGTACTGGTCGCAATTGTAAGCATAGCATCCGGATATTTTCTAAGAGGTAATACTTCAAATAACAGCAACAACGCCACAACAATTAACCAGACAAACACAACAGTAACCAATAATAGTAATCAAAGCACTCAAACTGAAAAACCACATAACGACGTGCCATACAGGATTACTTCCAACACACCAGACTGTCCAAACTGTGGATCTAATAACATAGCCCAACTAGCAGATTCTCGCTACGACAATGACACAGATACATGGTTTGTTTTATCTCAATGCAGATATTGTGGATATCAATGGACACATCAAAGTCCTAATATGCATTAAAAATATCCACAGAAATATAATATAATGACGGTGATGACTAAAAAACGTAATTAATATTATTATTGATATATATTAATCCATAAAATTAAATATTTAGGCATTTTGTAATATCATTATCTTTAAAAACATTAAATAGTAATATTATAGAGAATCAATCATATCAATTATTATTACAGAGTATTTTTTTTATACCAATATTTCCATAAGTTGATTATTTTGATAGATAAAAAAACAAGAAATGTACTATTAATTGAGCCTAATTTCCCTATTCCTAAGAAAAGTAGAAATCATAGAGACTTTTTACCCATTGCTTTGATTAAAATAGCTTCTTATTTTTTTAAAACAACCCAATCATAATCATCTCTAAACTGAATAATTTTCTGACCCATTCTGATACTATAATCCCATAAAATACCATTATACTTTTTAGCGATAACTCCAAAATCTGGTTTTTCAAAATATAGGAATAAATAATCCTCAATATCATCCAAATTTATTTGTGGAGATGTTTTAAACTCTTCTGCGTACAATTTTAACATGTAGCATGCATTAAGTTCATCAATTTTTAGTTTTCTCTTCCATGTGTAATCTTTATCTTGTTTTTCTAAAATGCCAAAATCAACCAATGTGCTCAATAAATTCCTTAAAGATCGTGCTGAAATATCCTTCTCGCCAAATTTTTCAATTACTTTTTTCCTCAAAAACACTTGATTAATATTATTTCCTGCTCCATAAATTTCATAAATCATTTTTGTTAAAATTCGGATAATTTTCGATCGCATCAATAAATTAAAGAGCATTAATGGTTCAATTCATCTAAAAACGGTTCCAATGATGTACGTTAAAGAAGAATCCAGAATTAAAGCATTTACAGTAGGCTACAAAGAACCAATGGTAGTAATCCATAAAGAAGCCCTTGATAAGCTAAGTCAAGAGGAACTTTTAGGATTGTTAGGACACGAAGCTGGTCATATCAAAAGCGGACATATGCTATACAATGATATGATCCAAATTATTCCAATATTAGGTGCTGTTTTTGGTCATATAGGAAAATTAGTATCAGCGGGATTAAAAACAGCCTTATTTCAATGGTATAGAATGTCAGAACTTACTGCAGATAGGGCAGGACTTCTAACATGCCAAGATTACGATGCATACATTCAATTAATGATGAAAATAGCAGGAACAAGTCAAACAGATGAATTCATAAAACAAGCACGTGAATATAAAGGATTTGATTATGATGGATTAGACAATATTGGAAAAGCTGCCACAGTCATGTGGCAAACGCATCCCTGGACTATGATGAGGGCTCATGAAATAATTGAATGGTCCGAATCAGGAGAATATGATGCAATTATTGAAAAACACGGTAATAAAAATATAGAAGAAATAGAAATAACTTGCATAAAATGTAACCATAAACTATCTGGAACAGAAACATTCTGCGGTGTATGCGGTGCAAAAGTATGGACAAGATAAAGGAGGGATTTAAATTACATATTTAATCTGCAAAAAATGTGGAGGATACTATAAACTCCAGAAAGGTGAAAAAGCATCTGATTTTAAGACATGTGAATGCGGTGGGAAACTAGAAGAATCAGCATCAATTGATGAAAAAATTAGTTCAACTTTAACCTGTCAGAAATGTGGATTTAAAAATCCACAAGATACCAAGTTCTGTGGATCATGTGGAGTAAAACTGGAGAAAAAATCAATTCTCCAGAGAATCAACCTTAATTATATACTCATAGGCACATTAATCACAATTTTTGCATTCATAATTACAGCCATTCTATTTGAGGATTTACTAACTTATAATGATGCCAAATTAGTTATCTATCTACTTATATATTTCCTTATTGTCTTGAGTGGTTCTATCTTTGCAGGTATACTTAATAAAACAGATTACAAATCGTCTGCCCTCCAAGGGGTAGTGATAATGTTGTTTCCTGTGATATTCTATTTTTTACTGGCTTACACTTCAGTTAGTCCGTTTTTTGGTTATGACTATTCCTATGATTTAATCTCATTTATGGTTTTATTAATAGTATTAGGAGTTTCCCTGTTGTTTTTGGGATTATCTGCACTGGGTAGTCTTTTAGGTACTTTTATACAAATGAAACTAAATATCACAAAGAATAAGTGGTGGATAAAAATAAACGAAAGATTAAATCAAATAGAACCATCCCAGTGGAAGATAAGTTATTTAACATTTGTTTTAACCTTCATATTGTTATCTATATGGAGTCTTGTTGGTTAAAAAAAAATAAGTTGGGAGAGATTTTATGACGACCAAATTCTGTTCAAACTGTGGTGTTGAAATAGATAGTTCAACCAGATATTGTAGTAACTGTGGTGCGGAACAAGGTAGTCCATCTGGTTATGGTCAGCCTTACCAGAGAAATGTGCGTAAACAGAAGAGTGCCGGGCTTGCTGCTGTTTTATCCTTCTTAGTGGTGGGTCTGGGCCAAGTATATAACGGAGAAGTTGGCAAAGGAGTGCTACTTTTTTTAGGCGCCGTTGTCTCTGGCATACTGATGTATGTTTTAATTGGATTCATCACCTGGATCATTATCTGGTTTTATGCCATATACGATGCCTATAATACAGCTAATAGGATCAATGCTGGAGAAATAATTTAACGAGAACTTTATGGCAGATAACTTTGGTTACTATCAAACCCTTGGAGTAGTCAGGAGTCCAGTCAAGATGATATTAAAAAAGCTTATCGTAGGTTGGCTAAGAAGTACCATCCGGATGTAAGTGATGATCCAGATTGTGCTCGTAAATTCCGGGAAGTTAATGAAGCCTAGAATTTGCTGAAGAATACTAAGCAGCGTACAATCTACGATACTAACTATGATGGTTGGAGTAAATTCTCAGAGGATGAAGCCTACAGTAATAGTCTGGACCATATCATACTTAACCTGATTAATTCATTGAATAATCCTAATTCTTTAATGCGTAATTATGCAGTGGAAGCCCTGGTTAAAATTGGTATGCCTGCTTTTGATGCAGTGATGAAGGCATCAAATAGCTCTGATGAAGTGGTAAGGAGAAAGACATGCGACATCATGGGACTGATGCGCAATTCTAAGGGAATCCCCCACTTAACTAGATTATTAAATGACCCGGATAGATATGTCCGCAGGAGAGCGGCTAAAGCCCTGACTCGTATAGGTGATAAGAGTGCGGTTATTCCACTAATGAATGCATTACAAGACAGTGAAAAGAAAGTCCGATACCGTTCAGCAGAGGCGTTGGGTAAGATAAGTGATGAGAGAGCAGTGGAGTCTTTATTAAAATCTATTAACGATCCAAGCAGTACAGTTCGGCGTAAAGTCATAATTGCTCTGGGAGAGATTGGTGACACCCAAGCAATAACGCCAATTACAAAATGCTTGCAAGATAAAAGTTCACATTTGCGTTCTACAGCAAGAAAAACCCTTAGTCAAAAGTTCAAGGGAAAAATTCGTCCAAGAATCACCTCACAGAAGAAATTTGGCAACATATGTCCTGAATGTTCAAAACCAGTATTGCCCAACTCTAACTTCTGCCCAAATTGTGGTTTCAAATTAAATCAAAGTGCTGGATTTTGTTCCAATTGTTCAAGCCCTATAGCATCAAACTCTAATTTTTGTACTGTCTGTGGTAAGCCTGTTAAATGAATAGTTCATGAAGCAGTTTGTAGATGGAAACTGACCAATTTATTTAGATTAATGGATAAAAATAATAATATAAAACAGGATAATACTTAATTTGTTGGTAAAATGTGCGATACATGTGACTTCTGCGGCAATCCCGGATTAGGAAGATGTATAGTATGCAACCGTTGCTACTGTAGGGACCATATGGGCAGTGATGGGTACTGCATTGATTGTTTCTTTGGTACAGGATTGTTTGAAGATTAGTAAAAAATGAGAGAGTAATATGAACGATAACCCAGAAAATGGTCAAAAGAATCTTTTTGAAACCTCTCATAAGGTTGATGAAGTCGTTGAAGAAATATCCGCTTGTTCTAAATCTGATGAAGATTTAGTGGAGAATCTCAACTGTCAGAAAAGTATTTGCTCATCATTTGTTGTAATAAAAAAGAATATCAGAACATCAGCAAAAGGCCGAGATTATATAGATTTAACATTAGGTGATAAGACCGGCCAGATTGACGGCCGTGTTTTTCCAGAGGAGGGGGTTCAAGATATCTTTAATACCATAATCTCTGGCAGCATCTATAAATGTGATGGACAAGTTAACGAGTTTCCCCCGGATTCAGGGAAATACAACCTTGTTATCAACTATCTGGTGGAATTACCTCCCGATGAATACATCCTGGAGGACTATGTTAAAACATCCAGCAATGATAAAGATGAATTGATAAAATACATTATTTCCACTATTAAAGAAATCAAGAACCCTGAACTTAAAAATCTTCTTAAATCCTTCTTTTGCGACAATAGATTCAGCGAAGAATTCTACACAGCCCCTGCAGCGAAATTCTACCACCATAGTTATGTCGGAGGTCTGTTAGATCACTCAGTGGAGGTTTTAAAGATCTGTAAAACCCTCCAAGATATATTCCCGGGGATGGATAAGGATCTCTTATACACCGCTGCTTTAATACATGACATTGGTAAGATCAGGGCCTATGATTACGATAATCTAAGCACAAAGATGTCAGAAGAAGGAAAACTACTGGATCACCTGTACCTGTCTGGAGTGATGGTTGAAGAAAAATTAAATGATGTAAATATTTCAAAAGAGCTCTCCAACCAACTAATGCATATAATATTAAGCCATCATGGAAAGGTAAGTCTTGGCTGGGGAAGCATTGTGGACCCTAAAACACCTGAAGCAGTAGCTTTGCACTATGCAGACCTCTTAGATGCCCGGGTTAAGGATATGTTTAATGAATAGAATTTTTTTTTGATATAGTAAATTAGTTTTTCTATCTGAAAAACTTTGACGAATAATATATCCTTATTTAAAAACAAGGACGGAATTCATAATGGAATTAAAAATTAGATCACGCGGATCCTTAATCGGCCTGGCAGTCGGCGACGCCCTGGGCGTGCCGGTTGAATTCTGTTCTCCGGGAAGTTTTGAAGAAGTTACAGATATGCGGGGTGGCGGATCCTTTGGTTTGGAAGCTGGCGAATGGACTGATGACACCTCCATGGCTTTATGTCTGGCTGAAAGTTTAATAGAGAAAAATGGGTTTGATCCGGTGGATCAGCTGGAAAGGTACCTTAAATGGTACCGGGAAGGCTACCTATCAGTTAATGGAGAATGTTTTGACATTGGTAAAACCATTGTTGAAGCCCTACTTAGATTTGAAGAAACCCATCAACCCTACTGCGGACCCGATTATGAGCGCTCTGCAGGGAATGGTTCAATCATGCGCCTGGCGCCCATTGCTATATTTTATTATTCAGAGCCAAAACAGGCAATTGAATATGCTGGTTTAAGCTCACAGACCACCCACCAACATCCACTTACCATGGATGCCTGTAAATATATGGCCGGTATAATGGTAGGAGCTTTAACTGGAGCTTCCAAGGAGGAAATATTATCTGAAAGATATACTCCCATACCAGGATACTGGGATGAGAACCCATTACCAGAAGAGATTGATGAAATTGCCTGTGGTTCATTTAAAGAAAAAGAACCACCAGAGATAAGAGGCAGCGGATTTGTGGTCAGATCACTGGAAGCAGCTTTATGGGCGTTCTATAGGACAGGTAACTTTAAAGATGGATGCCTTAAAGCGGTGAATCTGGGAGATGATGCAGATACTACTGGAGCTATCTACGGCCAGATAGCCGGGGCATATTATGGTGAATCAGGTATACCTGAAAATTGGAAAAATAAGCTAGCCAAATTTGATTTAATTAGAGATATGGCTGATAAACTCTTGCAAGCCTCATATATTTCCTGGTAATATGATGAAGTCTTATTCTAAATATAACCAAATTCTTATTCTAAATATCTAACCATACCTAACAAGTCACGACCTGTATTTATCCGAGCTTCCAGGTCCAGTTCCACATAGGCCTTCTTTCCCATGCCGAAGCTGGATGAGACCACCAACTGGTTTCCGTTTAGTTCCACCCCATCTACTGGGGTGTGGCCTACTATGGATGTCTTGCACCCGAATTTTGAAAGGAAGGGGTCCAGGTAGTTCCTGCTTAGAGAGTAGTTTCTATCCCAGAGCATCTCATAGAGAACCCGGTCATGCTTATAATCTGTTATATTTTTAATGTCATCAGGACTTTTCAAGGATTTGGAAGGTCCTGCATGGCTTATCAATACTCGATTCCTGGTTCTAACTGCAATTGCCAGCTTTTTAAACAGGTCATTGTAGGTGTGTAATTTATCATCTGCATGTTCTCCGTATTCCTCTTCTAAAAGGTTCAGGTACTGGAAGTTTTGATTATAACCTGCTTTATAGACGCTTGTTCCTGTAAGCTGCGCCCATTCATGGTTGCCCAGGAGAACGTGGAAGTTATCCTCATTTTCGTAGTGTTCTTTTACTGATTCTATGATCTCCAGGGAACCATCATCTGGTTCTATGCTGTGTATGAAATCTCCAGTTAATATGAAGTGGTTGTCTTTTCCAAATTCGTCCCAGAGTTCAAGATATTTTTGATAATCATCCCAGTGACCATGTATATCGGTTACGATAAATGCCCTGCCTTTGGCAGGTAATTCTACCAGTTTATTAAACTCTTTCATCTTTCCTTTTCTTTCTCCCTTCTTTCTATATATTCCACCAATGCCTCTCTCATATAATGGCTGCGGGGGTTGCTCTTTGACCTGGCATATTTATCATAGCGGTCTATTAAATCTCTCGGTATTTTAAGGCTAATCTGTGACATAACCTGCTTTTGATCATCACTATTACTCATATGTAATCACCCTTTAGGTAGTTATATGTATCACATTTAATATTATATAAATATTTGTTAAATTTTATTGTATCACGTTTTCTAATAATAGTTAAAGTAGAGAAAGACTAACCTAGACATGAAAAAAAATTATGGTAGTGTAATGAATTTTGATTATATGTCCAGACTGCAACACAGAAAACCGGGAAAACGCAAGATACTGCCAGTAATGCGGGAACAAATTAGAGGAAGACCAAACACCAAACTGTCCTGCCTGTAATCAGGGCCGATTAACCGAAAAAATCCATAAAGGAACTTTCAGCACCAAATACACCTACCAGTGCAATATCTGTAGAGCTGTATTTGAAGAGAAGAGCGATAAATACAAACTCACCTACATAGACGATAAGGTTTAATCCCTTTTTAGAGATTAATATAATAATTAAAAATAAAATTTATTAAATTTGCAGGGGTTCCCGAGCGGTCAAAGGGGGTGGACTCAAGATCCTCTGGCGCAGGTCTTCAAGGGTTCGAATCCCTTCCCCTGCACTTTATAGTAACGCACATTTATTTTTTATAAACCTTTTTTTTATCATCTTGTCAAGTAAGTTTAGTATTCAATCGGCAATTTTGAATACATATTTTCGAAGGTTTACATTCTTTTTCATGGAGATCTTTCAGAGTTTAAATGTACACAACTTGATTTAGATAGGATTTAAATAAAGTTGCTGACTTGTTATATGATACAGATCTTATAATATTCAATTTTTTTTGCCTTTCCTTGCTTACAGAAATATCTTTCTGGTTCTAATTTGTATCCATCCCAAATAGGGCATTCGTTGCATTTACATACTTTTTTTGTATCTATATCTGTGCAACTAGCCTGCCCTGTAGTACAGTATAAGCCAGGAAAACGCCCTTCATCTAATCGCATGGGACTGTCCAGATCCTGATAGGTCATTAAAAGCATTATCTTTTCTTTATCTTTTGCGCATTGGCTTTCTATCTGGACAGCGCACTTGGTGCACAAACATTTTCGGATATTTTCCATACTAAAATCTATCTCGGTCATAATAAACGCTTATTAAAAATATTCATGAGAAAATTATTATTTGTATAAAAAAAAATTTGAAGATAATCCACAGAAGCTAAGATTATTATATTACTTAGATATTTATTATGTAATTATTCAAATAAAAATTTTAATTAAAAATTACATAAATACAAATCGATTAGATCTTTAAATATCATCCCTTCTTCAGGAATTTCTGAAGAAATTTGGGATATGACCTCAGAAACTTCTCCTTCTCATCAACACACTCGGACATATCTTAACAGTCTCTGGGCGTTTAAATAAAAAATATAATTTTTTTTTATTTCATCCATTTGGTTGCTTTTTGTGTGCTTGGGCGTGGTGTGGGGTTGGGAATGGTTTCAGGATATCCTATGGCGCATCCGTTTAGGGCATATTTTCCATATGGTAGTTCTAATAATTTCATTAGTTGTTCATCTTCTGCCATCTGGCTGGTGAGGGATATTAACTGAAAACCCAGATTTAATGCAGTTGTTTTAAGCCACATATTCTCAAGCACATGGGCTAATGATTCTTGTTCTGCTGGAGGAATGCCTCTAAGTTCAGCTATTATAATAAAGTATGGAGCTGTTGATACACCAGGAATACCTTTATCACCAATCATTTTAAGTCTATTTAAGAATGGCTGGAATTTGGATTTCATGTATGGTTTCTCGCTTATTAGACCTTCAAAGTGTTTAACTCCTTCGGCAGCTTTATTTTCCATTAAAAGAGCTAGAGTTTTAATACTATCAGTTCCTTTTTCAAAGACGTAAAAACGTCTAAAATCCTTATTATCCCCTACTGCGGCAGCAGCATAAGGTGCTAACATTCCTGCTTCTATAATATCTTCAATATCTTTCTTTAAAGGTTTATCATCCTTAAAAATTCGTACAGAGCGTCTTGACTGAATAATTTCGTCTAAAATTAAATTTCGCTCATTTGTATTATTTTCCATTTAATACCCTCCTAAGAATTAATTAATTATATCTAATATTATTATTCACTTAGAGATTTTTATATTTATAGCTGAATTGAATTTAATCAATTTACATTGGTTGAATGGGATATTTCTAATGGTTATTCGCTCTGTTTATTTGTTTATTACCATTGTGCATATTTTCGACCCATTTTAAATCATTTCATCATATACCTGTTCAGCATAAAAAATTAAGTATCTTAAATTAGATAATAATATTATCAATTACTTTAACGCCCAGTGGGATTTGGATAAATAAAACCTCAATAGTTGAAGATTTAATAAAATTTTATATTTTAATGGGGGAGATTTTTGTATGGTTTATGAACCAAATCTGGCAATTGATTTACTTTGCACTCATAATGTTATTACTCGTTCTCTGGAAGTGGCTGCTGAACATTGTGGTCAATCATTAAGATCTGGTGAGCTTGATGAAGCATCAAAAGATGGATTTATTGATTATCTCGAGTGTATTAGAACAGTGCTAACCACACATCATCACTTGGAAACTCAAAAAGTGTTTCCATATTTCCAGAATAAAATACCTGAATTACCAGTTAAACAATTAAATCAAGAACATGGAAAAATTGGAATACATTTAATTAAATTTGATGATATAATCCCAGATTTAAAGGGTGATTCGCTAATTCCATCTTTAGAACAATTGAATGAGGCATTAACTGGTATTAATCATGTATGGTATCCCCATAAAGAGTTGGAGGAGAAATATTTCACGGTTGAAAAAATTGGTAACCTGGTGGATAAAGATGAAATGAGGGGTCAGTCAGAAATTTATCGAGAATTTATTATAGAACGTTATCAACCTGACTACCTGGTTATGCCCTTCCAATTTTATAATCTGCCCCCAAAAGAACGTGATATTTGGGCCCAAAAATTTCCAGAGATATTTACCCATAAACTCATATCCACCGAATGGAAGGATAAATGGTCAAATATGGCTGAATTCTTTTACCCTGACGTCGAATAGCTCTAAATAATATAATAATGAAGTTATAAAGATATGAAAATAATGAAGTAAAAAAAATATAAAAATTAAATTCTTTTAATCTTATACTGAATCCTGTTGTTAGTTTAAACCTGGTAAATTGTGACTTCCATTTCTTCGGCCACCAGATCTTCAATGGCCTGGCCAAAGGCTTGGAAATGATCAGTTTCTGTGTGGGTGTCCAATGCTTCCTTATTTTCCCATTTTTCAAGCACCATGAGGATGTTTTCGTCCTCTGTGCTGGAGTAAAGATCATAGTTCATGCATCCTGGTTCTTTTCTGGTTGTTTCAACCAAATCATTTGAATTTTCTATAATTTTATCTCTCTGGCCTGGTTTTGCAGTTATTTTTGCAGTTACTAATAACATCATCCAATCCTCCGTCATTTAAAATATTTAATCATCTATTGAATAAAAAAATGCTGTTTATTGTTTGAATTCATGCAGTATGATTTAAGGAGATAAATTCCCATATACGCCCGATGGTTATATTTACCCTGGTTTTCAGTGGTATTTCTGGCAAGGCTATTCCCATTAATATATTTCCCACCATTGTAGTTTCAATGGAAGTGGCAAGTTCAACTGGATCTATATCATTCCTTATGGTGCCCTGGTCTATGCCTTCTTCAACTACTTCTAATATGAAATCCAGGAGGGAATTATAGAATTCTGAGTATTTTTCGCTTACTGGTTTGAATTTTTTAACTCCTTCCATCAAGAGCATATGTAACGTTCTATAATCAATTATAACTGAATCTGATAGGTGTGCATCTCCAATAAGGGATAACATAACTATTTTTAACTTATCTTGGGGTGTACCTGTGCATTTCCGCAGTCTTAGCATGGTGGATTTGAAGTAATCGAAGATGTATGTTTCTATTACTTCGATTAGCAGGTCATCCTTGCTTTGGAAGTAGTGGTAAAATCCTCCAGTGGTGATGTTGGATGATTGTTTAATTTCACTTAATGAGACATCAGAAAATCCATTTTTTAGGAATAACTTTAATGATTCTTCCATGATTCGATTTTTTGTTCCCATTTAAATTTCCCAATGATATTTTTATTTAAAATTAATCAATCTATAAAACAGAATAATTAATTCTAGAATATTGTAATTTTATTTTAATCGGTTATTAATCTTAAGTATTATTATTTTGATTTAATATCAGCATTAAATATTTTTTCTGCTATTTTTTGTGATTTATTATTAATGAATATTAAGGTTTTTGATTTATTTTGTGATTCTTTTTAATAAATGGGCGGTTATCCGTTTTGGTTTTTTATATTCTTATAAAAAAATGGATAAAAATCCGGATATAATCATGTTTAACAGCGTAGGCTCTATATAAATTTTATGATAAATCGTTACAAACCAAATATTCGGTATGTTTATATTGATCATCATCTCAACCATTCACCAAGTAATCAATGAGGTGAAAAAAATGAAAGGTTTTGCAATGTTAAAAATTGGTGAAGTAGGCTGGATAGAAAAAGACCGACCAAAATGCGGTCCATTAGATGCTATAATCAGGCCTACAGCCTTAGCACCATGTACATCTGATGTACACACAGTTTATGAAGGTGCAGTAGGCGACCGACACAACATGATCTTAGGACATGAAGCAGTGGGTATAGTAGATGAAGTAGGAAGCATGGTTAAAGATTTCAAACCAGGTGACGAGGTAATTGTTCCAGCAATTACTCCTGATTGGGATAATGAAGCAGCCCTAAGAGGATATTCATCACAAACTGGTGGTGCATTAGGAGGATGGAAGTTCTCCAACTTCAAAGATGGTGTATTTTCTGATTACTTCCATGTAAATATGGCAGATAGCAACTTGGCACTGAAACCAGAGGGCATGTCCCTGGAAGCTGCAGTCATGATACCTGATATGTTAAGTACCGGATTTATGGGTGCAGAAAATGCCAATATTGAAATAGGAGCCAGCGTAGCAGTTTTAGGTATTGGAGCAGTAGGTCTTTGTGGTATAGCAGGTGCATCACTACGAGGTGCAGGAAGAATATTTGCAGTCGGTACCCGGCCAATATCAGTTGAAGTAGCTAAAAAATACGGAGCTACAGACATAATCAGTTACAAAGACGGGGACACCGCAGAACAGATCTTAGAAGCCACCGATGGAGAAGGTGTTGATGCTGTAATAGTATCAGGTGGAGGACCTAACATATTAATAGACGCATTTAAAATAGCAAAAGCAGGATCTACTATATCAAACAACAACTACTTCGGTAGTGGAGAGGGAGATAGAGACACCATCCCATTACCCAGAGAAGGTTGGGCATATGGTATGGGTGATAAAAACCTCATAACTGGTCTGTGTCCTGGTGGAAGAGTCAGAATGGAACAACTGGCAGATATTGTAACCTACGGACGTATGGATCCAGAACTAATGACCACACATGTGTTTAAGGGATTCGACAAAGTTGAAGAAGGCCTAGAACTCATGAGGGAAAAACCTAAGGATCTAATCAAACCAGTGGTACTCATAGAGGACTAAAAAAATAAAAAATTTCATTTTTTTGAAAGAAGTAAAAAAGTTTCATTGGTGCCGGATGTTCTAGATTGTTCCGGCACCATATGAACTTACAACTCCTATTAAAAGGAGTAATATTATTTAACTACTTGAAATTGAGAAACGTTTATGATTATTTGTTATTAATCATTACAAACAGACTTATCGGTAGATATACAGATGAGTTTTAAAAACTACTCAAGTAAACAAATATGATGACAAAAAAATGAAACTAAAAGATAAAGTAGCAATTGTTACCGGTGCAACATCAGGTATAGGCGAGGCTTCTGCAAAATTATTTGCATCAGAAGGTGTAAAGGTTGTTGTAGTTGGAAGAAACGAAGAACGTGGAAACAACGTAGTAAACAATATAAAGGACGATGGTGAAGAAGCTTTCTTTGTAAAAGTCGATATGAATAACCGAGACGACATGGATGAGCTATTTGAAAAGACTATAGATAAATACGACAAAATTGATATCCTGTTTAATAATGCCGGAATGGCCATATCAGGTCCTCTAGAAGACTTTAAGTATAAAGATTTTGATAATGTTATTCATACAAATTTGACTGCTCCTTTCCAGATGAGCAAGAAGGCAATGCCATATTTATTGAAAACAAAGGGAACAATACTTAACACAGCTTCAATTTCAGGTGTAGTGACACATTCAAATGGTATGGATACAACCCTTCAAAAACTGCTTTGATCTCTTTGACCAAGGTACTTGCTAATGATCATGCAGCCCAAGGTGTTCGCGTTAATGCAGTTGCACCCGGTATGACAAAAACACCAATATTAGAGTCAGTTAATGACGAACAAATGGAATACCTTAACAATTCAATACCAATTGGTCGATTAGCTCAACCAGAAGATATAGCAAATGCAGCTTTATTTTTAGTATCTGATGATGCTGCATATATTACCGGAGAAGTTCTGTTAGTAGATGGTGGAGTAGCATTAGTATCATAAGAAATCAAGTAAAGGAAGAATTATTTACTGATGTAAATAAATTAAGGGTTTATAAATAATTAGACCCTTCATTCTTCTTTTTTTAAAAAAAAACGTGAGGTATAAAAGATGAAAATTGCAATAATTGGAGGAACTGGTGGCCAGGGTTTAGGGATTGCCATACGATTTGTGCAGGCTGGTGAAGATGTAATTATTGGTTCCAGGACCATAGAAAAAGCCCAGGCAGCAGTAGATAAAATCAAAGATCTACTGGAACAAGATGATTTTCCAAACTTGAAAGCTGCTGAAAATTCAGATGCAGCATCAGAAGCAGAATTAATGGTTTTAACAGTACCATTGGCCGCCCAAACATCAACATGCAAATCAATCAAGGAAGGTGCAGCAGGTAAAATAGTTATAGACGCAACAGGACCACTTGAATCTGCAATTGGTGGATCACCAACCAGATGCCTGTACTTACCAGAAGGAGCAGCAGCTGAAAGATCACAAAAAGTCCTGCCAGATTCAAAATTAATATGTGGCTTTAACAACATCAGCAGCGGAGCACTCATGAACTTCAACGAACCCATAGACTGCGACTGCCTAATAGCAGGTGATGACCAGGAAGCAAAAGTAACAGTTGCAAAACTAATAGACAAACTACCTGGAGTACAGACTGTGGACTGCGGACCACTGGAAAGAGCACAGATAATAGAAAAAATCACACCACTACTCATTGGACTGAACATCAAAAAGACATGTAAAGACGCTGGAATAAGGATAACAGGCATAGACCCCGAATGCAAACTGTACTAAACATGAATTTGCATTTTAAAAAGAATAATATTCAGAAATTAAACTCATATCTAATATGAGTAAAAAGGCACCCGTAAATCATTTTCGCTCAAATGTATTTATGGTGCCTCCAAAATTTTTTTAAACATCCCCCATATAGAACCATCAAATCATAAAAAAATCAATGGACATACCATATGTTAAATCATCCACAGGATTCTGATCTTATGGAAGAAGAACATCTCATTTCTTGTTGCACCAATATAGAAGTGCTTGATAAGGTTGCATACCCATCCAGTAGAGTAGGATTAGGGAAAAAACAATCAAAACCCATGATCCTGGGAATTATTGGATGCGGAGCAATCGCTAACATAATAACTGATTTTGCCTTGGAAGAAAAGCTCAACGCAGATTTAAAATATTTCTATGATGTGGATCTGGATAGGGCAAATAAATTAGCTGCAAAAGTGGATGGCAGGGCAGTTTTAAATTTAGAGGATATGTTAAGTAATGTGGATCTTGTAATTGAAGCTGCATCACCAGATGCTGTTATAAAATATGTTCCAAAGGTCCTTAGAGCAGGAAAAGATGTTATAATCATGAGCATAGGAGCTCTGATAGGGAAGAGTTTCCGGGAAAAACTCAATAAAATCGCATCACTTAACCATTGTAATATATACACACCCTCAGGAGCTATTGTTGGTCTGGATGGTATAAAAGCCGCTTCAATGGGAAAAATTAACCGGGTAAGTTTACTAACCAGGAAACCTCCACAGTCACTGGGTATAGATGCCAGTGAAGAAGTGGTTTTGTATGAGGGTGAAGCCCATGATGCTGTGTTTAAATTTCCGGTGAACATGAATGTAGCTGCTGCTTTAAGCATCGCCTGCAAACAGGATGTTAAGGTCAAGATAATAGCCGATCCTAAGGTGGACCAGAACTGCCATGAAATACATGTGTCTGGTGAATTTGGTGAACTAACCACAACCACCAGAAATGTTAACTGCACCAGCAACCCCAAAACCAGCCAACTCGCCGCTTATTCAGCTGCTCAACTAATAAATAGCTTAAATAACCGTATAAATGTTGGAACCTGAAGTTTTTCTTCCTTTTTTTTAAAAATCAGCAAAAAATCCAGAATTTTAATATAGAACCAAAGTAGATATCTTATTTATATCATTCCATCTATAACCATAACCAGCGTTTTTGAGATAATTAACTGGTTTTAAGTATCTAATTGTTAAATGTAAGTGTTAATTTTTATATGGATTCCAATTCCCAGCAGATATCATGTTTCAGGATTTCCCAGTCATCCTCTTTAATCCAAAATATGTGCTCCTCCCTGGAATCTGAATCATAGAACTGGTCATCCTCAATTCCATGTACATGGACAAAGCGGAAGTTAATTCCCCTGGCTGTTAGGAAAATAGATAGCAGTGCAGCTGAGTCTTTACTGTAAAGTTTTAACTGTACTTCCTCTTCTTTTTTCGTAAACTTTATGTTTTCACCAATATTTTCCAAGAACCTACCCCCCATTAAAAGAATTAATTATCCAATGATATTGGTAATGACATAAAACTTATTTCGCATACTTATTAACATTATATAGAATTTCAGATTAAATATAAACATCTAATTGTGGGAAAAAAATGGAAAAACAGAATAAAAAAACAGGCCTCCCCCCGGGTACATTGATATATACGGGAGAATGAGATGTTTCAACTAAAATTACCTTAATCGAATATAATATAAACTATTTAACCAGAAATCTGTTGATAAATGTCCTGAACTGGGAAATATAGATACTGTTAAGTGGATTAAGATAAATGGATTCTCTATATTAAAAAAATAAAGGAAATAGGTTATTTCCTTTTATGCATTACTAAACCACCCAGCATTAACAGGACCGCAAGTACCAAGTAGGCCAGTGGGGCTCCAGTTTCCTGCATGGATACTGTAACTGCTTCCAAAGGTTCAGGTTCAGGTTCAGGTTCTACAATTTCGATGTGCAGATTGTCGATGAAGAAGGCTGAATCAACACTAGTATCAAGAACATCCTCTATGGAAAAGCTCAAGAGAATGTTTGACCCTGCAAAGGACGATATATCGAAATTTGTAGTGTACATTTGAGTAACTCCAGTGTATCCTATGTTATCGGTTGGTGCACTAAAGAGACTCCATGCATTGCCCACACAAACAAGGATATTACCAGGCAAGAATAAGATATTTTGAGAAGAATCTCCACTTATTATCTCAACAAGTACCGTATCATTATATTCAGGACCTTCATCTGGGTACTCATTGCTGGCAAACATCCAGTCGAAGCTTAAGGTCTGTGCCCCTGCGGGTATGGTTAAATTTAGAGTGAAGTTCGCTGCATCCTCATTACTATCTCCAGTGTTAATATTTGCATAGTAGGTACCTTCAGTAGGGAAACCCATCGCTGGTGTGTCAATAACCACAAATTGATCATCACCGCCCACGATTGTGTTGGAGTTTACAAGATCAAGAGTTGTGGGTGTAACTACAGCATTGGTCATCTCGTCTCCGGTAGCTGCTGCACATGGCGACAACACAAATAACACTATCAAAGACATTATCAACAATTTTAGTATTTTTCGCACCTTTTCACCTCCTTTATGCTCGATAAATACTATTCATAATATAATATCTTGTTAGTAAGATATATAGTTTACCTAAATCAATAAAATTAGATATCAAAAGGAATAAGGGATCTAAAGTAAACTTAAAGGAGTTCTAAGGATAAAAAGCATTATTAACACCCCCTCTACAAATCCCCATTTTTTTACAGTCACATGAATCCCGCCAAAATAGAATTGAACCCAAAAAAATAATATTATCTACCCATCTCGCAGGTTATTTATTCAATTGTCTCCCCAAATAACACTGCGAAGCCTAATTCATGGTACCATTTTCACTTAGGTAGGAAAAATCTATTAACCATTGTATAATTAATTTTTTAAATTTCCAATTTTTTTTTAATACTAAATTAATCCTATACTATTAAAAAAAATAAAACAGCACAACTTATACCTTGAATTAATAAATATTTTTTTATATATTAAAATCTTCAATTTATTATATCCATAACACTTTTTAGGTTGTAAAATGCAGGTTAATGATAATAACATTAATAATACTACAAATCATGGATCTTCCTACCGCCAAAAGAAGGTAAGGGGAGATAGGAAGGATGGATGGATTATAAAGGACATAAATTCTTTTAATAAACTCCTCCCCCATATCATGACTTCCAGGAATGAATCAGCTATTTATTTTAAGGAAAAGATGGATGTTACCAGCTTCGTTGAGTATGTTAAATCCAAAAATAAGGAACTGTCCCAGGATCCTCAAAAAACTCCCCACGGTGATGTGGATAAGATCACCTACTTCAATGTTTTTATTGCTGCCCTTATCCGGCTTTTAACAGTTAAACCGCATATGAACCGTTTTATTGCAGGTAGGAAATACTACCAGAGGAAGGATATTGAGGTGGCCTTTGTTGCTAAGAAGGATCTAAGTGAGGAGGGTGAGGAGACCATCATAAAGAAATCCTTCCAACGGGATGAAAACCTGTGGAGTATAGTATCCAAATTACAGAAGGAAATTAAAACAGTTAAAACAGAAAAAACAGCGGAAGCTGATGATGTGATTGGCTTGTTTGCTAGTTTCCCAGGCCCCATAGTTAACCTTGCCCTGAAATTTTTAAATTTCCTAGACAGTAGGGGCATGTATCCGGAAGACCTTCGTAAGGATGATCCCATGCACTCCAGCTTATTTATAACTAACCTGGGGGGTATCGGTGTGAGGAACGTGCCTTACCACCACTTATATGACTGGGGTACCAATTCAATCTTTGTGTGTCTGGGTGAAATCTATAAAGACAAGGTCTATAATGGGGAAACAGGGAAAAATGAAGAAAGGTACCTGGTTGAAATTTCAACCAGTATAGATGAACGTATCAGCGACGGATTCTACTACTTCAACGCTATGAACAAGTTCAAAGAAATCCTTAACCACCCCCAGGAATTGGAGGAAGAACTAACCAGCTATCCCATAGATAAATAAAAAAAATTCAAGGATGGAACTGAAAATGAACATCTCAAGTTTAATTGTAGAAGCAGAAGACAGGATTAATTACCACAGGCCCTGGCTAAAACATTACAACCAGGAAACACCAGGAAACCTACACTACCCTGATAAGACTATCTATGAAATGTTAAAGGCAAGGGCAGGTAAGGATAAAGAGAGGATAGTCCTTGAATTCATGGGAAAAAAGACCAGGTATAAAGACCTCCTGGAGAAGGTGGATATCTGTGCCCGGGCATTAAAAGAAATAGGAGTAACAGAACATGACGCAGTGACCATCTGCATGCCCAACACACCCCATGCAGTAATAATGTTCTACGCAGTTAACAAGTTAGGGGCCGTGGCCAACATGATCCATCCCTTAAGCGCGCCCAAAGAGATAGAATTCTACATGGAAAATGTGAACAGCAAGTACATCATAATCGGCAACTTCTCCTACCCCAACCTGGCAAAGGTGGAGGGGAATCTCCAGCCTAAAAAGGTAATAGTTGCCAAGGTAAGCGACTTTTTAGGTAAACGTAACAGCTTGGGTTTCTGGGCAATGGGGGGACGCAAAATACCCAAGGTCAACTACGATGAAAATAGTAAGTTGATCTCCTGGAAAAATTTCATAAAACTAGGGGAAAAATCCAGCAGGGAAGTTAAGTCATCCATGAAGTGCAAGGATGGAGCTGTTGTACTATACACCGGAGGTACCACCGGGATACAGAAGGGTGTTTTACTTTCCAACCATAACTTCAATGCCCTGGCAATCCAGTGCCTGGGGCATATGAACGATGCCAACCTGGGTCAAATTAAACACGACAAGATGATGTGCATCCTGCCCATGTTCCATGGGTTTGGTCTGGCAGTCTGCGTGCACCTGCCCATAATTGTAGGTGCATGTACCATTCTGGTTCCTAAATTCGATGCTGAAATCTTCGCTGAACAGTTTTCCAAGCACAAGCCACAGTACATAGCCGGGGTTCCTACGTTGTATGAAGCACTGCTTCGTAGTAAGAAGATGAAGAAGGCGGATTTCAGCTGCCTCAAGGGTGTTTTTGCTGGTGGTGATTCTGTACCTGTGGACTTGAAGAAGGAGTTTGATGAGTTCATTGCCCAAAGGGGTGGAAAGGTAACTATGCAGGAAGGATACGGCTTAACAGAAACTGTAACTGTAAGCTGCCTCATCCCCAACAAGAACGATAAAATGAACAGTATGGGTATTCCCCTGCCAGATATGATTTACAAGGTCATAGATCCAGATACAGGAGACGACCTTGCCCCTGGAAAACAGGGTGAAATATGCATAAGCGGACCCACTGTGATGATGGAATACTACAACAATCCAGATGAAACAGATATGGTTTTGAAAGTCCATGACGATGGCTTAAAATGGATCCATACTGGTGATTTAGGTTACATGGATGAAGACGGGTTCTTCTTCTTTAAGGGCAGAATTAAAAGGATGATAAAAAGTTCAGGTTACTCAGTATTCCCTACGCAGATAGAGAATATAATTAACATGCACGAGGCTGTGTCCCTATCCTGTGTAATTGGTATCCCTGATAAATACCAGATAGAGAAGATCAAAGCATTCATAGTATTGAAGGAAGGATACAAAAATAATAATATAGTTAAAACAGAGATCATGGATTTATGCAACGAATACCTGGCAAAATGGAGTGTTCCACGGGAGATTGAAATCAGGGAAGAATTACCCACCACCCTGATTGGTAAAGTTGACTGGCTTAAGCTTAAAAATGAAGATGCAGTTGGGATCTAAAGCAAGTTATTATCAGCAGATGTTTATCTGATATTTAATCAATCAGAACAATTGTCAACCTGAATTTTTTAGTTTTCTGGTCAATAAATTTAATCAATAAAAACCCTAATTTATTTTAATTCATCAAAGAAAAGTAGCTCTTAATCCATCAAAGAAAAGTAGCTCAATTTTATTTAAACTATTTATTTCATAATAAAAAGCAGTTAAATGATTGCCAGCATTCCAGCAGATGTTATCTCTAACCGGCGGTGGTGTATGAAGCCCATATCCCTTAGTTCACGGATGTGGTTGTAGGTCATTCCCCTGCTTATCCCTACCTTTACTGATAGGTTCTTCACTGACATCTCCCCCTCCTGGAGTTCCTCTAAAATCAGTCTCTTGGTGGGTGATATTCCGAAGTTCAGGATGGGCAGGTCAATTATTTCCTGGTCTTCCTCGGTAACGTATACAATTCTTTCTACTTCTTCGTGGCGGGAGTAACAACCAAATAAGGCTCCTAATGCCTGGGTTTTACGCCCTCCACTGATGTTGATTATTATCTTTCTTCCTCTCGCTGCTTCTTTTTCTATCACATCAGCTGTGTCCTGGGCAATCTTCACCACATCGTAGATACTGGTGAGACATGGTTCAACTTCCATAACCTTGCCTACTGTTTCCCTGAGCATTCGCTCAGATTCTAATTTTTTGGCTGGGGCATCCTCTTCCCGGAGCAAAATAAGTTTATTAGGAGAAAAATGGGTTATACATGCCATTACTGGTTCTAATGAATAGATTGTTGATATCAGAGAGGTTTCCATACTGGATCACAATCCTATACTGTTCATATTTTTGTATAGCTTTTACCTGTTTTTTATTGTTTTTAATTCTTATGTTCTTGCCTTATATAATTTTGTAACTTTTATTATGCTGTTATAATGTTTTTTCATGAAATTTCTGTTTTTATCCAATAAATCTTAACCTTAAATATCTCTAATATGTACTATTCATTTATTTAAACGAATTGTATATGTTAAACATATACATTTATATAGAACTATGTGTAATATATAATTTTATCCTGACATGAATAAAATTAGGAGGTGTATCATATTTGGAAGTAAAAAGATCCAGAACACTTGAAGTTGTTCTTGGTGTTCTGGGAGGTGTGTTTGGACTCTTTGGGGGAGTAATAGCACTGATATTTTCGGCATTCGAATCCTCAATCTTTGGTCTGGCAGTAAGCGCTATACTGGCCTCAATAGTAGGACTGGTTGGTGCGGTTTACGTAACTCAGAACCCCAAGAATGGAGGAATAATATTAATTATCAGTGCAGTTTGGCTATTAATCAGCATTTCTGCCTTTGGTGTAATTGGAGCAGTTCTCCTTGGAATTGCTGGTTTAGCAGCTTTGATAAGAAAATAAAATGGAGGGAAAAATTATGAAAAACAAATTGATGTTAGGTGTTACAGTCCTACTGATAGCGGGTATTGTAGCCATCAGTGGATGTACCAGTTCCAGTGAAAACAACACTTCACCAGTAAATGTTACTGATATCACAGTTGAAAGTAGTGGCTATGGAAGTTACGATGTACTGGGTACCATCACCCCCAGTAAAGACATAGATTACCTGTCAATTGCACTTAAATGGTACGATGCATCAGGAAATGTCATCGAAAAATCATCTCTAGCATGGAATATCAATGATGCTAAGGCTGGTGAACCCATTAAGTTCGATGCCATATCTTTCATACCGGAAGGTAGTTCTCCAGCTAAAGTTGACTTATTAGTCTTTGATTCGGTATGGAGTGGAACTGACGAGTCAGATGCAATCTACAAAACCACAATAAACCTTTAATTATTTATTTTTTTTATTTTTTTGGGGGATTAGTTTGAGAAAAATCGTTTTAGTAATGGACAATGTCATCATCGCCATGATGATAAGAAATAATCTGGTAAATAATGGTTACCTGGTTCCTTTTATCACCAATACACTGAAGGAGGCGTTGGATACAGATTATGAGATGGAACTGATAATATTTGATATGGACTTCATATCCATGGACAGGCTGGATGAAGTTAGAGTTCCCATTATCTTCCTCACCAGTCAGAGTGAGTGGGAGATATCACAGGAGGAAACATCCACCCTGGAGGTTACCTATGATTTCCTGTGCAAACCCTTCACAGAAGAAGAACTTCTCTACAAAACCAGGAAAATACTACCACCAAATTAAAAGAATTCAAAAGGAGGATTGAAAATAATGGATGAAGTTATGGAAGAGTATATATCAAAACTGGATTTTGGCCCGGTAACAGAATATGGTGACTTGACAGTCATACCCATATTCTCCCCATTAAACGGTCCCCAATACCTTACAATGAAGGAGGCCATGGAACAGAATCTTCTAGTAATTACTGAAGTTGATGAAGCAGGCAGTGTAGGTGAATTATTGGTGAAAAACCTGGCAGATATACCTGTACTCCTCTTAGATGGGGAGGAAATAATGGGAGCTAAACAGAACCGTGTCCTAAACTCCACCATATTGGTTGGTGCCAGGGAAGAAATATCCATCCCAGTAAGCTGCACTGAACAGGGGAGATGGGACTATAAATCAAGATGCTTCAGTGATTCAGATGTGATAGCAGCCCATAGAGTTAGGATGAATAAATCAGTGTCTGTTATGGATTCATTAAAGTACGATGGTACCTACAGATCAAATCAGAGTGGGGTGTGGAATGATATTCATCAGATGTCCATGGAAGCCAATTTATCCTCAACCACCGGGGCTATGAAAGATGTATACAAGTCCAGGGAAACAGATTTATCCAAGTATGTTGATGCCTTCCCATACATGGATAAACAGAAGGGCATCATGGTTCTTATAAATGGTGAAATCGCTGGTTTAGAAGCGGTATCTTCAGAGAGTTCATATAAATTAATCCATGACAAGCTATTGAGAAGCTATGCATTGGATGCCATACTATCCAATACATGGGTAAACATGATGAAGAAGCTGCTCAGTTAGCTAGAAATTTCCTGGATAGGACTAAAAAGACAGAAGAAAGCAAGTATAAATCAGTGGGGCAGGGATGTGACCGAAGATTTACTGGAGATAAACTAATTGGATCTTCATTAACTGTTGATGACAAAGTCATACACAGTACATTCTTTAATCTCGCTAAATAAGTGTGTTAAATTGGATGATAAGGTCCCATCTGTAAGATAATCATAAAATCCCCCCAGGGGTTAGATTGATAATTTATGACTGCCTGTTTGAATAAATTACTAAAATATAAGATGGAGTAATGCAATAAGTTAAAAAATGATAGTTAAGTCCCTCAGAAACATAAAATTTATTAGCTGTAGTTTAGGAGGATATTCATGTCAACTATGAAGCATTTAACAGTATTCATCCTTTCCATGGTAATTGTCTTGGCCACTGCCCCTTCTGCAGATGCATGGTCTTGGAAAACACACTCCGACATAGTAGATGTAGTATACTATGGATTACCACCCGAGGTCCAGAAGAATTTGAACCTGGAGATTATGCGTAACGGATCAAACGAGCCGGATGAAGTATTCAAGGACTTCAGACATCACAGTTACCCCAATAGTTATGATAAGGCAAAGTCATGGTTAGATAAAGGAAAAATTGCCTATGACCATGGTGACTATGATGAAGCCAGCTTTAACTATGGAGTGGCCACCCATTACATTTCTGATACCTTTTCTGCTCCCCACTGTATAAGTAAAGAAGAATACTCTGACCATTCCCGTTATGAAAACCGGGCAAAGAAATTAACTCCAGTGGTTACCTACAACAACAGTACTGATCTAAACACCAAAATGAAAAATGCTTACAACCAGGGCAGTGAAGACTGGGTGCTCTGGTTAGATACAGGTGACACATCAATCATCCAAGCCAACCTCAACAACGGAGCTTCTGCATCCTTAGTTGCTGTAAATGAGAGTATAAATAGTGAAGCATCCCCGGATCTTTGGACTCAAATCACGGACATTATAAGGAAATATGTTTATGATAGTCCAGAGGTTTCAGGTTAAACAGATTGAATAAGTTAAGCAGGATTGGATAAATTAAATAGGATTGAATAAATTCTTAATTAAAAACGAGAATATAAAGAGTATATAAAATTTACTCCCAGGGAGTAGTGGTAGAATTAAAACAAGTTTTAGGGGTAAGAGTTGAAATCTACCAACAGTGTTCCCTTGGGAGAGTTTCGTCGAAGTGGTCCATTACTTCGTGAAATTTGTGGGGAATATTATCTATACATGTTTCCTTATAAATACTTTACGTTTTTTGGCTTATTTTTTGATATGGAAGTGTCATATTGAGATAGGAACTATTGTTGAATTCCTATAGCTTACGTGGTTGATTGAACATAAAATAATTAAGTGTATGTGAAATAACTTCGTTATATTCCAGTATAAAGAACTAAAAATACCAAATTCTAAATGATGATTTGAGAAATTTTTTCATTTATCAGGCTATTGTGACTGAAACTATTCAATAATTAAACACCCTCATCTTCTTGTCGATACTCCAAGTGTAAATCCTTTTCTTCTTCCTTTTTAGGGAATTTAAAGTATATGATTGCAGCCCCAATGAGTATTGCTATGATACCAGCTACATGTGCCCAATCTGTCCCGTTAAGGAAGGATATTTTAGCAGCTTCTATGATCTGTGTCTGGTACTGGGGATAGGCCTGTGCTATGTCCGCGGCGCTGCTGAAGGATTTAAGTAAGGTGGCAATTACATCACTTGATATCTGCTCCTGCTGAACGGTGGGCAGTCCGCTTATGAGTTTGCTAAATGCTCTAGAATAACCTGCTGTAAGCAGTACACCGAAGATGGAGGTCATGATGGCACCTCCAAGGTCTCTCTGGAGGTCAGCTGTTCCGGAGGCCATTCCTTCCCTTTCTAAGGGTACAGATGTAGTGAGTGAATTTGATGCAGGTGTTCCTGCTATTCCAACACCAGTTCCTAAGAGGGCATATGAAATCCCCACCATCCAGTAGGGTATACCCTCCTTCCAAAGGAATAACATGCTGATAAACCCAATTAAACAGAACAGGAAGCCTAAAAGTAATGTAAATCTGGAGCCGTACCTTTCCACTAATCTGGCAGAAAATGGAGCCATAAACAACATGAAGACCGCACCGGGTAATATTGCAATTCCCGCGTGTAGGGTAGAGTAGCTTAGTACATTTTGCATGAATTGCTGTCCAATGTACATGGCACCCATAAGGGATCCGAATACAATGGTTCCGGCAACAGCTGCCACCATGAATGTGGGGCGACGGGCTATCTTCAAATCGTATAGTGGATTTTTTACCCTGCGCTGGCGGATTATAAAGAACACCCCTGATATCAGCGCAAGTACAACTATAATTGCAGTGATGGTCCGGGCACCTGGTAACGGTGCTAAGTTAATTGCCAGCACCAAACTACCCAGTAATAATAAAGACAAGATCCCTCCCAGGTTGTCCACTGGATCACTAGTTTCGTTGATATGTGAGGGTATAAACTTGTATATCATGATTAAAGCCACTACTGCAATGGGTATGGTTACCATAAATACAGAACTCCATTCCCTGCTTAACAGGAGGAACCCCGATATCATAGGACCCAGGGCAGCTACAGCTGCACCTACACCAGACCATAAGGCTATTGATCTTGTTCTATGTTTACCAGACCATAAGGCAGCTATAAGTGCCAGTGTGGTGGGAAATGCCATTCCAGCTGCCAGGCCTCCGAAGATACGTGCTGCAATGAGTATTTCGATGCTGGGTGCAAAACCAGCTAGTAAAGATGAAGGTATAGCCAGGAAGGTACCTATGAGGAGCATCATCTTACGCCCGTGATGGTCGCCTATGGCACCGAACCAGAGTACTGAAGCAGCCAGGCCTAAAGAGTATCCAACAGCTACCAGATTGATGAGTACCTGTGAGGCATTGAAGGCTAAACCTATGGAGGGCAATGCTACGTTGGCTACCGAGAGGTTGAGGTTGGCCACTGCAGCCCCCATAATCAAAGTAACAAGAACTATCATTCCCGGACTTTCATGGGACTGTTTTTCTTCTCCTTTATTAGGAGTACTGGCAGAAGTTGGGTCTTGTGATTTCATCTTCATCACTTAAAACATATTAATATCATTTAATAAAAGGGCTAATTATCATGCTCCACTTAACGGATTTTATTTATCAACGATGCATGTGTTACTCATCATAAAAATAGTAATCTATTTTTTTGTAGTATCTCATGAGCAAAAATAATTTAAAGACCACTATACATACATACTCTTATGGTAGCCTTAGATCAAAACTTGCTATACATCTTCATAGCTGTTTTTGTGGCGGTAATTATACTCATAGCCCTTATTCTGAGACGCAGGAGATCCAGGGAAGGACCGTCAAATGTGAACCAGTACCTAGAAAGTGAAGCCGATGCAAAGAAGGTCAAGCTGGTAGAGAGGAAAGAAGGATTCCAGACCAGAACCCCCCTTTACCAGAGGAGGCCCAGTGATGATATCTCTGATATCAGGGAGAAAACATCCAATCTACAGCACCAGAACCTGTACCACAACCAGAAAATTGAAGAAAAAACCGAGTTACTGGAGTCCCGGAAAAAACTGACCAACCATAAGAGGCAGGTTAAGGGTATCAAGAAGAAATTCCTGGAACTCAACAATCCAGCTAAACCTAAAAAAGGGAAGTAAAATTAAATAAATACTTATTTTTTAAGTAAAATCCTAATCAACATCGAAAGGACGTATTTAATATGATAACAGATTCCAATGATACAGAGACCCGGATCAGGGATTTGGAGCAGGAACTTAAAAACAGGGAATCTGAAATTAAATCCCTCCAGGAAAGGCTTAAAAATAACGAAGAAATGCTCCAGGATGCAATCAGTGAGAAGAACAAGGTTAAAATTCAGTTACAGGAATATGATCTGAAACTGACTGATGAAAAACTTAAACAACTCCAGAACCTCCAGGAGAAATATAATAAAAAAGTGCACAGAGTCCAGGTGACAAAGAAACAATTAGACGATGCAAGGATAGAGATCCAAGATTTAAAAGAAGTTATAGATGACCTGGCTAATCGTGGTTTAATGGATCATATACTGGGAAGGTATCCTGAGAGTTTCAAGGGTTATAGTGAAGATAAGCTGTAATTTTCACAGATACGTTGGAGTAACTTATTTCTGTTTTAAAGTTCATAAATATTCCCTACAGATAAATGTAGGGGGATTTTTTAGTTTTGAACCTTCATCAATTATTTCTGATAATTAAACTGGGCCGGTTACATTTCCTGGTAGCTGGTTTTTTCACTTATTTGATAGGTGTATTGCTGGCTGTAACCTTTTTTAACGTTTTTTCATGGGATCGGTTTATACTGGGTTATGCTGTTCTTTTACCTGCCCATCTCATGGTTAATTACAGTAACGATTATTTTGATGTGAAAGTGGACCAGTATTCCAGTCCCACCCAGTTTTCTGGTGGAAGTGGGGTACTCCTTAAGCATCCGGAGCTCAAGAATTTTACCCTGTATTTTTCCATTTCCATGATGGCTATTTCTTTAACACTGGGCTTGCTTTTTAGTTACCTGTATAATTCACCGGTATTCCTTATTTTAACTGTGGCTGGAAATTTACTGGGATGGTTCTATACTGCTCCCCCTCTTAAATTATCTTATAGAGGATGGGGGGAGTTTGCCACCATATTGAGCGGTTTTTTAATACCTGGACTGGGATTTGCAGCCATATCAAGTGTTATTAACTACCAATTTCTAATCTTCTCTGTACCCATCATGCTCTTCTACGTACTCTTCATCCTCAGCGTGGAGGTACCTGATAGAAATGCAGATAAGATAGGGGGTAAAAACACGTTCATTGTGCGCTTCGGCCTTACCAGTGCATTGGTACTCATGGTGGCAGCATCGGCCCTGGCAACCATCAGCTTCTTGGTTATCCCCCCTGATTTATTCTATCCGTTGAATTTAAGTATCCTAGCTCTGTTATCTATCATTCCACTTATAAGTGCCATATTAACACTGGTATACCGTGGATCATCCCTGAATAAAAGTGTGAACAGGAATGTCAACGCCTTGGTACTATTCGTGGCCATGGTCAACGTTTATATTTTTATAATTTAGAAAGTAATAATTAACTTGATTAACCATGAACTCTTATGAAACCATCATCGCCATTGTAGTGCTGATTTTAATTGGCTACATCTGCCGTAGAATAGGTTTATTAAAGCCAGATGATGCCAAGATCCTGAATAAGATCGTTGTTTACTTAGCTATTCCCTCACTTATTTTCCTGGCGATGTATAATGCGGATCTATCGGATACAGTGACCCTGGGGACAATCACCTTAATCTGTATAACTATTGGAATATTATGCGGTGGTATTGCCTATCTATTTGCCAGTTTAAGGAATTACTCCAAGGAGACCCGGTGGGGATTGGTCACTGCCTCGGCCATGCTCAACTCGGGATTTCTGGGATATCCTGTGGTGCTGGGTGTATTCGGTAGTATTGGACTGGTAAGTGCTGTGTTCTATGACCTGGGCAGTGTTATTCTTTTCATCTTCTTCGGATTCCTGTTGATACTGGTTTACGGAGGTAATTACCAGGGGATATTCAAGGAGTCTGTGTTTTTCCCCTCCATAATTGCAATTTCATTGGGTGTTCTGACCAACATATTTCAACTGCCACTGGGTTCCCTGGTGCCTGAAATATTGGATTATTTAAGCGGCGCTGCCATACCCCTAATCATGTTGTCACTGGGTTTGTCCCTGGAATTTAAAGAGGTTAAGGAATACTTTGCCGCGGCTTCATTTGTATCCGTTATCCGGCTGGTTATCTCACCACTAATTGCCATAGTCTTTGCATCCCTCCTTGGTCTTTCTGGTGTGAATTTCCAGGTGACTGTAGTACAGGCAGGTATGCCCTCGGGTATGTTAACCATGGTTTTAGCCATCATCTATAACCTGGATATTAAGATCACTGCTGCTTGTGTATTTTTAAGCACGGCCCTTAGTATGGTGTCCCTCACAGCTTTGATACTATTTATTTAGATAAGGTAAATGAAACAGGGAATGTTTAATGGGTAAAATTATTTAAATAAGGCTGAAAATGATAACACAGAAAAACAATTAAAATAAAGAAGAAAATAGTATACAGAAAAAAATAATTCAATAAGAAAAAATAGTATACAAAATAATTAAAATAAGGAATTGTAATATAAATACCGTTTTTAAATATAGATTCAACCATTACATTTTCTGGAAACGGTTGGTCTTTGCTCCGCATTGGGGGCAACTCCAGTTACTTGACAGGTCGTTGAAATTTGTACCTGGAGATGTATCTGTTCTTGGTTCTCCTGCTTCTTCATCGTATATGTAGCCGCATATTTTACATTTATATCTTGACAATTTGTGCACCTCAAATTATATTACATAATATAGTTCGTATCTAATTGAACAATTGTTCTGGTTACTTATAAATATTTAGAGTCTATGGATTTTTTCCAAAATTCCTGAACATGAGTATAAAATAACTCCCCTGATTATTAAGTAAATAGAGGATAAATGTATATCTTCATCTAGATCCATGATTATCCTGAAGTTCATATACATTTAACATAAAGTATATCTGTTTATTAGTTACACCAAAAAAGGATATCTATTACTTACTTAAATCAATCTTTGTTGCTGGTGGTTTAAATAAAGTATTATTAAGCCCATTTTAGGCATGTTTTTGGCATAAGTATATATACTAGTAGTGCTAAGTAAACATCAGGGTGCAGTTTAAGAATAAAAAAATAGTTTTTTATTAAAAAAGTGTTTAACCGCCTCAAAATAGATACAGAAAATAATAAAAAAAATACACCATATAAAAAAGCATTCTTAAAAGAACTGCACCCTACTTCTTTTAAGTTCTTTTAACTAACAGCTTATTTTATATGATGTTTTCTAGTTTATTTCATAAATTCCCTTACCATGGCATAGATCACGACCAGGTAGCCCAGGGCTCTAATTACGATAATTGATATTTCAGTGCTGGCTGCACCGAGTAAAGTAGCCAGATGTGATATGGCAAAAAGGCCGAATGCAATGGCAACATATAATGCCAGTACCATCTTTTTTTTCCGGAATACCAGGATACCAAGGATCAGAATTATCACTGCAAAAACAAGGTTTAATAAAGTTGTTGGGTCCAACGCCACTTCACCTCCTATGATTTATTATTTATGAATAAACTCTCCAAATATTACTATGTTCATGAATATATTAAGAATTATCTATTCTGATTATTGGATTTGATTCAGGTTTCTAGTTTTTTGACATGAATCAACTGAGAACATCATGGACCTATACACCAGGTACAGGAAGGTATCACCATAATCATGGTAACACACGATGCAGAAACCACAGATGGAACCAGGATACTTAAAATAAGGGACGGTGTAATTGCACCTGAAGATGATACCATTAAAGAAACGGTTCCCATCCATATACAGGGTGATTTATAAAAAATTAGCCCTTAATTTTTTTATTTTTTAGCTTTACAGCCTATTTTTATTTATTTTTAGAAATACTCAGAGTTATTTTATGTTGATAGTTTAATTTTTTTTTTATTAAATGAATAACAAAAAAGATAAAAAATTAGAAATATTTCCTCTATTAATCATCCATGGTATCATCCTGGTAATTATCATCGCCAGAGTCGTCATTGTAATTGTCATCACCATAATTGTAGCCACCTGAAGAAGAATCACTAGACGAGCCACCACCAGAAGAATCATCAGAACCCTGATCTGATTGTGTTGAATCAGAGTTAGTGCATCCTGAGATGGCTACAATTAGTGCTACCAGTGTAATTAAAATAAGAAATTTTTGTTTTCCCATAATTAACAACCTCTCATTGTTTTTTTTCAATTAATCTATCTTAATTTATGTTTATCATGAATAATAAAATTTACTTTTACCAAATGTTGAGGAATAAAATTAACAAAATATATAATATTTGCTACGTATATAATAAAAGAGAACTTCTAAGAAACTTTCCAAATAAGAAAGCTAATTAAACTAATAAAAAATCTCAAATATAAGTAAATATGTTATCTGGAAAAAAAGATTTAGGGAAATTAAAAAAATCGAAAAGAGAATATAGCGATACCACCACAGCCTATGGAAGCAGGTATTTCAATAAAAGCATACCCAAATATGAAATGCCAAAGGAGGGTATGCCTGCCCAGGCAGCCTATCAGTTAATACATGATGAACTGAACCTGGATGGTAATCCAGCACTAAACTTGGCAAGCTTCGTTACCACCTGGATGGAGCCAGAAGCAGATAAATTAATGATGGAAACCATTGATAAAAATTACGTGGACAACGATGAATACCCCCAGACCCAGAAGATTGAAGAAAGGGTGGTTAACATGTTGGCCCGACTATTCAACGCACCGGAGGAGTGCAATTCCCTGGGCACAGCCGCCATAGGATCATCTGAAGCCATCATGCTTGGATTACTCGCCCACAAATGGAAGTGGAGAGAGCGAAGGAAAGCTGAAGGAAAATCAATAGATAAACCCAACATAGTCATGGGCGCGGATGTCCATACAGTATGGGAGAAGTTCGCCCGATACTTCGATGTGGAGTTGAAGCTAATACCCTTACAGGAGGATCTTTACACCATCACCACAGAAGATGTAGCCAGTGAAATAGATGAAAACACCATTGCAGTGGGTGTAGTGGTGGGGACCACATTCACCGGACAGATGGATCCAGTGGGAGGGATTAACGAGTTATTACTTGAAATCAAGAAGGACAAAGGATGGGACATACCAATCCATGTGGACGGTGCCAGTGGAGGTTTCATAGCACCATTCCTATACCCTGACCTGGAATGGGATTTCAGGCTGGAACAGGTAAGATCCATCAATGTCTCGGGACATAAATATGGACTGGTATACCCTGGTGTGGGTTGGGTTATATTTAAAGACAAAACAGATATCCCTGAAGACCTGATTTTTAACATTAACTACCTGGGAGGTAATATGAGCAACTACTCCTTGAACTTTTCCAAGGCCAGTAACACCATAATAGCACAGTATTACAACTTCATCAGGCTGGGATTCCAGGGGTACAAGGATATAATTAATAATATGATGGAAAATGCCCGGTACATGGCAGGTGAACTGGAAAAAACAGGAATATTTGAAGTCATCAACCAGGAACTACACTTTCCCCTGGTCACAGTTAAATTAAAGAATACAGACTATACTGTCTTCCAGCTTTCTGATAAGCTCCGGGAAAAGGGCTGGATAGTCCCTGCATATACCCTACCTAAAAATGCAGATGACATCGCAGTTCTCCGTATGGTAATCAAGGAGAACTTTGGAAGGGATATGGTGGATGATTTCCTGGATGATATAAACAAAGCATGTACGAGCCTTGAATCAGAAGAAAAAAAGGAAAGTACCAGGGATAACCCATCCTTACTCTACTAGTAATCCAATCCATACTGATAATTCGATCCTTATCTGATAATTCGATCCTTATCTAATAATTCGATCCTTATCTGATAATTCGATCCTTATCAATCCACAAATAACTCCTAATTAGATAATGGTACCATTACAAAAATCAAGGGTGGTTGAAGATTCTCTACCGTGACATGGGAAAAACAGGAGAGAAGATATCTATCCTGGGTTTTGGATGCATGAGGTTACCCACCTATGGAAGATATGATGACATTGACCGTAAACAGGCCTCTAAACTCCTTGATTTTGCCCTTGAAAGCGGGGTTAACTACCTGGACACCGCTTACAGCTACCATGGAGACGGTGGAAATGGTGGGGATAGTGAGGTGTTCCTGGGCGAATACTTCAAAGATAAAGATTGCAGAGAAGAGGTTTACCTTGCAACCAAGCTACCAGTATGGCTGGTGAAGAAGAAGGATGATATGGAAAGGTTCCTTGATTGGCAGTTAGAGCGCTTGCAGACAGATTACATTGATTTCTATCTTTTACACTCTGTTAAAGAGAGGAACTGGTCTTACCTTGAGGATATGGGTGTGCTTAATTTTCTAGATGATGCATTAGCCAATGGAAGGATAAAGTACACTGGATTCTCCACCCATGACGAGATTGAACTATTCAAGGATGTCACTGATTCGTATAACTGGGATATGTGCCTGATACAGTACAACTACCTTGATGAAGAGATACAGGCCGGACATGAAGGACTGAAATATGCATTTGAAAGGAATATGGGGATAGCAGTGATGGAACCACTTAAAGGGGGAGTGCTTGCTAATCATACCCCACCAGAAGTCAAAAAGATATGGGACAACGCCCCGATTAAGAGAACCCCTGGTGAATGGGCCTTCCGTTACCTGTGGAATTACCCAGAGATAACCACAGTTTTAAGTGGTATGAACAGTATGCAGCACCTGGTGGAGAATATATTCACTGCTACAGACGGAAAGTCAAATTCCCTAACATCAACTGAGTTAAAGATAATGGAAGATGTTAAGGAAGCTTACCAGGGAAAGATAGAGGTGGACTGCAGTGCCTGCCACTACTGCATGCCCTGCCCCAATGGGGTGAACATCCCCGGATGTTTCAGCTACTTAAACCAGGCCGCCATGTTAGATGACCCTACAGAGGTACATATACAGTACAAATTCATGTTAAAGGATGAGGAGAAAGCAGATATGTGTACAGGGTGCGGAGTATGTGAAGAGCTATGCACCCAGAAGATCCGGGTATCCGAGAAGATGAAAAGGGTGAAAGAGGAGTTCAAATAGGTCTAAACCTCTAATATATTGTTTTGGGATGTTCACCTTAAAAAATGCATTTACCATATAATGAAAAACCAAAGTTAAATTTTCAAACTATTAACCCCATTGGAAGCCTGTTTCTATGGGTTTAATGTCTATTTTTTAATCCATTCATATGTTATTCCGATTTTTCATGGTAGAGAGTTAATACTTTTTAAAATAATTAAACCCCATGCATGGTTATTCCATTAATAACGTATATTTTATATCCAATCAAAAATAAAATAAGATAAATAATAATTACCTGAATTTTTTTATAAATTTTTACAACATTGGAGGTTTATTCAATGACAGAAACAAATAAGGACAACATAGTCAAGGGAAAAGTTAAATATTTCAAGGGATCTCAAAATAATCATATAAATACCCCCCAATTATGTGTAACAGTGGATGAAGATAAGGGATTCAGTGAAAAAGAAGAAATAGTTGTTTTAAAGTGTTCAGATTTCCCTGAACTTACTTCAGTTAAAAATTCAAAAGAACTGAGAAAAAAAATAAATAAATACTCTGATAACCTTAAAAGAGTAGATGAACTGAAACGGAAACTGGAAAGTGCACAGGAATCATACAATGAAAGCATCAATGTCCTTAAGATTAAAACCGACCTGGAAATAAAAAATCTTAAAGAAGATAATGAGAAGCTGAAAAATGAGAATATGGAATATAATCTGCGCTTGAAGGACGTAACCAGAAGAATAAATGAACTCAATAATTTATTGAATGATTTATAATCTAAAAGTAACGTAAATTATTAATTAAAGGTGTATAATTTATATTTAGAGAAATAAATTATAATCTAAAATGAATAATAATCATATATTAACTGTATACTAATTTTTTTACTTTTTCTTGCTATTTTATGGTGGATTTTTATCCAATTTTTATAAATGGTGGGAAGGTGACTGCCTCACCACCTGTAATCACTATGCCCAGATGGTGCATCAACGTTGCGGAGGTGTTATTTTCTGTGCTATTTTCAGTCTCGTTTCCTGTGTTGTTTTGTGTTTCGTTCCCGTTTTCATTTTCCAGCAAATGTTCATGCCATCTATCCAGGAACTCCTTGAGGGGTATGTATCCCTTGCTTCCAAAAACAGCCGGGTCCTCCAAGTAAATATTCTCACTATCCATCCCAATTACCACCATGTAGTGGCCGTTTCCTGTTACATCAGTCCAGTTACCAGTGTTGTTATCCCCCCATGCCTGGCAGAGTACTATGGTGGGTATCCCCTCATTGATGTTATCATTCAATTCCTTGAGCGTCATATTCTCCTTTACTTCAGCTGTTAATCCTGAATCACGTGCTGTCTGTGCAATGTTTTCTGGTGTTGTGCCATTTTCTGTGGTGTTGGTCATGTTTATTAGAGTATCCATGGATGTGTCGGTACCATAGTATGCTAGAACCGCCTGTAGAGCGGATGCTCCGCTGGAGGAATTGCTGGGTTGTCTGACGTCTGGAACGTTTAAAATAGTTGTGTTGTTCTGAGTAATGTTGTTATCTTCTAAAATAGTGGAATAAATACCCATGGGCAATGCTAATATAAATAGAAGAGAAATCAAAACTAAAATTTCTAATCTAAGCTTCATATATAAATGTTAAGATGGTTTTGTTATTTATAATTTATTTTATGTTTAGAATGCCCCCTATTTCCCAGACCGGTTTCTTCTTTTTTCAGATATTTCCGATTAATAAGAATTGCATCTCTTTTTAAAACACAAATACGACATTTCATTGGATTAATGCATAAAACAAACCTTGATTATGGTTATTAATTGTACTAGTTATCTTGTTAGTATGTTCTACATTGTTTTTCATTTTTGAATTTGGGATAAATGAAAACGTAAATACATTTGTATATGCTAATTGTGGTAAATATAAGTAATAAGTAGAAAAAATGGTACGAAATGATAATATGAAACCAATGTTCATGGACATTCTATTGTGAGGATTTATCATTAAACAAAATTTAATTTATATGATCATTGTATCGGTGAAAATGTAGAAATGATAATAGACATTGAAATCAGGCCATTTACTGCAGAAGATGTGGATTTCATAATATATGGTCAACTAGAATTATATGAAAAGGAGTACGGCTTTACCTCCGATATATGGAAAGGGTATATTAAAAATGGAGTACATGAGCTTGTAAATCAATTTGATAACGAAAAGGATTGTATATACATTCTTGAACATCATGGAGTTCTAGCAGGATGTTCTGCTATTAAACACATTGATGAAATAACAGCACAATTCAGATTCCTTTTCTTGGATTCTAAAATAAGAGGATTTGGTCTAGGGAATAAACTTCTCGATATGTCCATTGATTTTTGTAAAGAAAATGAATATAAACATGTGTTTTTATGGACTTTTAGCACCCTGCAAGCTGCAAGATATTTGTATAAAAACAAAGGGTTTAGGATAACCGAAACTAAAGAAAATAATGACTGGGGAACACCAATTTTAGAGGAATTATGGGAGATAGATTTATAACAATCTCTCACCACCAATCATACAGATTTACCCCATAAGGTTATGCAAATTGGAAAACACGAATCAATCTATCTCCTGATATGATAAAACCGTGAATATTATTTTTCTGACTCTGCCTAACGGAATATAATAGATCTGGATGCTAAAAGGAAACAATTAAATTATTTAATTTTGTTCTGCTATTCACAAAGAAATTTATGAAATATAAATAGATGTAAAAAACAAAATTAATTATTGTGCATATTCTGAATAGGGGGAGGGTGTAAGATAGGTTCAATAAATGAAAAAGTACTAACGTATCTTACTCTATAATAATAACCATATAATAAAAATTAAATGCAATTCAACGGAAAAAATGACAAAAATGTCATACATATAGGAGGTATTCTATGGTAAATCATCTTTCCTTAGGTAACAGATTAAAAGATTAAAGGTGTCTTTAATGGAGAAAAATGAGCTGTTTAACAGGATAAAACTGTTTTTTTTAATTGCACTAATTATTGTAGTAGTCGGTCTTGTAATCTACTTGATATATGGTTTTGCTTTACTGTGGCAGGCCATGGCTGCCTCGGTGATGGTAATAATTCTGTCCATACTGGCTATAATATTCCTGGGTCTTTCCATATATCTCTGGATAAAGAATTGGATGCTTAAGAGAGAACTGGTTAAACAGCTGGATGAACTGGAGAAGGTATCAACTAAACTGAAAAACTGTAACCGTCGGTTAAGGACCATGAGATCCGCGGATAAAGAATAGGAGAAAAACTCCATATCAACACTATTTTTAAAAAATAAATCCATATCCGAGCTTTAACCTAAAAAGGGATGATTTTTTTCGATAATTTATTAGCGGTTAACAGCCATATTATTAGTGAGGTGTTATTTTGAGATCCATATGGTCAGGTCATGTTATATTTGGTTCAATTTTTATACCTGTAAGGATGTATGCAGCCAGTGGAAGCTTACACGTTCCCTTTCACCAGGTTCATAAGGAAGATTGTGGACGGGTACGCTACAAGAAAGTTTGTGAGAAGGATGGGGAGGAATTATCTCCTGATGAGATAGGGAAAGCCTATATTATAGCAGGCGAATGTATCCAGTTTACCAATGAAGAGATAGATGCCCTTAAACCTGCCGCCACACGTACCATGGAGATTCAGGGGTTCTGTAATTATGATGATATACCAGTGATTGCCTTAAACAGATCCTACTACCTGGGAACCCAGTCACCTGCCAGGGGTGGTGTGGGGCAGAGCTTCCAGCTTTTGAGGGAGGTTATGGTTAAGAGGGATAAAGTGGCTGTGGTTAAATGGGTGGCCCGTAGCAACGAGTACATCGGGGTACTGCAACCATACCATGATGGCTTCCTCATAAAACAACTCCTCTACCATGAACAGGTACGATCACCAGATGAAATGGGAATTATAGAGGCACAGGTAAAGGATGACCTGGTTGATAAAGGTGCTAAAATAGTGGATAGTATGTCTTTCCAATTTAACTGGGAAGAGTACACCGAAACCTACACCCAGCAGGTAAAGGAACTAATTGAGAAGAAGGCCCTGGGTGAGCCTATAGAAATTCCCGAGTTTAAACCTCCGGAAGTTAAGTCCCTGGAAGCTGAACTGGAGAAGATGCTTGCCACTTTAGAGGAATGATTCATCTGTTTATTATTATTTGTTATGGAAGTTGTAACCCATGATTGAACCCATGCTGGCCAAACTGGAAGATATTGACGTACAGTTAAAGGGTAACTGGATCAGCGAACCAAAGTACGATGGTCAAAGACTCATCACTGAATACGATGGCAAGTCCATGAAGCTATGGACCCGGAGACATATTCAGGTGGCAAAAAAATTCCCTGAATTAACAGAAGCACTTAAGAAGAATGTTAAAGGCACAAGCTGGGTTTTAGATGGTGAGCTTACTGTGCCTGGAGGCCTGGCTAAACTCATTAACCGTAACGTGGAAGATCAGTTTCGCATAAACTTACTGGCCAAGAAAATACCATCAACATACCAAATATTCGATATAATGGAGTACAATGGGGAAAGTCTCCTGAACTATCCCCTGAAAAAGCGTAAAGAGATACTATTTGAGGCAGTAACCCCTGGTGAACATATTGTTTTGGTACCGTTTAAACAAACAGATAGCTCAACTGTTGACAGAGATTTCAGGGAGTACACTGGTGAGGGACATGAAGGGGCCATCCTCAAAAATATAGAGTCCCACTATGAACCCGGGAAAAGAACTGGCCAGTGGATCAAAATTAAAAGGGAAGATACCGTTGATGTTTTCATTATCGGAGCAACCAAGAGTGACAGCTTACCCTTCGGTGCATTGATGATGGAGAGAAATGGGGAGTTCTTTGGGAAAGTAGGCACTGGTTTCAGTGACCAGGAACGTATAGATATTCTGGAATTTTTAAAGAAAAATCAGGGCCCATTACATGTTCCAGCACCCAAAAGTGTTGCTGAACAGATCCTGATAACCACCAAACCACTCTCAGCTGAGATAAGAGTTAACGAACTGATTAAAGGCAGATCTCCACGGGCACCAGTCTGGGTTAGGTTCCGTCCGGACTAGAATAGTATTTTAAATTTTATTAAAGGTATTTGCACATAGACTGGAGTGGAACTGTATCGTAATTAACTATATACCCCAATTAAAATAAATCGAAAATAGAGAATTACTATGTCAATCTTAAATCAGATAAAGGATGAACCCAATAGATGGAAAAGCCTTTTTAAAATTGGTGGTATGGCTGCTATTTTAGCCGCAATTTTACTTTTAATTGAAATAGTTATATTTGCAGTCTGGCCCCAACAAACCACAGCCATTAACTTATTCACACTATTTCTGGCTAATAAATTTTTAGGGTTACTTGACTTTTATTTACTGGAAATTATAGTTTATATATTGTTTATTCCAATATTTCTGGCTTTATATATTTCAATAAAAAGAATTAATGAGTCTTTCATGTTAATTGCCCTGCTACTTGCAATTACCGGAATATCTGTATTTTTATCAACTAATAACCCTTTTTCACTTCTTAATCTGAGTGATCAATATTGGGCTGCAACCACCGAAGTCCAGAAATCTGTTCTACTTGCAGCAGGACAGGCATTAATTGCAAACACTGGACAGCGCGCAGTTGGGGGTTTTAACATGGGTTTCTTCCTGATCTCAATTTCTGGATTTATTATTTCGGCAACAATGTATAAAGGCGATATATTTAGCAAGAAAACAGCATATATCGGGCTTCTTGCATTTGGAATCTCCTTGTTTGATTATATAAGAATAATCTTTATTCCTACAGCTACACTTTTACTACTTATAATAGCTGTAACTTCCGGAATATTTTTAATTGTATGGTTTGTTTTGGTGGGTCGTAGGTTAATTACTTTAGAGATTTTCGATTAACTTTTGATTTTTGGGTTTTTAAATATTTTTAATTTTATGATTATTAATTTATTGGTTTTGTTTGAGTATAACGATATGTTTATATGGTTTATTGTGTATAGGAGTATTATGAAGTCTTTTGAGATGTATTTCATGAATAAGCAGTATGCCCGTGTGAAAGAGCTTGGTGATAAGTTGGCTGAGATTAATCCTCTTATTGATTGGGGGGTTTTCAGGCCTATTGTCCGTGAAATGTATGATAACCGGACAGAGCGTGGTGTTAGGCCTAATATTGATGAAATTGTCATGATTAAGATGTTAGTTTTGCAATCATGGTATGGTTTATCGGATCCCGAGCTTGAAAGACAAGCAAATGACGGGATATCTTTTCAAAAGTTTTTAGGTTTCCCTGAAAGTATCCCAGACCGTTCCACGGTCTGGGCTTTCAGAGAACGATTAATCGAAACCGGTAAAGACGAAGTTATATGGGAAGAACTGCAAAAACAAATAGATTCTAAAGGATTAAAGGTAAAAGAAGGTGTTATTCAGGATGCAACCTTCATTACAGCTGATCCAGGCCATCAAAGAGTCAACGAACCTCGCAGACCTGAAGGCTAAAACCAGACGAAATAAAGAAGGCGAATGGACCAAAAAGAATGGTAAATCTCATTTTGGCTATAAATTACATACCTTAGCAGATATTGAATATGGTTTGATACGTAGACTAGAAACCACAATAGCTGAAATACATGACAGCCAAATTGACCTCAGTAAACCTGGTGAAGTTGTATACAGGGACCGAGGATATTTCGGAGTACCATGCAAAGGCCATAACGCCACAATGAAACGAGCAGTCCGCGGACATCCCCTGAAAATAAGAGACAAACTGAGATACAAAAGAATTGTCCGTAAGAGATCAGCCGGAGAACGGCCCTATGCCGTGATTAAAAACATATTCAAGTCCGGCCACTTACTAGTCACCACCACACTCCGAGCTCACACCAAAAACCTATTCACATGCTTCTGTTACAACCTACAACAACTCAACACCCTCCAAAAAAAGAACCCCACCTAGCGAACGCTAACAACAAAAAAAACAAAATAACCTGGAAAAAACATCCAAAAAGACTTAAAAAACAAGTTAATCCCAAAAAAACAAAAAAAGTTACAAAGAATAAAAACTAAAAAAAATAAATAAAGAAGTAAATAGAAAATCTCATAAATAAAAAAATCCATTACATTCAAAATCTTCAATGGGTTGAAATTAATTCAACCAAAGGGTAGTAATTTACATGGTTAAATCTGGTAAAAATTGGGGAATGAATGAAGGGCCCAATCATACCCATCAGGAATTACAATATCTTAGGAACGAAGTAAAAAAACTTAATAATCAGTTCGATCTTCTTTTTGATAATTCTCCCTACATGATGTATGAAATTGATATTAAAGGACCTAAATTACTTAGGGTCAATGATGTCCTCTGTGAAAAAATGGGCTACACCAGGGAAGAGTTTCTATCCAGGGATCCCATGAATTTTATAGACAGGGAAAGTAAGAAACTATTCCAGGACACCATTGAAAATTTCCCATCAGTTAACAAACAGCCCTACTGGATGGAATATACAGGAGTTTCCAAAGATGGTGACCAGGTTATTGGAGAACGAAACATCATATTTACCTATGAAAATGGAATGCCCAAGGGAGCATTTGTAATTGTACACGATGTAACCCAGCGCAAAAAAAATGAAGAAAGTTTAAAGGAAAGTGAAGAGCTGTACCGTTCACTTTTTGAAGTAAGTGATGATGGATTCGAACTTTTAGAGGTCTTGTTTGATGAGGATTCAATTGCCTATGATTGTAAAATTTTAATGGTTAACCAGGCATTTGAACATCAAACCGGTTTAAAAAAGAAAGATGTCCTGGGGCAAAGGACAAATAAAATTATTCCCCTTCTTGAAGATTCCTGGCTGGAGATCATTGGCAGGGTAGTTAGGACTGGTAAACCAGAGCACATGGTGGAGTTCAATAAACACACCAACCGATGGTACGACGATTACATTTTTAAATTTAAGCATAATCAAGTAGGACTTCTTATTAGAGATATAACAGAACGTAAAAATGATGAAAAAGCTTTAAAAGAAAGTGAAGAGCTATACCGTACCTTATTTGAGAATAATCAGGATGGATTTGTCCTTGTAGAACCAGTTTTTGATGATGAGGGAAATTCCCATGACTTTGTGATGCTTGATTTTAATAAAGTCTGGGAAGATCAAACTGGTCTCAATGCTGCTGATTATTTAGGTAAGACAATAACCGAAGCAATGCCAGATGTGGAGCCGATTTGGATTTCTAATTTTGCAGAAGTTTGTAAAACTGATGAACCAATTCATTTTGAAAGTTATAATAAAGTGGCTGATAAATGGTTTGATATATATGCATTCACCTTCAAAAAGGGACAGGTTGGAGTTCTTTTTAATGATATATCAAAGCGTAAAAGAGCTGAAGAAGCTCTTGAAGACGTTAAAAATAATTTAGAATTACAGGTTAAGGAAAGGACTTTACAACTTTCCAATGAAAGACAAAGACTCTACAACATCTTTGAGAAAATGCCGGTAATGGTGTGGCTAATTACTTCAGATTATAGGATCCCATTTGCTAATAAAGCATTTCGTGATAAGTTTGGTGAAGCAGAAGGACGGTATTGTTATGATTACTGTTTTGGATTATCAGAACCCTGTGATTTTTGTGAATCCTTTAATGTCTTTGAAACAGGCAAACCACATAATTGGGAATGTAAAACAAAGGATGGAAGTGTTCTACATGTCTATGATTTCCCATTTACAGATATAGATGGAACTAAGTTAATCCTGGAAATTGATATTGATGTTACCAATTATAAACAGGCACAAGATGCATTAAGTAATTATAATGTGATTTTAGAGAAAAAAGTAGCAGAAAGAACCAGGAAATTAGAAAAATCAAATAAAGAACTGGAACAGTTTGCCTATGTGGCTAGCCATGACCTGCAAGAACCTCTGAGGATGGTGTCCAGTTTTACCCAGCTTTTAGAGAGGAAATATAAGGGTAAACTAGATTCAAATGCAGATGACTACATAGGCTTTATACTTGATGGCTCAAAACGGATGAAGGATTTAATTGATGACTTACTCACCTTAAGCCGGTTAGATACAGAGAATAATGAACTTGAACTCAACGATCTTAATCAGGTTTTAGATGATGTTTTGTTGGATTTAAAATCAACCATGGATGAAACGAATGCCCAGGTTACTTGTGACCATTTACCTGTAGCTTACTGTGACTCCTCACAGATTAGACAGGTTTTTCAGAATTTAATTAGAAACGCAATTAAGTTCCACCAAAAAATACCCAGAATCCATATATCTGCTGGTGGAAATGAAAATGAATGGATAATAGGGGTAAAGGATAATGGTATTGGCATCGACCCTAAACATCATCAGGAAATTTTTGAAGTATTCAGAAGGTTACATACCCGGGAAGAATATGCAGGCACAGGCATTGGACTAGCCATCTGTAAACGGTTAATAGATGGTCATAACGGAAGAATATGGGTGGAATCAGAACCTGAAAAAGGGGCGACTTTCTACTTCACCATCCCCAAGTAGGGCTTGGAATCTGTTTTAAATTTAATTGCTTGACTTTTTTTATTCATTAATTTAAATATTTAAGGGAAGATTGGGTGAGAGTATAGGTTATTCCCTGTTGAATACAAAGCACCCTACTTTTATATGATAATGATCTTAGCTGTAGTGGTAGTGGTTATTATACATTTAATCATTATTAAAGAAAGAGAATGTTTTAATTATTCCATTCTCGTTTCCTGTTTTTTTTTAGTTCCTAACCCAAAGAGGGACCTTAACCCTTTAATCCTCTTCACCACTTCAATGTTTGCCAGGGTCAGGACGAAGCTCAGGGCCATTATGAGGATTACCTGCACCACCATCAGGTCGGGTATCCATCCTATTATGTAGTTGGCCAGGAGGTTGATCCAGACTATGTGGAAGATGTATATGGGGAAGGAGATCCCTGCCAGGTACATGGTGGATTTGTTTTTAAATTCCAGGTAATGTTTTCCCATTCCCATCACACTGAGCACTCCCAGCCACATGATCAGGTTGATTAAAAGTTTAACCAGCAGGTCAATGGCCAGGGGAGTGCTGGTGGTGGCAGCGGCCCCTGCACTGGCTGTGATGGATATTGCCGAGATGTACACATATATGCCCAGTAAAACCAGGAAAGAGATGAATAGGGGCCATCTTGATTTTTCCAGTCTTTCCTGGACCCCATCATCTGATAACAGGAAGTATCCGAATATGAACAGTAACAGGAATTGTATCAGGCTTTTCTCTGGATAGATGTTCAGGAAATAGCTGCCGAGAGCTAAGGGAATCACCAGTAACAGGAGTTTAGGCACGGTCACCTTTTCAAGGGGGATCCTCCAGTTGCTCTTTTTATATTTCATTATAAAGGGAAGTGCAATTATGGATATAATAAATAAGTATAACAGGAACCATAACGGACCTAAGAGCAGTCCGTTGGCTAGATACTCCATCCAGTTGCTCATCATAGTCCACCATACGCTCAGAAAGCTTCCATCAAAACCTTGGTAAAGTATGCCGAAGTAGATGCTCACCGGGATCACCAGGACAACACCTGCCAGGGTGGGGATTAAAAGTTTAGAAACCCTTTCCTTTAGATATTGGGTTGAATTTCTCCTTTTAAGTGAATAATAGGTGGCAATACCTGCTATTGTAAAGAGAAGCTGCATGAACCAGGGTGCCAGTGAAAGGATTAATGCATTGGCTACCAAATTATTGGCTACATTAAAATAATAGTCAGCAACGCCACTGTAGATGATTAGGGTGTGGTAGGGGAATAAGAAAAGAATCACCATTAATCGCAGATTATCTAGATAATATTTACGCACGGACATAGTTATCACTTAGTTTAAGATTATAAAATTTCAAATAATTGTATCTCATAATTCTATTTTTAAAATCGCCTTAAAAAAAATATGGTATAATAATAATATATTAATATATTGATTGATAAATACTAAAGAATCATAATCTTGAACAGTATAATACAATAAACATGCCTTGATGTAATTTAAAATCAAATATTCCTACATTTTTAAATGAATATTTTTTCTAAATATAAAGGGTTATGATTGCTGTTTGATGACATTCAAATATGTGCTATTACGGATTTAAGTTCGGAAAATCCAGTTCCTTGGATTTACTCGCACATCTCTGGATTTGCAGAGAGTACCTGAAAATCCTTTGATCAATTGAGCAAATTCATATAAATCGCGACAATTATTTATAAAAAACCCCTGGAAAATCATACGAGGATTAAAAATGGAAACCAACCAAATAAACAAAACAACAGTCCTTTTAGTAGCTACACTGGCGGCATTTGTAACACCCTTCATGGGAAGCGCTGTAAATGTTGCCATACCCGCCATATCCAGTGAATTTGCAGCCACTGCAATCATGATTAGCTGGATACCCACAGCATATTTACTGGCTTCAGCCATGTTCTCCATACCCCTGGGAAGGATAGCCGATATCTACGGTCTGAAGAGGATATTTGTCTACGGGATTATTTTATTCACATTAGCTTCCCTTGGAGCTGCACTAACCCCATTGGTGGAGTTACTCATAGCTGCGCGTATGTTCCAGGGTATTGGTGCTTCCATGATATTTGTAACTGGTCTGGCTCTCATCACCCACGCTTTTCCTGCGACAGAAAGGGGTAAAGCCATAGGCATAAACATCACCGTAGTATACATTGGATTGGTTCTTGGACCGGTGCTGGGCGGGCTGATAATCCAGTATCTGGGATGGAGAAGTCTTTTCTTTCTCATGCTGCCTTTGGGTGTCCTGATGTTTCTGCTTACAGTCTGGAAGATGAGGGGAGTTGAATGGGCAGACTGTAATGAGGAGAAGTTTGATGTGACTGGTTCTGTTATCTACAGCCTATCCCTGCTGCTGGTGTTGACTGGTTTCTCTCAGATAAGTGAGTTAATGGGTCAGATAATGGTGATTGGGGGAATTTTATTCCTAATCCTATTCATTTACCTGCAATTGAAGGTGGAACACCCTGTCCTGGAGATTCGACTCTTTCTGGAAAACCGGACCTTCGCCTTCTCCAACCTGGCTACTTTAATCAGCTTCATAGGCACCTTTGCAGTGGTCTACCTTTTAAGCTTGTACCTGCAGTACATCCGTGGACTCAACCCCCAGGACACTGGATTGGTACTAGCCACCTCCACAGTGTGTATGGCCCTGGTATCGCCCATAGCAGGGAGGCTTTCTGACAAGTATAACCCGAGAATACTGGCATCAATAGGAATGGTTTTCACAACACTGGGGCTTTTTATATTCACCTTCCTGGACAACCACACCCCCTTCTCCCTGATTATCCTGGGAATGGTCATCATGGGTTTCGGTTCCGGAATATTCGCTTCACCCAACACCAACGCCATAATGGGGTCGGTGAAGAAGAAGTTCTTTGGTGTTGCCTCAGCTACAGTGAGCACCATGCGGTTAGTTGGCCAGACCCTGAGTATGGGTATGGTGCTGTTTATTTTCAGTATCTATATAGGGGCGGTGCAGATAGCCCCATCTAACTACCCCATGCTTTTAACCAGTGTCCAGGTGACATTTATAATAGCTACTATATTCTGTTTTATAGCTATATTCGCTTCACTGGCCGGCGTAAATAAAGAAGAAAAGGGTTCTGGTTAAATGGAGTATAAAATACACTGTTAATATGTTTATGTATTCCCCATATTCCCCCATTATTATTGATTTTTTTTAATAATCGTGAAACTTTAATTTGAGTGTAAAGACACAACTCTTGTTATACTAGATAATTCTATAATTAAAAATCATCAAGTTAATTCGCAAAATATTAATCCACAAGCAAAATATTAATCCACAATATATGAATAGGATAAAATTTACACATAATCATAGACTATAACGGTGTTGAGATGGCAGTGATACTTATTATTGTAAGCAGCAGGACACAGGTTGAAATGTTCCGGTGCATAGATAACGAGTTGAAAGATTTTAAGGTTAAATTCGTTAATATCGAGATCGAGGAAAAGGATGCCATCGAGGAACTGCTCACCAGTTATGGGTACGAATTTAAAACTATAGGCAGGGTTAATTCAGATTCAGCATACTCAGTTTTAAAAGAAGAAAAACCCGCCATAATCATCACTGGAAACGACCAGATATTCATGGACATCCTGCTTATAGATGCAGCCAACCAATTAAACATACCATCACTGACAGTACAGGATGGGGTGCTAACTCTCCGGAAACGCAAGGATTACATGAAAAAGGGTTGGAGATATTATCTGGGACTTCCACTGAAGTTTGTAAACTTCTTCTTCATCAGGAGGATACCCCTCCGTTACATTCTGGACCTGTTAACCTTCGGGTTGAAACATGAAATCCAACCATACGGCCATGGAAACTCCACTAAAATCGCAGTCTTTGGGGAATCAGTACGGGAAATGTTCATCAAAGAGGGCATCTCACCAGATAAGGTGGTGGTAACCGGGAACCCCAAGTTCGACAAGCTCAAAGATTCGGTTAAGAAAAATTCAACTGGAAAACTAAATGAAAAATATAACATACCACCTGGTAAGAAGGTTTTCTCTGTCTTCACCCAGTACCTGGTAGAGCTGGGCTACTGGACATCATCCCAGAGAAGGGAATTTGTATCAGAGATTGCGGAATCCGTATTAAAATTAGAGAATGTCCACCTGATATTCAAGATCCACCCCATCTATGAGAAGAAGGAAGACTACCAGGAAATCCTAAGCAAATACAACCTATCCTACGATATATTCAAGTTCGAACCATCAGAGGAAATCATGAACATATCAGATGTGGTTATGGCTGTGTTTTCAACCATAGCACTGGAGGCAATGGTACTGGGTAAAACCACAGTGATACTAAACCTATTTAAGAATGAAGAGCCTCGGTTCTACAGGGACAGCGGAGCCATCTACATTGAAGATAAAGGGGAACTCCTGCCCAAACTCAGGAAGCTTAACCAGGGAGAAACACCAGACACAGAGAAGGTTACCGAATTTGTGTATGGACAGACCTATATGATTGATGGGAAATCATCCCAGAGAATTGCTGATTTAATTTTAAAGATGATGGACGAGAAATAGCTGTATTTACTTGGATGAGAAATAGATGCACTGTGGATGAGAAATAGGGGCAGTTACTGGTTGTATTGAACTTGTATCTTTTTGGGGCTTAATTTTTCTATTTTAATTAGATTACCAACACAATCAACCACATAACAAGCATCGTATGTGTTTAGCACCCACATGTATCATGGGAATTTAGTGGCACCTATTTA
>DACB01000002.1 GCA_002494495.1 Methanobacterium sp. UBA294
TGAAAAGATAATAAGTAAATAGATAGCCAGCTATCAGAAAGAGACTTAGGGGTAGAATATAATAACTATCTCCGTCTCCAAAGAAACCACCCTCTATATTATTACCGGGGTCATGTGTTGCATTGGCATCAACTGCATCATGATCAATCTCCCCTTGTTGGCTGTTATTTGAATCTATTTGATCACTAGAATTGGAAGAGTCAGGAGTGGAAGTTGTTGTTATTTGGGAAAAATCACATAGGCCATCTCCTGTAGCGTCAATGTAACGGGCACATTGCCCCGGATAAGGACAATTAACCATACCATAAGGACATCCTGCAGCACTGGAATCCCCACTTAAAGCCATAGCAGTTATGGCTGGTATTGAGGATAAGCCACTTATCAGCCGCTTTTTCATGGTTTACTCCTCCTTTTTGTGGGAATAAACATGTTCTTAGCCGATTTCCAGTAGTCACGGAAGTGGAAAATAGTTATCAAAGTTAAGGTTGTGCCAATTTCCACATGCCAGTACATAAACCCTTGATTTATTGGAGATTTAATTCCCAATGCCATGAAAATAAGTAATAAAAAACCGGCCACTCCAGAAATAATAAAAGCTAAACCGATTATAAAATTCCATAGATTTATGTGCAATCCTTTTTTTATAATTTTGAACTTATAAAAAGTGTATGTAATTAAATAAATTCCAAGGAAAGGTAATGTTGGTATTAATAGGTCATAACTCATGAATTATACCTCTTTATAAATAAAAGTTCGTATTAATAAATACTATTTATAATAAAAATAATTTTTCCAAGTTTATACCCAATTTTGACCAAAATTGTAAAATTAAATTAAATTAAGAAAGTAATTAAAAATTAACGAATTTTATCGGCGGTAGTAAATACAGCGCCACCGTATTTCTCTTCCTGTAGCTCTCTAATCAATTCTGCTGCAGTATCTGCATCCGGCGCTTTTTTTAGGATTTTCCTGTCTTTAATCTTTAAGATCTTCCCACAAACACATTTTTTCTGCTTTGTTCCCTCACGGGCGTAGTTTGCCCGGCCACAGTTACACCTGAAGACTAGATACATAAAACTCACTTTTAATATCCTATTATTTTACTCACCAGGGGCCATAAAACGTTGGGTATGGCTATGAATGTACCGATGCTTGTACCGATGTTGGCTCCTATCACAACCAGCAACACTCTGAATAAATTATTGTTCCACATTTCCCGGAAACTTTCACTTTTAGGGAGTTCTGCCAGGTCGTCCATGGAAACTTTCCTAAGTTTGGCCTCTACGATCCCTGCAAACCATCCTGAAGCAAGTAAAGGGTGTATCACCGTTATTGGTGAGACAATAAAGGCGGTTATTGCAGAATAAATTTTAGAACCAGCAACCAGGGAACCTATAAACCCCAATCCGCCGGTGAGCAGCACGAATTCCAAGAGGCTTGTGTTAATACTTACCCCCTGTAAGAAGGCTAGAAAAAATATCGCGATAAATATCACAGGTATAGCAAATACCAGTAGTTTTGTGAGGGATACTTTGGAAGTTTTGATTTGTTGCAGTTCAGTTATTGGAGGTATCTTCTCTGGGTGGCTCATATATTCCTTAATCCCACTTTGATGTCCGGCCCCAACCACTGCAATCACCTGTCCATCGGATAAATCCAGAAGCATGCGGGCCATATAGGCATCTCTTTCATCAACCAGTACTTGGTATGCATGGGGGGACATTTCTTCGAAGTATCCCATAACCTCGGCCAAGGTATCTCCTTCTTTTATCTTCTCGATATCTTCGAGGTCCTCATCTTTGGCAAATAAAGAGGCTATGATTCCATAGGCGAACTTCGCTTTCTCCCAAAAACTCATTTGATTAAGTGCTCTTTTAAGGGTGATCTGGATATCCCGGTCTATGAGAGCTACATTGGCCCCTACTTCTTCGGCGGCTTCAATTGCAGCCATCATCTCTGCCCCAGGTTTAACCCCGACTTCATCACCAATCTTTTTCTGCATATAAGAAAGGAAACCACTGGCAAGAAAGGCGGTTAATTGGTCGCTTTTTATTATTTCCCTGATGTTAATTTCTTTATCAGGTTTTTCACCTGTGGCTTCCATTTTAAGGTTATGGTAACGGTTCATATCTAATTCAACTGCCACCACATCCGGTCTGGTTTCGAGAATAGCTCTCTTAACTTCTTCTACGCTTTTTTCAGAAACATGTGCCGTACCAATAATTTTAAGGGATGGTTCTCTTACTGGTTCAGGTTCTTTGGTTAATTCAGAATCCATAATAGATCATTTTATAATTTGTTTTAAATTTCCATCAAATAGAATAAACTTTAAATTTTTAAGTAATTTTTATTTATCATTTTTATTTAAATGACTCGAATTTTTTTATAACTCCATCTTTATAGAGGGGAACTGTGTTATATATATTTCTCATTAGTGAAAATTTGATGTCCTTTCTGAGCCCTAAATCAAGTAGACGAAGGGCAGAGTTGGACTCTAATACAGCAACATCCACCTTTTCCGGATCAGTTGATGCCAGTACTGCTGCTAAAGCTTCTTCATCTAATTCATGGTCCTGTAAATAAGAAATTATTTCTCCTGCAGCTAAAAAATCTTCAATAACAAATTCATCTTTTACACCAGCCATAACTACTTCAACATGATTTTTTGCAAGCTCTGATGCTTTAGACGCCACTGCATGGGCATTTAAAAAAGATCCAATGAGAATTGTCGAAGCAGATATATTCTCCAGTATCCTGGTTCCATTGCTGGTAGTTAATACCAGCACATCACCTTGGAAGTTCCTGATATCTACAGGGGAGTTGCCAACATCAAATCCTTCTATCTTTGCCCCTTCTCTTTCACCTGCAAGGATGTATTTGTGTTTATCTGCTAAATGCACTGCTTCATGAATTTCTTTGACTGGGATAACACTTTTAAAACTTTGAAGAGCGGTTGTTATAGTTGCACTGGCTCTTAGTGCATCTACCATTATTGCAACGTCTTTAGAATTAGACCCATTTAGATTAAGGGAAACTCTCATAAAAGACACCAAAATAAAATAGAGTTAAAAAAAAATAAAAACTTAATTCTTTGTACTTGGTCAAATCCATGAAAATTAGAGAGACATTGTTAAGATAAATCTATTTATTATACTTTCTCGCCGAAAGCAAATCTCCTTCTTACAGAGGTTATTCTTACTTTTACCTCGTCACCTACTTTTGTATCAGGCACAAATACAACAAAACCTTCAATTCTAGTAATGCCGTCGCCTTCTTTACCTACATCTTCAATTTTTACTTCGTATTCTTCTCCTTCTTGAATAGGAGCAGTTTTCGGACCATCATCTGTTCTAAACAATTTATTCACATCCTTTGACCAACATAAAGCGGTCTTGTATTACTTTTTTATAAAACAAAATATATAAATCTTTGGTGAAAATCATAGTTTCTAAAAAAAACTTTTCTTCGGTACTTTTTTCATAATTGGATTTAATTTAAAATTTATAATTGGATTTATAGTTAAAATTATCAGATCAAAAAAATTAGCTACCAGTTAGGAGTTTATTTAATTATATAAAAATTTAGCAACTAAGTAAGGTTAATTTATTTAAATTATATCCGGATATATTATAATATAAAGTGATAAAAAATAAAGGAACCATCCCCAAGATCATGAAAATTGCAACCACACCCATGTGTCATGAAATATTACGCCTTGCCGGTGTCTCAGAGTACCATATAATTAAAGATGGAATGTATGAGGATATGGATGTGGCTGTGGTTCTATCTGAGACGGAAACTCATGATGATACTTCCACTTTATATATTAAGTTGAAAATAAACACATTTCATCAGATTGAGGACAGTATAAAATTGGTCTCCGAAAGGTTAGGTACTGAGCCAATTAAGGAAGACATTGATGCAGGGTTATCCAACCAGCAAAGGGATGAAAACAGGGGAATTAGGGTTAAAACCTACTCCCAATTTTTAAGCGAAATAGCAGAAGACATGGGATTTACCATAGTTAACGATGAATCCTATGATTATTTAATTTATCCCGATTACCTGAGGGAAGAATTAGAAAAAAAGATACAAGTAGCTGGTGAAAGTGCGGTTGAATTGCCATCACACAAAAATGCCCCACAAAATCCGGTTAAAAGAGCTCAATTAAGATATCAAATTCTGGAGAGTCGTACATGTATGAAACATTAACTTACATTGGTGGAGTCCATAAACACGAAGAATTAGTTGAACTTATTGAGGATCTGGGTGGCTTTGTTCTTCAAGAAACAGTGACCCAGATGGATCTGGTTTTAACACTTGCAGTCCCAATAGAAGACGTAGTTAAAGTTGAAGAAAAGGCCAAAGAACTATTGGGAAAAATTAAGGTAGCACCAATGGCAGGGACTGAGATAGCCATTGTATCACCCACCCTCGCTCGGCAACATCTTCCCCATGCTGCCTGTGATATATCTGAGTACCTGAGGCGTTATGGTGCTAAAGATAACATGATCGGGTTACAGAGAGGGGCTGGTAAGGGTATCAGCTGGATATCTGAAGATGAAAAAAGATTAATTGAGGAGCATGACCTAGCAGTTTTTGCCCTGGGAAGCTTCAGGGACTGTATCCTGGATAAAACACACTTATTTGATGATATCGAAATACCAGTGGTGGTTACTGGCGCCCCAGAAATGGATGTTAAGGACATACCAGGTGCAGATGCTTATATTGGAGGTTTAGGAAGAATACCCCGGAGACTTAAGAGGGGAGAAAATATCAGGGCACTTAGGAATCTGGTAGATGCAATTGAGGGAATACTGGATCAGAAAAGAGTGGATATGGCGGATGACCCACCTATAGTGCCTTCTATATTAGTAAAGACGGAAATAGAATATCAAGTACCAGCGGTAAAGGAAATTTACTCACCCGCCCCTGTGGTAAGTCAGTTAGATGGGGTAAGAGTTAAGTTAGACTATGATACTTACCATGAACAGGTAGAAGAAGTGGTGGTGAATGACTACCGACTAGGAGATGTTTCAGAAATACATAAATCCAAGATGTATGATTATACATTGGTTAAACTCCTGCCTGAAACTTCAATTATATAAATAAGACTTTAGCTGAGAATCGTTAATAAATGGGACTAATAAACAGGATTTATCAAGTTTTTTTTAAATATGAGGTTTTTCATGAATGATCAACGTCCTATATTCATTACGTTCTCATATTTTTTGATATCTTTAATTTTAACCTATGCTGTTTTTTCAGGATTCAGTTTTACATTTAACATACTGCCAACATGGTTATATTATGCTGCAATTTTAACATTATCACTAACGTATCCTGTTTCAATAATATTGTTGAATTATTCATCAAACTTACCAGTCAGGGCGTTGTATACTGCCTCCGCTTCCTGGATAGGGATGTCTGTTTACATCCTGATTTTATTCGCCATATATTTAATAGTGAGGCCTTTGGTGGAAATATCAGCTCAAACTGCAGGAATAATCATTTTATTGATTGCCTCAATTTTAAGTGCCTATGCATTATTTAACACCACCAGATTGAAGGTTGAAGAGTTAAATATACCATTAGATATTGGGGAAAATGTACGGGCGGTGCAGATAAGCGATGTCCATATTGGACCCGTAAGAAAGTTGGGTTTCATAAAAAAAATGGTTGATAAGATTATAGATCTTAATCCGGATATAGTATTTATAACTGGAGATCTTTTTGATGGTTCATCAAATTTAGCTGATGATATTTTAAATGATTTCAACAGAATTGAAGTCCCTGTATTATTTGTACTGGGGAACCATGACCACTACCATGGCGGGGATGAGATATCAAATTTTGTTAAATCAACATATATTAATATATTAAACAATGAGGTTGTGAACTTCAGGGGACTCCAGATAGTTGGTGTGCCGTTTTCATGGGGCAGTGAATATTTGCCAGATGTACTTGATAAAATAGATTTCGACAAAGATAAGCCCACCATCCTTTTATACCATGTACCTGTTGAATTTAAAGAAGTAAAGAAAGCAGGGGTTGATCTGTATATTTCAGGGCACACACACGCCGGCCAGTTCTTCCCGTTTACCCATCTAATAAAAATAGCTTACCCACATTCCCGGGGTTTATACGAGGATCAGGGATCATATCTATACGTTTCTCATGGAACTGGCACACTTGGCCCTCCCATGAGGTTGGGTTCCAGGAGTGAGATTACCTTGATTAACTTATCTGTTAGAAATCAACAGCATAAACTATAAATATTAATTTTGAATATATATTCATTCTATGTCAAGACCCCGTAGATTCAGGAGAATTCTAAAAGACCCGGAAATTCGTTGTTTTAAACCAGAAACGGAAGTATTAAGTGAATTACTTCCTATTGAGATAAATATCGACGAATTTGAGGCGATCAGACTCAGGGATTATCTGGATATACAACAAAAAAAATCGGCAGAACTCATGGGTATATCACAGCCCACCTTTCATAGAATTTTAGTTTCAGCTAGGAAAAAAATATCCGAAGCTTTAATTGAAGGGAAAAGCATTGTTATTGTTGGACAAGATTATTCAACTGATGATAGCACATATAAATGCAAGTCCTGTGATTTTGAGTGGAAACATCCTGGGAAGGAATATGAAAATTGCCCGGAATGCCAATCAAATGATATAATCATTGAATTACAAGAAAAAGATTCTTCCAGTGAAGATGTTTCATTGTTAAGTAGAATGTCTTACGGCGGTCAAGGATTGGGGGCGGGACCACCTAGAATCTGTAAATGTCCAGAATGTGGTTTTGAATACCCTAAAACCAGGGCGGTTCCATGCAAAAATACAAAATGTCCCAAATGTGACACACCACTTTGTGGATCTGATTAAAATTAGGTGATTAAAATGAATTTTATAGAAATTCAAAATGTTTCTAAATCTTTCAAAGATATACCTGTGTTAAAGAATATAAATGTTGATATAGTTGAGGGTTCGGTTTTAGGTATTCTTGG
>DACB01000017.1:0-15355 GCA_002494495.1 Methanobacterium sp. UBA294
CCCAGGGGATTTACACCACACATCAACTCCACATCTCTCCAGGAAATACCCAATTCTATCATGGTACCTATAAAAGTCTTAAAACCTAAAACTGGTGGAGGGTTATGTATCTGACCCATATCCGTGGCCATTATGCATCTACTGGCACCTACTTCTTTAATTGCTTCTGCTATCTTTTCCGGGTTTAATTCATCATGCCCTGGTAAGCAGGCCACATAACAGTGTTCCAGGTAAGCTTTCCGGGACATCTCCTTCTGTTCATCCAGAGTTGCACCCACCACCCTGGTGAGTGGATGGTTGATTATGATCTTATCAACTCCTGTGCTAACTGCAAGATCTATAACCCGGAATATATCCTGAACCTTAGTATGTCCCGTGGCTAAAATCAGATCCTTTTCTGCTATTAACATGAGTATTTCTTCCAGTTTATCCCAGTTATCCTTTCGGGTGAAATCAATTTCATCCCGGGATATGGTGGGAAGCCAGATCACCTTACCCCCCATGGAAGCTGTAGTTTTAACTGCTTCTACGTTCAATCCACCCCCACTTGTATTCAAACACACCCCACCAATGACATCTAAACCAGTTAGTTCCCGGGCTACCTGCGCCCTTCCAGCCGTGGTTTCCAGGTGTGATTTTATTATAACGGAACTCATCTTCTCCTGGGACGCTTCTTCAGCAGCCTCAATATCATTTAAGAGTCGGGGCTTAACATCCGAGCCAGTGTGCAGATGGGTGTCTACAAATCCTTCCAGGGATATTTTATTAAAACTTTCCTTAGGAAGATCCTTTGACCTGTTCATAGAGGTTTCCACCGTGGGAGTCCATGGTTACAAATAGCGGACCGAAGTCTTTAACTTCCAATTCCCAGACTGCCTCTGGAACTCCCAGATCAATCCAGTTTACGCTTTTTACCCTCACAATGGATTTAACATACAGAGCAGCACAGCCTCCTACCGCAGCTAAAAATACCGCTTCATTCCTTTCCAGGGCTATTTGCGTTTTTTCATCCATACCACCTTTACCAACCACTGCTTTTACGCCCATATCCAGAACATCTGGCTGATAAGTATTCATTCTGGTGCTGGTTGTGGGTCCAATGGCTACTATCTGGTAGCTGTCCTTTTCTCCTTTATTCTCTGTTATTATTGGACCTGCGTGGAATATAACAGCTCCCTGGAGATCTACAGGGGATCCTTCTTCAACCATCCTCTTATGGGCGCTGTCCCTGGCAGTGTAGATGGTACCTGTTAAATATACAGTGTCACCTAACTTCAATTTTGTTGTATCACCTTTATCAAGGGGTGTTTTGAGTTTTACATCCATGGATATACATCCTTCAATGTTAATATAAATCTATAAAAATATAAAGACACTTATACGCTATAAAGAATAATATGATTGCTAAATTTTGTTAGTAAGAAAACTTTTTATAAATAGCTAGTTAAAGTAAGAAAAACTTTTTATAAATATCGAGGAACCCATGTCCGCCATTGATAACATAATGAATATGACTAAGTTCATGGTGAGTTTACCTGTAACCCATATCTCGGTGCTCAGCATGGTCTTTTTAAGCTTCTTAACTGGAATAGTTGCTTATATAATTTTACCCAGCAGTGACCTGATTATTTTATCTGTGATAATCGATGGTGGAACATCTGGTTTTCTTATTCTGGGTTTGATGTCTATAATGGCCGGGGCAATTACCACTCCTATGGTTAACATACTTGACGGAAGGCACATGAAAATGAAGCAGTCCATGTTCCTTGCCCTTGTTTCCATGGTCATTGTATCCATTATATACTTAGTAGGTAGTTTGGTGTCCCATTTAACTCTCTACAACTACACCATAGATACCCTAATCTATGGATGTGCAGTTATCTTCGCCTTCCGAACCATCATAATCTGGGGAACCAGTAACATACGCCTCGCACCATCGGTGGTTGTAGCTGCAATCCAGCCAGCATTGATCTTAAGCATGTTAACCGTCATAGTATCTTTAACCGGCCTGACCACCAATTTAGGGGAATTCAGTATAATAGCCATACTCCTGAAAATAATCATCGCATCTATAATACTGGTATTAGCCATATTCTCCTTTGTTCTGATAATAGAATCCCCCATGAGGAAAAACCTCGGCGTAGGGGGATTAGAACTCCTAAGTTTATTTATTGCCCATATAAGTGAAGGTTCACAGGCCCTGGAAATGGTCTTCGATGATATGGGCGAGACCATAGAAACGTTAGTGGGAGTATTGAGCTTCAAAGGAAAAAATGGTATAAAAGCCCTATTTCTGGCTCCATCAGTACACCCCGGACCAGTCGGAGAGATAGGGGGAGGTAACATGCCCACCCTACTTGGAGAAAAATTCGGAACCTTTACCATGGTCTCCCACGGACCATCCACCCACGACTTCAACCCAGTGGCATCCAGGGAACTGGACAAAATAGAAAGGGTGGTGAAAGAATCACTGGATAATATGGAGTATCATGATTATGCCAGCCAATTTTTCAGGGTGGAAAATGAGAATGCCCAGATCGGGGGTCAGTTCTTTGGTGATGACCTGGTCCTCCTGGTAACCTTCTCACCCCATGGATTTGACGACATAGACTTTGGAGTAGGCCTGGCAGCTATGAACGCTGCCCGGAGTAAAGGCGCCCGAAACATCATTATGGTGGACTGCCATAACAGTTTCTTACCAGACAGTAGAATACTACCTGGAAACAAGGAAGTCTTCCAGCTACTGGGTGCAGTGGAGAAGATAGTTAAAATTGATGAGCAGGAAACCATCAGGATAGGCTGTTCCTACGATCCCATGGAGGGTTTCACCAAAGAACAGGGCGTGGGCCAAAGCGGAGTTAAGGTAATGATCATCGAGGTGGGCGGTAAGCAAAAAACTGCTTATATCCTCTTAGATGCTAACAACATGGTCCTTAACTATCGGGAGAAGGTAATAGACGCAGTACTGCCCCTGGGAATTGATGAAGTGGAAGTGATGACCACAGACACCCACTACGTCAACACCCTATCTGGAGGCCATAATCCCATTGGTTCAAAGGTACCAGATGAGATAATCGATGAAATTAAAAAGGCAACCCTGAAGGCCATGGGAGATTTAGAACCAGTAAAAGTAGGTGTTAAAGTAGCTGATATCAAGGATATTAAGACCTTCGGACCAACCCATGCCACTGAACTGGTAACCACCATCAGCTCCATCATCGCAGTGAGCAAGGTATTTGCCCCACTGATATTTATCCTGGCCTTCGTATTTGCGTTCCTGTGGATTTTCTATGGTGTGTAAACGTCAAAAAATAATCTGTTGAAATAAATTAAATAAAAAAAATGGAAGTTTAAATTTAAAAAAAAGATGTTATTTACCTAATAGTTCAAGAACAGGGTCCAGGTCACTACCCAGATGAACATAAAGGGTACTATACCACTCCATAACCAGCCTTTAAACCCACCAACTTCTTCTTTACCGAACATCCTTTCTGATAGGTTACCGGTTATGTAGAGAATCACCAGGCCCAGTAAAACGGCCAGAACTTCATTTTTACCAATGGCACCGATGGCGCCGGTTGAAATGATAAATGATAAATAACCAGCAATCAGGGCAGTTACTAAATGTAATGATGCTAATTTAAACTCAATATCCATATTTCTTTCCTCCGTATCTATAATTAATAAGCTTATATCATATAAATATAAACGAGTGTACCAAATGAAAGCCATGTCCAATGTTGATATTTACGCGATTTCCAGTGAACTGGGAAAATCCCTGAAGGATGCCCGTTTCCAAAAGGCATACCAACCCACTAAAGACACTATATTAATCAGGTTTCATGTTCCGGGTGTGGGTAGGAAGGATGTTATATTCCAGGCCGGTCTGAGGGTTCATATTACCCAGTATCCACCTCAAAACCCCAAGGTCCCGCCGAGTTTTCCCATGCTTCTCCGGAAATATCTAAGCGGTGCCACGGTAAGTGAGGTGCGCCAGCATCATTTCGACCGTATCATGGAAATCGAATTTCAGAAGGAGCATAAATATACACTGATCATAGAACTTTTCTCCAAGGGTAATATAATACTTTTGGATGAGGATGGTCAGATCATACTCCCCCTTAAACGAAAGCTGTGGCAGGACCGCAGGATATCCAGCAAGGAACCATATATATACCCTCCTGAAAGGGGAATAAATCCACTCCATGCAGAGAAAGAAGAAATTAAGGAACTGTTTTTAAATTCTGATACTGATATAATAAGGACCCTGGCAAAGAGTGGTTTCGGTGGCCTTTACGCCGAAGAGTTAGTGCTGAGGGCGGGAGTGGCCAAAGATAAAGATGCCACATCCATCAAGGATGAGGAACTGGACTCCATATATGATGCACTCAGGGAGGTTTTCGACGCCCTACTAAACGAGCAATTCCATCCCCAGATAATCTCCGATGGAAAGGATGATGTCCTGCCCTTAGATCTTAAAATGTATGAAAATTACAGTAAAAAACCCTTCCCCAGCTTCAACGAAGCTGCAGATGAGTTCTACAGCAGTATTGTAGGGGACGACATAAAAAAGGTCCAGGAGGATATCTGGGCAGCTGAAGTGGGCAAGTATGAAAAAAGACTGCGTATACAGAAGGAAACCCTGGAGAACTTCCAGAAAACAGTGAAAATCTCAAAAATAAAGGGTGATCTGCTCTACTCCCACTACAGTGTTGTAGAAAGTGTCATGGAGATAATAGACAAGGCACGGGAGAAGTACTCCTGGCGGGAGATAATCAAGATCATAAAGGACGCTAAAAAACAGAAGGTTCCAGGAACAGAGGTTATAGAATCTATAGATAAACTAGGGAACATAACCTTGAACCTGGAAGACCAGAGGATAGTCTTAGACTCCCATCTGAGCATCCCTGAAAACGCTGAAACCTATTACAACAAGGGTAAGAAAGCAAAAAAGAAAATTAAAGGGGTTCACATTGCAATTGAAAAGACAATGAAGGAGATTGAGAAGGCGGAAAGTAAGAGGGAAGTGGCCCTGGAACAGATCAAAGTCCCCCAGAAGAGGGTTAAAAAGGAGCTTAAATGGTTTGAGAAGCTACGCTGGTTTTTATCCTCTGATGGTTTCCTGGTGGTGGGTGGTAGGGATGCAGCCACCAACGAATCAGTGGTTAAAAAGTACATGGAAGGCCAGGATATATATCTTCACTCTGACATCCACGGTGCACCCTCAGTGGTAATTAAAAGCAATGGGAAAGACATACCAGAAAGTACAATAAACCAGGCAGCCGGACTTGCAGCATCTTTTTCAAGTGCATGGACCAAGGGGTTCAGCTCCCAGGACGTTTACTGGGTCCATCCAGATCAGGTCTCTAAAACTCCAGAGTCAGGGGAATTCGTAGCCAAAGGCGCCTTCATAATCCGAGGGACGAGAAACTACATCAGAGCTGTTCCACTCCTGGTTGCAGTTGGTGTGGTGGACTACGAGGGTGAGCGTATCATGGCCGGGCCAGTGCAGGCCGTGCGAAAGTACACGGATAATTATTCAGTTATCAAACCTGGTTTCACCAAGAAAGAGGAGATATCCCGGGGCATTCTAAAGAAAATAAACACAGAGAACCAGGTAACCCTGGATGATGTGGTTCGGGTTCTGCCCTCAGGTAAGTGTGATTTTGCTGATGATAGGGATTTGCGCAAGATTGATCTAGGTTATTGATTTTTATTTAAAATATGAAAAGAGAATAAGTTTTTAATAAAAAGAATATATGAAGAAAATAAGCTATTATAAAAAATATAGAAAATAACCAGGCTATTTTAAAGAATAAAAATGCTATTTTAAAGAATAAAAATGCTATCTTAAAGAATAAAAATGCTATCTTAAAGAATAAAAGAAATTAATCTATTTCTCCAGCTTTTTCTTCTTCAGGAGAGAGTTGATATCAATATGATACCTTCCCTCTTCATTGGAGACTATGAGTGAATCGTTCTCCAGCAGGGAGGATAAATTTACTTCATAGACACCCTGCCCCTTAACCATGACCCCCTCTACCGAATCTTCCGACTGGTCTTGAGTTTTATCATCTTCTTTTTCTTTAAACTCATTTTTCCGGGTGTAAGCGAAGAATTTACTGCCACATTCAGGGCAGCCGTTAGTTATAATAGTTTCAATATCCCCTTCAACCACGTATCCACATTTAATGCAACGATGCATCTGAATCACCCATATTGGCTATCATGGAGATGAAGTTAGACTTCTTCTTAACCTCCTTCATCACGTTGGCTGGTCCGATTATGGTCATTCCCACTGTTTTCTTCCGGGATAAACCGAAAAATGAGGTTTTATCCTTCTCTACCGTGTAGATATCGATTCCCATGAAGTTTTCCACATCAATCTCCCTCATGGTGGTTTCAATTAGTTCAGCTTCTTCTTCTGGGGTTAAACCTCCTTCAATAACCACCAGATCACCCTTTTTAACCCGGTCAACTATCATGGACACCTTCTCCATGCTGGTGCTAGATTCTAGTGCTGAAGATGATAGGAAATCCATTTTAAGGCCGGTTATTTCGCCATTCTGGCCGTTTGTTTCAGTATCCATTTGATTATGCCTCATTTGAATTTATCCACCATTTTCCGGTAGAGTAACTTTGTGTTATCGCCGTTGAGAGCAGAAATAGAAACCACCGTGTGCTGGGGGAATACCGAGTCTATCTTCTCTGGTGCTGCGTCTTCTAAGTCTATCTTGTTAGCCACAATTATGAAGGGTATATTTCTGGCTTCCAGGTTGCCCATTATGGTAATGTTCGCCTGGGTAAGGGGATCTTCAGTGGCATCTATAACCAGCAACACCCCTGTAACATCATCCAACCACTTAATAGCTTCAATTATTCCTTTTGTAGCTTCCTTGGCCCTTTCTTTTGCTTCTGACTCTGAAAGGCCGAATTCCAGGAAGTTGGTGTAGTCTATCTTGGTGGCTATTCCTGGTGTGTCGATTATGTCAAAATTAAGTTCCACTCCCTCATCCTTCACAGTTACATGTTCCTGTCGGTACACCTTCCTGGTCTCATGGGGCACCTGGGATACTGTTCCAATGGGTTTTCCTATCCAGTCGGTGGTCATCCGGTTGGCCAGGGTGGTTTTTCCAGAGTTGGGGTGGCCGTAGAATCCTATTTTGAGAGTTTTATTCTTTCCCAAGAGTTTTTTAAGTATATCTTGGAAAAATTTAGGTTTAAAAAAGCGTGATAAGTTCATATCATTCCTCTAATGTTAGTAGGCCCTTATTTTTCGCATCAAATCGGGTATTATTCTTCGTATTCTTCACCTGGTTCGAGGGCAACTACTTTGATGTTTGGGTTTAGTTTTTCAACCCTTTCTGCGTACTCTAAGGGGTTCTGCTCTATTTGGGGGAAGGTGTTGTAGTGCATGGGGATCACAATTTCCGGGTTGATCCAGTGGGCAGCTATGGCTGCCTCTTCTGGTCCCATGGTGAACAGGTCCCCTATGGGCAGTAATGCTATATCTGGTTGGTATACGTCTCTTATCACTGTTTTCATGTCTCCGAATAGTCCGGTGTCTCCGGAATGATATATCTTCCTATTGTTTTCCATGGTTAGTATAAATCCACAGGAACTTCCTCCAGGACAGATATCCTCTATGAAGTCCATGTCTGAGGAGTGGTTGGAGTTAAGCATGGTGACTTTGATATCCTGGACTTTAGTTGAGCCTCCAATATTCATTCCCATGGCTTCAAATCCCTGTTTGGATAGGTAAACAGAATGTTCATGGTTGGCTATGATGGCTGCGCCTGTTCTGTCGGCTATTTCCATGGTATCACCGAAATGGTCCTGGTGTCCGTGGGTTACTAAAATAAGGTCGGCAGCCAGTTCTTCTACTTTCACCGGGGCTACCGGGTTGTTACTTATGAATGGGTCTATGAGGATCTTTAAATAATTGTTTGTTGTTATTTGGAATGCAGAGTGTCCTAGCCACTTGATTTTCATTGGTCTTATCTCCAGAATGAATGTTTAATTTTGTAATTAGGTTTAATATTAATTAGATTCAGCCACTAGAATTCAACTTCATTTCCAGATAAGGCTTATTTTATTTCCAGATCCACATCCTGGGAGATTTCCCAGGCATCTTCGAATAATCTTTCGATTTCTTCAATTGATTTCTGGTCTTTATAGATTACCCCTACCTCGAAACTTTCGTATATGGGGTCGGTTGATATTATGAGTCCGCTGGTATCATCGGATACCACGGCGATGGTGTGTACATGGGGCATGGTCCTGATTTTTACATCTTTTTCTTGAAGTAGCTTTAATAATTCCACTGATGCATCGTCGTCCAGGCTTGCTTCCTGTACAATTATACGGCTTTCAGTTTCCATGAATTTCTTTAATATTCCCACGTCTATGTTCCTGATCCAGGGGTACATCATAAATATCCGATGGTGGGCCTTAGCTATGGTGTCCTTCATGGCATCCTGTACATCATCGGCATCGAAGGACCAGATAATACCTGGCTCCTTGGACTCTGTCTTAAGTCTACCCAGGGTACCTTTAAAGGAGTCCAACCTCTCGTCTATGAGATTTTCAATATCCTTGGTGTTCTCGATGTAGTTTTTCTTCATCTTTTCCAGACGCTGTTTAACGTAGGTATCTTCTTTGGATTTATCTGAGTTTATCTTTTTAAGGTCGGGTCTTTTAATTTCCGGGGGTTTCTTAGGTTCTTCTTTTTTAACCGGTTTGATTTTTTGGGGTTTAATTTTCTCTGGTTCAATATCCTCTGGTTTAACTTCCTCTGGTTCAATGTTCTCTGGTTTAACTTCCTCTGGTTCTGGTGCAGGTTCATCTGCATGATCAACTATTATATCCGGCTCTTTTGACTTCTTATCTGGTCTTGTGATACGTGGTACTGGTTTGGGTTTAACAGGCTCTGCCTTTTCAGGTTCAGGTTTAATTGGTTTAGCTTCAGGCTTAACAGTTTCACGTTTTTCAGGTTTGATTGATTTAGCTTCAGGCTTAACAGTTTCACGTTTTTCAGGTTTGATTGATTTAGGTTTAGGTTTTTCAATCCTAGGCTTAACTGGCTTCGGTTTTTCAATCCGTGGTTTAACTGGTTCAACTGGAGCTTCTGGTTTAACTGGTTCAGCTTCAGGTTTAACAGTTTCTCGTTTTTCAGGTTTGATTGGTTCTGGTTTAGGTTTTTCAGGTTTAGGTTTTTCAATCCTGGGCTTAACTGGTTCAACTGGAGCTTCTGGTTTAACTGGTTTTTCAACTGGTTTTTTTACTTCTGATGATTTGAATGCTGCTTTTGGAGGTAAATCAGATGTTTTCCCTATCTCAGTTTTCCTTTTGGGTTTAATCTCCCTTTCACCTATTGTTTCTGAAGGTTTTTCCATTTTTTCAATGTCCTCTAGTTGAGTGGACATTTCTGGACGTTCCATTTTCTTAGGTTCTTTTGGACGGGGTTGAGGTTTGATTTTCTCTATAGTTTTCAGGGTTTCTTTCTTTTTAGCTTCTTTTGAAACTATTATTTCCTTTTCAACTTTCACCGGCTTTGGCCTTGCTCTCATAGCGGGTGTAGAACTGGGTATGGTTCTTGATTTGCTTGAAACTCTCCCTTCCGGTAATTCAATTCCGGAACTAAACATAATTATTAAAAACATTCCTACTACTGCCAATATCAGGCCCACAAAGAAGAATAATATGTTGGGTGGTATTGCAAATCCCCAATACATTGCATAGAAACCGGCAATGATCATTAATCCCCCGAAAATTGTTATAATTAATTTGATCATCATTTACCTCCAATGATATTAATTATGGGGCTATATATATTTATAAAGGTTTTCCTTTCTTTAGAGCTTGCCCAATTAATGAACTTAATAATTAATTAAAAAAAGCAAGTGTTCACTAATTTTTTCCAATTATTAAAAGGAAAAGTTAAAATAATAAAAGTAAAATAAAATTGAATGAACTGTATTACCAATGCGTGGAAATGATATGGTTCGATGCGTGGAAAAAATGGGAAAAAAGTAGAGGTAGATAGAAATGTCTTTTTTTAAGGATGAAAGTGGACAGGGTGCGGCAGAGTATATTTTATTGTTTGGTGGAGTAATTGTTGTTGCTATAGCGGCATTGTATTTGTATTTCACTTATATTGAAGGTGTTAATCCCCTTAATGCTGCTGGCGATATAAATCAAGTAAGACAGAATGTAAACCAAGATTAAGGTAGATATATATTTTTTATAAACCAACAACTTCCTGTGCCTTGATGTATTTAAGAATGTCTTCCAGGAAGTTGTCTTCACTTTCTACATCGCTTAAACTCCAGGCCAGTTTTGTTTTTAGAATTCTTTTCTGTTTTTCTGGTTGGGAGTCTATATAAAAAATAATCTTATTAAAAACTGCATCTACACTTTCTCCTCCTAACAAGGTATCGATTTCTTCTTTTAATGTTCCTTCTTCTTGCTTTTCCAGAATCCTGTTCCTGAAAATTCTCCTGAGTTTATAGGAAGCGTTTTTCACTTCTTCCTCATTTCCAGTGTCGAGTTTCTTTAAAAGGGATTCTATTTCAAAGAAATCAGTTTTCACTAAGCTGAAGATTATTCCATCTGGTCTTATTGACTGGATCCTCTTGACATCCTGATAAATGCTAAAATCATAACCAATCATACATAACTTGCCCTCTTTGAGGAGGGTCATCAAAGATTCATTGAAGGTTTTGTCCGATATATTCATCTTGGAATTTTTCTTGATGTATTCTAAAAGCTCTTTTTTTGATAGTTCTTTTTTATCAAGGACTTGTAATATTAATTCTTTCAATCTATAATTCCGAGGCATGATAACCACCAACCAATTCTACGTGATAATTTACACATAGCAGTATATAAATTTAATATTTTGTGAAAAAACTATTGAAGCAAAGGACCATAAAAAATTGAGATAACGTAAGAGTACAAATTAGAATAATTTATATATCTGAAAGTATTATTACTAATTATTTGACTAAAAATTTGGAGGTAGAAAAATGGATATTCTAAAAGACGAAGGTGGACAAGGTGCAGCTGAATACATATTGTTATTCGGAGGAGTAATTGTAATAGCTATTGTTGCACTTTGGATATACTTCCAGTACTTCGGCGAGAGCTCAGGTTTAAACGCGGGTGATGATATACTCGAAGTAAGAGATAACGTAAACCAAGCAGCTAGCGGAGGATAATTTAATAAAACAAAATGTGGAAGTAATGTTAATGGATGAAAATGCCCAGATCAGTGCTGAAATGATCCTCTTACTCGGTGGTTTGATTGTATTAGTTATAATCGTCGCCGGTTTTGTATTGGACATATCTGGATCTGTGGCAGGTAATGTTTCTGAAGTAGTAGATACTGCCAGAGACTCAACCATTAACAAATTATAGATTTCCACAACTATTTCTTTTTTTTTAATTTTTATATTTCCAAATATATACCTTGTTGGTTTTGTAAACCACTTCAAAATCAGTTGAATTCTTTCGCTCTATTACCAGTTTAGTAAACAAAGAATTTTCAAAGTTTTTATCCATTACTATTGCTATTTCATCATCCATTTGAAGAAACACAATAAAATCACTTTTATTATCCATTATCCTTTGTGTATTTGAATTATCTGAAATTGTTATTAACTTATAAGGTGTTTTATTATTCCATGTTATTATTCCACTATCCATATTCATTTTAAGACCGTCAGTTGTGTTTAAGATACCATTTGAAATATTGAATTTAGTATTGGAATAGGTAATGTTACTTCCATTATTTTTGTTAAAATCCCATTCTCCATATTTAAAAACATCATTTCCTATAAACAAGAATCTATCTAGAGTTACCACTACATATGGATGAGTTTCAGTTGGATGAGTGTATTTCAGAATAGATTCTGCTTGTTCTTGTCTTAAATGATAGTTATTAATTAGCAAATCATTAGCAGCTTCTTTATTCACACCTAATATGTTGTTCAGTATTTCAACGCTTTTTGCCGAGTCTTTTGTGTAATTATTTAATGATATATAAGCCAAATCTCCGCTACTTGAAAGCATTCTAAATATGCCAGAGGATAATGTCTCATTACTCGTAGAAAACGCTTTGTCTATCCAATATTTTCTGTATATTCCGGGGGATTTATCACCAAATGGATAAGCATCCCCATAACTTCTACTTGGTAAAGTTTCGATATACCCCATTCTACCATCGAAAACTACTGGCCTATCTGCTGTTACAGTAAAAAAATGACCATAACTCCATTGAGATATTATTACTGTATCATTTGAAGTGTTATCATGGATCCATTCTGAAGCACTCCGCCAATCATCATTTGCAAATGGTTGAAGATGAGAGATTCTTTCATTTGCATTAAAAGCAGCTGGAATAGTTAATCCAATTAATATTAATATTGCTAATATATTCACCAGATTTTTACGACGCTTGAATATATCGAATCTATTAATATTCTTTAATTTCCCCAAATATTCCATAACAATCCCAATAAAAATACCACCACTAACACCCATTGGAGGAATAAGCATCATAATAAATCTCGCACCTTTAAACAGAGTAAAGAACCCAACTACAGCCCACAAAAGCAGAAAAGAATAGAAAAACCAATTCATCCTATATAGAACGCTATTTTTAAGTTTACGATCAATCATTACTCTAAACATCCATATAAAACCAAACAAACCAGAAAAAAAGATTAATCCCACACTTGATATAATTTCTAATAAAGATGGCCTTCCCAACTCTGATACTGTTGCGTATACGTCGGGCCAAGGCGCCCACGGATTCTGACTCATATTAACTAACTCCAAAGGACCCATGAACAACTTATATACATTTATAAAACCAGATAAAAGGCCAATGAGTAATAGACTACCTATTAAAAAGGTTAAATATACGACAATGTAATTTTTAACCTTTCTGTTCTTGTATTTACACCAAATTATGTAAATTGCAGAAAATAAAATTATGAAATAGAACATATATTGCCATCCATTCCAAGCTAAAGAGTATAGAAACATCGAAAAAGCGGCTAAAACTGCAAATGATAAACCTCTTCGGAAATTATTACGATTATCAACTGCCATAAAGAAGAGTAGAGTTATCAGTAGAGGGAAAAATATAACAAATATATCAGTATCAAACCAGCCGGCCATAGTTCTGTATGTGAACATGGGGGCTGTAACAATGAAAATCCCAGCAGCAATTGCCCCAAAATCACTGGTAAATCTCCTTACGAGGAAATAGGCAACAATACCACTTAAAGGGGCTATAAATGCAGGTATCCAGAAAACGATTGTAAGAAGGGGGATACTTGCAAAAAGATTTATCAAGTAATAAATAAATGCTGCCAAATATACTATGAGTGGCGGATAATCCATAGGAACCCCGGGAGGATAGTAGGAATGCATATCCCATTCAGTCCCATTAATTTTTGTATCTCCCAGATATCCATGTTCAATGAAATTTTCTGTAAATCTATAGTTATAATAAGAATCTAATTCGTACATGTATGGAAGTCCATTAGAATCCATTAAAAACGCTTTTTCATCACTTGGAACTCGGGGAAGAGTAGCATAGTCTAGTCTTATTAAAAAACCTACTATAAATATAAATAAAATACTTATAATCATTATAATTGTATCTTTTCTTTTCATGAATCCCTCATTACCATCATCCAAAAATTTACGTTTTCATATTATCTTAAAATGACTGATTATGTATTCCCATATTATTTCATTTTTACAACCATTCTAAATAAGATTGATATTCTTCACTCGATTATGAACTGTTTATTATTTTCAATTCTCTTATAAAGATAAGTATTAGTATAATTAAAAATAGTATTGAAGAAAAGAATATTTATTATAGAGAATATTATGACATCTTTCAAAAATTTTTTAAAAACAAGGAACGAAAACCGGCTGAAAACCTTTTTCAGAGATTCAAACCCTACAACCTCCTTGGATAATGCCGAGATCCAGGAAAATGTAATCATCGGACAGAAGTATAAAAGACATTCCAAATCTCCTATCATCGGTATAAATGCATTTATACGCTCTAATTCTGTGATATACGATGACACAGAAATTGGGGACAATTTTAGAACAGGACATGGAGTAGTAGTAAGAGAAAAGACCAAAATTGGAGATAACGTCCTTATTGGTACTAACTCAATTATTGAAGGGCATTGTACCCTTGGAAATAATGTCAGTATCCAATCAAATGTTTATATCCCTACAAATACCATCATTGAAGATTATGTATTTATGGGACCCTGTGTTTGTTTCACCAATGATAAATATCCAATTAGAATAGATTTTGATCTTAAAGGGCCAACCATTAGAAGAGGCGCTTCTATCGGTGCTAATTCCACCTTTTTATCAGGGATAGAAGTTGGTGAAGGAGCCATGGTGGCTGCCGGAGCAATAGTAACCCATGATATACCCCCATATTATCTAGCAATTGGTGCTCCAGCCAGGATAAAACCGCTACCGGATAAACTTAAGACTCTAAATAGAATTGGATAAAATAATTATTTTCCTATTTTAATTATTGAAATAATTTTCTCGGCTGCTCCCGCTAAAATTGGAGCTTCTACTTTACGCATATTTTTCAGTATTTCTGGATTTTCAAGTGTATTATTTACAAAATTAACTATTTCCTTCTCACTTGTACCTAAAAGAATATTCTTACCTATTTCCAAAATATCCACCCATTAATCCCTAAAATAAATCCCCTCATTCAACCTGGGGATCATAGCCATAAGCACGCATTGCTCGGTATTCCCTGTCCTATCCAGCAATCCACGGGATAGGTAACTCACTGCTCCCATCTTTTCACCCAGATCTTCCACACCGGTCAGCTGGTCCATCACATCACCCACTTCTTTTCCACTCAGTACTTCCTCTACAACTGATGGCGGATATTCAAAACCAGCACTCACACCCAGGGTTATCTTTTCCCCATCGTAGATGGCACACCACTGCATATCAACGTAACCGGTGATGGTGTGGGGTGCCTCTATAAGGCCTGATTCAATACCCACACTAAGGTCAAAATCAGGTACATAAGCTTCTTTTGCCCTGTTGACCGCCCCTTCAATGGTCTGGTCCAACCCTATGGGCTGGTCAGGTACATCAGAATGCACTGTAACTGAGGATACGGTGATGTTAGTATAAAACTTCTCTAAAACGTTCCTGGTGGCCTGGACTTTCACCGGATTTAGGGAACCTACCTGTACCATCATATATGTTCAAACTCCATTATTAGGCCAAGTTTCTAGTCCCGCAGAACAGTCCCGGCAACATCAATCTCCCCATCCCT
>DACB01000017.1:15507-15629 GCA_002494495.1 Methanobacterium sp. UBA294
ATCCTCTCACTACAGGGTTCAATTGAACCTTTTGATTGGGCGAATTCATCTGATGTCACCCCAATAAGTACCAATTCGCTTAATTGGAAAGCCTTACTAAGGAGTTTCAGGTGTCCTTCATG
>DACB01000010.1 GCA_002494495.1 Methanobacterium sp. UBA294
TAAGATTGGACTTATTAATAATGTCTGGACTATACTTCTGACATATAGGGTCTCATTTAATAATCCATTTATAAAGGGTGTGGAAAAGTTATTAAGATCTGACTAAACCCAGAAGTAGGGATTCCCATATGCAATTTTGGTAACTATCCTAACCCTATATCTATATTTATTCTTTGTGTTGTTTATATATCACTATTTAAGCATTTAACGTTAACTATAAATTTCAAGATCTATCTGTTTTTGCAACTCTTAAAACTAGCAATGGAGATGTTCCCTTGCTTCCTTTCCGTTTTATATATGAATAATTACACCCTAGCGATAGCTCTCGATGTTTATGTGCGTGTAAATCAATTTTTTAGACCGTATTTGGTCCTTTACTTAATTTAAGACAATGAGGTGATGAAATTGAGCTTGAATTGCAAATGAATTAGGAGATAGGTGACTCGCAGGACGAAAGCAATGGATTAAAAGAAGGTGATTTAGATGAAATTGGAAATACCAACTGAGTTAAGGGGGAAGGAATTGACTTCATATTTAGAGGATACCATGACTGAGTTTACGGACTCAATAGTACAGGATCCCGTTGAAATAGATCGCTTTATAAGATTGTGGTCTGATAATCTAGGGCTTCATGACTATTCTTGGGGAAATTGCGTTCTCGCATGGATTCAGTATCCTCAAGTATCGATGCTCGCAGGGTTCAAGAAATGGAAAAGTCTGGGAAGAAACGTGCTGCGGGGAGAGCGTGCGATCAAAATTTTGGCGCCATTAATCCGCAAAATTCGAGACACAGAGACAGATGATGAGATCTATGTAGTAACAGGATTCAAATATGTCAATGTGTTTGATGTCAACCAAACAGATGGAAAAAATTTGTCATTTGGACATGAAAAAATGGTGAAAGGGAACATTTCATTCAATGAAATAAGAAAAATAAGTCCACTACCAGTAATAGTCAAATATGATGGGACTAGCAATGGCAATATAACTCCAGAACGAATTTTAATAGCTCCAAAAGACAATCGCAGTGCAATGGTGGCTTGCTTATGTCATGAGATTGCTCACTATAAATTAAATCATCTAGATAGTGACTTAGATAAAGAAACTAAAGAAGTTGAAGCAGAAACCGTATCTTACATCGTAACCAGCTATCTTGGCTTGGAAAATGAAAAAGCCCAGTACTATGTTGGTGCTTGGAACGGAACTGGAAATAAGCTCAAAGGTCGCGGCCGGAAAATCATATCTGTGGCAGAAGCTATAATAAGAGATATTGAAAAGCTTTAAATTAGTTTCTAAATAGTCTCATATAAGCGTTAGTCTACTAGTTTCTGCATTATATTGGTGGCGGCTCTTTTTTTGGGAATTATCAGGCTGAAAGCCGAACCGATAAAGGCGTGTGCTCTGTGGAATGGAAAAATGAATAAAGCGCGCGCGTGAGCGATGAATGAATATGTCTGTTTTTCATTGAATTAAGAGAAACTTAATTATACTTCATATTGATAATAATACACAATATTGATCAGAGGGTTCTATGGTTACTATAGAAGATGTTCATTATTTTGATGATGAGGGTAATGTTGATGGTCTTATTGATGCATTAACTGACCAAGACAGTAATGTAAGAAGTTTAGCTGCAGAAGCTCTTGGACGCATCACCGGGAAAAACCCGGACATACATCGTTTAGAAGCTGTGAATGAATACCGTTTAATAATTAAAGGTTTAATCGAAGCTAAGCTGAAAATCGATGAGCAAAATTTTACAGCATTACAAAAGTTAAGTTTAATTCCTCCTGAAAACATCCTAAAAAATGGTTATCCAGAAGATTTTGTTGAAAGCTTAAGGAAGAAAGATATAAGCCTTGAAAATTTATATGCAGATTTTTATACTGTAAATCCTCCTGCAGGTTTTACAAAATGCCATAACATATATTTAAAGCACATTGAGTATCTGATTTTAAACCATGAGTATGATCTAAAATACTATGCTTCAACCCTACAAGCAAATGATAATTCCGATTTATTGAATAATAAGGCAAAATATCTTAATAAGAAGGCTTTGGAAATGGAAAAGATTGCATATCAAGAGTTTTTCAGAGCTGCCTTAAGGTGAATATCATGCGATTATGGGAGGCTTGAACAAATGAATAAAAATGAATATTTAGCAGAACTTAAAGGTTTAAACCAAGCATTGCAAATAGTGACATCTCAAATAGTTGAGGCAAACAAAAATGCCATTGAAACCGGGTCGGATGAAACACTCCGGATTCGCAAAGAGGAACACCACGCCAAACTTCTGATGATATATTCAAAGTTTAACAATATAAATCCACCTAGTGGTTTTGAAAAAGCTCATCAACTATATTTAGAATCAATCAATTATTCAATGAAAGGAGAAATAAGTATGGCTTCAAATACACACATGATGGCACATAATGAGACTATGAACGCTGCAGGACTAAGATAATCCATCAGAATACCTCAAGGGTTTAAAAAAATAATGGTGTGAATAAAGTGTTTGGTCATAGAAGGAGGGAGTTCCTAAGGGAGTCTTTTAAGATATTTAGTTTAAGTCTTGAAATAGCGGTATCAATTGGATAGATTTAATGAACTAAAAAAGATGGGAAAATTTTAGTGGATATGATAATGTTCATTAGAGATTTAAGTTAGTCTTTTTCTGCATACCCACACATATCACAGTACCACCAGCCATCTTTCTCGTTGTACATCATTAAATATCCACAACTTGGGCAAAGTCTATCCATTTATACCACCAATTAACTTTATTGTTCTTCAATTTTAAAATAGTAATCCTATCAATAAATCGATCGATATATACATAGATACATGAATAATCATATTTATCGATTTAAGGTTATGTGAGAGTTATTTAGTGAGGAGGGGCTTTATATTGCAGATTGTCGATTTTGTCCCAGTTGGCACAAGTGTTTTTGATTTAGTTTTTACGAAATTTTCATACATAATAAGAGTTTAATGAATTAGAAAAGTAAGAAATAAGTTGAATTTTGTTGGGACATTTGGGACAGTAGATTATACCATCCCATCATGTTCATGATTGGTCCTTATTGGCTATTTTTTCCAACACTCGATATTCTATTTCTGCTTGTGCTTCTTCATCTCCCCATCTTACTAATGCTTCCAGCTCCTCAGTATCTTTATCCTTTAAAACGCCAATGGCTCTAATGAAAGTAAAAGTCCTGGTTTTATCTCCACTAATCCTTTTGTCATGATCATCGCCACCTATGGCCCTTATGGCATTGTAGTAATGCTCGTTATTCTGAGGTGCCTTAATATCTTCGGTTTTAAGGTATTCGGAGATGATATTGATCACTTCATCCCTAGTTACGTAATCTGTGGGATCATTAGTTTTTTCAAAGAGCTCTTCAGCAGCGTATAAACACGGGTTAGATAGTTTGAGGTATTCTCTGCGCAGATCCTCTTCTGTCATAGTAGTTGCCCATCCATCCGATTCAACATTTTTGTATGCATTTACCGATTTATATATGAGTCCTTCAATTCCTTTAACATCATTTAACAGTTCATCTTTAATTTTTGGGTCGTTGAACGTGTTAGTTAGCTTAATTATTATCACTCTACGCCAGAATGCAAAAGTGTCATCATTCACTGGTGGCAATTGGTTCCCTACCCCTATGATCTTGCAGCCCAATATCGTGTTCACAGCTTCTTTGTGTTTACGGTTGACAGTGATTAAGTCTTCACCTGTAACTGCCTTGATAATGCCAGTGTCGGTAATTTTTCGCTTAGGCAAATCATATAAGATATTGATTTTTTTCCCTAACAATGGTTGCAACCCAAAATCATTTTTAAATTCATGTAATCCTACAGCTCCCACACTGGAATGAAAAATTGAGCGGATCAATGCCATTAATGTGGATTTACCATTTGCCCCATCTCCAGTTAAAAAAAACATTTTATGGTGTGGATTAGAGTGTGTAAAACAATATCCTAGTATTTGCAGAAATAACAAATATCTTTCATCATCTATTAAGATCTCCTTGAGTTTGGTATCAAAAAACTCAGATCTGGCTTCCGGATCCCAATTAAAAGGAACTTGAAATGTAACAAACTCATCACTATTAAAATCTTCAGTTTCTAGTGTCTCAACGTTTAATAGACAATTTTGGAACGCTAAGTAATTCTTAGATTCATCTTTGATGGTTGTAAATGTTCCCATTATCTTGACTACTTCATCCATCAGGAATTTATTGTGGTATCTTTTACTTAGAAAAGCAGCAAACTCTGTATTGTTATATGGCTCATAAACTCCCTTAGTGGGATTATAAATATGAAGTTCACTTGTGAGTCTGTTAATAACAATCTTATTATCTTTTTCTAATTCTTTGGCTATTTCTATTAACTGAGTATCTTTTTTACTCCGTTCTAATGTTACGATGTCAGATGGGAATATACGGGATTCTCTTTCATTGATAAACTCCCCTGCTTTCGTTATATGATCTTTTGCATCGATATTGAAGGCCTCTTTAGCTATTTTTACTAATTTATTATCTCTTTGCTTGTTGTCAACTGCTAAAGATTTCTTACTTGCAACTATACGAGATTTTTTACGTCCTAATTCACCTCTAAGGTACCAGTGGGTGTTATAGCCGTCAATGTCCCTAGAATGTTTGATATATAGATCTCCATCTGGTAAAGTTTCACAGAATAAACTGATTTCTCCTGGATTAAATATAATCTGTTTTCCATTGAAATGTCCCATCGGCACCTTTTTTACAACCCCCATACCATCCTTAATTATGTGTTTATTTTCTTTTTTAGACATTATGTATCACCTTATGTTCAATCAATCTTGGATTTGTATTTGTATATAGGTGAATACCGTTCAATTGCCTCTTCTTTATGATTATCTATAAATACTTGGATTGAATCATTAATCAAACGCATTGCAGATACAGAACCACCATTTTGCTTAACTTGCTCTTGAATTTCATCTAAAGCCTCTTTATGATCTGGCCTTAAATGCACTAATTTCTGATATTTCATTTTAATTACCTCCAGTAACTTTATATATATAACTGTTAAATTGCTTTTATATAAACATTACGGTTTTAAATTAAAAATAGAGCTAAAGAGTTAACATTAACTCCGTTTATGAGAAAATGAAAGCTTTTTAGATAAAACAAAGAAGGGATAATAAGGGGAAAATATAGGATCTGAGCTATCTACTTAGTGAATCGATAGTCGATAAAATAATTTTATATGAAAAAATATCTATTTATGCAATAAAACATACCAAAACATCCTATAACAAGACCATAATTAGATTAAGCTCTAAAAATGAATAGTTCATGACTTTAATTCAAATAAAAATATAAAAACGTACTCTAAATCGCCTATTTGCCCTACCCATACGCTTCAAATACATTACAGTTGCAACACTTTTTTTATCGATTTCTAAATCTATACATGTATCGGTTGGTGAATCTGACGCTTAAAAGTGCCCTTACTATTTCATTTGAGTTGATTGTGCAAATCCATATCATGTACTGATATCACCAAAATGAAATAAGGTGCAATTAAATAAATACAAACACTTTAAACTATATAATTATCGATTGATACATCGATAATTTAACCGACTTATATAAAGGACCTTATAAGGAGAAGGTTGATGTCTATGTCCATTAAATACTTGGTAAATTTAATAATCTGACGGAAATAAACCTTTCTAAACCTTCCTAACGTATTTTTTCACTACATTTTGTGTTAATTTAAAATTTAAATGTTAAAACTTAGCATAAATGAGTGATTTGCCCTATAGGGTCAGATGTATTTACACACAGCATCGATGACCTTTAAAATATGTATGTGTGGCTTTGTGTATTTGTAAATAGATAAGCAAGTAAGTGTAACAATTTATTGTCCATTATTTCATTTGTCTTATTCCCAACTATTAATGTAGCCCTATTAATGATGGAATAGAAAAATTTATTGTTTATAATGAAAAATAGAAATTCATAGTATTATTATAGGGTTGTAATAATCATGGCAAAAAACAACGGGGCAAACTTAGGTTTTGAACAAAAACTCTGGCAATCAGCCGACAAACTACGAAATAACATGGACGCGGCAGAATACAAACACGTTGTACTCGGATTAATTTTCTTAAAATATATTTCAGACGCATTTTTAGAAGTACACGAAGGATTGGAAGCAGATGAATATGCAGATTCTGAAGACAAAGATGAATATATAGCACTCAATGTATTTTGGGTTCCACCAGAAGCCAGATGGGACTACCTACAAAACCGAGCCAAACAACCAGACATAGGTAAACTTATTGACGATGCAATGGATGCCATAGAAAAAGACAACCCTAACTTAAAAGGTGTTTTACCCAAAGACTACGCAAGAGAAGCTCTTGATAAAAAAAGTCTGGGTGGAATAATAGATTTAATAGGTACTATTGGACTTGGAGATAAAGAGAGCAAATCTAAGGACATATTGGGCCGTGTTTATGAGTATTTCTTAGGACAATTCGCCAATGCAGAAGGGAAAAAGGGCGGCCAGTTCTACACTCCTCGTAGTATAGTTAAAGTCTTAGTTGAAATGATTGAACCCTACTCTGGTAGGATCTACGACCCCTGTTGTGGATCTGGTGGTATGTTTGTCCAATCAGAGAAATTCGTTGAAGTACACGAAGGCAAACTCGGTGACATAGCCATCTATGGCCAAGAATCTAACCAGACCACATGGAGACTATGCAAAATAAACCTCGCCATCAGAGGAATAGATTCCAACATCCAATGGGGAAACAGCTTCACCGAAGACAAACACCGAGACCTAAAATCAGACTATATTCTCGCTAATCCACCATTCAATGATAAAGACTGGAACGCAGAACTCTTAGAAGACGATCAACGATGGAAATATGGAATACCGCCAAAACGTAATGCAAACTTCGCATGGGTACAACACTTCATCCACCACCTATCACCCACAGGAATAGCCGGCTTTGTATTAGCCAACGGATCAATGTCTGCAGGAGGGCAAGAAGGAAAAATCCGAGAAAAAATAGTAAAAGCCGATCTCGTTGACTGCATGGTAGCACTACCATCACAACTATTCTACAACACAGGCATCCCTGCATGCTTATGGTTCTTAAGCAGAGACAAATCCAATAGCAACTTCCGTAATCGACAGGGTGAAATACTATTTATTGATGCTAGGAAGATGGGACACATGGCAGACCGAACCCACCGGGAACTAAGTGATGAAGATGTGCAACAGATCACACATGTATATCATAGCTGGCGGGGTGAAGGTGGAGAATATGATGATGTTCGTGGATTCTGCAAGAGCGTCCCACTAGATGATATTAAAAAACATGACTACATCCTCACACCCGGACGATATGTTGGTTTCGCAGAAGAAGAAGACGACCCAGAAAAATTCGAACAAAAAATGCAAAAACTCACAGATGAGTTAGCAGAACAATTTAGAAAGTCCGAGGAGCTGGAAAGAGAGATTAAAACTAACCTAAAGGGGTTGGGTTATGAACTCTAAGCAAATGAACATCCAGCCTGATGAATTAAAATCTAGAGTCAATAGGGCTGTTAATAAGCTATTCAAAAATGATAATTACCTTTTACATTCAAATGCTAATGAAAGATCAATGTCTCACAAGTTTGCTGAATACTTACAGCAGGAATTCCCTGAATGGAATGTAGATTGTGAATATAACCGCGATCTCCATGGAAACATAAAAAGAATAAATGAATGGAGGAATAGATACCTAAAAGAACCTGAAGCTAATGACACTGATGCGAAAACAGTCTATCCAGATATTATTATCCACCATAGAAATAGCAGAAATAATTTGTTGGTAATAGAAATCAAGAAGTCTACTAATTCAGATCAGGGGGAATCTGATATTGAAAAGCTTAAAATGTTCATTGAAGAAAATGGGGGGTTAAATTACCATTATGGATTATTTATTAACTTTAAAGTGAACGGGGACTCAGGTATAAAATCATTAAAATGGTTGCCTGCTGAAATATTAGGAGATTGAACCATGAATGAGGGGTTTAAAGAAACCGAAATAGGATTGATTCCTGAGGAATGGGATTATTTAAATTTAGGTGAACTTTGTAAATTTGTTACAGGTAAACTTAATTCTAATATGGCAGAAGAGGGAGGTATATATCCTTTCTTTACATGTTCTCCTGAAATATTATCTATTAATTCTTATTCATTTGATACTGAGGCCATATTACTGGCTGGAAATAATGCTGAAGGTAAATTTAATGTGAAATATTATAATGGGAAATTTGATGTTTATCAAAGGACATATGTAATCACTATTAAAGATTTAAAGAAATTAAATTACTCTTATCTTTATTTTGCACTAATTTTGAGCTTAGATAGATTAAGAGAATCATCTCAAGGGACAGCAACAAAATTTTTAACAATGAAAATTCTGAACGCTATGGAATTACCTGTCCCAAGAATTGAAGAACAAACTAAAATTGGACAAATATTATATGATTTGGATAAAAAAATCGAACTTAACCATGAGATGAACCGGACTTTGGAGGCAATAGGTCAGGCTATTTTCCGGCACTGGTTTGTTCACTTTGAATTTCCCAATAGTGAGGGACAGCCGTATAAGGCCAGTGGGGGGGAGATGGTGGATTCAGAGTTAGGTGAAATACCCAAAGGATGGGAGATAGCAAAATTAGAAGACCATATGGACTTTTTAGAAGGCCCTGGCATAAGAAATTGGCAATACACAGATGAAGGCATTCCTTTTATTAACATCAGACTGATAAATAACGGAGAAATAGACCTTTCTAAAGCAAATTTTGTCTCCGTTAATGAAATTGAAAAATATAATCATTTTTTATTAAAAGAAAAAGATATAATTGTTTCAACCTCAGGAACCCTTGGTAGGCATGCAGTAGTAAGAAAAGAACATTTACCTTTACTGCTTAATACAAGTGTAATAAGATTCAGACAAAAAAGTTTAGATTATTCATACATGTATTATTATTTAACTTCAAAAAGGTTTTATGAAGAGTTATTAGTGCACGCTTCAGGCAGTGTGCAACTCAATTTTGGACCTATGCATTTAAAGAGAATTTTCTTCATTTTACCTCCTGTAAAAATACAAAACGAGTTTGAAGCAATTAATTCCCAAATTCTGGAAAAATTAAATCAAAATCGAAGCGAAATATTTATTCTTTCTAAAATTCGTGACTCTCTCCTACCCAAACTCATGTCTGGCAAGATAAGAGTTAATATTTCTGAGGAGGCCACTGTAAAATGAAGGGAATTAACGAGGAGATGGTGGAGCAGGAAGCCCTTGAAATTCTCCAGAAATTGGGTTATGAAATCATCCATGGTCCTGACATCTCTCCCGATGGCCCTACACCCATGCGTGATCTTTACAGTGATGTAGTTATTGTAGAGATAGTAAGGGATGCTATTAATCGTTTAAATCCTGACATTCCACTTGTTGCTCGTGAGGAAGCTGTTAAAAAAATACTCCGAACAGACAGCCCTGACCTGACAACTAACAACCTTCAATTTCACCAACTATTAACAGATGGTATCACCGTCACATACCGCTCTGATAGTAGAATAGTGCATGATAAAGTATGGCTTTTGGACTTCCAAAACCCTGAAAACAACAAGTTTACCGCCATTAACCAGTTCACAATCATAGAAAACGATAATAACCGCCGACCAGATATCATTCTTTTTGTAAATGGATTGCCATTAGTTGTTATTGAACTTAAAAATCCTGCAGATGAGAAGGCCACTCTCAATAAGGCATTCCAACAACTCCAAACATATAAAGCTCAGATACCCTCTTTATTTCATTTTAATGAAATTTTAATGCTTAGTGATGGTATGGAGGCTCGTGCAGGTACTTTAACTAGTGATTATCAGCGTTTCATGCCATGGAAGACCATCAGTGGAGAAAAAGATACATTACTTACTATGTTGGAGATGGAAGTTCTCATAAAAGGTATGTTCAATAAGAAAGTGTTATTGGATCTAGTTCATCACTTTATTGTCTATGACGATGTTGAAGCTATAATTAAGAAAAAATTGGCTGCTTACCATCAATATCATGCTGTAAATAAAGCTCTAGAAGCTACCCTTGAGGCAGCTAGTCCTGAAGGAGACCGTAGGTGTGGTGTTATTTGGCATACACAGGGTTCAGGTAAGAGTCTTATTATGGCATTTTACGCTGGTAAATTAGTACTAGAAATGGATAACCCCACACTCGTAGTTTTAACAGATAGGAACGACTTGGATGATCAATTATTTGGTACATTTAATGCATCGCAGAATATTTTAAGACAGGAACCTGTACAAGCAGATAGCAGGGAACATCTTCAGGAACTCCTACAGGTAGCCAGTGGAGGTATTGTTTTTACAACCATACAAAAGTTCCTTCCTGAAAAAGGAAGCGAATATCCCACCCTATCAGAACGTAGGAATATTGTTGTAATAGCTGATGAGGCCCATCGCTCTCAATATGATTTCATTGATGGTTTTGCTAGGCACATGCGTGATGCTCTTCCTAATGCTTCTTTTATTGGTTTTACTGGTACTCCTCTTGAACGTGGAGACAAGAACACAGTGGCTGTTTTTGGTAATTATATTGATATTTATGATATTGAACAGGCCGTGGAAGATGGAGCAACTGTTCGCATCTATTACGAGAACCGACTGGTTAAGCTAGACCTAAAAGAACAGGAAAAACCACATATAGACCCTCAATTTGACTTTATTACTGAAGGTCAGGAAATGGAGAGTCAGGAAAAGCTCAAGAGTAAGTGGGCTAGAATGGAAGCTATTGTAGGAAGTGAAACCCGTATCAAACGAGTAGCTAAAGATTTAGTGAAACATTTTGAAGCTAGATTCAATGAACAAGATGGTAAAGGTATGGTTGTATGTATGAGTCGAAGGATCTGTATCGAGTTATACAATGAGATAATTAAGCTCAAACCAGAATGGCATAATGATGATGACAAGTCCGGCTTTTTAAAAGTAGTCATGACAGGCAGTGCTACTGATCCCTTGGATTGGCAACAGCATATACGTAACAAGCCACGAAGAAAGCAATTGGGAGATACTTTCAGGGATCCCAACTCACCAATAAAGTTAGCAATCGTAAGGGATATGTGGTTGACTGGTTTTGATGTTCCCAGTTTACACACTATGTACATTGACAAACCCATGCAAGGCCATGGACTAATGCAGACAATAGCTAGGGTAAACAGAGTATACAAAGACAAGGAAGGTGGACTAATAGTTGATTATCTTGGAATTGCTACCGAACTTAAAAAAGCTTTGTCCCAGTACACCGAAGGAGGTGGGCGAGGAGAAATTGCATTCGACCAAGAAAAAGCTGTTGCCATATTGATGGAGAAATATGAAATAGTCACAGGTCTTTTCCATGGATTTAATTACAAAGGTTTCTATAAAACAAATACTGGTGAGAAATTAAAGCTTATGCGTGATGGTGCGGACTTCGTTTTAGGTCAAGAGGATGGAAAAAAACGTTGCTTTAAATATGTTAACGAATTGTCCAAAGCATTCTCTTTAGCAGTTCCTCATCCTCAGGCCATGAGTATAAGGGATGATTTAGCTTTCTTTAAGGCTGTGAAAAACTATATTGCAAAGGTCACAGGAGATCCACAAGAACACGTGGAAGATGTTGATATGGCTATCCAGCAGATCCTATCCACAGCATTAGTATCAGATGAAGTTTTAGACCTCTTTGAACTAGCGGGACTAAAAAAACCAGATATATCCATATTGTCAGATGAGTTTCTCTTAGAAGTCAAGGACATGGAACATAAGAATACTGCTGCTGAACTACTAAAAAGACTCCTGAATGATGAAATAAAAAGCATTTCTCGTAAAAATGTTATTGAAGCACGTTCGTTTGCCGATATGTTAGAGAAAACAATAAATCAGTACCATAATCGGAATATTGAAGCTGTAGCAGTCATTGAGGAATTAATACAGCTTGCTAAGAAAATGAGAGATGCACAAAATAGAGGAGAAGATTTAGGATTAACTGAATACGAACTTGCCTTTTATGATGCTCTTGGTGTTAATGATAGTGCAGTGAAGGTTTTAGGTGATGATGTACTAAGAGAAATAGCCATGGACTTAGTCAAAGCTATAAAACGCAATATAACAATTGATTGGACTTTAAGAGAAAGTGTTCAGGCACAAATGAGAGTGGCAGTAAAAAAAATACTGAGACAATACGGATACCCACCAGACAAAGAAAAACTAGCAGTAAAAACAGTACTAGAACAGGCAAATCGAGTTTGTGAAGAGTGGGCTTCTACATAATTGGGGGAATGTTTATGAAAACCACACATAAATGTCTTAAAGAATGGAACGCAACCATCGAAGCATTGGGTCAAGGAAAACAGACGATTCTAATTAGGAACTACAAAACTAACGTTACTGAGTTTTTACTGTATCCCACCGTGAGCTATGCATTAAAAAATGATTATCTAGATAGTTTTCAGAAGGAATATCAAAACTTTGTCAAGTCAAACTCTCATCCAGATAAGAAAGGCGATAAAATTCTCATTAAATACTTCGCATCCTTGGAAATGGTTGTGGAGAGGCCTGTCACAAGGATACCATCAGATAAATATTATATTTGGACTAAGGATCATGTGAAGAACTATATGAATGGTAAAACTGCTTACATCTGGATCCTGCGAGTTTACACATTAAAAAAACCATACTGGGCAGAACCCACACCCGGGGCTATCAGGTATGCTAATCTGAAAGAAGAAGTTTCACTTGAGGGGATGAAACCTGTTTTAAGTGATTTGGAGTTTTCTAAAATAACCGATCAGTTGAAGTAGGTACTATCGGGGGCTTTTAATTGGATCAAGTTCATAGAAATTTAATTGCTCGTGATTTGGAAAGAAATGGGGAAGTTGATGAGGCAATTGATTTGTATGAAAAAAATCTTGAAGAGAACTTTATTGGTAGTTTTCCTTATGAACGTTTAGCAATTATTTATCGAAGAAAAAAACAATTTAATGATGAAATTAGAGTCTTAAAACATGCCATATGGATTTATGAGAATTTGGTCAGCGAACAAGTAATGACAAGGATACCACAACTTAAAAAATTTTATGAACGACTGAATAAAGCTGAAAAGCTTAATGGTATTCCAGTCACATCTTACAAACTTCCAATGCAACCTAATTTTAATTCTAACCAAACAACAAAATCAAGTCAGCCTAAGGTAAGGCGAGTGAATACTAGAACGATACGTGGAAAAGCTCTTTATCTTCAGAGTCTTGATCCTGTGGAGCGTAGGAACACAATTTACAACATGCCATTAAATACTAAAATTTCTATAATCCGTAAAGCAGTAAAACAAGAATGCAGTTCGTTAAGAGTTGGTTATCATAAACCTTTTGGGAGTTATGGAGAAAAATTTTTGGCTATCATGCCCACAGGACATAATTGGAATTCTTTTTCAGATCATGATAAAATAGCAATCGTGAGATTATTTGGCGATATTATAGGCATCCATAATCCAAGTATGGTTCCTATGGTTTTAGTTGACATCACTAACATTGACGCTTTTGTGGAACGTTCAGTTCAGTTAATTTATTAATTGGTTTATCATCTAAAGATGATTAAACACATCAATTCATCCATGCACATATACATACATTGATGTATAAATTAATACATAGATCTATCGATAAAGGAAATGATAGGGATGTTGCAGGATATGGTATGCACCTCAAAACCAATTAAATATTTGAACGTGGCATGAATTTAACAAGGAGTTTAACTTAGATTTTCCTTGCAATAGGAAAACTATCTATTCTTACCATATTTGATCTTCAGGATCTCTTCCATAGGTAATTGCTGTTAAATCCCTCTCGGCTTTTTCACGTAATTCTTGTTCCTTACCTACTTTTTCTTCCAATTCAAGTAGTTTTTCCTTCATTTCTTTTAAAGTTTGATCAACAACTTTAGTAACTTCAACTTCCTGTACTGCAAGATGGTCAACTACTTTCTCATATTGCTCTCGAACACCTGCTTTAGTGGGAACGAAATAAGAGCTGCTAGTCTCATCAACAATATGGCCCATCATAAAATCAGCATATTCCTTCCGGATACCATGACGCAATAATATTGTCCCAAAATAAGCTCTTAGTGCATGTGCATGGAACTTTACATATGTACCGACCTTTCCAAAACCGCATTTATTGTTAATTGTTCTAAAGTTTACAATCAGTGTGTCATCTTCAATAACATCATTAGGGCGGCCACGGGTCCTAAATAAAGGTGCATCTAAACTAGTTGGTGGTTTCTGGTACAAATAATCAAGTATCGCCCTAGTGGTCTCTGGAGTACTACAAGTGTAATGTTTATAGTAGCCTACCTTACTCCGTTCAAGGGTCCAGTTGATTATTATGTCCTCACCTTTGGTTAATTCAGTGAGTTCTTCAAAGTCAAAAGGATCATTAACTGTTTTTCCTAATTCTATCAATTCCTCTTCCAAGGCCTCATAGAAGTTATTGTAGGTAAGATACCTAAGAGTCACTGAGTCCATGCCTGAAGATGCTTTTAAAAGGATGATGGCAGTCATTTGTAAGTTAGCATTCTTAATTGCCTTTCTAATCTCATATTTGTCAGGTATTTCATCTTCCTTTTTCCGATGAACAGGAAATTTTTTCATGGATACTTTAGGTAAAACAACTTCATATTCACCATAGAAACCTCGAATGAGCTGCATTATTGTCCGAGCGTATGTAGCCCTAGCACCCTCTTTTAGCATCAATCGCCTGAATCTAGTAAGTTTTTTCTTTATTCGACGGTCAGTTACATATTCAATATTCCTTTGGTCTTCTCTAGCTTCATCTATCAACTCTGTGGGTGTCATTTTATGCAATCCGCAATATTTATTTAATGCGGTGACCATATTTCTGATTGAACCTTCAGATAAATCCCTTTCATCGATAAAATCTTGAACCCTCTCGTCGTTTAAGATATCTTCGCGTTTCATGAGTATTTTTATGTTGAAAGTGATATATAAAAATATGTATGTCGGAGTTACACACTAGACACTTATTAATAATGGTGGAGGAACATCAGATGCAACACATAACTGGTGGGGCCATAATAGCGCTCCAACCCAAGGGTCTACCGACGGAAAAGATTATTATAATAACGGAGTGTCAT
>DACB01000008.1:0-156145 GCA_002494495.1 Methanobacterium sp. UBA294
GTTAAGCCGTATCTGGGTATATTGCATCAGGAATATAGTTTGTACCCCCATAGAAATGTGCTGGTTAACCTTACAGAAGCAATCAGCCTGGAACTACCCGCAGAATTCGCACAGATGAAGGCCATATATGTACTTAAAGCAGTGGGCTTCGAGGAAGATTACGCAGAAACTTTATTAAAAAAATATCCAGACGAACTCAGTGGAGGAGAACGACACAGAGTAGCCATAGCCCAGGTATTAATTAAAGAACCCAACATCGTAATCCTGGATGAACCAACAGGAACAATGGACCCCATTACCCGTGTACAAGTCACAGATTCAATAAGAAAAGCAAGAAAAGAACTGAATCAGACTTTCCTAATCATCAGCCATGACATGGATTTTGTATTAGATGTATGTGACCGTGCTTCACTCATGAGAGGTGGCAAAATACTTAAAACAGGACTCCCTCATGAGATTGTGGAAGAATTAACTTCAACTGAGAAAAAGAAGATGCTTAAGAAGTAGGTTAAGAATTTCAGAAATATTTCACTTATCCCTCCTTTTTTTATTTTTTTTAAGGATATCCCGATGAAATTGTGGTTACTTCTTTTAATTTGCCTTCATTAAGGAGGTTTAGATTTTTTTGGGTGTTTAAAGGAGATGCTTTATAGACTGTGATCCCTGCATTTTGTAAAATATAGAAGGCTATAGGCCCCATTTCTCCAGAAATTATTGCATCAATCCCATTGTTTACCAGGAAATCTGCTAACAAATTTCCTGCTCCTTTTTCAAATTTTGCCGGGTTTTCGATAGTGGTTTCATTCTCAATTTGGTTGTTTTCTAAATCTATTATTGTTATGTAGGGACTTCTTCCAAATACTCTACTTACATTGGAATTTAATCCTATTTCATCTGTCATAATTGCTACTTTCATCTTATAACTCCATAAAATGTAAATAAATTCCACTAAAAATCATCAGATAGAATTCATAATTAAGAATATATATTCATAATATTTATAAATTTAATAAAAATAAAAAAGAGAAAAAAAATTAATAATGGGTTCATTTGTTAATTGACTTTAATAGAGATTTTTTTATCTTCTAGTACATTTTTATAGGCTTCAGCTTCTACTAAGGTCTTGAGTTTTGAGAATGGAATATCTATGCCCCTTGAATTGAGTTCAACTATCATGGATTCCAGATCATCATACTCCGCCTTTAGGGAAATTATTTCTTCGCCCTTCTTTACAAATTTCACCCTTATTTCCATCTCCAAATGTACACCATCTGCTTGTAACATCACTTTTTTACTGCTGGTTTCAAAAGGAAACTTCACATGTTCATATTTAAATGTTTTAATCCCTAATGTGCCGAATTCCAGGGCAAGGAGAGAGCAAATATCATCTAAGTAGTTTTCATCCGTATCCACTAAGACGATATGTTCCATCCTCCCCTTCTTAGTGATTGCATTTAAAATATGAATGTTTTTTGCACCTTTTTCCAGTGTCCTGTTGATAACATGTGACAGACTTTCTGGTGGCAGGTCATCAATGGTAGTCATGAGTAGCATTTTCCACCCTACTATTCATAACTCGGACATAATTCTTTGGGCACGTTTTGCAACTTCTTTTGCTCTGGGACTTCCCCCTGGTATTGCTGAGGATATATATGCTCCAGAAATAACTTTGGCACCGATATCATCAACGGATAATTTCCCCATTGCTCCAGCTACTGCAGCGGGTACAAGTACATTAATTATACTATGTCCGGAAAGCTGTAACTCAACAATAGGAACTGCAGCTAAAGGTATGGCCTCTAAGATGTCTTTCTTTTTATTTAAAACAGCGTCAGGTATTACCTTGTGGGACAGTCCTTCGAAAATTACTTTTTCTCCATCTATAGTTATTTCTAGATCTGCATCGGTGTCGAATCCGCAGTACTTCATTAAGAATTCGGTTGGTTTTCTTCTGGCGCATCCTGCAAATTTTGTGACCTTAATTTTTATGTCTTTCCCTGTCATACCGCTTAAAAGATTACTGCAGGCTGTTTCCACGTCGTTTAATTTTTCATCATCCAGCATTCGGACTACTTCATCCAGTTCTTTACCTGCTTCCAGCTGTTCGTAGGCAAATTTAGCACGATCATATACTCCTTTTGCCCGTGCGCCATCGGTGGCCAGTATGCATACCCTGGTAATTGGTCCTCTTTGTACCTGTTCTGCTTTTCTGGATATGGTGTTGGTGGCTATCATTGCCACTTCTGGTTCCAGCCAGAACTGTTCTTTGACCTCCCGTATTTTATCTGCAACCTTTTCCAGATCTCCTTCGTTTTCTATGAGTAACTTCATGGCCAGCACGGTATCAGCTGACATATGGCCTAATGGGGGTTGTAAAGGTCCGCCTGAAAAACCAGCTCCAATTGCAAGGGATTCCTCAAATGCAGCCAATAATTCTTCGAAAACCATCATCCCAATAACTGTTGGTCCTCCTATGTCCTTCAAAATCACCCCTAAGTCGCCCACCAACTTTGCGGTGTCGTATTCCTCACCAGTTCCCCTGATGTGAAGTTTTTCAGGAAGTCCGGCCGCCTCAACAGCTCCCAATCCAGCTACATAGGCACTGTTAGCAACAAAAAGTTCACCATAATTTTCACTTACTTCTGAATCAGGGTGAACAATTTCTAAAATAGCTGCAACACCAAATATCGCAGCTGAAATAGGGCTAGGTGGCATTCCTACATTAGCATATGCAGTTAACATTCCCTTTGTCCCGGATGCTGCTCCATTTTTAGCAAGATCAGGGAAACCATAATCTTCACCTAGTGAACCATGGCCATATAGTGGTCCGCCTCCTACTCCCAGTGGTACGATACTGCCGTCAATTTTGGTTAATTTGCCAGCAAAGATATCATCATATATTGCTTTTACAGCAGCGTAACCAGATATTTTGTTGTTAGATTTGGCGGTGGGTATGGCCAATACTCCGCACCGGTCAACTCCCGCATTCATCCGGGCCATTGCCCCTAATTTCCTGTTTCCTGCAGGAACACCCGCTTGTGCATTCGAACCAGCTAGATAACATAAAGTTGCACTTATCAAAGCTGCGTTAGCACCATCAGCACCAGCAAGTTTTGCAGAATCTATGGCCTTTTTAAGCACATCATCCATGGGTAGATATTGCTTGTTTTCATCAGTCAACCTCATTTCAATTCCTTTCAGGACATCCTCGGTAATTGAATTGGCTGCACAAATTGCAGCTATATTTAACATCCCATGTCCTTTTGTAAGTGCTTCTATTCGATCATTGGACATTAAATCCACCTCTGATGTAGAAGCCATTATGGCAGCTATAATTTCGTTTTCCATGATATCACCGTTATTATTATGAATATATATTACTAATTAGTTTTTTGATTATTTTGGATCATCAGATTTTTAGGTATGTGATTCTAAAAGATAATCATCCTAAGGATGCAGGGGTGAAGAAATGGAAAATAAAACTGGAATTATAGGATTAACAGGTAGTTTTAGAGAAAGTATAAAGGATATGGAAAAGAATTCAAAGGTAGTTTTCACTGGTTCTGTGGCTGTATGCACACCATTTATAGAATTGCTATCTTACACAATCAGAGATAAGGATTTTGACTTAATTTATGTGCCAAAAGTAGATATAAATAATGCTAAACAAATAAAAATGCTGCCAAATATTGGATTCAGCGTAGTTGATGAGAATGCTGATCCACAGAATCCTGATGTAGTTGTTGTACTGGGGGGATTGGCCATGCCTAAATTTGGATGTGCCCCAGAGGAAGTGGATAACATGATCCAGGAATTATCAGGAGAACAGAAGCCTAAAATTATAGGTGTATGTTTCATGAATATTTTCAAGGATGCTGGTTGGGAGGAAAAGTTAGACTTCGATGTGATTATTGATACAAGCCTTCAAACCATGGTAAAATAAATTTAAAACTCTAATGCCTATAATTAAAGGTTTATTCTAGGTTTGGGAATAATTGAGGGGATATTTTTGCCTACCCAATTCGATATAAATTCAAATTCGCATGATAAATATCCTTTCATTTATTAGAGATTTTATTCAGGTAGTAATGAGAATAGATTGCTCCAAGGGGATTATGGGCAAGTACTCTGTCTTTTACAGCCAGGGTGGTTACGGGTGCCTTTGAATGGTTTGAGAATAATATATCATGGCCTATACAAAGACCAATTATGATATTTAGGTCTGTTTTTTTCTGGTTGAGAAATGTTGCTTGACCAATGGGATTGCACATAGCTTCATAACGGCTTTTGTCAATTTTATCTAGTTTAAACTCGGTTTTATCAATCCCGCAGATTTTGCAGCAGGCTGAATATACCTTGAAATGTTCTTTAAATATAGAATAGATTTCCCGGGCTTCTTTTTCTAAGCCAAGGCAGAAAGCCAGTCCTAATTTTTTATAATCCATCCTTTTAGAAAAAAGAATTATTTCCTCTATACGTGTTTTCTTCATGTAATATTTAGTTTCTATAGAGGTAGCAGTTTTAATTAAAGAAATTTCATTTTTTTGGTAAAGTTTTTTAATCTCCTCTTTCAGTTTTAAACAATCTTTCCCATTGTAACATTCTTTTTCCAGGCATAGAGCACAATTCAACATATAAACTCATTTTATAGCTTGTTATATTTATCTGTAATACCCCATCTATTAATAAATTCACTAATCAACAAATTCCAGATCTTAAGCTTAAATATTTAAAATAACCACCTGATAAAGTGTTGAATACATTTAAAATAAATTATATTTGATAAAAATAGAAAAAGGAAATTTATGTCCTGGAATAGTCATCAAAACAAGGAATGCACACAAATTCACCGTTTTTTACCCGGGCCCGGTGTTCTGCAACTAATTCTCCGCATTTAGCACATTTAATAGACTGGAATATCCGTGCTTCTTCAGGAATCTCAATTTTCACATGTTCAATTTTAAACAATTCATCATCCGGCATGTCTAAAATATCATAAGATGTTTTATCTCTCTGATTTTCAAATTCCTCTTTTTCTTCATCACTGGCTGTTCCAATAAACGCTTTTTTCCTTAATTCAGCAAATTCAGGGTTCACTTCATCAATTGGGATATTTAAAGAAAGGCGTAAAGCTTCCCCTGTATCCCTGTTTATGAAAGTGTACACATGTTTTCCATGATCCTTGAATATCAGGTTTCCTTTACCGAAAGTACATCCAGTAACGACTTGTATAGCATCAACACTACAACTGTCGTTTTCCACGATAGCTAAAAACTCTTCATCCACTGCCCTTGGGGAACTAAGTTTTTTAATTGCTATTTCTCCTGCACGATATCCTATGGCAGTTCCTGGGCATATATGGCCGTGAAATTTGGTCACCTCTGAAAATGGGATTAATTTTTCGGTTTTTGTATTGTTATCCATCTTTTCACTTTCTATAATCTTTCAAAAATTTTGAAACCAATTATCGTTAGAGTTTTTTTAAAGCAAGCATGGCTTAAATAATTTAGGTTTTTTTATTGTCTTAATATTAATATATGAATAGATCCTTTGTGATTATAAATAAAAATTATCATTCTTGAGAATCAGTCTTATTTTATGGTTTTACATATGGGTATGTTTAGGAATGGTATTACATTTTAGGGAAATTTTGTTGATACAATAATACTTTCCGAAAGGTTTTCTGGTGTTTTCTGTTTTTCCAATTATATTATGGAGATACTACACATACATTTATATAATGGTTATGAATATATATTCATAACATGGTAAGACCAAAAAGGTTTAGAAGAATATTCCAAGAGCCTCAAATAAGATGTTTCAACCCTAATTCAGAAAACTATGGAGAATCTGCGGCCCAACCAATTTCAATTGAAATAGCTTTAGACGAATTTGAAGCAATCCGGCTTAGAGATTACCAAAATATCAAGCAACATAAAGCTGCTGAGATAATGGATGTATCACAGCCCACATTTCATAGAATTTTGAATTCAGCCAGGGGAAAAATAGCTAACGCTCTTATTGAAGGCAAAATTATCGAAATTAAAGGAGGAAATTACATGGTAGATAAGAAACGATATCGATGTAAAAATTGTGGATTCGAATGGTTTAACCCCAAAAAAGAATATGAAAAGTGCCCCAACTGTGATTCTGAAGAAATTTCACTGGTAACTGTTGATGAGGAAATTCAAAGGCCAGCTGGACAGCCCGAAATGGGAAGAAGAAGAGGATATGGTGGGGGTGGATTAGGTGCCGGTCCACCAAGAGTATGTAAATGTACAAATTGCGGATATGAAACAGAAAAAACCCCCGGAGTCCCATGCAGGAATACAAAATGTCCCCAGTGCGATGCACCATTATGTGGAGCAGATTAATAGAAAGAAGGAGATGATGGAAATCACTTTAATATGCGTACCAACACTGGACAAGAGAGGTTTACTAGCAGATATCTCTGTGCACTTTGGAAAAACCCCCTATTTTACCTTCATTAAATACGATGATGGTGAAATTAAAGATGTAAATGTAATAGAAACTCATGGCAAACATAAAGGCGGTTCTAAGACACCAGCAGAAATAATACTTGATTCAGGTGCAGATATACTTATATGTGGAAATTTAGGCTCAAAAGCTGTGCACATGTTACGTGACAGTGAAATAGAAGTATTTTCAGGTGCATCAGGGATAGTAAAAGATACTTTAAGTGAGTGGAGAAGGGGAAACCTTAAATTTGCAGATGAAAACTCCTGTGATGAAAAATCATGAGAAAAATTTGGTTTATTTTTGAATTAATTATTAGGGATGTTTTAGATTAGTCCAAGGGAAGAAAAATGATAAAAGTGCAGGAAGATCAGGAACAAAAACTGGCTTTGATGAAGCAAGAAATGGAAATTATAAAGAGAATGAGTAAAATCAGATATAAAATCGCGGTTATGAGTGGAAAAGGAGGTGTTGGTAAATCAACTGTATCAGTCAACATTGCCGCAGCATTTGCAAAAAAGGGTTACAAAACAGGTATCCTGGATGCCGATATTCACGGCCCCAATGTACCTAAAATGTTTGGGGTTGAAGGAAAAAATTTAAAATTTGATAAAGAGGGTTTAATTCCGATTGAAACTAAGGACGGAATAAAGGTGATGTCAATAGATTTTTTATTACCCTCTCAAGAGGCCCCTGTTATCTGGAGAGGTCCTGCTCAAACCGGTGCAGTAAAACAATTCCTTGCAGAGATTAACTGGGATGATCTGGATATAATGATTATTGATAACCCTCCTGGTACAGGAGATATACCCTTAACAATTTTACAGAGCATTCCATCATTAGATGGAGTTGTATTTGTTACCACGCCCCAATCAGTGGTGCAAGAGGATGTGGAAAAAAGTGTTAACCTGGTAAAGAATCTGAATATTCCAATAATTGGAATTGTTGAGAATATGTCTGGTTTCATCTGTCCTCATTGTGAAAATGAAGTACATATATTTGGTAAAGATGGGGGAGTTCAAATTGCAGATAAGATGGGTATCAACTTTCTGGGTAGACTACCCTTGGATTTCAACACACCAAAGTCTTCTGATAATGGAACCCCCATGGTAATTAAAGAACCCGAGGCAGAAATTTCAGTTAAAATGTTAGATATTGTAGATAAAATAGAAAAAATAATAAAAAAGGAGTGATTTTATGAAAATAGCAATTACATCCAATGGAAATAACTTAGATTCCGAGGTGAGTCCTGTATTTGCAAGATGTCCCTATTTTTTTGTTGCAGATCTGGAAAAGGGAGACATTAAAGAAATATCAACAATTGAAAATCCAACAAAAAATGAAAGGGGAGCAGGAATTTCAGCAGCCCAATTTATTGGCAATAAAAATGTGGATGCTTTAATTTCCGATGCAGTTGGTCCAAATGCATTCAATTTATTTAAACAAATAGGGATCAAAATGTATAAACTACAATCTGGCACTGTTAAAGATAATTTGAAACTTTTCACAGAAAATAAATTGGATGAAATAACATCATCCGGCTTTGGAGGATCAATGGCCGGTGGTAGAGGTCCTGGAAGAAGAGAGGGAATGGGCGGAGGAAGGCAAATATAGATAAGCCCATAATTATCTCAATGTTGAAAATGAGACAAGATAAATGAAATTTGATTAAGGGGATACTTATGGCTGAAATAACGATAGTCTACGATAGATGTGAAGCTGTAGACTGTGCTGAATGTGTAGAAGTCTGCCCGATGGAAATCTTTACCATCAAGGGAGACCAAATAACCATCCAGAACAGGGATCAATGCAGTTTATGTGAAGTATGTGTGGATGTATGTCCAAATGAAGCAATCAAGGTCATAGAAGAATAAAATAAATGTTTCATCTTTGAGATTTATAACTTTCAATTAATAAGAAAGTCTTTCAATTATTGCTGTATATTAAATCATTATAACTCTAATCTTTTAAATTTTTATTACTGGAAAACGAATATCACAAACATGATTAAACAATGATTTTACTGAGAAATAGGGGAGTATTTAACTTTAAATGAAATTTCCATCCTTTAAATAGTAAAATAACAATAAATATTATTTTAGGTAGATATAATAAAACTCAGGAATCCAGCAGACAAATCACTATTAAAGAATAATAAAATCTGGTAGTTTCAATGGATGATAAAACACGAATGAATTTAAGGAAGGGAGAGAAAGCCGCCATATATTCCAGCTTAACAAACTTGGTATTGGCTATCCTTAAAGGGATAATTGGCATATTGTCGGGGAGTATTGCTTTAATTGCTGATTCTTTTCATTCATTTTCGGATATAATCGCATCTGTGGCTGTATTCATCGGACTTAGACTTTCCCAGCGTAAAGCAGATGAAATGTTTCCCTACGGTTATTATAAGATAGAATCTTTTGTTTCTTTAATAGTATCGGCCATAATAATAGTAACTGGTATAGAAATAGCTTTAGAATCTTTTAACGCATTTATTAACCCAAAAGTAATTGAAATTCCATTAATAAGTCTTTTTGTAGCTGCCATTTCTGTGTTGGTTTCATTTTTACTGGCTAGGTACAAGGAGGAAGTTGGAAGAAAAATTGACTCTCAGGCATTAATAAATGACGGAAAACACAGCTTTATTGATATTTTTTCATCGTTGGTTGTATTCATCGGTATATTATCGTCATATATGGGTTTTTTAAGTATTGAAGGGATTTCAGGAATTTTAATAGCATTTTTAATTGTTTATATAGGATTAAAATTGGCTAAAGATGATGTTCTTGTCCTTTTAGATGCCAGTATGGATCCCGAACAAATTAATAAAATAAAATCCATTTCTAAAGGTGTTAATGGAGTAAAAGGCATTCATGATATTAAAATTAGGAGATCAGGACCGGTTGTACTAGCTGAACTGCATTTAGAAACTGAAAAAGGATTGCCAGTTAAAAAAGCATCTGAAATTACAAAGGAAGTTATAAATTCTGTTAAAAATGAGATTCATAACTTGGATACTTTGACAGTTCAAATAGAACCCTATAAAAAAGAAAAATTAAGGGTAGCAGTACCCGTGGAAAACAGGAAAGCTTTACAATCCAAGGTTTCTGAACATTTTGCCAGGGCACCCTATATCTTATTTGCTGATGTGGCTGATGGTAAAATAACAGATATATTAATTAAAAAAAACCCAGGGAACAGATTGGAAAAGAAGAAGGGAATTGAAACTGTTAAATTTTTAGGAAAAGAGAAAGTTGATGTTCTGATAAGTAACGAGGTTCATGAAGGCCCGATGTTTGCCTTGAATAATAAGTTGATTGACGTGTTAATTCCAAAGGGTAAAAGTCTTGAGGAAATAGTTCTAAACGTATATAATGATTAAAAATGACCTTAGTGATCCAAAATGAAACTTCAAATTCTATATGATAATAAAGCGTTGGACAATTTTAAAACAGGATGGGGATTGTCATGCTTCATAGAAATAAATGACAAGAAAATTCTCTTTGACACTGGCTGGAACGGGTTTACCCTACTAAATAATATGAAAACTGCCGGTATCAACCCGGAAGAAATTGATACAGTTGTTATATCTCACCCACACTGGGATCACATAGGTGGCTTAAACCATATACTAAACTGTACAAGGAATCCTGATGTCTATATCCCTGAATCAGCATCAGAAAATCTCAAAACCGAAATTAAAAATCAGGCACATGTTACAGAGGTTTCAGGGATTAAAAAGATCCATGAGGATGTTTACACTACTGGAGAGCTAGGAGAAAAAATCAAAGAGCAATCTTTAGTGTTGATTTCAAAAAAAGGAAACATCATCCTTACTGGGTGCGCTCATCCCGGACTTGAAATTATCATCCAAAAATCCCGGGAACTCGGGGACATTTATGCGGTGATGGGAGGCTTCCATAATTCAAGTATCGATATTTTAGAAGGAATACCCCTGGTAGTGCCCTGTCACTGTAGTGAAATCCATGAAATTAAAAATAAAATGCCAATATCCTTTAGATCATGTAAAACGGGATGTTATTTAGAAATTTAAGAACTTTACTTCCTTACCCCGAAGAAATTTATAGCCTCAATTAAATCCTGAAAAGCAATTAACTCTGTTTTTAGTACATCTTCACGGGATAATGTGCCGCTCATCTCTCCATCGACAGAGAGTTTGTCCGGGCCCCTGGCAACTATTCTATCCACACCATCCCTGCTTAAAACTTCCTCTGCCTTATGGTCATGCACGAAAGCACGTCCAGGGATCATCACTGTTTCCTTTAAATCCTTAAGATCTATCTCTTCCAGATCTTTCTGGGTTATTAAACAGCCAATATCTTTATTTGCAGCTACAACATTTACCAGCTCTTCAGCACCTATACTGAGAATAATTTTCTCGATGTATGGAGCGGCTACTTTACTGGTTAATATGGTTGCTTCAGAGGTTACATCAGATAATATATCCAGGTATTTCTGATTTTTCTTTTTACTGATGGCAAATGGAGTATCATTTTCAGGATCACAGAGTGGTGTCCCTGTTACCCGGAGATTGAATTCATTATTTACTTGCTTTACAAGGTCTTCGAATTCTTCCAGGGATTGGGTTTTTTGACCCTCTATGATGGGTTCATTACCTAAAATAAGCCCTTGGTTTTCTAGATTAGCAAATCTCATTAGTATTAATGCTTTAGCACCCCAATCTTCCAGATCGCTTGCAGTTTTAAATAATACATCACCATCATTTGCCCCGGGAACTATAACTGCTGCGGCATGGACATCACAGTTTTCACTGAATATTTTAAGGGCTTTCAGGGATTCTTCGGGATTTTTATCACCCATCCATGTTTTTCTCAACAGTGTGTCAGTTGAAAAAACAGTAAAGGTCACTTCCTCCACGCCCAGTGATATCAAATCTTCAGCTATCTTTGCATCATCGATACCTTTGCCGCTGGTATATCCCAGGTGAATGGGAAGGCTCTGGTCTTTAAATGCAGATGAAATCTCTAGTAGATTTGGATAACAGCTTACATCTCCCCCTCCGCTTATGTTTACTTTCAGGTTCTGGTCTCTGAATCCGCCCATCATCAAGGTATTTTGGACTGATCCAACCACCATGAAGGGAGGTATGAAGTTGTTGGTAGTTTCCCGTACTCCGGTGCCGCAGTGTTCACATCCTACAGTCCCGGGATTACACAGTTTACACCCAAAGGGATCTCCGTCGGTGACTTTCCTAAAATAACAATATTTACAGAATCCTCTGCAGTCTTTGCCGGGTATACCGCCTACATCTGCTATTATTTGCATGTTATCTACTTTTACTTTAAAACAAGTAATTTAAACATTAATTAGAAGAAAAAAATCTTTTAAATACAATTTCATTTTACTGGATTATTCCATATAAATCTTTCTACTTGAATCTAAAAGAAAGTTACATATCATATAAGTCATTAAATGGAGATTCGTATATCAAAAATTGTATCGTTTAGATCAAAAAACCATTTTAAGCAGATTATCCCTGCTTATTAGACGATACATAAGAAAATGATGTACAAGAATTCGTAGGAGGGAAAAAATGGCAAAGTTTGAAGATAAGATCGACTTGTACGACGCTAGAGGCAATCTTGTTGAATCAGATATACCAATCGAAGCACTTAGTCCACTCAGAAACCCCGCGATTAAAAAAATCGTACAGGGAATTAAAAGGACAGTTGCTCTCAACTTAGAAGGTATACAAAACGCCTTAGCTACTGCAAAAGTCGGTGGGCCCGCAAATAAAATTATGGGCAGAGAAATCGACATAGACATTAAAGGAAATGCAGAAGCCATTGCAGAAAAAGCAAAAGAAATGATACAGGTTGAAGACGGTGACGACACAAACGTTGAACTATTAGCTGGTGGAAAAAGGGTGCTGGTACAGTTACCAACAGCCAGATTTGAATCAGCAGCAGAATATTCAGCAACTACATTAGTTACTGCTTCAGCATTTGTCCAAGCCATACTAGAAATATGTGACGTGGACATGTATGATGCAAACATGGTTAAAGCAGCCATCCTCGGTAGATACCCACAATCTGTAGAATATCTAGGTGGTAACTGTGCAACAATGCTTGACCTGCCTCAGAAATTAGAAGGACCTGGTTATGCACTGAGAAACATCATGGTAAACCACGTTGTAGCCACAACCTTGAAAAACACACTACAAACAACCGCTCTATCCAGCATTTTAGAACAATCTGCAATGTTTGAAATGGGTGACGCAGTAGGTAAATTCGAAAGGATGCACCTTTTAGGATTAGCATACCAGGGAATGAACGCCGACAACATGGTACTGGACTTAGTTAAAGAAAATGGTAACGGTACTGTAGGAACAGTCATTGAAAGTATGATAGAAAGAGCCAGCGAAGATAAAGTAATAGGTGTTGAAAAAGAACTGAATGGATTCAACGTCTACGGAACTGACGACCTAGCAAAATGGAACGCATACGCGGCAGCTGGTCTACAAGCAGCAACCATGGTAAACCAAGGAGCTGCAAGAGCTGCACAAGGTGTTTCATCAACAATCTTGTACTACAACGATATACTTGAATTTGAAACTGGACTGCCAAGCGTAGACTTCGGTAGAGCAGAAGGTGTAGCAGTAGGATTCTCCTTCTTTAGCCACTCAATTTACGGTGGTGGAGGTCCTGGTATATTCAACGGAAACCACATCGTTACAAGACACAGTAAAGGATTTGCAATACCACCAGTGGCAGCAGCTATGTCATTAGATGCCGGTACTCAAATGTTCTCCCCTGAATCAACCTCCGGATTAATAAAAGAAGTGTACAGCCAAGTCGACGAATTCCGAGAACCACTCAAATACGTGGTCGAAGCTGCAGCAGAGATTAAAAACCAGATATAATCAATATTTCCAACCTTGGGGGTAAAATAGTAAATGGACATTGAAATATTTCCGCACAGATTATTAAGCGCTAATACCACTGAAAGATTGCTAAACGATCTGGAAATGGTTGAAGGCATTAACAAAATTGTTATACAAGGACAAAGACTTCCTTCTGAAGAAATAAATCCCGAACGCAGAAAAATCATAATAAAAGGTGAAGAAATCGATTTACAGGTTCAAACCGGCCGAGTTCTCATGGAAATTGAAGATGAGGAAATCATCGATGAAATTAAGACTATTTGTGACTCAAACCTGCCCTTTGGTTTCAACGTACATGTTGGAACATTTATAAGGAAGCAGAAAACTGTTTCAGATGGAATTAAATACGGTGATACCTTAGATGAAATGTCTGATGATGTGGTTGGTTTAACTGATCAAAACGCACAGCTCAGTGAAAGAGCCACAATAATTAAAAAAGAGAACCAAAAATGATCGGCAAAACCACTCACGTAGTAGATTGCAGAGAAGCAATGGGTATGGGTGAAGGAGGAGGAATCGCCCAGAGAGGTACTTTTGCAGAGTGTGGAAACGATGTTTTGGCAATAGCCATGTCTCCTGGAAGGAGGCACATAACTAAACCAGTATGTGAAATCACATTTGCACTACGGGAAGCTAACATATTTACCAGCACTTTAGTATTGAATGCAGGTGCCGGAGTTCCCTCAGATGCTCCAACAGCAGGAATGGGAAGCCTTTTTGGATTAACTCCAAAAGAGGTTGAACAGATTAAAAGATTTCGTCTTTTGGTAGTTCATTTGGGAGGAGTGAAACATCATATAGTATACAAGGCCCGCTTAATTTTACGTAAAGTAAACAGGCCATGTATAGTGATATGCGAATATCCTGTAGATTTTGAAGATTTTGCACAAATTGGTGTTAAAACCAAAGCTGTAATGCCCGAGGAACCAAAAACACAAGGTGAAATCGTGGATATTATAAGCGGAATTATTAGAGGAGAAACCGCTCCCCAGGAAAAGTTGGATGAAATAATAAAAAAGGTAAGATTAGCATTAGGAGGTGCATGATTTATGGCACAATTCTATCCAGGAACAAGTCAGGTTGCTGAAAACCGTAGGAGAATGAGCAACCCTGATGTAGAACTTGAAAAGTTAAGGGAGATTTCCGACGAAGATGTAGTTAAGATATTAGGTCACCGAGCCCCAGGTGAAGAGTACCCCAGCGTACACCCACCACTAGAAGAAATCGATGAACCAGATGATATCATAAGAGAAACTGTAGTACCACTGGATGGTGCAAAAGCAGGTGACAGAGTCCGATACATACAGTTTACGGATTCCATGTACAACGCTCCAGCACAACCATTCATGAGATCCAGAGCATACCTCTGGAGATTCAGAGGTGCAGACGCAGGTACACTATCTGGAAGACAGATTATCGAAACCAGAGAAAGAGACCTTGAAAAATACTCCAAAGAATTACTGGAAGGCGAATGGTTTGACCCAGCCAGAACAGGTATAAGGGGTAAAACAGTACACGGTCACGCTGTAAGACTAGACGAAGACGGTATGATGTTTGACATGCTGAGAAGACTGGTCTTAAACAAAGACACTGGTAACGTAGAAGCTGTCAAAAACCAGATTGGTGACGAACTGGACGAACCAGTTAACCTGGGTGAACCATTAGATGAAGAAACCCTTAAAGCAAGAACCACAATATACAGAAAAGATAATGAAGCCTATCGTGATGACACTGACGCAGTGGAAGTACTACAGAGAATACACGTACTACGATCACAAGGTGGGTTCAAACCCGAATAATCAGGAGGTGGAAAAATGGCAGAAAAAATGTTTATAGATGCACTTAAAAAAGCATTCAAAGAAGATCCAGCCGATAAAAAAACCTCTTTCTACAAATTCGGTGGTTGGAAACAATCCGAAAGAAAAACAGAGTTTGTAGAAGCTGGTAAAAAGGTAGCAGCTGAAAGAGGAATTCCACAATACGACCCAGATGTAGGTACTCCATTAGGTCAGAGAGTACTTATGCCTTACCAAGTGTCCACCACTGACACTTTTGTAGAAGGTGACGATTTACACTTTGTAAACAACGCCGCTATGCAGCAGATGTGGGACGACATAAGAAGAACTGTTATTGTAGGATTAAACACAGCACACACCGTTATAGAAAAAAGGTTAGGTAAAGAAGTTAGCCCTGAAACCATCACTCACTACCTGGAAACTGTAAACCACGCAATGCCTGGTGCAGCAGTTGTACAGGAGCACATGGTGGAAACCCACCCATTACTGGTGGCTGACAGTTATGTTAAAGTCTTTACTGGTAACGATGAAGTAGCTGACGAAATAGACCCTGCATACGTATTAGACATAAACAAAGAGTTCCCAGCTGATCAGGCTGAAGTACTTAAAAACGAAGTAGGAGACGGAATCTGGCAGATAGTCAGGATACCAACCATAGTATCCCGAACCTGTGATGGTGGTACCACCTCACGATGGTCTGCTATGCAGATTGGTATGTCCATGATTTCTGCATACAAACAGGCAGCAGGAGAAGCCGCAACTGGTGACTTCGCATACGCTGCAAAACACGCAGAAGTTATTCACATGGGTACTTACCTCCCTGTCCGAAGGGCAAGGGGAGAAAACGAACCAGGTGGATTAGCATTTGGATTCCTGGCTGACATAGTTCAGACCCCAAGAAAATACCCAGACGACCCAGTAAGGCAGACCTTAGATGTTGTGGCCGCAGGAGCTATGCTCTACGACCAGATCTGGCTCGGTTCTTACATGTCTGGTGGTGTTGGTTTCACTCAGTATGCAACCGCTGCCTACACTGACAACGTGCTTGACGACTTCACCTACTACGGTAAAGAATACGTAGAAGACAAATATGGTGGAATGACCGAAGCACCAAACACCATGGACACAGTCCTAGACGTTGCTTCTGAAGTAAACTTCTACGCACTGGAACAGTTTGAAGACTACCCCGCACTACTTGAAACCATATTTGGTGGATCACAGAGGGCATCCATCGTAGCAGCTGCATCTGGTTGTTCAACCGCATTTGCTACTGGAAACGCTCAGACTGGTCTAAGCGGATGGTACCTCTCTATGTACCTGCACAAGGAACAGCACAGCAGACTTGGATTCTATGGTTACGACCTTCAGGACCAGTGTGGTGCCTCCAACGTGTTCTCAATTAGAGGAGACGAAGGATTACCAACTGAACTAAGAGGAGCTAACTATCCAAACTACGCAATGAACGTGGGTCACCAGGGTGAATACGCAGGTATATCCCAGGCAGCACACTCTGCACGAGCAGACGCATTTGCACTTAACCCACTGGTTAAAATAGCATTTGCAGACAAAAACCTAACATTCGACTTTGCTGAAATACGTGCTCAGTTTGCTAAAGGTGCATTAAGAGAATTCGAACCAGCCGGTGAAAGAGCTCTTATCTCACCAGCCAAATAAATAGGTGTTACGCAAACACCTATTTTTTTTATTTTATTTAAAAAATAAGGAGGAAATTATATGGTAGACGCTGTAATAGCAGGATTAGGTGTCGCAGCATTAATGGGAGCAGCTGCAACTATTGCAGGAGCTGCTGAAGACCTTGAATCAGATGTTGGGTCCATGAGTAACCCAAACTCACAGGTTCAGCTAGCACCCCAGATGGGTAATATGCACAGGATATTTAACAAGGCTATTTCCGGAGAACCAGTACAAATGGGTACTCTGGCAGGTATAGCAGGTTCTGTTGCATTTGTATTCATAAGCGCCCTAAACCTACCAGTCATAATGTCAATAGCAGGAGGAGCAGCCATAGCAGCATTGGTTCATGCGGTATTTGCAACTACATCATATCTGGGAAGAACTGTCAGTCAAGCACAATTTGGACAACCAGTATTCATGGATGTGATCTATTCTCACTTAGGACCAATAGCTGGCCACGGATTCATAGTTACATTCTCAATAGTAGGATTATCATACTTAATGACCTTACCAGTTCAAGGATTTGGACACCCATTTGCATTGCCATTTTTAGCAGTACTCTGGGGAATAACTATAGGTGCTATAGGTTCATCAACAGGTGACGTTCACTACGGTGCAGAAAGGGAATACCAGCAATATCCATTTGGTGGTGGAATTCCCGTAGCTATTCACGGTGATATCACCAGGAAAGCTGAACTCGGAGCCAGGAACTCCATTGATGTAGTACATTTCTGTGCTAAATATGGTGGGCCAGTAACTGGGTTCTGTTTTGGAGCCATTGTATTTTTCAGCTTCTGGGCTACAGTAGTTGGAGGAATGGTCGCACCTGGTAACACAGCTTTAACTATAGGAACTGGAATCCTATTCTTGATAATAATACTATTGATCATACTAAACAACAGAATAGAAGTATTTGCCAGAAACAAATACGGACCATATAAAGAATAAGGAGGTTTAATGATGGACCCATTATTATTAATCGGTGCTATAACCGTCGGAGGAGTCCTTATTGGTGGAGGTGTACACTTCATACCAGTGGGTGGTGCTCCAGCAGCAATAGCAACAGCAACAGGTGTAGGAACGGGTACCGCTATGCTAGCAGCAGGAAGCGGAATGACTGGACTTATAACCGCAGCAGCAGCCACAGGATCTCCACTCTGGTTAGTACTACTGGCAGGTGCCGCAGGTGCCGCTTTAATGTTAGGTATAACCATGTTTGTGGGTAACTGGGTTTACATATGGGGAGTTGGAACTGTTCCAGTTTCAGCTAAAGTGACAGTAGATCCAATTACTGGATATGAACAGGAAAAATATGTTAGCCCTGGTACAGAAGGACATGGAGTACCCACAGTATGTTACGTCAGTGGAATAATTGGAGGATTACTTGGTGGTGCAGGCGGAGGATTAATCTATTACTACCTTTACGACCAATTAACCAGTTTACAAGCATTTTCATTACAAGCTGGTGAAACAGTATCCATAGCCGCAGCAATGACAGCTGGAATATTCGCATTAGCAATATTCTTTGTTAACTCAGTTGTTGCATCTTACAACATAGGTGGAACCATTGAAGGTTTCCATGACCCTAAATTCAAAAGACTACCTAGAGGAATTTTAGCTTGTATCGTAGCCTCTTTAGTTATTGGAATTGTAGGAGTATTACTACTTTATGGAGGTGCAGCCTAATGTCAGCAGCAGCAGGAGGAGGCGGTGAATCCGCTATAAATCCAAAAACAACATTAGCATTAGGATTAGTTGGTGGACTAATTGGCCTTTACTTGGTACCATTTGTACCAGTATTAGGACCACTATTCGGTGCACTGGGAGCAGTACTCGCCATAATATGGGGTGCTGATGCCATAGCCCGAGTAGCAAGTTACGGTTTAGGTACTGGAGTACCTTCAATCGGTTACATGTCCCTGGCAATCGGTATTGTAGGAGCTGTAGCAGGATTATTTGGAGCCCTAATCTTTGGAGACAGTCTCGGTGTTTTAGTTGGACCAATATTAGGAGTAGTATTGGCCATGATCGTAGGTGGGGTTGTAGGTTTAGTTGGAACTAAAATTATTAAGATGAAAATCCCAATAATGGTTCAATGTACAGTAGAACTTGCTGGTGCATCAGCCATATCAGTATTAGGATTTTCAGCAGCCGTTGCAGGCAGTTTAACCGCTTCAGCTATACTTGAAAGTGTTATAGCCACTGGATTTATAGCACTACTATTTATCCTGAATACCATGGCTATACAGCATCCATTCAACGCCTGTTTAGGGCCACAGGAAGATAGAAAAAGAACTCTCAAACTGGCATCATCAACAGCTTTCATAGCCATGGCCATAGCTGGACTTCTTGGAATTGGAGTCAACAGCATATGGTGGGTAATAGCCATAATTGGTGCTATAGGCTGGTTCATATCAATCAGTGCATTTATTAAATCATCTGCAGAAGATGCAGCATCAGTTGCATGGACTGGATGGTGGCCTAAAGAGGAGATGTAAGGAGGAATCAAAATGGCAGAAATGTTACCTTTAATACAAATTGCTCCTGAAATGAATTTAACCCTTGACCCCTCCACAGGTACACTGGGAGCAGCTATGAAGGGAGCTGTACTCGTATCGTTAGATGGAGTGAACGAACAATTAAATGAATTAGAGATTGCAGTAGAAGATTTGTATACTTCCCTGGATCCATCATCAGTATCTGCAGGGGCTTACCCTGGAAGAGAAGGTACTTACCTCACAGCAGGTAAATTAACCAACATGGTATATGGATTCTTAGTAGGGCTAATTCTACTGGTCGCACTATTCTTATAGGAGGTGTTAAAGTTGGCTGAAAAGAAATCACCAGCAGAAGGATGGCCGGTTATAAATGGAGACTACGTGGTCGGAGACCCAGAAAGTCCAGTTGCCGCTGCAACATTGGCTTCTCACATTGAACAGATCCCAGTGGATGCCGGAGCAGCTATAGCCGGGCCATGCAAAACCGAAAACCTCGGAATCGAAAAGATGCTTGCTAACCTGATATCCAACCCGAATATTAGATTCTTGGTCCTTACTGGATCAGAAGTACAGGGCCACATAACAGGCCAAAGTATAGAAGCACTACACGCAAATGGTGTTGACCCTGAAAAAAGGAAAATCATCGATGCTACTGGAGCAATTCCATTCATCGAAAACATTCCTGACGAGGGTATCGAAAGATTCCAGCAACAAATGGAAATCGTAAGTATAATTGACACAGAAGACCCAGCAACAATATCAGCAAAAGTCAAAGAGTGCATAGAAAAAGATCCTGGAGCATTTGAAGAAGAAGCAATGGTCGTCGAAGTAGAAGAAGGTGGCGAAGAAGAAGAAGAAGGTGAAGCAATACCTCCTGTCGCCCCAGAAACTGCCTTGATAGAAGCCAGAATGCGTAATATCCAGACCCAGATAAAATCTATAGGTGGTATTAACAGGATATTCGCAGGTTTATACGGTGGAAAAGTTCAGGGAATAGCACTTGGTCTGGCTTTTACACTGATCATTGGAACCATAATGCTCTTGACATAGGAGGTTTTTAAATGGTGTTAATATCAAATAAACCTAACATTAGAGGCATAAGAAAAGTCGCAGAAGACGTTAAATACCGAACCCAACTGATAGGTAGGGACCAAAGGTTGTTTGCCGGACTCATAGCCACCCGTATATACGGTATGGCTGTTGGTTTTATACTGGCAATACTCTTAATCGCTCCTTTCGCTATCTGGAGAATTTTCTTCTAGGAGGATGATAAAATGGCAGACGAAGATAAAGATATAATACCATCCGTTATTGTCCCTTCTGATGCATTCAACCAAACAAATGCAAGATTAGATGACATGGAAGACAAAGTAGAATTCACCTGGGGTGAAATCAATCAGCGCATGGGTCAACAAATAGGTAGAGATATTGGTATTTTATACGGAATTATAATAGGACTGATAATCCTATTTGTGGCATTCAATGTGGTTAAGGTAGGAGCATTCTTAACTGCCTTTGGAATCTAGTAAATTGGAGGTTTATATATGTTTAGATTTGACAAAGAACAAGTTGTTTTAGATATAGCAGGCGTCAAATGTGGAGGACAGCCTGGTGAATATCCAACTGTTTTAGCAGGAACCATATTTTATGGTGGACACAAAATTATAGAAGATGAAAAGGCCGGTATATTCGACGCAGAAGCAGCCCAGAGCTTAATGAAAACACAGGAAGAAATGTCTGATGTAACAGGTAACCCTCACTGGGTACACACCTTCGGACAAACCCCAGAAGCTATAGTTAAATATCTGGAGTTCGTAGGTGAACATTCCGACAATCCCTTCCTTATAGACTCAACATCAGCAGAAGCAAGAATAGCCGGAGCAAAATACGCAACAGAAGTAGGATTAGCTGACAGAGCAATCTACAACTCAATAAACATGGCAGCAGAAGCAACAGAAATAGAAGAGGTAGGAAAAACTGGTCTATCCGCATCTATTGTCCTGGGTTTCAACGCTATGGACATGACACCCCAGGGTAAATTAGACATCTGGGAAAACGGTGGAAGTGTACTGGATAAAGGTCTATTAGAAATGGCTGCAGAATCCGGAATTGACAAACCACTTATGGACGTAGCAGTTACACCGTTAGGTCAGGGTGCAGGACCAGCAGTTAGGACCTCTTTCATGCAGAAAAGTAAATGGGGATACCCATCTGGAGCAGGTATACATAACGTACCATCTGCCTGGGACTGGATGAGAAATTACAAAAAATCCGTCGATAAAGGTGGAATGGGACATCCAGAAGCCTGGCCAGTAGCTGACGTTGGATCTAACTTGATCATGCAGATGGCAGGAGGGGACTTTGTTCTCATAGGACCTATTGAAAACTGTGAAATGGCCTTCCCAGCTTGTGCTATGTGTGACATCTTCATAACAGAAGCTGCTGCAGATATGGGAACCGAGCCAATTGAAGAACATCCATTCTTCAAACTGCTCTAAACTGTATGTAATGGCGATTTAATCGCCACACTTTTTTCTTTTTTTTTATTTTAATTAATCTAGATGTCAAGTACTATTTTGTATTTTTTTCAGCTAATAGAATCATAATCTTAAATGAAAAATTATATTACTGTTAAGAGAGAGTAATTTTGGAGGTAATATTATTGTCCTTTCTTAAAAAATTATTTGGCAAAGGTCCTAAACCGGTTATGGCGAAAAGTAGATACATTGGTTACGATGATGTAAAATATAACCCTTATAGCGTTAAAAAGAAAGCAGGAGCAGGTATAACCATGACTCCTGATACCTACTATATAGTGGCTTCAGTTGAACTGGGGAATACCACCACCAAATGTATTTTAACTGCAACCAACCTTAGGGACAGCCATAGCTACCTCATGGATAAGACGGTGAAGATGACCAGGGATATCCGCCCACCAAAAGAAGGGGAGGAAGTTTTTGGTGAAACAGTATGGGGAGTAGAGCTTACCAAGGAATCAGTGGCAGAACTGGTTAAGGATACTATTCTTGAATCAGTTAACAAGGCAAAACTAGATCTGAATGTGGACCTGGATTTTGTTGTTCGTTCGACTGGTGTGACAGCAGGATTTGCACATCCAGATGATGTGGGGAAATTGATAATAGCCCTGGCCAACGGCTGCCTTGATGCGGGTATACCTCCCCGTAAGATGTCACCTGCCATGTCCATTGAAAACTTCCCAGAAAGATTAAGGGGTTACACACTCATTGAGCAGGTTATGTTTGACGGTGCGGTAGTAAGTGTAGTGCCCCCAACTGGTAAGATGGTGGTTGCAAATGAGATGGAAGGTGAACTGGTAACTGCAGGTTTAAAAGCAGGTGCTAAATGGACGGATATAGATTACCGTAACCCGGTGGTTTCAATGGACTTCGGTACTACTCTCGCTGGTAGAATAACAAACGCGGATGATCCATACGCACGTACAGTGGGTAACTTCTGTGGACTCGCCGGTGCAGTATCAGATGCCATAATCCGGGGAACTGACTTGGTGGATAAGAGGGGTGGAGCAGCCCTTGACCTTTATAAAAGGGATGTGCTTAAAAATGCTAATTGGAAGGCAGCCAAAAATTATGCTTTAAAGGTTCATGAAGACGTGGATATAAGAAAAGTCCCAGAAGGAAGGGATAGATTTGGAACAGTACCAGTCGACCCATTAGCAGCCTACGAAGCAGGAACAACTCTTATAGGCTGTGATATTGGTGAAAATGGGGATATGATACCAAAACTCACAGAATTAGGCCATCAGATCTATGAAGAATCAAATATTCACACCCTTTTTGCTACACTCGATGAAATAAGTGCAATCATAGTTAAAAGAGCCATAGAAGAAGCAGTTGAGGAGGATGTAATTGCAGATGGTTCAGTTTTAGGTATCACAGGTAGGGCAGGAATAACCGGTAAAAAACCAGAATTAATACTGGAGTACACTAAAGACTACTTTAAAGATGTTTTGTTTGTCTCTGATGCATTGGCACTTGGAGCTGCTGTAATGGCCCGTTGTATGAACTCGATTGGAACGCCTAAAGTTCCACTTGGGGGTTTAAGAGGAGGACCTTGTATTTTAGGTAAAAGAAAGAGGTTACAACAGGATAAAACAAAATTAAGTTATTAGATTCTTATTAATTAAATTTTTACTTCTTTTAACTTTTCCTAATTTTTTTCATTAAATTGAAATAAATCTTTATAGATTATTAATACAATATCAACCATTAGTTAAGTTTTAGTTTTTTTAAAAACCTAAAAATAATTTAGCTCAATCAAGGAGAGAGTATATGGTAACTGCTATAATCATGGCCGGTGGAAAAGCAACCAGAATGGGATTTAAAGTTGAGAAACCCTTGATTCCTATCCGAGGGAAACCCATGATCCAGTATGTTTATGAAGCCATCCAATCATCACGGGAAGTACATGATCTGGTGGTGGCAACCAGTAAAAACACTCCTTTAACTACTGATTTTGTCCTAAAATACGGATTGAAAGTTATTGATACTCCAGGTGAAGGCTATGTAAATGATCTTGGATTTTTAATCAATAAGCTTTCCAATGGAAATTTGAAAACAAATAATAGAGATAATATCCTATTAACTATAACTGCTGATTTACCACTCATCACCGGGAAAATTTTAGATGAAGTAATTACTGAATATAAAAACTGTGGTAAACCAGCCATGTGTGTTGCAGTACCACTGGAATTTTTCATGCAATATAATCTGAAACCCGATATGATAATGGGAGATATGGTACCTTCAGGATTAAATATATTAAGAAGAAACAATACACAACAAGATGAGGATGTATTGGAACTGAGGAAATTTGAACTAGCATTAAATATTAATAGTCCAGAAGATCTAATATCCTTAGAGAAATATTTCGAGTTTAAATCTTTCAAACAGGCAATAAAATAGGGGTGATACACTATGGTTGAAGAACGGAAATTAATTAAAGGGGAAGAGAAGGTTTGGAGTGAAATAAAGGGATATCAGGTAGCTACAAACAACGCAAGAATACTTGGGGAACTTGATGAGTTAATAATCAATGGTAAAACCGGAAAAATAACAGATGTAGTTATCAGGGTTGATAAAGGCCGAAATGTAAACGTTAAAGGCGCAAAAAAGAAAGGCGACACTTTACTGGTTCCCTTCGGAAAAGTGGAAAAAGTCGGTGAATTTATAATCATCACCGAATAAAAAAAATTCCTTTTTAATTTAAATTAATATATTTTAATTAGGATTACTATCATAGACAACCTATTCTAAAAATAATAATTTTTATTAATGCAATTCATTATTAAAAATAGAAAGATGATTTACTCATCTTACATATAAAATGGGTGTTCAGCACTGTCCTTTTTATCCAGGATTTCCTTTATAGGTGGTTCCTGATTCATTGCTCTTCGTATAGCTAATTTTGTAGCATCGTAGTTGTATCTGTATATTTTATCGTTGTCTTCTGCATCGGGATGTATGAAAACCCCAACGATAATACAAAGATCCTCTACATCATCGTCGTCAATGGTGCCTTCCTCCACACAATCTGCAACAGCCATAGCCACAGATTTCTGTGCAGGTCCAAAGTTGCGCACAGCATCTTCCATTCCACGTATACTGACTTTAGGCACGATCATGGTAATGGGTTTGCACACCAGGTTAGGTGCAATAACTGCAAATAGTGGAGTATGTTTTTCCACCTGATTGGTTAATGCATTTGCAAATGCCTGCCCTACGGGCCCTGATTTATCTCCAATAAGAAGATCTATATGTGCTACTTCATTTCCCTCTCCAACTAATGCTTCACCATTTAAGTACATTAAATACACCTCTTTATTCAATGTTTTTTTAATTAATGAGAAAAAAAATAAAGAATTTTTTGTTCACATGCCTTTTAAACTTAGATCCAGCATCTTCTTGGTCTCTGCTGCTAATTCTGGTGGTAGGCCGGTTATATCCATGCTCAGGAATCCTCTTACAATCATGGATGCTGCTTCATCTTCAGTTAAACCACGGGACATCAGGTATTGAACTTCATCTTCGGCAATCTTACCAACTGCTGCTTCGTGGGATAATTCCAGGTTGGTAGCGCTACCTTCCAGTTCAGGAACTGAATATATTGAGGACTCATCAGATAATACCAGTCCCATACATTCCAGATGGCCTTTGACCTCGGGGGATCTTCCTATTAAATCTCCACGGGTGTACAGCTGGGACTGGTCCTTGGAAACAGCACGTGTAATCATTTCTGTACTGGAATTTTTACCAGTGAGAATGGTACGGGAACCGGTGTCCAGAACTGAATCTTTCTGACCGCCTAGAATCGACTGGAACACTGCTCGGGAATTTTCTCCCTGACAGTAACAGGTAGGATAGGTCTGTATGGTACGTACTGGGCTGGTTAAAATGTAATTGCTGATATAAGTGGAGTTATCCTCCAGGATTACACCGGTTCGGGGCCTAACTTCAACCTCCTCTGCCCAGTTGTGAACCATGGTGAAAGTTATTTTAGCGCCAGGTTTCAGGTAAAATTCAGAAACTCCCACATGGAGTGCCCTTTGAATATCTGAACCAGTGGTGCATCCGGTAATTATGTGCAATTCAGAATTTTCTTCAGCGATAATAATGTTATGGACTGTCTGGGCGACATCGGAGCTTCCAATGAACATACACGCCTGTATTGGGAATATCTCTTTGGTATTAGGTAATGAGCGTATGAAGTATCCGCCTGATTCTCTTAAAGCAGTTTCAGCGGTATATTTATCTGAATCCACTGCCACTGCCTTCCACATATAATCTTTTAACCAGTCATGTTTCTCCAAGGCGTCTTTCATATTCATTAATTCAACAGATTCAGTACCACAATTAGTGCAAACTCCCGATTGGTCAATTTGAAGGAATGAACCTGCTCTGCCTTTTCCGGTTGGTTCCACTCCAACATTTAGAATATCCTTCTTATATTTATAAGGAAGATCCTCCATTGATTCCATTTCTTCATGTTCACCAGGTTCTTCCCTTTCAAATTCCTCAAGCTCTATATCTTCACCAAGGACTGCTTTCTTTTTCCTGGCTTTTTCTGCCCGTTTTTTTAGTGTATCGGATTGCAACATTCAACACATCCTCTAAATCCTTCTTTCCTTATATCTTCTAAAATTTCCATGGGATTGCCTGAACAGGCGATTTTACCATCCATTAATACGTGGCCGGTATCTGCCTGTACGAAGTTTAAAATGTAACCTAAATGAGTTATGATTAGGCCAGAAGTCTTTCTTAAACCGGGTTTCATATCTTTGTCCAGTAAATTATTCATTTTCTTAGCCAGGAGCTCGACATTTTCTATATCAACACCGGAATCAGGTTCATCAAACATGATGAAGTCGGGGTTTTGGGCTAGAAGTTGTAGTATCTCGGATCGTTTTACTTCCCCTCCAGAAAAGCCCAGGTTAACGTCCCTCTCAAGGAACTTATCATCGAATTTAAGTTCTGTAGCCAAGTTCTTTATTTCAGGACTTAAATCCTCTTTAATTTCTTTCTGGTTTTCGATCTTTAAAAGATCGTTTAGTTTCACCCCTCGAATTGCTGGGGGGTTTTGGAAACTTACGCCAATGCCCATTTTAACCCGTTCTGCGGTGTCCATATGGGTGATATCTTCACCCTTGAAGATAATCTTTCCACGGGTTACCTCGTATTTGGGAAAACCCAGTATTGCCATAAACAACGTACTTTTACCTGACCCATTGGGTCCTAAAAGTACATGGGTTTCGCCTTCATCTATGTATAAATGGATATCACTTAAAATTTCTTTGTTACCTACTTCTACGGCTAAATCATCTATCTCCAAGAGCAAATTCAACCACCACCATTTTTTATTATCAAATAATTTTTAATCAAAAATAACTCTTTCTTTTTTATTCTATTTTTATCTTGTTAATTTTGTTTATTTTAACAATTGTTAATATCCATAAATCCCCAGATTAACAGATAAGATTTAATTTTTTAATATATTATAAAATTATAAGAAAATAACTTAACTACATTTAAGAATTAAACACTTTAATTGTCTCAAAAAATAATAAAATTAATATAATCTCTTTAATTTTGTATAAAATGAAGAATTGGTATTTTTTGTAAATTTTAATATGGAATAATTATTTATTTTATCCTTTACATAGTATGAATTGCTTCCATTAAAGGAATAGCCTTCCACTATAATATGATGGATACTGATAAGATGCAGAAAGAACAGCATAACATGGATAATGATAAATTTTTAAATCAGATAAATACTCAGGAAGATAATCTGGTTAAGTTAATTGATAGAAAACTTCAAGAACTGGAGAGATTAGAAAAAATTTTAGAAGAAGGAGGAGAACTATCAACAGTTTATGCAGAGGCTTTCAGATTGTCTGGATTTGATTTAATTGCCGATATGTTAGATGAATATGATAATGAGGATTTATTTGCTGATCGAAATAACTTAGGATATTTACATGTTCCTTTAGTAAATGTCAAAAGAACTCTGCTTTATTTTAAAGATAGTTACCAGATTTTAACATTAGAGTTTATAAGAGATGTATACAAATTTAATGAGAGAAATAAAAGAGCTCATGAGGAAGGTAGAGAAAAAATTTCCCAGGAAGCCATTGAAAAGTTGGATGATAGAGTTCTAAGAATATTGGAAATATGGAGAGAAAATTACGAATAAAAAATATCCCAATTATATATTGATTAAAATTGGCGACATGCCATTATTTGTTGTTCATCTTGTAATACGAAAACCTTAATTCATATTCAAATATATAAGTTTTTCGAATTTCTTTTATAAGTAACCTATATATTAGCTTTTTTTATATCCATATATTAATGTACTCTAATTGGTACATAATCCAATAAAATAAGGAGGAAACTCTATGGCTGAGGATGATATAAAACTAGTTATGTTTTGTTGTAACTGGTGCTCCTACGGAGGAGCAGACACCGCTGGTACTGCAAGGATGCAATATCCTCCAAACGTCCGTGTAATAAGAGTCATGTGCTCTGGACGTATTGAACCACAATTTATTTTTAAGGCATTCCGAGAAGGAGCAGACGGTGTTATCGTAGCTGGATGTCACCATGGTGACTGTCACTACGACGCAGGTAACTACAAGTTAGATAGAAGAATGAGATTGATTTACAAACTGGCAGATGAACTGGGAATTGGTAGAGAAAGAATACACCATGACTGGATATCTGCATCTGAAGGAGAAAAATTCGCAGATACTGTGACCATGATGGTGGAAAGAATCAGAGGTCTTGGCCCATCACCACTCAAAGAACAGCTAGCTGTAGAAGCATAGAGGTAGATAGTATGGCAGATAAAGCAAAAATCGCAACTATGTGGCTTGGCGGATGCTCCGGATGTCACATTTCCATTACTGATATACACGAAGCACTTTTAGACGTAATGGAACTAGCAGACTTCGAGTTCATACCCGTGCTCATGGATGTAAAATATGATGAAGTACCAGATGACCTGGACGCCATCATAATAGAAGGAGGAATCCGAAACAACGAAAACCGTGAACTTGCAGAAATGCTCCGTAAAAAAGCGAAAATCGTAATTGCTTACGGTGTATGTGCTTGCTACGGTGGACCAATCGGAGTAGGAAATCTCCACACCCCGGATGAATTAATACAAGAAGCTTACATTAACTCACCAAGTACTCCAAACCCTGAAGGTGTTTTACCACATGAAGACATACCTCACCTGGAAAGCAGAGTAAGACCATTGTCAGAAGCAATTGACGTGGATCTGGCCATCCCTGGATGTCCAACCAGATCAGATGTTCTTGCTGAAGCACTTGTAAACTTACTCACAGGTAAAGAAGTCACCCTACCAAAAACCAATTTATGTGAAGTATGTCCTCGAGAAAAACCACCAGAAGGAATGGCTATGGATAAAATAATCAGACAGTTCGAACTGGGAGTACCAGAACCTGACCTGTGCCTCGTTCCACAGGGACTGATCTGTATGGGACCAGCTACCACCTCAATATGTGGGGCAGAATGTCCAACTATAGCAGTACAGTGCAGAGGATGTTACGGACCAACACCAAGCGTCGCTGACCAGGGAGCCAAAATGATCTCTGCAATTGGTTCTGACTTTGGTGTTGAAAGAGATAAAACCGTAGACCCAGAAGAAGTGGCCGATCAAGTAGATGATATGGTGGGAACATTTTACCAGTTCACCTTCGCATCAGCACTTGTACCCATGAAAGTCCGCAAGGAGGGCAAATAAATGGTTAAACTAACAATGGAACCAGTGACCAGAATTGAAGGTCACGCAAAAATTACCGTACACTTAGATGACGCTGGAAACGTGGAAGAAACCAGATTACATGTTATGGAATTCCGTGGATTTGAAAAATTCCTGCAGAGAAGAAATATCGAAGAAGTACCAAGAATAGTGCCACGAATCTGTGGTATCTGTGATGTACAACACCACCTGGCAGCAGCCAAAGCAGTGGACGCATGTTTCGGATTTGAAAACGGAACCGATATACTCCCTACAGCATACAGGATGAGGGAAATCGAGAACTGGGGATCTTACATGCACTCCCACGCGCTCCACTTCTACTTCCTGGCAGCACCTGATTTTATAGCAGGAAAAGATAGGAAAACCAGAAACGTATTCCAGATTATAAAAGACGCACCAGACTTAGCATTGAATGCAATAGAACTGCGAAAAAATGCACAAGACATAGTTAAAGCCATCGGTGGAAGATCTATACACCCAACTTCATCAACACCGGGTGGAATAACTACCGAATTGGATGATGAAACCCAGAAAGAACTACACGCTAAAGCTGAAAAGAATATAGAACTGGCAATAGCTACTTTAGAAACAGCAAAACCAATTTTCGAAGAAAACATCGACTTGGTAAATTCCTTGGGTAACATAGAAACCCACCACATGGGTCTAGTTAAACCAGGCGGAGTATGGGATGTATACGATGGAGACGTCAGAATAAAAGACAAACAGGGCGATGTGTTCCGTGAATTCAAACCAAAAGATTACCTGGATACCATGGCAGAACATGTTAAACCATACAGCTGGCTCAAATTCCCATACATAAAAGAATTGGGATATCCAGATGGTGTATACCGTGTAGCTCCACTGTCCAGGATAAATGCAGCAGATAAAATGCCTGACGCAGCGCCAAATGCACAGGAATACTTCAAAGAATTCAAAGACACCTTTGGATACGCACAGCAAACTCTGCTGTTCCACTGGGCTAGACTCATAGAAATTATCGCAGCTGCAGAAATGGCAACCAACGCCCTTGAAGAAGATCTATCCGGCCAGAAATTCCCAGATCCAATGGAAAGACAGGCTGGTGAAGGTGTAGGAATTGTAGAAGCACCAAGAGGAACCTTAACTCACCACTACGCATGTGATGATAATGGCCAGATAACCAAGGCAAACATCATAGTTTCAACTGTACAGAACAACCCCGCAATGGAAATGGGTATCCAGAAAGTTGCAAATGACTATATAAAACCAGGTGTGGAAGTAGATGACAGCATCTTCAACCTTATGGAAATGGTTATAAGAGCTTACGACCCTTGTCTTTCATGTGCAACCCATACTATAGATAGCCAAATGAAACTCGCAACCCTAGAAGTGTATGATAGTCAGGGATATTTAATAAACAAACTCTAAACTGTGGTGATTAAAAAATGATAGTAGTCAACAAAGAAGACTGCATCAGATGTGGCGCATGCCAGGGTACCTGTCCTACAACCGCTATAACTGTATCACCAGATGATGTAATCTACTGTGATCTGTGTGCGGGTGAGCCTAAATGTGTGGAAGTATGTCCTCAAGGCGCACTAAAAATCGATGAAGTAGCGGTTGGTCCTGAAGGAAAAATGGAGACTAGGATAGTTTTTAATCCTTCCCTATGTGATGAATGCGGAGACTGTGTGGAAATTTGCCCGCCCCAGATCATGAAGCTGGACAAAGACTCCCTCAAGAAAGTACCGCTAGAGGGCTACTGTGTTATGTGCGAACAATGCGTAGACGTATGCCCGGTAGATGTAATCGGTATTCCTGGTATTAAAGAACCTGCAGTAAAAGAGGAAGTAATTACTGGACCCATATATATTGGTGACTGTGTTGGTTGCGGAATGTGTGTGGATGAATGTCCTGTAGATGCAATAACTCTATCAGAACCAGGTGCCACCATTGAAATCGATGAAGACACTTGTACCTACTGTGGAGTATGTTCACAGACTTGTCCTTGGGATGCAGTTATCATATCTGGTCAAAAACCTAAAAAACGCTCCAAAGAAGTTAAAAAATTCGAATTGGACACAGATGCCTGTATAGGATGTAACATATGTTTTGAAGAATGTCCTGGAGATTTTATAAAAGAAAAACCATCTTCTTTAACTGTGGAATTACCAGAAATATGCACATATTGTGGTTTATGCGCACAGGTCTGTCCTGTAGATGCAATTGAATATGATGTAGAATTAGGACCAGCTAAACCAGCGACCGACACAGGATTGGCATTTGATGCGGACAAATGTAAATTTAAACGTGAATGCACAAAGGTCTGCCCTACCGACGCAATTAGAATTGCCAATGGAGAATTATTCCATTGCATAAGATGCGGAGCATGTGCAACCACATGTCCAGAAGGTGCACTCAAATTAGTGGAAATTGAAAAGGAGATCAACGGAGAAAAAGTTAAAAGGAACAGGATCGAATTCACTCCATCCTTATGTAATGAATGCGGAGACTGTATTGAAGTTTGCCCATTTGACATGCTTAAACTTGAATCCGGTGAAAAAGTCCCCCTTAAAGGTTTCTGTACTCTCTGTGACCAGTGCATAGATGCATGTCCTGAAGGAGCATTTGAATTAAAATAAACCCAATTTTTTTAGGTGGAATTTTTTTTACCGCCTAAAATTTCTATTTTTTTTTGATTATTATATTATATTGCAAAGGGTCAAGATATGATTCATCGCTTGCAAATCTAGTATCCCAAATTGATCTGATATAACAGTTCATATGTAAATTGATTGTGTTAGCTAGATCTTCTATGGGATTATAATAAAAAATGTTTTAATATGTCTTTATAAAATATGGCTAAATGTCATTGGACTAATTTTGGAAGAAGAACTGACAATAAAAAAATATAAAAAAAATTAATGGAGGTTTATTTAATCATTCATCCATAATTGTTTTTAGCTGTTTTAATTGGCCTTATTTTTTTTCAATGACATCTAAAGTCCTTATATCAGACATATTTTCAGTTAAAAATTTACTATCTAAATCTTTATATAAATTTCATGCTTATCCAAGTCTATTTCCACTATTTGACCTGTTATCTGTTTTTTATTAAATAGAATATCCTCCAGATCTATGATTTCACCATCTATCTTTAGAGATATAGCATCTTCCATTATCTTGGTTCCATCTGTTGTGTACACGGTTGATTCGCACATCTTTCATCACCTCATTTGTTAAAAAGATCAACTAAATATATTTCCCTTTATTTTTCAAAATTTCCCCCTCATCTGCAACCAGGTTACCTCCCACCATGGTCATAACTGGCATTCCTTTAACGGATATACCTTTAAATGGAGAATATTTGGCCTTTGACTTAAATTTATCTGGATTTATTACCCCTTCTTCTTTCATATCCACCACCACAAAGTCTGCATCCATACCCTCCTTTATGAAACCCTTACCTTCAAGGTGGAAGATACTGGCAGGATTCTCACACAACAACGTCTTTAAATGGGCGAACGTTATTCTTCTCCGGTTTATCTGGGTTAAAAAGAGTGGTAAGGCGGTTTCAAGGTTGGGAATACCGGGAGGGGCCTTCCAAATATTCTGTTCCATTTTTTCAGTGATGGTGTGTGGGGCGTGATCAGTCCCTATGATATCCACACCATTCAGTAAATCCAATGTAATCTTATTTTCAGGATCTCTAAGGGGAGGATTGGTCTTCGCCAGATTCCCATACTTTCTAAGATATTTTATATCTAAAAACAAGTGATGTGGGGTTATTTCATTTGTAACATTTACACCAGATTCTTTAGCTTCATTTATGAGTTGCAGGGATTCTTTCACACTTACATGGCAGATGTGAATGGCAAGTTTATATTTACGGGCAAGTTTAAGGGCATTAGACACTGCAATGGTTTCAGCATGCGGGGGCCGAGCATCAGCATATTTTTCCGGTTTATATCTTCCTTTACTTTGCAATTTTTGAGTTGAAATGGTCACTGTATCTTTATCTTCACAATGCAGTGAAATTAGAGGTTTTTGATTTTCCCTGTTTAACTTTCCTATTTCCCTGAATATCTCATCCAGTACCGCATCATCTAATAGATCCATGAATAGTTTAAATGATGCGGGTTTTAGTTTAAAAAGACTTTCTATTTCTTTAAGGTTCCCCACCCCTGCATGCAAGCTGTAATCTACCAAGCTCTTATGATCTGCTATTTTAAGCTTCTCTTTAAATGCCTTCACTGTGTTGGTGGGAGGTATGGTGTTGGGCATATCAATTACGGTGGTAAATCCCCCAGCTGCAGCTGCCATGGTACCGGTGCGGAAATTCTCTTTATAGGTTAATCCCGGGTCGCGGAAGTGTACATGGGCATCGATGAGACCGGGTAAGACAACTGATTCCCTGAGATTTATATTTTCTTCTCTTTTAGGGGCTATTTTTTTAAGAGATACTATCCTGCCATCCTCAATTCCAATGGAAATTATTCTATTTTCCGGGACGATTTTAGCGTCTTTGAGCCAGAGATCAACCATGATAATCACGAATTTTATTAATTATTATTTTTTATCTTTCTAATTACATATGAAAATTGTTTACCATTGAGACAAAATTGATGTAATAATTTTTTTAATAATAAGAACTTCAATTTAGATCAGTACAGTGTAGGCCTACCAGTTCTCAAGCAGATCATATATCCCATATGCTTCCCAGTTTGAAGGATGGTTAAAGGAAATACCCGGACTATCATGATGTTTTGTAAATATACAACCCGAAATCATAATACCTGCAAAAATATATAGGATGATAAATGGTTTTGAGGGGGACTTCCACAAAACTTTTGTTTGACAGTTTCATAAACTTCATAAATTCTGAGGGTATTTATGCTGAGAAAAGATTTGGTTAAAAACTTCCTAAGAAAAGATAGAAAACAAATACTGGATGATTCACAGTTAAGGCCTCTAAAAGGAATGGTAAAATCTGATATTAAAATAATAGCAGACTTTACAGAGTACAACCCCCTCCATATTGGACATCTGCACTGCATGAATGAGGCAAAAAACGCTGTTCCAGATGGAATCTTCACGGCCATTGTCCCCGGCCCCCTGGAACGCAGTGGAAGAGGTGTTCCCTACATCATGACTCGTTATGCACGAGCACAAGCAGCAGTAGATTTAGGTGCAGATATTGTGGTTGAAGGGCCGCCCATGGGTATCATGGGTTCGGGGCAATATTCACTTTGTCTTGCGAAGATGTTCCAGGCCCTGGATGCTGATTTTATACCTAGGGGATATAAGTCATTTACTGGATTTGAAGTTATACTTACAAGGATCCAAGAAGGATATGCAGTGGCCCCCAAACCATACCGGATTGTTGATCTGGAAAGTAAACAGGTCTTGCTTAAAGGGAAGCTAGATGAAGATAATTACGTTATAGTATCTTTTTCAAAGTCCATGAATAAAATAGGATTCGATTTTAAAGATAAATTCATGTTTATAGAGCGTATAGAGGGTGTAAGTGGCACTAAAATTCGAGAGGCAGTTCAATCATCCAACTTTGAATCTGTTGAGGAGATGTTGCCTCGGGAAACCATTAAAATATTGGAAGAAGAAATGAGGGAGGAAAGGGCACCGCTTGACCAGGTGAGGGATATTGAAGGAATACTTACTAGGGTTAATGAAGCCCATATATTGGATTTAAAATCCCTAGCACTTATAGATGAGCGTACACTCCAATTATTCCAGGAAAACAGACCATTCCATAACTTAGACGAAATTATAAAATCTATCTCACGTGGATTCAGCCGACACCACAAGAATAGGGTGTTATCCTCACTGGAGGCAGGTATTTTTAAGGATGTTGTACATAGATATATTGAAAACTACCCTCAAACAATACGCATATTAAACTATAAAAACAAGGATATTCTAAATGAATTTAAAAAGAGAATACCACACAGGAGATTAGAGATATGTCAGTGAAAGAAGGAGATTTTTTAAGATTAGAATATACAGGAAAGGTTCAGGAAACTGGAGAAGTTTTCGACACAACCGATGAAAAAGTGGCAGAAGAAAATGGAATTAAATCAGAAAATAAACTTTACGGCTCCATACCTATAATAATAGGTGCAGGCCATGTACTTAAGGGTATAGAAGAAGCACTCATTGGTGCCCAAGAAGGGGATGAGAAAATCGTGGATATAACCCCAGAAGAAGGCTTTGGACAAAGAGATCCTAAGTTATTGCAGTTAATACCCATGGCGGAATTCCGTAAACAAGGAATAAAACCACAGGTAGGGATGGGTATCACCATGGAAAATACCACAGGTATAATCAGGAGTATAAGTGGTGGAAGAGTAAAGGTGGACTTCAACCATGAACTTGCTGGTAAAAATCTACAGTACGACGTCAAGGTAAATAAGATCATCGTAGATGATGAAGAGAAGATAAGAAGTATGATATCACTGCACTTCCCAAGCCCAAACATAGACCCTGAAAACCATCAGGTCACTATTGAGGATGGTAAAGTAATCATACAGATGGATGAAATGGTGAAATTCGATAAAAAACCCTATGTCGACGTTACATTCGCACGTTTCCGAATCTCCAGGGATATCTGGGAGAACATGGAGAACGTGGATAAGGTAGAATTTGTAGACATATTTGAAAAGAAGGTTAATGAAGAGGCAGAAGGCATGGAAGCTGAAGCAAGCGAAGAAACTGTGCCAGAAGTTTCCAAAGAAACTGAAAAATCTGCAGAAGAAACAGAAGATTCTAAAGAAGAATCCGAAACAGTACCTGAAGAGGTATTGGAAGAGCGGATTAAGGATAAAAAATAATAACCATTTAACTAAGGTTGATTGAAGACTAAAAAAGTGTTGAATGTAGATTTTTTTTATTTTCTACAAACTTTATATTTTTTTTATTAAGGTCCAGCTTTTATTTAAGACCCGGTTTTGATTTAATGTACGGTTTTATTTAAGACCCAGGTTTTATTGTTTTGATTTAAGGGCAGTTATTATTTAAGGCCAGGTTAAAACCTTAGGCATGTGCACATTTCTCATTCTACTTGTAACATCATCAGGCCAGTTTGCCTCGTCAAAGCCTTTTTGGGCTAAGAACCCGAATATCCACCGGGAAATACCGATACCGGTACATCCAGTCCATATCCTGTGACCATGAGCTTCTTTTATGGAGAATCCTTCTATGAAATGGGTTCCATGGATATTGGCAGATACAACAGCAACCCCCTTATCCTGGGTAGGTGCTACCAATCTCATCTCGTATTTAGGCACGTCAGGGAATTCAATTCCTCTTTCCTCAGTTTTCCGCCCTTCCAGGTAAAATGGGTCATCCCCTACTTCGGTGTACCATTCCAGCTCCATGGAAGTTGCCAGATCCTCTGAGATCTTAAGAGAACTATCACGGATTTTTTCCACCTGTTCTGGTGTTCCCATCCAGACCATCTCGGCCCTCTGGAATTCATGTACCCTATCTAATCCCTTGGCTCCTCCTGCTTCCCAGCGATAGGTCCAACCACTACGGTCAAAAAATTTAACAGGTAATTCTTTCTCATCTATCACTTCGTGGGAGAAGAACTCATAGAAAGGCTCGCACTGGGCTGGTGCCAAGACATAGGAAGGATCCTTAAGCCCCTCTTTTAGAAGGTGAATGGGTACGTCCTTGTTGATTACCAGTTCCTGCCGAAATTTATCAAATACCTCTGGGTCTCTCCTTGGAGCAGAGCAGTAGTACATTCCCTCGGGGAGGCCTTCAAGGTACCTCATCTTGTTTAATACGGGTATGGGTATTAGTTTGGGCCACATGCACTCTACAAAGTCCAATCTGTAGATGATTTTTTCCAGGAATATTTCCTCTAAGGCCCTTTGGAGCGAGATAAGTTTTGGCCCGTAGAACCATTGGCCTTTACCTGGGAATTTTTTAACCCAGCCTCGTTTTGCTGCTTCTTCAGTGGCATCTCCCTGGAAGTAAAATTCTTGTTTAGGGCTGGTGGACACCACGGTACCGGGTTCTATCTTGGTAACCTTCTTGGTCAGTTCATCTGATGGTTTAGTGACTTCCACTGTAGATCCGATTCCAGCAGATCCTGTTTTTACTGATTCTTTGATGAACTTCAAAATCCGGTCTACCACGTGTTTTTTGAGTTGGGATTCATTGAGTTCTTCAAATTCTATAATCAGCTTGTTTTCATCCATCTCTGAATTGGATACATAGGGCATGTCCAGTATCTTATCTATGACGGTGGCTCCCAGGTCAACTTCTCCCATCCTGGCGATTCCTGTATCATCATCTACCCATGGCTCTCCAGATAATGAAATATCAATTTTATAAGTATTAACAAGGATTTTACGGATTCCTAAATGATATTTCTTACCTAAAAACTGACCTAAAGGTTTCTTCATCCTTAATAATGCGTCGTGTGCTCTTCCACGTCTTCCAGATACTATTTTCACCTTTAACGTGTTTCCTTCAAGATTCCAGCTTATTATTTTTGAAGCATCATCTAAAGATTCTTGAGGGACACCCTTTATGAACAGTTCCGCATTGGCCTGTTCAATAAATTCTTCAATATCTTTTTGAGCCTCTGAAGCGTCTTTGTTGAATATTATTTCTCCTTGGAGAGCGAATTTCATATCTATAGCACCTGATTTTAATATAAGTTATCAATATAGGTTATCAGTTTATTAATTTAGTTCCAATACTATTTAATAATTATTTTTCAAGTTCCAATACTTTTTCTACCATTATTTCACAAAATAACAGGTCATCAACAGTAGCCAGAAAAGAGTTTAGGGAATCAGCATTTATATCATAGATCAATCGGGTTTCTTTAATTTTAGAATGTATTAGTCCTATATTATCTGGGTTAAGTGATTTTAAGGCAATTTTAGCCTGTTTTCCTGATTGATACTCAAAGGTTATTCTGGCTTTAATCTGCATGGTTTAATTTCGTGGATTGTAATTTAAAAGATTTTCTCCAATTTCCTTTATGGATTTTAGTGCCACTGATTCTGGATAGTCCAACAATATTTTACCTTCCATATCGGCCAGGATCACATTATCATCCCGGGGGATAGAACCCAGAACTTCCAGGCCTAATTCGTTAAGTTTATCTGTTACAAATTCTTCTTCAGCCTTATTGGAGACTTTGTTTATTACTACAGCTATATTTCTTATCCCAATATCTGCGGCTAATCTCTTTATGCGCTCTGCAGTTTCCAGAGATTTAAGTCCGGGTTCCACTACAATTATCATAACATCAACAGCTTCAGCGGTACGTCTGCCTAGATGTTCTATTCCGGCTTCCATATCTAAGATAACAATTTCGTCTTTTTTAAGGATTAAATTTCGCATAAGTGCTTTAAGAAGAACAGATGCAGGACATATGCATCCGTCCCCTCCTTTGTCTATAGTTCCCATGACCAGGAGTTTTAGGGTGTCATCATCCTTTACTTTAACGGACATACTATCCGGGAGGTCGGAGATATTCGGATTGATCTTGAAAACTTCTCCAAATGCTGATCCTGGCTCTGCACCAGTTCTTTCCTTTATTAAATCCCTCATCTTAGAAATGGGTGTGATTTTGTAGTGAATACCCATGCTGCTTGCCAGGTTCATATCTGGATCTGCATCGATAGCGAATACTTTATAAGCCTGGGACAATATAAATGCAAGAGTACCTGAAAGGGTTGTTTTTCCAACCCCTCCTTTTCCAGTTATTGCGATTTTCATTTTCACACTATCCATAATGTTATTTGCATCGTTATAAAAATTGGAAAATAGTATATTTAAATAATAATATTATAGTAAATATAAATCAATAAGTTAGATTACTATCAAGTCATACAACTATTATTTGATTGATCTTATATATTTAAATTTCATAAGAGGAGGACTATTAATGGTTAGAGCATATACTAGAAAAGATTACATAAGGAAAATTCCTGGTTCCAAGATTGTCCAATATGATATGGGTAATCTATCAGGGGAATTCCCTTTAACAGTTAGTCTGGCAGTTAAAGAGCCGACACAACTGTCTCATAACGCACTGGAAGCAGCCAGGATTGCATCCAACAGATTAATGCTGAGGAAATCCGGAAGAATGGGATATCACCTGAAAATCAGGGTATACCCCCACCACATAGTAAGAGAGAATCCAATGGCCACTGGCGCAGGTGCAGACCGTGTTCAGGACGGAATGAGAAAGGCATTTGGTAAACCAGTAAGTTCTGTAGCATTGGTAAATGCAAATCAGAAGATCTTAACTATAAGAACTAATAAGAGGAATTTTAAGGATGCTAAAGAGGCTTTAAGAAGAGCGGCCATGAAATTCCCAGTTCCCTGCAGATTTATAGTGGACAAAGGCGCTGAACTGGTTAAATAATCATATTTTTTTTATTTTAAAAACAGGATTAATAGTTGAATATCTTAAAAACCATAAAAGAGTTGTTTTAGCATGAAGCATGTCGAATTTTTTGAAGAATTAAACAAAGAAGATGTGGCAATTGCCGGTGGAAAAGGAGCTAATTTAGGGGAATTAACACAAGCAGGAATACCAGTACCCCCAGGATTTGTGATTACATCCAGAACATACCAACAGTTTATAAAAGAAACAGGAATCTTCGATGACATAATGGACATTCTTGATGCTACAGACGTTAACAATAACCCGGAACTTCAAAAAGCATCCAAGGATATTAAAAAGATAATCAACGGCACGGAAATTCCAGACGATATAAAAATCCTAATAATAGAAGCATACAATGCCTTATGCCATAGAATAGGGAAGGAAAACGCCTTAGTAGCAGTCAGATCATCAGCCACCGCAGAGGATCTGCCGGAAGCATCCTTTGCCGGACAACAGGAAACTTATCTTAATGTTCAAGGTGAAGATGATCTTATAAATTACGTCCGCAAATGTTGGGCATCACTCTTCGAAGCCCGGGCTATATTCTACCGGGAAGAAAACAACTTCGAACACTCTAAGGTCTACATCGCTGTAGTGGTTCAAGAAATGGTGGAAGCAGAAAAGGCAGGTGTTATGTTCACGGTACATCCCTCCACTGGAGAAGAGAAGATACTAATCGAAGCTGCATGGGGCCTGGGAGAAGCAGTAGTCTCCGGAACAGTAACTCCAGACACCATATGGGTGGATAAAGCAAACGGACAAGTACTGGATTACCAGGTAAGCGAAAAAAACATCATGTTCCAGAAGGATCCGGATACAGGCCGGACAGTGAAGATACCAGTTCCAGATGACCTTAAGAATAAAAAGGTTCTGAACACAGAAGAGATTGCTCAACTAACCGAGTTAGGCAAAAGGATACATGAACATTACGACTTCCCTCAGGATACAGAATGGGCTATTGAATCAGGTAACGTATTTATGGTACAATCAAGACCAGTAACCACGCTGGATAAAATGGCTGGCGAAGCAAAAGCAGGGGATGGAAGTGTGGAAAGAGTAATAATAACCAAGGGATTGGGAGCAAGCCCGGGTATAACTTCTGGAAAAGTAAAAATCATCAAGAACACAGATGAACTAGATAAAATCCAGAAAGGAGACATACTGACTACGGTGATGACCACACCAGATATGGTTCCTGCCATGAAAAGGGCCAACGGAATAATAACTGATGAAGGCGGAGTAACCTGCCATGCAGCCATCATATCCAGAGAACTCGGGATACCATGTGTAGTGGGAACAGGGGATGCCACCAAAATACTCAAAGAAAACTCAGTGGTAAGCCTGGATGGAAACAAGGGATTGATATATGAGGGAAGAATAGAAAAAGAAGCCCCAAAAAAAGAAGAAGCAACAGCAGTACCTACTGTTGTCCAGCAATCAATTCTAACTGTAACCGAAGTAAAAGTAAATGTAAGCATGCCCGAGGCAGCTAAAAAAGCATCAGAAACCGGCGCAGATGGTGTGGGACTCCTCCGGACAGAACACATGATGCTCACCACGGGTATACATCCCAAGAAATTCATAGTAGAAGGCAAGGAAGACGAACTCATCAAGATCTTAGTGGAGAACATACTCAAAGTTGCAGATGCATTCTATCCCAAACCAGTATGGTACAGAACCCTGGATGCACCAACCGATGAATTCAAATCCCTGAAAGGTGGTGAAGATGAACCATACGAACACAACCCCATGTTGGGATGGAGAGGTATAAGAAGAGAACTGGACGAACCAGAAATTCTCAAGACAGAATTCAAAGCCATCAAAAAGTTGCATAATGAGGGGTACAATAACATTGGAATCATGCTACCACTGGTGCAGCATTCTGATGAACTCAAGAAAGCCAAAGAAATAGCCCGAGAAGTTGGTTTAGAACCTCAAAAAGACATCGAATTTGGTATAATGGTGGAAACACCAGCCGCAGCCATGATAATAGAAGACTTCATAGAAGAAGGATTGGATTTCGTAAGCTTTGGAACCAACGACTTAACCCAGTACACACTGGCCATTGACCGTAACAACGAGAACGTTGCAGATTTATATACAGAAAAACACCCAGCAATCTTTAAACTCATAGAAAGAGTTATCAATGAATGTAACAAGGCAGGAGTTAAAACCAGTATCTGTGGACAGGCAGGGAGCATGCCATCTATAGTAGAGAAACTGGTGGAATTGGGAATTACGTCCATATCCGCAAATACCGATGCCGTGGCAACAGTAAGAGAAGTCGTAGCCCGGGTTGAGAAAAAATTACTTCTTAAAGCTGCAAGAAAGATCATACAGGAATAAAAATTGGATTTTTTTTAAAATTTTTTATTTTTTTTATTTTAAATTTTTTTAAATATACCAGATACTAATTTTTTTAAGGGCATAAAAACATGGACGAAAAAGGAATTTCAAAGGACAGAGTATTCGAATTACTCAAAAACTATAAAAAAAGAGATATGACCCATAAATCCGGTAGGATCCTGGGGTCAATGTGCACCTGCCCCCATGAAGTTGGTCTCCAGGCATACACCATGTTTCTTGAATCTAACCTTGGAGATCCAGGACTTTTTCAGGGTACCAAGGCCATGGAAAATGAAGTCATTGCTACACTCGGTGAACTTCTGGGTAATGGTAATGTCTACGGCCATATAATCACTGGTGGAACCGAGGCCAATATAATGGCCATGAGAGCCGCACGGAATATTCGCAGAATAAAAGATCCAGAGATTATCGTTCCAAAATCAGCGCATTTCTCCTTTAAAAAGGCTGCAGATATATTATCTCTAAAATTAAAGGAAGCCCAACTTGACAATGATTACCGGGTAGATATTAACTCTGTAAAGGAGTTGATTTCAGATAACACTGTGGCAATTGTGGGGATAGCGGGAACCACGGAATTAGGGAAGATAGACCCAATTGAAGAACTTTCTGATATCTGCAATGAAAAAGAAATATTTCTCCATGTAGATGCTGCATTCGGTGGATTTTCCATTCCGTTTTTAAACCAGCTAGGATACCATATGCCTAAATTTGATTTTTCACTTCCAGGGGTTTCTTCGGTGACCATCGATCCCCATAAGATGGGGTTGGCACCCATACCCACTGGAGGAATTCTTTTCAGAGATAAAAGTTACCTGGACGTAATGAACGTTGAAACCCCTTACTTAACTGAGGAGAATCAATCCACCATTGTTGGCACCCGTACAGGGGCTTCAACTGCAGCAACCTGGGCATTACTTAAATATCTAGGTGATGAGGGATACCAGAAGATAGTTAAGAAATGTATGGAACTAACCCATCTCCTGGCAGGGGGTATAAAAGACGCAGGATTCCAGTTGGTTACAGAACCCCAGTTAAACATTGTAGCGTTTACTGGGGAGAGAATTGAACCATGTGACATTACAAAACGATTGGATGAAAAGGGATGGGCCTTATCAATAGCATCCTATCCAAAAGCAGTAAGGATCATAGTAATGCCCCACGTAAAAAAGGAACATATTTTAGCGTTTTTAGAAGATTTGAAAAGTATATAGATGTAAAAGCATACAGTACCTATTAAAAATGATTAAAAAGATTAACCTCCCTCTTAGTGAACCGGTAAATTTCCAAGTAGGAGATAAAATCCAGATACGAGGCAAATTGTTTACAGGAAGGGACGCTGCACTACCCAGACTGGTGAGGCTTATAAAGGAAGGTAAAAATCCATTGGAACTCGAAGGTTCTGCATTCATGCACACCGCAGTCAGTGAAGCAGGGATATCCCCTACCACCAGTAACAAGGTGGAAATTGAAAGTAGCATGGCATACCTTTCAAAACTCGGAGTTAAAATTCACATAGGTAAGGGATCGCTGAATCTGGAAACAGTAGATGCCCTCTCTAAGTATGGTTCTGTTTTTGTGGTAACACCGCCAGTAGCAGCTCTCCTGAGAAGTAAGGTACTCTCAAAAAAAATAGTTGCCATCCCTGATGAAGGTATTGAAGCAATTCACCAGTTAGAAGTAGATGGAATCCCGGGAATTGTGGCTGTTGCCCGTGGAGAAACCATAAGTTAAGTCTGTGGAAACCTAAATTAATTATTTTTTTATAAGTAGTTTTTTTTAATTAGTAGGCAATTTTACCTATCAACTGGCTTACCAAAGGCAATATCTCCCGCATCCCCTAGGCCCGGGATTATGTAACCATTTTCCAGCCTATTTTCAATTGAACATGTGTATATCTCCACCTCGGAATTGTTTTCCAGAACCTTTTCAACTCCTTCCTCGGTGGCTATGATATTTAAAATAGCAATTCTACGGGGGTTTCCATGACTCTTTATTTCTCTGATTGAGGTATTCATGGTGTTACCGGTGGCTAGCATGGGATCTGCAAGTAGAACTATTTTATCTGTTATCTCCGGTATCCGGATGTAGCTTACACAGGCATCATATGGTGGTTCCTCATCACGAGAGACTCCCACCACACCACATTCAGCCTCGGAGAAAACACCCATAATTCCCTCTACCATGGGGATTGCAGCTCTTAAAATGGTTATCACCACCACATCATTGATTTCTTTAATTTTTATCCCCTGTGCAGTGTCCAGTGGTGTTTGGATGCTGACTTCCTCTATGTCCATTGTGGACTGGAATTCATAGGCCATATACCGACCCATCTCCAGTAGTCCTAACTTGAATTCTGCCCCACCTATATCTTTGTTTCTTATCTTGGTCAGACGATCCTGCAGGACTATATTCTTAATGATTTTCAACATAGTATATTCCCCCGGGTCTCACTTGAAATTAATAAACATCTCCTACTATTATTTATTTATTTTAACAGTGATTTATTTTTCGCAATAGAGTCTTGAGATGTAAAAAAAATAAGTGGTACAAACAACAAATATAATGGCTAGGTAACATGAAAAAACTGAACATTTTAATAGTAGTCATAATTGTCATTCTTATCATCGCCGGTTTATTATATCTGTTTAGCCAGCCAGCTCCACAGACAGTATCTGGTGATGAGACAACCGTACTTGCAGAGAACCTGGAGGTTCCGTGGGCCATGGACTTCCTTCCCAATGGTACCATGATCTTCACCGAGAGGATTGGGAGAGTAAGCCTCCTGGAGGAAGACGGAACAACCGCTGTGGTGGCGGATATTAATGTAAACCAGGAGTCTGAGTCGGGACTTCTTGGTGTGGCTGTAGATCCAGATTTCAATGAAAATAAGTATATATACTTGTACTACACCCGTGAAGATGGCCAAAATAGGATATCTCAGTTCATACTGGACGGAACACTTACCGGAGAAAACATACTCCTGGATAACATCCCAGGAAGTCCCATACATAACGGGGGCCGTTTAAAATTCGGTCCAGACGGTAAATTATACGCAACTACCGGGGATGCAGGTGCTGAAAATATAGCCCAGGATGTAAATTCCCTGGGAGGGAAAATTTTACGCCTGAACCCTGATGGAACAGTTCCCAGTGACAACCCCTTTGGTAACTATGTTTATACCTATGGTCATAGAAATCCGCAGGGCATAACATGGAACCCTGATAATGGTAAATTATACACATCTGAACATGGACCCACCATGAACGATGAAATAAATATTATATCATCCGGTGGAAACTATGGCTGGCCTGATGTTCAGGGTGATGAAAATAGGTCAGGCTATATAAGTCCCCTAAGGGTATACACCGATTTTACATTAGCCCCTAGTGGAATTGCATTCTATCAGAACCGTTTATATGTCACTGGTTTGAGGGGCAGTCAATTAAGGGTTTTAACCCTTTCAAGTGATGGTGAAAGTATCACAGATGAAAGTATTCTCTTAAACGGCCGGGGTAGATTAAGGGATGTGGTGGTGCATGAAGGTTTCCTCTACATCAGCACTTCCAACCAGGATGGCCGAGGATTACCCAGTGATGGAGATGATAAGATAATTAAAATTAAACTGTAAAGAGGGTCAAACTAATAATTTAATGAATAAAAATCAGAAAAATTTATAAACTGTGATAAAAAGTTGGTATAACAGTAAAATACATAAAAGACAGCTATAAAATCAAGGCAAAGATCATTACTTACTCGGAAACTCCTCTTTTTTTCTTTTCCTTTTATTCTATGTATTTCTTGTCTAAAACGCCAGCATCCGACGGTAAAAAAACTTGATACTGGATATAACAAATATAAGCCCATTAAGAGTTACTATTGGTGATTTTTTTAACCTTCGCCAATAAACCTGCTATGAATGATCCCCCACCACTGCAGTTAGCCTGTTCGTATCCGGGAGTTGAAGGTTCTTTCATTGGCCATTACCACCTGTTTCCTGGTTAGTTCAACCTTCTTTTCTCCATTGGTATTTTCTGAAATAGATATTCCTCATTTTATATTTTTAAAACTTTTTATTTATTAATAGGTATTATTATCATTTATTTAGGGTTCTTCCTTCTTTTTCCGGGATTTTTTATTTTTAAATGATAAGAAACTACTTCTTTCACCTTCTATGTCCTTTTTTGCCTTTTTTTTCTCTTTTTCATCAATCTTCTTTTTTCTTTTCCTTGGAGATAGTAAGTCATCAACATCCAATTACATCACCTAAAAATAAATAGAAAAGTTGACATATTTACCATTTATTTTGCTTAATCAGCTTCTCTTTCCTTTTTTTCTTTTTCATTTCTCCTTTCATTTCTTTTGTTTTACCTTTAATTTCTCCTTCTTTTCCTTGAGTTGCCTTTTAGTTCTCCCATTTCTATTCACCAGTACAATGTGATTACGGGATGAAATAATTTATATCTTAATAAAACTCATTTCTTATTATTTTAATTAAGCTTATTTCATCCTATATCATTATAAGTTGCTACAAAGCAATAAATATTTTTATAATTTAAGATTGAGACAGAAAACAATTCAAATTTAATTAAAATAAGAATAAAGAAGAAATATAACATAAACAATTAGAAAACCTATTTTTTAATGATTTTTTTACCATGTGACTTGGGAACAACCTTTAATTTACCACCTTTAAACTCTTTAACCATTTCTTCACCCTCATAATACATATGTAGAAATAGTGCCAGTGCAGAGACTTCTGAGTGGGGTTGGGTGGTAACTGAGATGTTCCAGTCTGCATCCTGATAAACCTGGGAAGGCACTCGGGATCCTCCAACAACTACCAATTTATCTTCATTAGAATTTTTAATTGTGCTGATTGCATCCTGTACTGGTTCGCCATACATGGTTAGGTGTACAATTTCACCACCATTTTTTTTCCATTCCTTCAGAACATTTTGCCATTTTTCCCGGTATCCAACCTGGAAATCTCCACCCCATCGCTCTTTTACATCGGTAACGTTTTCCATTAGCTTAATATCTTTATCACCAGTTAATATAACTTCTGAAGCTCCGAATGCCCTTGCTGTTAAACAGACATGGGTGGTTATCCTGGCGTCCCTCACTCTGCGGTGATCGAGTCTTAAAACCTTAATTTTTGTCATTTTATATCACTTATTAATCAAATAAACTTTTAAATCAATATTTAATGTATTAAATCATACTCAGGTATCCTATCATTAAAACTAGGGCAATCATCCTGGATATTTCATTGGATGCCCCTAGGATATCGCCGGTGGCATAGATGAATTTCATCCGGGAAACAACTGCCATTATAATTCCCCCAATCAACCCTCCTGCTATACCTATTATCCCTGTAGTGTTCAAGACCAGATACCCGATGATGAGGGTTATAATTAGGGATAAAAGTAATATTTTGGGAGTCATTGCTTCTATGAAGTACTTTCCAGTTCCGTTTGGATAGGGCTTTGAGAAGGTGGAGCAAGTTACGAGTCCCAGTTTGGCTGCTACTTCAGATACAAGCAATATGAAGAATATTAGTCCTATGGGGGCTGATGCTATGGATGCCACGGTTAAAATTCCAACGATAAAGAGATAGGCCAATCCACCTGTACCGATCCTTGTATCCCGCATTATTTGTATCCGTTTTTCGGGATGGCCATGGGCCATCACTGCATCACCGAAATCCACCAGGCCGTCCAAGTGGTGGAAGCCTGTAAACCAGATGGCAAAACTGTAAATTATTGCTGCAGCTACCAGTTGGGGGATGGTGATTAGATCCATTGTAACATAACCTAACAGGCCCACAAGTATTCCAATGAAACCACCAATAATTGGCCATAGCCAGGTGAACTTTGCCATTTCCTGGATGCTGGTGTGGATATTAAGGGGTAATATGGTGGAGAATGATATAAGACCCAGGAACCCTCTATAACTTCCCTTCCAGGATTTCTTATTATCGACTCTTAAATCAGTTTTAAGCTTCATTTTCTATTCCTCAAATATTTTGGACATACAGCCAGCCACCAGGCCCGCGAAAACGTCATCAAGCACCGGTCCAAGCTTTCCAATTACACCTGGTTTTTCTTCATCATATCTTTTGAAGTTAAATATGGCTTTGGTACCCGCGATTTGATTGGCCACTGCCATGCCCAGAACTTCATCAGAATAAAGATAGGCAGGGTCGTCATCAACATCAATGCCCTGTATACGATGTTTTGCCAGATCCTCTTCAAGGCGGATTCCAGCCATGATTAGGGATACTACATTTAAATCTTCAAGGGATTTACACAACTGTTTACGTATTTTTTCAGTGAGCACTTCTGTTTTTTCAACACCCGCGCAGAGTTCCATGCCTGCATCGGCAAGCTCAGTTATGGTAACCCCCACATCTTCAATATAGCCAAATATATCCCGGGGATATCCCATATTTTTAAGGAGCTTAGTAACTGCTTCAGTAACATGTTCTGTTATTAGACTGAGGCTTTCATTTGAATCAGTTGTGTATTCTATGTTATTACCAATGGGACAGGCCACGATTATTGAATCATTTGAAACAGAAATTGAATCATTTAAATTATTATCATTCAAAAAGGTATTAATCAATCCTAAATTTTGATAGGCCAAATTTTTAGCATCAATTACATATTTAAATAAAGCAGGTAAGGCACTTTCATTAATTGAATCCTTTAATAGTACTATAAAATTTAAATGAAGATTTTTATCTGCAGTTATAATTACGGTGATCTTTTCATCAGTTAAGTTTATAATTTTTTTTAAATCGAAGCTTCCCATATTTGTTGAGGGTTCTAAAATATCATATTCTTTTATTTTGTGGTTTAAATATTCATCTTTTTGGAATTGATTCAAAGATTCAGTCTGGTTATATGCTACTATGGATTTAACTGTTTTTATTCCTCCTCCTAATCCTTCGGAATTGATGGATAAAAATCCATTTTTTCTTTCTATAATCAGTATTTCATGGTTTATTTTAACCAAAGCATCGTTAAAACAGGTTTTTATTTCCATATTCATCATCAACTTGAAAATATTGTAATTGGGAGAGTTTCTTTATTTCTATTGTATATATCGTATTGTTCCTATTTTAAGGTAATCAACTTATTTGTTATCTGACCTTAAGACCAAATTATCTTCCAATAAATTTATGATTTATGGTGCACTAATATGTAATAAAGTGAAAAATGCAAAAATATTTTTGCTTTCCACAGTCTGCTTAAGTCATAGAATTGGAGTCGTAAACATGGTAGAAATAGGTTTTAAATTAATAAGTGAAATTTTTGGTCCTAATGAATTGATAAGTTATGCAAAACACGCTGAGGAAGCAGGATTCGATTTTGCAAGTATATCCGACCATTACCATCCCTGGCTGAGCCAGCAGGGTAACAGTCCTTTTGTCTGGAGCACACTGGGAGGTATTTCCCAGGTGACTGATAACATAAATCTCATGACCGGGGTAACCTGCCCTACTTTCAGGCAGCACCCTGCATTGGTTGCACAGGCAGTGGCTACTATTGCCGTGCTCATGCCCGGAAGGTTTATACTTGGCGTTGGTTCAGGGGAAAATTTAAATGAACACATCTATGGCGACCAATGGCCATCGGCACCTATTAGAATTGAAATGCTGGTCGAAGCAGTGGATGTAATCAGAACCCTCTGGCAGGGAGGGATGCAGGATTATGACGGAATTTATTATCACTTAGAAAACGCCCAGATCTACACCCTTCCAGACGAACTTCCTCCCATCTATATGGCTGCAGACGGTCCAATAGCTGCTGATGCAGCTGCTGATAACGCAGATGGTATAATAGTGAGTGGGGGAAAGAAAGAAATACTGGACTTTTTTATGAGGAATGGCGGAAAAGGAAAACCATCTTATACCGAGATATCATCAAGCTGGGCAGAAACAGATGAAAAAGCAGTGGATTTAGTTTATAAATATTGGCCAATTGTAGCCATTAAAGGGAATATTAGCTGGGAAATACCCACTCAAACCCATTTTGAAGGGCTAGCAGAGAATGTTAAGAAAGAAGATGTCCCTACATCCATACCCTGCAGCTCAGACCCCCAGATCCATATCGATTCGATAAAAAAGGCTGAAGAATCAGGGTTTGGAAAGATATGCGTCCAGCAAATCGGAGACAATCAGCACGAATGCATAGATTTTTACAGGGAGGAAGTGCTTCCTGAGTTTAAATAATGGGTTAATTATATTAACAGTTGTATTCAAATCCCAATTTAGTCATATATAATTTAAAATCATTTGCCGATTTTAAGTTTTAAATGATTATAAGCAAATTGACTGTCTTTAATCTCCAAATTTAAATTTTAAAATCCCTGTTGCTATGAGTGGAAGAGATACTGAACCAATGAATGCCAATAATAATGAATTTAAATGGGCTGAATAAGCTCCAACTGCGGCATAGGCCATTGAAATACCTAAATTGGCCAGTAATATTAATCCCATAAATCTTTTCCAGGGCATATGTCCCATGCCCGCTATAAGTATGGAGGCTTCCCCTAAAACAGGGACTGAACGGAATATCACTACAATCCAGTCACCAAACCTGTTTTGAATTTTTTCAAGTTTCATATGTTCTTCATTGCCCACTATTTTTTCTGAAAGGGTTGAACCAAGAGTTGAGCCTAAATAATATCCAAATATGCAGCTTACAGTCATACCAGTCCAGGAAATGATAGTTCCGGGTATAAATCCCAACAGATAACCTCCTGAAGTACTGACTATGCTTGATGGAATTGGGGCCAATATATCAATAGATAATAGACCACCCACAGTAACGAAAATTAACCATGGCGATGATGTTGAACTTAAAAAGTTACTGGTCCAGTTTTCAATGGAAAATCCCAGAATTAAGAAGGGGGCTATTAAAATTAGGAGTAGTAAAAATGAAAGGACTGTCAATTTAATTAGATATTTCATATTATTTTTTTACCTTTTTCCCTGTTTAGCAGCCCCCTCAGAACAGTAATAAAAGTCTATTAAGTTATATTCGCTTCCAATTGGGCATTCACCACATAAACAGCCCTTTTTCTCCATTTCGCAATCAGTTTTGCCTCGAGCACAGAACAGATGTTCGTTTCTATTTTTCATACACTCATTTATTGTAGGGCATCCCGGACAGATGCATCTATCTGCATTTTCTTTTGTGTATGGAACTATTATCTCGCCTTCTTCTTTAACAACTGAACTTATCTTGTATATGTTTCCAGCAGCCTTGTGCATCTGACCGTCTTTTTCACCATGTAGATCGGTGAAATATAATCCTCCAGGTCCAAAGGCAATTCCACAGGGACTTGCTGCATTTTCACCGGTGTATTTTACGAAGATGTCGTAAGAATTTATTGCTGTGCCATCCTTGTTTAGTTTCATTTTGATTATGTTTTTTCCTTTAATGCCTGGCCCCTTTTGGTATGATCCCCCGAAAAAGGCTACGAAGAGTTCATCATCAAATTCATATGGGAATTCTTCGTTTTGCATGAAATCCAATGCAGTTATTCCCTGACTTAGATTATGCCAGAATATGGAATTGGTACGCATGCTCTCTGGCCAGCCATAGTTTTCACCAGCCTGTACTCGAGCCACACGGTCATCATATGCTGGACCATTGTCTGCTATATACAAGGATTCATCGCTCTTTCTCCATATGGCCCCAAAAGGGTTTCTAAATCCCTTTGCAAAAATTAAACTATCCTTCTTGGGATTATCTTCTGGCACGCTCCCGTCCAGGTTCATTCTTAAAATTTTTCCCCTTAAATCATCATCATCCTGGGCAACTTCTGGTTTGATCATTCCGTCACCAACATTTACGTACAGTTTACCGTCAAATCCAATGGATATTTCCTGCATTTGGTGGGCTGCTTTAATTGATGGGATGTCTTTAATTATGGTTTCTTTTGAGTGCATTTTTAGCCCATCTTTACTTTTGGTTCTTAATAGCTGATTTTTCATTTCCCCATCTTCTTCGTAGATCATGGAAACAAACAGATCTCCGGATTCAGGTTCAATGCAGAGTCCAGTTAGACCAGATTCTCCGGTTCCCGGGAATTCGTAGTTAGGTTCGTAGTTAAGTAGATTTTCGGCATAAGTATGCACTTTCCAGTCGTTAGTTATAGCTTTGATATTTCCATAGAGTTCAGTAACGTATAGTAAAACATCTTCTGGTTTACTGGTAGGTTCCTTAACAAATGCAAGATTCACCGGTAGATCGAGTCCGGTAATCATCTTTTCTATTTTAAATCCAGGAAAAACCCACCATAATTTATGAATTTCTTCATCCATGCCCTCACCTTCATTTATTAATGTTTTTTTAATATGAAATCATGTCCATGTTAATAATAAATATATAATTTAGAAAATAAATAATTTTATCTTAATTCAGTTAATTTGATTTAATAACATTTTATAACAAATAAAATATTAAATATTAGATGAACCTATATATTTAATAAATTATTCGTGAGGTGAGAAAATGGTAAGAGTAGATTTTAATATGGATAATATTCAAAAGTGTTTATGTCCGGAATGTCCTGTGCAAGCTAAAAGTGAATGTGTGAAGGTAAAGTTGAACGAATTATCATCTAAAAGTAGTGGAAGTCCGGGTAAAGATGATGTACCAGGGTTATATTGTTCAACTGGTAAGGCAACATGTGAAGATCTTGATCCTGGTGAAATGTGCCAGTGTACAAAATGTGAAGTTTTCAGGGAATATAACTTGGATAAACACAAGCCGGGTAGTTACTTCTGTGCAATTGGTGCATCAGATTAATAATTTTTTATTTTTGAATTTATAAAATAATCAAACCCATACCCACTTTTTTTAATCAGACCAAGACCATAATTCAGCTAGTCCATACAACATCATTTAAAGAACCAGCATCATCATAAATTATTATTAATTGTTTAATATTTAAAGGGAAAAATTAATTATAGGATGGTTGATTGGGCAAGAATCAGGGTACCAAGGCGTAATATTTTTCATATATTCCCATAACTTAATTTAAAGGTGATTTTTTTTACAATCAAAAACTATTTAATTTCTGCACAGTAATATATTCTATGGATCAGGTGGTTTAAATGAAAGTGCATCTTAGGATTTTTGTAGAGATGGAAAATCTGGGTAAAGCAATGAACGCCTTAACCGACGCAGGTATAACTGGTTTTTATATCCTGGAATATAAGGGGATGTCTCCAGAGGACTGGAAAGGCTTTTCAATAAAAGAAGATCCCAAATCAGCCATTGGGATGATACATAAATTCGCTACATCTGCAATATTAATATGCTCTGTGGTTGATGAAGAAAATGTGGATGGGATGACTGATATAATTGTAAAAGAATTGGAAGGAGAAAAATACACTATATTACAAGTTCCCATTAGAAAAATCATATTGGGAAAGGGCAATAAAAAGTAATAATATTCTTAAATTATTATAGATTTTTTTTAAATACTTTTAATTTAATTAAAAAACTGATTGAAAATAAAAAAATAAAAAAAACAGGTAAATATATCCTGTTTAACTTATCTTATAGTTTTTATATTGGCTATTTAACTTAATAATTAAATAAGCAATTAAACTTTGGTAGCTTCCACTAGTTCTTCCTGAGTCATGGCTGCTAGATCTTTAACCTGATTTACATCCAATCCCAAGCCTTCTGCCACTTTGGTTCCATACTCTGTATCACATTTGTAGAACAATGCAGTTTGACGGTACTGTATGTTTTCCTTTGCTTCCTGCATATGACCCACTAGATTTGATATAAGGTTTGTCCTAGCAGAGTCATCCATCACCCTTCGGTAAAGTTCTCCTGCTTGTATAAAATCAACATCTTCAGTTGGACGTGTATGTCGATCAATTACTGCTTGAACTTCAATTTGAGGGGGATTAAATGAGATATCTGGTTCAGGGCCGCCCATGCTGTTGGGATAGTAATTAGGTGCTGATTCACCATTACCATCCACGTTCATATAACTATCCCTTTGATAATTATTTACTTTTGCATTTTTCGCCTGGTTAATGGGTATCTGATGATGATTCGCCCCTAGCCGGTGGCGCTGGGTGTCTTCATATGAAAATAATCTACCCTGAAGCAACTTGTCAGGAGAGGGACCTATTCCTGGCACGAAGTTTGAAGGTGCAAAGGCGGCTTGTTCCACTTCTGCAAAGAAATTTGCTGGGTTCTTGTTAAGTATCATCCTTCCCAGTGGTATTAATGGGTAATCTTTGTGGAACCATACCTTGGTGATATCGAATGGATCAAATTTATATTCCTCAGCTTCTTCCTGTGTCATTATTTGCACATAAACATCCCACTGTGGATAATCCCCCTCTTCTATTGCATTAAAAAGGTCTTCTGTTGCATGATTGGGGTTTTCACCGGCCATCTTTACAGCCTCTTCATTATTGAATGTTTTATTACCCAGAATGGATTTGAAATGGACTTTAACCCATACATGATCTCCATCCTGATTGTACCACATGTAAGTATGGCTTGAGAAACCGTCCATATGTCGGAAGGAGTAAGGTGTTCCCCGGTCAGAGAAGAGTATGGTTACCTGATGCACTGATTCAGGGGTCAGTGAGAGAAAGTCCCAAAACATACTCGCATCTGGTAGATTGGTTTGAGGATTTCTTTTCTGGGTGTGTATGAAGTCTGGGAATTTAATGGCGTCTCTGATAAAGAAAATAGGAGTGTTGTTACCCACCAAGTCATAGTTTCCTTCTTCTGTGTAGAATTTAACTGCAAAACCACGAGGATCGCGTGCAGTGTCAGCTGAACCACGCTCGCCACCAACAGTTGAAAATCTTACAAATACATCTGTTTTTTTACCAACTTCACTCAAGAAAGCTGCTCGAGTATATTTGGACAGGTCATTAGTTACTTCAAAGTAACCGTGTGCACCGGCTCCTTTAGCATGAACCACTCTTTCTGGTATTCTTTCCCGATCAAAATGGGCTAATTTTTCAATTAAATGAACATCCTGCAACAGGGTGTAACTATCTCTTGTTCCGGTAGTTATTGATGCCTGGTCATTTGGAACAGTTTGACCCTTATTGGTTGTTAATTTTTTATTTCCCATCAAATTCATCCTCCATAAATTTCTATAATGATATTTTACAAGAAATGTTGTACTATATTAAAATTGATTCTATATAAGTTTGCATGGTATTAAAATAACACCACAACAAATGGAAAACTCAAAAAACTAGAGAAATTCCCCACCATCATTCAACGATATTTAGAAGATGGTCAAGAAACATATTCTCATATGAGCATCATCATCATAATTGAATTATTTTTTCTTTTCACAATCAAAACAGAGATCAGTATCCTTATTGGTTTTAAATATTTTTCCACAGTTTTTACATTGAACAGTTTTTAATTCTGATTTTTTATCAACAATTTCCAGTGAACAGGGACATTTCCATCCCATTTTGCCTTTAAGCGACTGTTCAAAGGCTTTTTCGTCGAATTCCTTTTCAGACATTATTCTATCCTCCATATACTATTATGCAGTGTTACAATAATTTAGTTTCTTCTGTGGGCTTTGGAACTTTAACCACCAAAAAACGAAGAGTTGAATCGCTTTCATTATACCAGCAATGTGGAATTCTGGCGGGACTATCAATTAGTGTGTCCATAATTACTTCTTTTTTTTCATCACCGATTTCTACTATCCCTTTTCCTTCTAAGACATAGAAAAAGACATCAACAGGTGTTATGTGTTTTATAAGCGATTCTCCAGGTTGAAGGGTTATATGCACAGTCATGGCGTTTTCTGTATCATACAACTTGCGTACATCGACCTTATGGGGAGTGTCAGCTATTGGGGTGTTTTCCATCTGGACTATATTCATCTAAACCTTTCCCTTATTAATATTAACATTCACTTTATCTAATTTTTTCAAGTTAAAAATACTATTAACTTGTTGATTTATTAAATTGAGTTGTATTTAAATATAAATGGGAGATTTATTCTCCCATTATGGCTTTGATATCCTCTTCAGGGTCCCCAATAGGTTTTAGATCGTAGGTAGTGACCAGATAATTTATGATGTCTTCGTTAGCCCATCCTGGTAATATAGGACCTATGTACATTCCTTTGATATTCAGGGATAGTAGGCTCCATAATATAGCTGCGGCCTTCTGTTCCATCCAGCTCAGGATAATGGTAAGTGGCAGATCATTTAGTTCTAAGCCGAATAATTCTGATAATGCTACTGCTATGTCTACAGCTACGATTGCATCGTTACACTGTCCCAGATCTATCAGCCGGGGCACTCCTTCTATATCACCCAGATCCATTTCGTTAAACCGGTATTTTCCACATGCCAGGGTGAGTACAACGGTGTCCTCTGGTAGTTTCTCTACAAATTTGGTGTAGTATTCAGCCTGGGGTAGTGGAGAGTCGCATCCGCCCACCAGGAAGAATCTCTTTATTTTGCCAGCTTCCACCAGTTCTTTAATTTTAGGGGCCAGGGACAACACGGTAGATGCTCCGAATCCTGTGCTTAAGATCTTTTTGTTTGGTTCATCTTCCAGGTTACCCAGTTCCAGTGATTTTTCAATTACAGGTGTGAAATCGTTGTTTTCGATGTGTTGTACTTCTGGTAATTCCGCCACTCCACTGGTGAACATTCTTTCTTTGTATTCGTCTTTGGGTAAAAGAACACAATTTGATGTTCCAAGAATCGCTACTGGATATTTTGCGAAGGTCTTTTTCTGGTCGAACCAGGGCCCGCCCAGTTGTCCAACCAAGTGTTTATATTTTTTAAGTCCGGGGTATCCGTGGGCTGGTAACATTTCTGAGTGAGTGTAAACATTTATTCCTTTTCCTTCAGTCTGTATTAATAAGTCCTCCAGATTCTTGAGGCTGTGTCCAGTGACTAGAATTCCAGGGCCTTTAAAGGCGCCGACCGGTACTTCAGTTGGAACTGGTTCGCCATAGGTTTCTATGTGGGCTTTTTTGAGGAGTTGCATGGTTTTGGTGTTCATCTCACCTGCTTTCAGTGACATTTCTATTAATTTATGGGCATCGAAGTTTACGTTGGTGAGGGTGGAAAAGAAACCTTCTTCCAGGAAGGCGCTTACTTCGTCATCAGTGTAACCTAATTCCCTGGCGTGATAAAGATACGCTGATATTCCCTTGATTGCAAATAGCAGGTTATCCTGTAACCTGGCAACAGTGGGCTGTTTACCACATACACCTACGGTGGTGCATCCTGTACCCCTCGCTGTTTGGGAGCACTGGTAGCAAAACATATCCAATGCCTTTTTTTTCTCTTCTTTAACAGTTTCTTCTTCCTCTGGGACGAACTGGTCCTTGCCAACTCCACATAGTGGGCATAGCCATTCATCTGGTAAGTCTTCAAATTCTGTTCCTGGCTCTATACCGGAGTCAGGGTCTCCTTTCTCTGGATCATAAATATAGTCGCATACTACACATCTGTACTTCATAAACAAATCACCTTTCGTTCGGTTTATTCCGAATGTTCTATCTTCTCCGAACAAGAGTATTTATATGTTACGGTTATGAAAGAAATAACAGGACTTTATTATGGTATGTGATTGAAACCATAAAAAATTTTGTGAGAATTATGAATAAAAATCAAGAATATAACCACCAGGTAGAACTATTCTCCACTCCAAAGGGATTATATGTAGTTGACAGCCCTATAAAAATTAAAATATTAGATTTGCTACGTGAAAAAGAAAGGAAATTCGATGAAATAGTAAATTTATCTGGTAAAGCAAAATCCACCATATCAGAACACCTTAAAAAACTGTTTGTAGAAGGAATAGTGGATTCAAGAACTGACCCAAAAGATGCTCGGAAAAAAATATTCTTCTTAAAATCAGAGTATCTGGGGGAACTATCCCGGGAAAAATTAATTAAAGAGGATTTAAAAAAATATATCCAAAGTTACTTGGAAAGTGAGGGCAATCCATTTGAATTCTTTAGACTGTTATTTCAAACCATAAGAGTTTCTTTAATAAGTCAGGGGATCAATGTTGACCCTGTATTACATGAAGCAGGTGTTCAAGTAGGGAAAACACTATATACTTCCCTGGAAAATTCTATTGATGAGAAATTCATAGAAAACATAGCTGGTTTCTGGGAGTCCCACCAGATTGGACAGGTGGAAGTTGTAAGTATGGATCCCATGGTAATAAATGTTCACGACTGCTTTGAATGTAAAGGACTGCCCTACATGGGTAAAACCGTATGCGCATTTGACACCGGTCTTTTACAAGCATTATTTTCTGCCCATTACAATCAACCCTGCGAAGTTACAGAGATTGAATGCTACGCCACCGGAGACGACTACTGTGGGTTTATAATAGAATAAAGTTTAATAATCAGAAATGATATTTGGAGAACAATATGATAATGGTAATCGACCCCCAAAACGCAGGTATTGCTGGAAACATGGTTATAGGGGCCATGATAGATCTGGGTGTTAACCAAGAAGAAGTCCAGGATATCATGGAACATTATGCATCCTTCTTTGGGGAGATTGAAGTTGATATTAAGAGGATCCGGAAATCAGAGATTACAGCCACCTACGTGAATGTGGAGTGTCAGGATAAAGAGCCAATAAAATATGAAGAACTATTAAGGCGTTTTTCTGATATAACCCATGAGAAGGTAACACCTGGCATGATTAACCTGGCAAGAAATGTTTTTAAAACAATGGCTGAAGCTGAATCTACAGTCCATGGAACCAGCCTGAAAAATGTTCATTTCCATGAGATCGGAGCTGCAGACGCAGTGGCAGATGTTATTGGTGCAGTTTACTGCTTTCATCAGTTACAGCTGCACACTCAGAAAACTTATGGGATGCCGGTGGCCTTAGGTGGTGGGAGGATAGAATCAAGTCATGGCTCACTAAGCGTCCCAGCACCGGCGACCCTGGAGATACTCAAAGGAGTCCCTGCATTCGGGGGTCCTGTCAACTTCGAGCTCACCACCCCTACTGGGGCGGCTCTTTTTAAGAATATGGTGGATGAGTTTTTAAATTACTACCCCATGCTCATCAACGAGAAAATAGGCTATGGAGCTGGCAAACGGGATCTTTCATTTCCCAATACATTAAGAGTTTTAACTGGGGAGGCCCCCATGAGAACGGATAAAGTAGCCATTTTGGAGACTAATTTAGATAACATTAGCGGTGAAGTACTGGGACATTCATTCAGCAACTTGCTTGAAGCCGGGGCTCTTGATGTAACCATCATACCCACCCAGAACAAGAAAAATCGGCCAGGACATCTCCTCAGAGTTATAACCCGGCCTGATGATTCATCAATAATTTCAGAAGCGATAATTCGAGAGACAGGAACACTGGGAGTAAGAATACTGCCCTATGTGCATAGAAATATCGCCGAGAGGAAGATTATACCCATCGAAATGGATATAGCTGGGGAAATGGCTCAGATCAACATTAAAATCGGGCTAATTGGAGAGGAGATAATCAGCATAGCACCTGAATATGAGGATGCCAAAATAATATCTAATAAAACAGGAATCCCACTTAAAAATGTGATAAAACAGGCAAGTGAGGAATTCAAAAGAATATTGGATGAACAGGCAATTATTTAGTTTTTTTAATAATTCAATTTTGAAATAGGTGAATAATTCAATGGTTAAACCAAAGGCCATCACAGTACTATCCGGTGGACTGGACTCCACAGTAGCCACTGCATACTTTAAGGATAAATACGATATGCAAGCATTAACCTTTAATTACGGTCAAAAAAGCGCCAGGATGGAAATCCGATCAGCACAGGCTGTTTGTGAAAAATTAGGTATCGGCCATACAGTTATAGGACTCCCCTGGCTCATAAATCTGGGAAATTCAGCCTTAACATCTGATGCTGATGTTCCTAAACTCGAATTTCATGAACTGGATAGTAAGGAAATATGTGATGAAAGTGCACGGAAAGTATGGGTCCCCGGGAGAAACATAGTATTTACAGCCATAGCCACATCATTTGCAGAGAGTTCAGGCGCGGAGAAGATTGTAGTTGGATGGGACCTTGAAGAAGCAGTTACCTTTCCAGATAACTCTAAAAAATTTTTAGATGCATATAACAGAGTTCTGGAGATTGGATCTATTCATGATATAGAGATAGAAGCTCCGTTAATTGATAAAACTAAAAAAGAAATAGTAAAATTAGGGGTTGATATAGACGCACCCCTAGAGTTAAGTTATTCATGTTATACGGGTGAGGAAAAACACTGTGGTATCTGTGAATCATGCATGAGGCGGAAAAGAGCTTTTTCAAGCTCTAATATAGTAGATGAAGTTGAATATAAGGCTAATTTTATTTAATAACCATCAAAACATCGCCGGCTTCAACTGTGTCTCCTTCATCAAAGTACACTTGTTCTACGGTACCAGATTGGGTTGCGTTCACATCATTTTCCATTTTCATAGCCTCTAATACGGCAACTACGTCGCCTGCATTTACCTGATCACCTTTTTTAACTTTAAGCTTCAGAATCATGCCCTGCATGGTGGTGGATACGCCTCCTTCCACACTTCCCCGGGGTACCTTATCTTGGTTGGGTTCTATTTCCATGTAACCGACAGGTGTGATCTTCACATCGTAGACTTCACCGTCAACATTAACTGCGTATTCTGTGGGGATTCCTGGTTCATCCTTATCTGATGTATCTTCTGGCGGTTTTAATTCTTCTTCTTCAGTTTCTCCCCGGAGGAATTTCACTGCAACCTGTGGGTATAATGCGTAGGTTAACACATCTTCTTCTTTTTTAACAATGCCCTTTTCTTCAGCTTCTTTACGACATTTTTCAAGCTGGGGCTCCAGTAGATCCGCAGGTCTTACTGTTATCCTTTCTTCATCACCTATTATTTTATGGACAACTTCATCGTTAATCGGTGCAGGAGGTCTGCCATAGAATCCTTTGATGTATTCTTTAACTTCCTTAGTCACGTTTCCGTACCTTTCACCGTTTAAGACGTTTAATACCGCTTGTATGCCTACTATTTGGCTGGTTGGAGTTACCAGTGGAGGGTATCCCAGGTCTTTACGGACGCGGGGTACTTCCTTGACAACGTCCTCATATCTATCCAGAGCGTTCTGGTTTTTAAGCTGTGATACGAAGTTTGAAAGCATACCGCCAGGGATCTGGTAGATTAACACATCGGTATCTATCTTTTCAGAGATAGGATCTATTAAACTGCTGTATTTTTCACGTATTTCTTCGAAATATTCCTTGATCTTCTTTAAAAACTTTAAATCAAGCCCTGTATCATATGGTGTATTTTTTAGTGCGGCAACTATGCTCTCAGTTGGGGGTTGTGAAACACCCCAGGAAAGAGGTGATATAGCAGTGTCGAGTAGGTCAACACCTGCTTCACAGGCAGTGTAATAACTCATTGGAGTCATACCACTGGTACAGTGGCAGTGTAAGTTAACCATAAGGTTAGTTTCTTCTTTAAGGGCCTTGATTAAGTCATAAGTATCATAGGGGGATATTAACCCAGCCATATCCTTTACACCTACTGAATCACACCCTAATTCTTCTAGCTTCTGGGCTAATTCTACGAAACTCTTATTGGTATGATATGGGCTTACTGTGTAGCTTATTGTAGCCTGAACATGTGCGTCCTGTTCTTTGGCTACCTTAATGGCCATTTCCATGTTTCTGATGTCATTCAGGGCGTCGAATATCCGGAATACATCTATACCGTTTTCGTAGGATTTTTCCACGAATTTACGGACTATATCATCAGAGTAATGTTTGTACCCCACCAGGTTCTGGCCCCGGAGGAGCATCTGTAAGGGGGTTTTGGTTACTATCTCTTTAAGCTGCCTCAGGCGTTCCCACGGGTCCTCGTTAAGATAGCGGATGCATGTATCAAAGGTTGCACCGCCCCAGGATTCCAGGGAGAAATAACCCACCTTATCCATTTCCTCGGCTATGGGTAACATATCTCTGGTTCGCATTCTGGTTGCCATCAGTGACTGGTGGGCATCTCGGAATGCTGTTTCAATGATTCTTATTTTTTTCATTGGTGACCCTCACTTGGAAATATTTCTTTAATATACCTAATTGCAAGTAGCAAAAAAAAATTAGTTTCTTTATATACATAGGTGGGGGTGCTATATATATTTATGATCGATTATCATGAAAAAATTGGTTAAAATGTGCAGAAATGGTATGTAATTCACAACTTCTAGATAAACAGTAGAATCTATTATTTTGATTTGTCACTCGTAATCCATGGAGTAATTGTATTTTTTAATTTTAAATTGGGTACACTATATTTCGCACACTATGTAGTCCTGGTTTTGGTAGACCACCTTAACAAAGTCTGGGAGGAACTCTGGGAGACTTTCACTCACTGGTTTACTAAAATACACAAGGGGATAGAACTCTGATTTAACATAGATGAGCTTGAAGGGATCATTATGGGAATTTAGGGCCAGTCTTTTATCCAGCACAAGGTATCCTATCTTCGCTTCTTCTAATGAGGCTTGGGACATGTTTTTATTGAAATACTCAAAGCCATAGTGGATAGGCATGCCAGACATGGTGGCCAGGAAGGTACCGGTGAAGAGGTTGTTGGTCAGTATGGACTTACTTTTATCCCCGTTGGTGTTGAACCAGTTTGCCAAGTCCACCATGGATTCAGATGGAGGAGCAATATCAAGTGATCCGTACTCGTTTGTCACCTTGAAAATGCCAAAATTTGACTGTTCCACTGCTAAAACACCACTTAGAATGGATAAACTAAATACGGCCACAAGTAAACTTACCCTGAATTTATCTGATGAAAAATTCTTACTATTTTTAAGTCTTTCGTAAAGCTGGCTTAATCCAAAGCCACCTATTATTGAGAGGGGTATCAGTAGGTAAACCAACAATCTGTAGGATATGATGTTTATGCCGAAGTAATAGGAGATGCTCAATAGGAACATGGACAGGATCCAGATGAGGATGAACAGATCTTTTCTGGATATTTTATTCAGTGACTTTCCATACATTCTATTTAAAGAGAATATTATTCCTGTAATGCCAAATATCAGTACAATAATTCCGATATTAAGGTATCCATCCACACTTAAAGGCTTGTTATATGCTATGGATGTGGCCAGTCCAGTTGCAGCCGAGATACCCTCATTTATTATGGCGGTGATGATGTCTGGCTGGAATATCAGAAGGTAGATCATTCCTAAGAGTACCAGGCAGACTGGTAGGAGCAGGAATGCCCCGTAGAACTTGAATATGCGAATATTCCTGTAAACTATTAATTCTACCAGGCTTAAAAGTGTTATGATTAAGATGATAATAAAACTTGCAGGTATATGGGTTGAAACCATGACAATGAAGAGAATGCTGGAGAGAAGTGCATATTTCACCAGGTTTTCCTTAATGGATCGGTAGTAGAAATAAATTGATAGGGGTAGAAATATTAAGGCCAAGTTTTCAGGGATGGGGAGCATGATGCGACCTAAGAGAAAACTGGAAATGACTAAAAACCCTGCGGATATACCGGCGATTGTCCCATAGAATTTACGGGCCACAAAGCTTACTGACAGGACTATGAACATGGCGAAGAAGGGCTGCAGGGCCCGTGCAATCTGGAAGTAGTCCACCCTGGTGATCATGCCCAGTGCTAAAAGTAAAAAATGAAACAGAGGAGGGTATCCTATTTTCTGGCCTAATGGAGCGTTTAAAAGTGGGTCTGTTAATACAAATCCGTATTTAGCATAGACCATGGTGTATTGTACATGGATAATTATGTCCCAACTTAATGGCCACTGAAATTTCAGTGTGGTGATGAGTGCAACTGCAAATGCGATTATAGCTGGAATAACCCATAGATGCCACTTATGCACTGTTTTCTGATTCATCCTGACACCGTAAGTTTGATTTTTCATTAATTCATCTCAAAATTTGCATTGTTTGTAATCTTATAAAAATTATGCATTTATTTGAGGAAATTCTTTCTATCTTATATTATTAAATCAACTAAAAAAATTATATGTGTACTCATATTGGAACGATTTTACACTGAACTCCTTATTAATCCTTGATATTAATTATTAAATATATTTTCCATTTTTCTCTGTTTTTTCATCATTCTCTTATTATAGTGGGAAAATTTGCAAACCTCTTTCATGTTTTTTCAGTGATATAACAAACTTTATATGTTGACAAGCACTAACATTAAAGTAAGTTATTAATAACTATATATTTGTTTATGATATGATTAAATTAAAAGAATGGAGAAATTTTTTATGGGGAAAAAAGCGCTGTGTGTAGGTATAAACAACTTTAAAAATTATCCTGAGAGTTCACTCAATGGATGTATAAACGATGCATACGATATGGAAGATATACTGATGAAATACATGGGGTTTAAAGAAAATGAAGTGGTTAAACTCATGGATAAAGAGGCGACCAAGGCAAATATAATGAAAAACCTACAGGAAATGGTCGAAGGAGCTAAGTCAAATGAATATGATAGTCTGGTGTTTAGCATGTCCAGTCACGGTACACAGATGCCGGATCTAAATGGGGATGAGCCAGATGATTTTGACGAAGCCTTCTGCCCCTACGACCTGGACTCAAAGGGAGATGACTGGGATCCCAGTGGGATAATAGTAGATGATGAGTTCCATGACCTTTTCATACAGCTACCAGAAGATGTAGTACTTGAAGTTTATCTGGATACCTGCCACAGTGGAACCGGTTTAAGGATTATGAAACCTCTAGTAGACAGGGAACCAAGATATATACCGCCACCATCCAGGGAAGTCTTACAGGAAGTTGAGGGTAGAGAATTCAGACACCCTCCACTTTTAAACAACCACATTTTATGGGCTGCCTGCCGGTCGGATCAGACCAGTGCTGATGCTTTTATTAATGGAGAATGGCACGGGGCATTCACCTATTACTTCTGTAAGGAGATAAAAAACTGTGAAAATAAGTCATCAAGGGATGAAATACTAAAAAATGTTGCCCAGCAACTTGAGAAAAATGGTTACAACCAGGTACCCCAGCTTGAATGTGATGCAACAACAAGAAAAAAGAAATAGGTTGAGTTTCAGGAATCATTCAATTAAATAGATCAAGAATTATTGATGTTTCAGAAATCATTGACTTAAAATTAATATTAACGATCCCTATTGCCAACTATGAATTCATCCACCATTTCACGTGCTTCATTATCTGGGAACTGTTCTGGTGGATGTTTCATGGTAAAAGCTGATATTGAGGTGAGTTGTCCTCCGATATTCCTCTCCAGGGCCAGTTTACAGCATCTAATTGCGTCTATAACACATCCTGCTGAATTAGGTGAATCCTCTACTGAGAGACGTAATTCTATATTCATGGGCACATCACCAAAGGTTTTACCCTCCATGCGCAGGAAGCATAGCTTGTTATCCTGCTGCCAGGGCACGTAGTCGCTGGGACCAATGTGTATATTTCCTGGTTCCATCCTCTTATCCAGTACCGACTGTACTGCCTCTGTTTTTGATTCTTTTTTGGAGTCCAACCTGCTCCGGTTCAGCATGTTTAAAAAGTCGGTGTTACCACCGGTGTTGAGCTGATAAGTCCTCTCCAGTTTAACACCTCTATCTTTGAAGAGGCTGGCCAGGGTCCTATGGGTTATTGTAGCGCCGATCTGGGCTTTTATATCATCACCCACCATTGGTAGGTTCTTTTCGGCAAATCTGGTTGACCATTCTGGATCGCTCACTATGAAAACAGGAATGTTATTTATGAATGCCAGCCCAGCTTCCAAGGCGCATTCTGCATAAAACCGTGTTGCTTCTTCTGAACCAACAGGAAGGTAGTTCAGGAGAATTTCGGCTCCACTGTCTGTTAAAATTTTAACAATTTCTTCCTTATCATTTTCAGGTTCATCTGATACAAGGAAAGTACTGTTTTCGTCATGTTCAGCCATGTGTGGTGCAACGCCATCTAAGACTTTTCCCATGGATATTTTTACTCCCTGTTCAGGTATTTCTTCCTGGAAGACGGTGGTGCAGTTTGGATGGGCGAATATTCCTTTGCTTAAATCCTGACCAACTTTGCGCTGGTCGATGTCAATTGCTGCCACTACTTCTATATCGGATGGTTTGTATCCGCCTATTTCCCAGTGCATCAGTCCTATTGCATCTTCTGCTTTCTTATCTTTGTAATAGTAAATTCCCTGTAAAAGTGAACTTGTACAGTTACCTATACCAACTATTGCTATTTTGATTTTCTCCAATTATAACACCCTTTACACATGACCGAGTTAATTGCGCCAGTTAAGGTTTATTAAAAATAAACAGTATAAGGCATGTATTAATATTTGTAAGCTTAAAAGTTCTTATAAAAGTATAGTTTGCTCATTGTACTATTAAATGTTTCGATAAATCCTTTATACCCCTTAATAAATTGGGGGAATCTGGGATTATATCTTTTAAATAACAGTATTCTGGAATGTTAGCAGTTTTACATTCTTTTATCATATTCGGGGATATATGGTTATGATTCCCAAGTAAATAGCAGCGGTCAATCCTAGGCTCCATATGATTATCCCTATGGTAATCCATAGGAATAATTTATTCCTTTCTGCTCCTAATATTATCCCCATGGCTGTGCCCAGAGGTGCTCCTAAAAGTAGGGGTGAGAGGATGCCAAGACCAACCACACCATACTTGTTCCATATCCTATATATTCGGCCCTTTTTCAAGTTTTCATCTGAGCCGTAGCGGTACTTAAAAATCTTACATCTCAAGTTTGCACCGGCGAAGGCCACCAGAAAAGAAGATGTAACTGAGCTCAGCGCCGCAGCTATTGCAGTGGTTACAGCGGATAATTTTAAAACCAATCCCAGTGGAATGGCCAGCCATAGTTCTGCTATTCCAGTGAGGAAGACGATTATTATGTTGTTTAGGGGATCCATGGTTATTCAGAAATAGACAATTATTGTATCATAAAATTATTATCATATAAATGAATTAAAAAAGATTTTATAATCCCTTTCTTTGTTTAACTTCACCACCGCGCTTGCAGTAGAAGTTGTGGACAACTCCGATTTTATATGTCGCAGCAAACGGACAAGTAGGACACATACACCCCTTCTCCGTGTTTATGCAATTGCTTTCATCTTTGAGGCAAAAGATGTTTTCACCTGTGTCCTTGGCGCACTGGTTGAATGTGGGACATATTGGGCAAACGCATTCTGCCTCTAATCCCTTGATTCTTTCATTTCTATCATCATCAGACATTCCATTTAATTCGTTTATAAGTTCTTCGAATTTATCCACCATCATCACCAGTTATAAAGAGTTTTTGCCTGCTAATAAAATTTACCCTCTGCATGATTGCTATAAAAAATAAGATAAGATATTAAATACCTAAAAATAGGAACTGTCCCATTACAAGTACAACTGGCCATACCATGAACTCAGCATCTGCAAATGTGTAGGATACCATCCTTAATTCCTTGTCTTTTGCTTTACTTGCCTTATTTAAGTAGTAAACACTGTAAAAGTAAAATATTACCATAATAACTGCAAATAGTGGGATTATATCCAGGTAGATTCCAACAAAAAGAGGGATGAAGGCCAGGATGTTCAACATATGCAGGAGTTTCAAGGTTCCCGGTTTACCTAGAATCACTGGTACGGTTTTTAGTCCTTCCTTAAGATCACTTTTCCTGTCCTTCATGTCGAAAAAGATTGTATTGGGCAGAAATTTCATGAAAATAAATAGGAAGAGCAATAAGTAGATTGGATTTAGTTCCAGGGAATAAAAGAACATAATGGAAAAAGTCCCTGCCAGGGACCAGGTTAGCGTGGTGTAGATATTCTTGAAGGCCGGTACTTTCTGTGTGAGGTTTTTCAGGCCTACTGAGTAGAGTATACCTCCCATTATCAGGATTAAAATGAAGTATATCATGCTTAAGTTGGAGAAAAGTAATAACATGATGGACAGGGTTAAAACATAGATTATCATTAGATAAGGATAGATATTTGACTTTTTATGGAAGTAGGTAGCTCTTTCGAGATTCGTATACTTATCTTTATCCATGTCTCTGTAATGATCGTAGCTGTAGACCATAAGGGGTATTATGTAAGATATGATGAGAAGGGGCAGTGAGATGCTTACGTTTATCATTATCGAGGATGTGATGATGAATGCTGGGCCACTAAGGGCGGCGAAATATCCTCCATAGATTATCTCACTTTTAAGATTATCAAAAATTTTTGGTGGAACAAATCTCTTTTCAATTAAGTTATTAACAGCTAACATGTTGTTTAACATTAATTCATTGTTTATAGATTTAAATTGAATATTTATTTATGATCACTGAAACATAAAAGGTTATGTGAATATTAGAACAAAAAATTTAGAGTTGTCATTAAAAAAATTTAATTAGAAAATTATTGTAAATTCAGTCCCATTATTAGATTTAACTTGAATTTCACCATCTAACTGTGCGGTTAAATTATTAATAAGCTGCATACCCAACGTGCTTGTTTTATTAATGTTTAAATCCTTTGGAAGACCTATTCCATCATCCTGTATACGTATGATGTGTTTATCATTTGTCTTTTCAAAATTGATGGTTATTTTACCCCTTCTATCACCAGGGAATGCGTGTTTGATACAGTTGGTGATCATTTCGTTGATAATTAAAAAACAGGGTACGGCGGTAGTTATATCCAGGAAGATATGCTGGGCGTTTATTTCCAGACTTATAACGTCTAATTCAACCCCATAGGAACTATAGATACTGGCAGTTAAATTTTTCAGGTATTCTGCTACGTTTATTTCGGCAAAATTTCCCGATTGATACAGCTTTTCATGGATGATGGCCATGGACTTAACCCGATTCTGGCTTTCTTTGAAAACTTCAAAGGCGTTTTCATCCGCTATATACTTGGACTGCAGATTTAATAAGCTGGATATGATCTGGAGATTGTTCTTCACCCGGTGATGTATTTCCCTTAAAAGGACAGTTTTCTCCTGTAAGGAAGCTTGCATCTGGGTTTCAATATTTTTATGGTGAGTGATGTCTCGAGCAGTGATCATAAACGACACCTCATCTTCATCAGGACTTTTAATCACTGCAATATTCCATTCACCTATGAACTGGTCTCCATTCTTTTTAACCAGTTTATATTCCAGATTCCTTAAAATATTCTCATTTATAGTTTTCTGCAGGTCTTTCTTGGCCGTCTCCTGATATTCAACGGTTATTAGATCGAAAATTGAATTTCCAATCAGGTCTTCTTCTTTGTAACCATACATCTTCAGGGCCTGCTTGGATGTGTAGCTTATCTTACCATTCATGTCGGCGGTGATGATTGCATCTGGGTCTGTTTTAACAAGGGTGGAGTACAGGATTTCTGATTTTTTTAACGCCTTCTTTATTTCCTTTTCTTTAGTTAAATCGCTCCCTATACACACAATTCCCAAAGGTTCTTTTTCACTGATTTTAATTAGAGATACAGACATCAAAACAGGAATGAAATTATTTTCACTGGATTTTATTTGAGTTTCAAAGGTTTTAACCTGTCCGATTTCATCTGAACTTATATTCTCCAATTCATCCTGGTGATTGAAGATTAACTGGGAAGATTTACCCATCAAATCCTCCTTTTTATACTTAAGCAGATTTTCTGCACTTTGATTTACCAGAACTATCTGTCTTTCAGTGTTTAAAATGATTAAAAGGTTCGACATGGTTGATATTATCTTATCAGCAGCTATAGCTGGAGTTAAGACTGGAAAATGGTATCTCCACATGCCATAGGCTATAAATAAGAGGCCTACCGTGATGATGATCATGGTTAACTCAGGGATTTTTATGTGCGACAGCGGTAGAATTAAATCAATGATAAAAATGAATATTAAAGGTGCAAAGAGGCCTAAAAAGATATATTTTGTCTGTTTCTTTTCTAACACATTCTCTGTATTGAAATAATGTTTTAAAACGAGTAATGAAGTTAACAACCCGCCAATAACACTCCAAATACTCATCAAGATGAAAAATAATGGTATCGTAGGATATAAACTATAGGTCCACCCCCAGTATTGATGAACTGCTATTGGATGAGTTATCAATCCCACTATAAGGATGATGACTGCCGGCAAATAAATTAAAAGATAGGTAAATTTGCTTTCCAATAATTTTTTTCTATCAGTAAATACCAGGGATATGTGTATTAATATTGCCGGTACTAGGATCCATAGGGTGCTCAATTGTAAATAAAATGTGGCAGTGCCGATGGTTTCCGCCTGGCGATAACCATACTCAGTGAAGGCTAAAAATGCAGTTAAGATGGCTAAGATAGCTACCAATTTGTTTAAACTATTCTCCGGATTCTTGTAATAGATAAAATTTCCTAAGAAAAAGCATATAATTGAAGCTACAAGGGATAGTAAGGAGAATATGTTCATAAAAACCCTTCCATGAAAATTTTTAAGTAAATTATAAATATTTTAGTATATTAGGTATATATTTTATTACTTATTTAAAATTCGTGAATATTTAGACAAGTTAATCATTAAAAACTATTCTCTAGAGGAATATTTCATTTATAAGTTATACCATGAAAGTGGAAACTTCGTTAAAGGGGAAGTTATAGCTGTTGTGGTTTATAATTTCCATAATCATAGACATGACATTATTTTTCCCGGCAAACCCTATGCTGATGAGCTTTGCCGATTACAAGATGGATATTGAACAAATATATGTAATGAGCTGGGTATAACCACTGGAATGGTTATATTGCAAATCTTTAAGATGTATGACATCCCATATTCTTTTAGAGGAGATCAAGTGGGCCTTAAGAAAATTTTGAACATCATAGGTTTTGGATTCATAGTCTGGTTAATACCCACCATAGTAACTTACTTTGCATCAGACGTAGGCAGCGCGCAGATTTTCGACATAGTTGCAGCGGTGGCCATAAGCGGGTCTGCAGTAGTGTCCAGTTACGTCTACTTCAAGGATATCACCTCCCATTTTATCAGGGAGGGAATTATCCTCGCTGCTGCCTGGTTAGCAATAACAATTGTACTGGATGTGGTGTTGATCTTTTTAGGAATAAGTAAAGCGACACTGCTTGAACATGCAATTAGAGTAATACCTTTATATGTAATAATACCTGCAATTACCATTGGATTTGGTCTTTACCTCGACCATATGGTGGAAAATATCAGCATCCATTAACGGGGATAACATGACAGAAGTGAAACTGAAGTTAATAGGAACCGAGCAGCTGAGTAAAGAGAAGCCCTTTGAAGACTCTGAATTCCTGTATTTAACTACTAAGACCCTATTTGGTGATAAATTACCCTATATTATGGGAGAACTCCGGGCATGGGTCATTGACGAACACCAGTGGGGTGATTCCTACTTCGCCGATGCCATAGAAGTGGAGGATAAAACCTACTTTTCGTTGAAGATGAACTACCGCAGCATACCCGCACTTTCCAGGGAAGAAAGTACTCAACTCCTCTACGACATTATCGAAAGCTTCACCCTGTATTTGAATGAGATTGAATGGCTGGAAGAATAAAATTAAAATAAGAATCCAGTGATCCAAATCAAATGATTTAAATGAAATTTGAAAATATTATTTTAAAACTGGAATCCCTCTCCAATCCCGAAGACATAGCTGGGATGGCCCGGTTCGGGATCAAGGCAAAAAAGGCTTATGGGGTACGGATGCCTCAGTTAACCAGTATAGCCAGGGAAACAGGTAAAAACCACCAGCTTGCAGAGGAACTCTGGAGGCACGGCTACACCGAGACCAGGATCCTGGCATGTCTCATAGATGACCCTAAAAAAGTAACCCTAGAGCAGATGGAAAGATGGGCCCTAGAATTTGATTCATGGGATGTCTGTGACCAATGCTGCATGAAACTATTCCGTAAAACGCCTTTTGCCTATCAGAAAATAGATGAGTGGAGCTGTCGGGATGAAGAATTCGTTAAAAGAGCCGCTTTTACTTTAATCGCTACCCAAGCAGTGCATGATAAGAAGGCAGATGATGGGAAATTCGAAGAAATATTCCCCCTTATCATCAGGGAATCGGGTGATAAGAGGAACTACGTAAAAAAATCTGTTAACTGGGCTTTAAGGCAGATAGGAAAACGAAATCTGGATTTAAACAAGAAAGCCATTATAGTTGCAAAGGAAATTGAGCAGTTAAATTCAAAAAGTGCTAAATGGATAGCTAAGGATGCCCTAAGGGAGCTTGAAAGTGAAAAAGTTCAGGAGAGGCTGTCTAACAAAGATAAATCAGGCAATTAAACAAATTATCTTTGATAACAATCCTTATATATTATAGAATACTAACAAATACTATATAGACCTTTATTTTTATTTAAATGGTGGGGTGCTTTGATGAGATGTCCAAAATGCAGGCATGAAAACGATGCAGATGCTGCCTTCTGCAGTAGTTGCGGCGCGACATTAGACAGTTCGGGGTCATTGTTAAGTTTAAATAAAACCTTGGTTTTAGTTATAATAGTATTATCCAGTATATTAGCTGTTATGCGGGATATAATTATTTTTCAAACGATAATCAAAATCAAACCCCTCAAATTTTAAATAAAACACAGAATGCTAACAACATTACCTGGACTCCTGAATACATAAGTTTTGATAAAGCAAAGTCAATTGCAATAGAACATGCAGCTCCTGATGTAACAGTTAGTGATCCAATCTTAATGAAAAACGAGAAAGGCACGGCAATATACGTATGTTATTATTACTATGAGGGGTACATGGTCGGCGGGATCATCATCGATGCAAAAACAGGTAACATAATCTACAAGGAACAAAATATACCCAATAACTCATACCAAAAAGAAACAAACAAGGACTATTACGACTACGACTATAACGAGGATTTATATTACGAGGATGACTATTATTACGAGGAAGACACTTACTACGAGGATGACTATTATTATGATGATTACTACTACGATGATTATTACTACGATGATTATTACTACGATGATTATTATTACGATGATTATTATTACGATGATTACTACTACGATGATTACTACTACGATGATTACTACTATGGCTATGGATAATACTAAGGATGATACTAATTTTAAACCTATGTTAAATAGTAAAATATAGGCCTTTACAAGTTATATGGCCCAGAAACCGAGAAATAATTCCACGAGGCAATAATATAAATTTACTGATATACATATTAAAAATAGAAGAACTAGAAAAAATAGGGAGATAATTTTCATGGCAAAAGAAATAAAGCAATTACTGGTAGGCATAACCCGAGAGGGTGAAATAGTAGTTAAAAGTGCTAGAGGAAGAATGTATTCCGTTCCAAAAGCAGATGATCTGGAATTCACTTGTGAAGATCTATTTAAAGATGTGGAGAAGGAATTATTCGCCACTATAGATACTGAATCCCAGCCCTGGGAATGTATCTTGATTGAATAGAATTTTATCAGTATCTATAAATTTCCCTAATATGGAATCATATTTTTCTATTTATTTTAAAAATTCAGATTATACAAAATGAAAAAATAAGTTTTAACTGGGTGATGTAGAGGAGTTGTCTACTGAATTCATCTGGTTTAAATCTAGTCTTATTATCTATTTTTGATCAATTTTGGCATAAAAACCATCAGTATCTGCGTATAATACTTTAAAACCCTGTTTTTCCGCGTTATCCATTGTTTTCTGGAGGAATTCTCTCCCCCATGCGGTGATTGCTTCTGAAGCCTCAATAGAGTACCATCTATATGTGGGGTGGTTGAAGAGTCCATAGACTGTGGAGATCAGTGTCTTCAATGCTTCCTGTCTGAAGTTTAAGATCTGTCTTTCCCCGGATTCTTCAGTTTCCTTCATCAACCCTTTAATCCGTATCCGTTCCTTTAAGATCTGGGTTGTAACAGAGGGGATAAAACCCATGGGTTCTTTTTTGAATTTATACCCGAACTCCGGGGTGATGTGGCATGTTTCTTCGTCACCCTCCTGGGTGAGAGTGTCTGGGGAGATGTTCTTAGCCACTATTATGCTGGGGTACAGGCTCCTGAAGTCGAAGTAGAAGATATTCTCATGCAAACCCTTCACTGGTTCTTCTACATAGCCACCTACCACGTTCCTTTCAAATTTCCCAAACTCGTTGGGAAGGATATGGCCAAGTTCATGGGACTTCCGCATTAAGTACCACTTTACTTGGGTCCCGGTCCCCCTCCGGGCTATTTCGAATAGTGGCTGCCCCACAATTCTGGCGAGCTCAATGCTCATGGGCAGTATCCTTTCTCCAATTTTGGTAATTGCCATTACATCTTCCAGGGAGTATCTGAAGAGTCTTTCTAATTGTTCATCTCCTGTGTTCCAGCATTTGTAGATGTATTCCCCGGGGATGTCGATTTTGTGTTCCCTGAAAAGTTCTAGGTAAACATTTCCGATGGTGTGGCTGTTCAGCTGGAGGTGGCGCCTTACTATCTTGTAGAGGTCAACGTGCACTATTCCCTTGACCGACGCAGCTTTAATCCGGCCGGTCCTGAATTTAACCCGGGATCCATCTACCCCCAGGTTAAGTTTAACCCCTAGCTTCCCTGCCCGTTCTTTGAGGTAGGGGAAGTCGAATTTGTCCGAGTTGTAACCCAGTATTATGTGGGGATTTTCACCTTGAATGGTATCCATAAATTTTTCTAAGAGTTCCTCCTCATTGGGGACGGATTCTACAAAATCAAGTGATGATTTCTTGGTGGAGAATACTTTAAAGAAATCCTGGTTGCTGAAGAAGCTGATGATATTGATGGGTTCTTCACTTGCCCTGGGTACGCCTTGGGGAGTGCAGATATCAATTTTAAAACTTAAAATCTTAAACCCTGGTAAGCTGGATTTAACTTGCTGGGATTCCCCCTGTATTTCAAATACCTGTGCCTTGTTGGATGAGGGCTGATTTATTACTTTTCCCTGTATCTCTACCTTGGACATGGGGTACAAACCTTTATCTATTAAATATCTGACTTCAAAAGGGATGTCATACTCTCTTGTGTCCTTTACTGATTTTAAATTCTTTATTTTATCCATGTATTGGGGTAAGTCCCGTGGATGGTTTAAAATGATTTTAATAAATTCTTTATCCAGGCCACTGTCTTTTTTTCGGATTTTCTCCAGGTTTTGAAGCCCTAAATCCCTTAGTTCATCCATACACTCTCTGGTATGGTAGGGTAGGACATAGATGTATGGTCTGAAGTTTCTATCCAGGGCTATTATTGATCTTCCACTGGGGAGTTTGCCGAATAATCTTATCACTGGTTTACTGTTCCGGGTGACGTAATCAGCGTCTAAAAGCAGGAATTTTTCTCTTTCCATATGGCTTTATTTTTGTATTACAGGGAGTATATACTTTTTTAGATCATTTTATTACTTCTCAAACGCTCTCTCCCTAAAATAACATGATATCTAACTGCAATAATATCCTAACCCATTAGGGAAGAGATGGAATTTGCCATGAGAGTGATTGAAGGGGTGCCCAGAGGGAAATTGTGGATTTATACAGCCCGGACATGTTCAGGAAGCATGAAGAAGTCATAGTATTTAACAGGGATGAATTCAACCGCACCTACAATTCCCTGGAGGAGCAGATAGACCACATCAACAAGGCCAATATGCACCTGGATAAAAGCGAGGAATGGAAGTTAATGGAGCACTGGCCAAAAATCATGGAGAAAGCGCATATTCTGGACGTTATCCTGGATTCAGCACTTAAAAAAGAACCTTTACAATGCTATATGGATGCATACCTGTACGATATCATGGAAGATTCTAAAGAGAATGTGCGCCATCTTGGGAAAAGGGACGGGTGAAGTTGTAGTCTTACCTATTTTAATGGTTGGGTATGGATATGCGTTACAGCTACGGCATCATGGACCGGAAGAAGATACTGCTATATAACCCCTGGCTATTTTTAAATGGAGATGACATCCTGGCCTTTCCAAGCAAAGACTTCTACCAGTGGCATGGTTATATAAAAGAATACATAGATGGCCTGTACCAGATCAATTCCCCGGACAAATCTGAGCCTATCAACATAACCCAGCTCAATCTAGCGTTAGGTGTACTTGATAATATTAACGTTGAACTTGAAAACTTATTTGACTCAAAAAAGGCATCTGATTCTTCTTACCAGTACATATCAACCCTGGATGAGAAGTATAAAAAACAGAGGACTAGTTATACCAGTGATATGAGGAGATGTGATGTCCGTATTCCGGTTATAACGCCCTCATTGAAATATCAGAACATGATGGAAATTGTGAGGTTTGCTGAGAGGGAGTTTGAACGGGCAAGGATGGGAAGACGGGATTGAGTATGTTTATAATATTTCATCCATATTTTTGATTAAAAATGAGTATGGATTTTTCCCATATTGGCATGATAAACTGATCATTTTGTTATGGTATTACTACATCATACTCTGCAGCCTTCCAGGCATTCATACTACCCAGTACCGTGATCACATCTTTATACTCATTCTTCTTAAGAATGCTAGCGGCAATAGTTGATTTATTGCCAGAATCACAGTACACCACTACCTTCTTATCCCGGGGGATTTCTTCCAGCCGGTCCTCAACGTGTCCTAGATAGATGTGATGGGCACCTTCGACATACCCTTTTTCCCAGTCTGTTTCTTTCCGGACATCCAGGATAAATATGGAGGGGTCGAACTGCTTTTTCTTTAATTCTTGCACATTCCAGAGTGATAATTTATCGGTTGGTTCTGCGTGCAGGTACCAAGACGCAAATCCACGTCCTAAGTAACCGTATATGTAATCGTAACCCAGGCGGACCAGGAATTTCCTTATTTCATCCATGTTCTGGCCCTCTTCATCCACTATAACTATGGGGTTCTGGTAGTCTAAAAGCCAACCAGTATAGAGAGACAGGCCTGCCTTAAAGATGCTCAGCGTATGGGGGATGTGTGCTCCGCCAAAACTGGTGGAGTTTCTTATATCTATGATCTGGGCACCTTCCCTCATCAATGATTTCAAGTCCTCGGCCTCTAACACTTTCAATACCGGGAGTTTACAGAGTAATTCAGGCCCTTTAAGGTTTAATTCCTCCATCTTCTTGAAATATGGCGGGATGTACAGTTTTTCACTAACCTTATATTCAATGAATTCTTCTTTACTGTAATTCAATGATTTACTGGTTTTTTTCTCGTATCCGATGGTGGTTAATTCCTGTTCCCGGATGTCTGCACCGCATACTGAACCCGCACCATGGGCGGGGTATATGATCACCTGGTTGCCTAAAGGGAGTATTTTGTCATGAATGCTCTCATAAAGCTTTGATGCATTATTCTCCTTTTCGCTTTCCCCATTGAGGTCTATCCTACCTGTTTCCCCGGCAAAGAGAGTATCTCCTGTAAATATCATGTAAACATCCTCTGAAATATCTTTATCCTTGACAGTTATGGATATACTCTCCGGGGTGTGGCCGGGCGTCTCTAAAATCTCAAGTTCCATGGTTCCCAGCTGGAATTTATCCCTCTCTCTGGTAGTGTTTCCATAATTAAAATCTAAACCAGCACCATGGTAGACCTCGGCGCCGGAAATTTCCATCAGTTCTATGGAACCTATAACGTAGTCTTCGTTGCGATGGGTTTCAAAGATGTATTTTATGTTTAAATTATTTCTTTTTGCTATATCTAGATATACATCACAATCTCTGCGGGGGTCTATCACGGCGGCCGCACCGCCTGATCCTATAAAGTAGGATTTATGTGCAAGACCTGCAGATTTAACTGTTTCAAATATCATGGTAACGCCTCTAAAAATGGTTTAAGCTGGTTGATCTGGTAAAATCTTTAGTTCGTTACTACTTTGTTGTTCTATGGATTTATTTTTTAAGGTCACATATTCCGCAAAAAAATTATACTTCAAACTTAATAACTATAATTAACATATCTAAATTTACTTTTTTAACGAAATAATTATCAAAAAGGGAACCCTATGGATTATATAATTGAAACAAATAACATCACCAAAAAATACGGTGATTTTATTGCTGTTAATTCTGTAAACCTCAAAGTACCAAATAACAGTGTATATGGTATTTTAGGCCCTAATGGGGCAGGTAAAACCACCTTGATATCAATGCTCTGTACTATACTCCGTCCTACAGGGGGATCAGCAACTGTAAACGGCTATGATGTGGTTAAAAATGCCAGGGAAGTACGCGCCTCCATAGGCATCGTTTTTCAGTCTAGAGCCCTGGACGACATCCTAACTGGAAGGGAGCACCTGGATATGCACGCATCACTCTACGGTGTACCTGGTGAAATCAGGAAGAAGCGTATAGATGAAGTTTTAGACCTAATTGATCTGGGAGAAAAAGCAGATGAATACACCAAGACCTATTCAGGAGGTATGAAGAGGAGGCTGGAAATTGGACGGGGCCTGGTACACCACCCAAGGGTACTGTTTTTAGATGAACCCACACTGGGCCTGGATCCTCAGACCCGGGAGAAAATATGGGAGTACATAACCAAGCTCAATCAGGAAGAGGATATCACGGTTCTCATGACCACCCATTATATGGAGGAGGCAGATCAGCTCTGTGATGAGGTGGCCATCATCAACCAGGGAAAAATTATTAAATCAGACTCACCTATAAACTTAAAAAGAGAGTTGAAGGCAGATACAATCACAGTTAAAGTTAACAAGCCCGAATCATTTGTACAGAAGGTAAAAACCTTAGATTACGTGCATAAAGTTTTTGAGGATGATTCTACCATCAAACTCATGGTGGAGAGGGGTGAGAATTTAGTACCACCCTTGGTGAACTTCGCCAACAAAAACGGTATAGTAGTGGAATCAATTGAACTACAGCACCCCAACCTGGAGGACGTCTTTATCAGCTACACTGGAACTAGCATAACCGAGGGGAGATAAAAGTGGCCGAAATCGAAGGAATATACATTATATGGCTGCGAGAGATGAAGAGGTTTGTCCGATATCGCTCCCGAATATTAACTTCGGTGGTAACACCCCTTTTATGGCTTCTAATCTTCGGGACTGGTTTAGGGAGTGCCATAAGATTTGGCGGCATCCCTGGGGGCTACCAAGCCTTCATATACCCGGGTATCATAGGTCAGACTATTCTCTTTACCTCTATTTTCAGCGGGGTTTCGGTGATAATCGACAGGCAGTACGGGTTTTTAAAGGAGATACTCGTTGCACCAATCGCCCGTCCATCCATAGTTTTTGGTAAGGCAATTGGAATCAGCACCACCGCGGTGATACAGGGAATTATACTCTTACTTCTATCATTTGTTGTAGGTGTACAGATGACCCCTTTAATCTTTATTGCAAGCATTCTGCTCATGATACCCATATCCGTGGGGCTTGCAGGAGTGGGACTACTAATTGCATCTTTTACCGATAGTATGGAGGGTTTCAACCTCATCATGAGCTTCGTGGTTTTACCTATTTTCCTCTTAAGTGGAGCGTTATTCCCTGTCACTGGGCTTCCCAATTTCCTGCAAGTAACAGTCTACCTAGATCCACTCACCTATGGTGTGGATGCACTAAGACATATAATCCTGGGACAGGGAGCCATACCACTCCACATCAGTGTTATCGTGATATTGGTATTTGCTGTGGTGATGGTCTTCCTATCAGCGCTTATGTTCAGTAAAAAGGAGCAGGAACTGATGTAGAATAGGAAATTATTTAATAATTTCCTCTATTATTTATTATACACTGCTGATGTAAGTTATGGGTAAATTATAGGAAGTGAAAGGAAGTAATCATATAAGGCAAAGAACATGTAAATCCTTATGGGTAAAAAACCTGGTTTAATTGGTAAAATTTAAATATTCCCAGGCTAATATTCTTTTTGAACTTATTTAGTGGGTGTTGATGATTGATAAATTACTCAACCAGTATGAAGGCCCAACAAGGGCGCATTATAAGATATTAGGGCTAAGCTGGGCTGGACGGATATTTGATTTTTATGATCTGATGCTCCTCAGTTTCCTGATAATCCCCATTGGAGTGGAGCTTCACCTGTCCAATGTGATACACCATTTATACTGTTATAATGGCTGTGGGTTTGGTCATGGTAACTCTGTTCTGGAACAGTATAGAAATGTACAAAATTCTCATTTATTCTTCATGTTCCTAGTGGGCTTTGGAACTGGATTCTTCGGAGGATATGGGGCACTATTTACCGAACTTTTCCCCACCCAGATAAGAAATACGGCATCCGGGTCGGCCTTCAACCTGGCCGTGGTGTGCAGTTCTTCACCCCGGTTATGATTGCACTTATAGCCACCCAGTACTCCTTTGGAGCCGGAATATTCTTAGCTGCTATTTTTGCAATATTAACTGGATTGTGGGTGTGGACCCTACCTGAAACTAGGGGAAGGGCTATAAAGAAGTGGATAGTCAAACAACATAATGGAAAAAAATCATGGAAATTAGATTCTGGATTAATTTCCTATCACTCATAAAGTTGAATGACTTTTATACTAGTTAACTCAGAAGAATAGGGGTAATCTTCTTTCCTGAAACAATTTTTTCTATTAATTTATTAAAAATGAGATTTTATTAAAAACCTTGAACGGGCCCGACGGGAATTGAACCCGCGACAACTCGGTTAAGAGCCGAGCGCTCTGCCAGACTAAGCTACGGGCCCCCTGTTGAAATTCTCTACCAAATACATTCTATTGGGGATTTTGATATTTAAACCTACGGTTTATAGTTTTAAAATACAGACAATGATAAATTATACATCGAATATCAAATCCATTCCAGTTTTGTATCTGTTAATTCTCCAACGGTATTACCAGTGTTGATTGTTTCTTTCGGTTCAATCAGCATGACACAGCATTCTTCCTCACATATGGGTTTGTGTTCTACTCCACGGGGCACAACTATCATTTCACCTTCACAGATTTCCAACACCTTATCCCGGGTAGCAAGCTTGAAGCTACCCTGAATCCCTATAAATACTTCATCAGTTTCAGGGTGTTGGTGCCAGATGAAATCTCTCTTGGCCTTAACCAGTTTGAAGTGGTAGTCATTCATCTGGGCGATAACCTTGTAAGAATGTAGTTCCTTTATCAAATTGGCTTTATCTTTGATATTTATCTTCCTGATTTCCATATTAATACTCCTGACAATAGATTTAACCATTTCTTTTAAGATAAATCATATCAACAAGCTGTTTACCATCTTCGTATATGGGATGATCATAGTTCTTGGTGAAGAAATTAGGAATTCGATGCGACTCAGTAAATCCACACTGTTTATAAAAATTCAAAACCCAAGAAATTTCACCTGTTCCAACAAACAGGGTTTCCATAACCTTTCTTCTGCTGATCAGGCTGAACTGCAATGCTTTTTAACTCGTAAACACCATTGGATTTATTTGTAACCACGCATTCAGCCATCACTCCATCATCGTTTACGACGAACATTTCACCGTGTTCAAGATATTTGTCTATCATATCCTCCTGCTCATCTGCAAGCAACAGTAGGTTGATGTATTTCTTTTTGTCTCCGGTTACTTTCCTGATTTCCATATTGATTCTCCATATTCCATGGTCTCATTTATTCTGCTATTTTAATCATAATCAGAAAGGAAACCCTTTATATCCTCAATAAACCTTACCGTACCTTTTTCAATTTTATCTGATAGGGTGTCTAAATCATTAAAATCAGGATCATCTACTAAAACGTCTTCAATAATTGAATCAGCTCCTTCTAAAGATGGTACTATGTGATATCTGTCCCAACTGTTTTCCCTGAACAGCTTCCAGTATTTCGATTGGACTTGCTTGTTGCTCCCGGATAGCCATACTTCGAACCTGAATGAATCGTAATTAAAAACTAAGGCTATTTTAAGTTTTCTATCTTTCAGTGATGGAGTAAAAAGGGCGAAATAGGTCATATCCATATAACCATGGTAGACATTACCAGATACGGTATACTCAGGAAATTTGCTCTCAAAATGGGTTCTAAGGCTCATTATATACTCCATTAAACCTTGATATGCCTCCTGGATAACACCCTTCTCCAGTTGCTTCTTATATTCTTCCATATATTCGTTAAATTCTGTCAATATAATCCCTATTATTTATTATGGCTTGAATAATAAGTATATAGATTATAACTTTTTGCCCATAAAAAATTTATAATTTTTTAGTTTATAGTAATCATTTGGAAAATTTTATTTCAAAAAAGATAAAAGACTACACTACAAATACTTATTTGTTCTACATTAGAAAAATTTATAATTTTATTCAAACTATTTGGAGACTTAATAAGGTTGAACTCTGAATATTTACTTTTGGAGAGTTTAAATGGCGGAATTAATAAAATCAACGGTGAAATGTTATAAAAAGAAGACAAAAAAGACTGTTGGTGGGGAGAAGAAGACCTATGAGTACAACCAGTACCAGGTTCCCTTGAAGAAGTCGGATAATTTGGTTTGTGAGGAAGAAGTTTTTATCATACCACAAAACTACTTTGAGGGTCTGATTGAGGCGGAAGTTGAATCCCAACTGGAAGATCTTGAACAACATAAAGAGATTCTTGTGGGATATAAAAAAGAACTTGCAGATCTGGAGTGGAAACATAATGAACTATCAAGATCCTATAAGTCCCTGGTAAGTAAAAATGCCCAAACCAACAAGAAGATACGCCTTGTGGAAGAAAAAAACACAAACCTGGAACGGGAAAATAGGAAGTTTAAAAACCAATTGCAGCAGTTAATGAAGGATTATAAAGATTTAAAAGAAAAAATTAAAGGAAAAGATGATTCTGAATTAAAAAAAGACGTGGATATTTTAAAACAGATCAGGAGCCGTTTCTCAAGTAGTAGAGACGGGGAGAAAGATGAATAAAAATCATCCAATATTTTGATAATTTATTACTTCTCAAATACTCAGGAAGTTCATTTATAAGACCAAAATCAGAATAGATATGAAAACATGAGAATCTTTAAGGGAACACCCCATCCCAGCATCAACAAGGTCAATATAATAGAAGACCAAAACAACTTCCCTATAAGCTGGCTCAACACCCAGGCATACTGTGAATATTGCATTTTTCTGGAGAATGTCAAGGGAATAGCAGCCAAGCCAACCAAGGCCATGATGGAAGGAACTAAGGGTCATGAAGAATTAGAGGTAAGATTTAAAAAGGATGCAGAACCAGCCACCTTCCAGGAGATGCTTGAAACTTCCAAGACAGCTGAGATTTTATCCAGGGAACTGCCTGTGGAATCAGCCAGGCACGGTATTAGGGGATTTATAGATGAAGTCTGGATGACTCCTGATGAATTCATAATAATTGATGACAAACCAGGAAACAGGGCATATCCTTCAAGTATTAACCAGATTTTCGGATACTGTTTGGCTTTTAAAGATTCAGTTCCTGAGGAGAGGAGAATAGTAGCATCCCTCCGGGAGAGGGGTACCGATAACATATTCTGGTCAGTGTACTTTGATAATGAAGCTGAAAAAGCAATACTTAAAGTAATAGATCGTGTTCACAGTCTCTTAGATAATAGGATTGATTACCTACCTACTAAAAATCCAAAAAAATGCCGAAGCTGCAGATTTGCCAAGCAATGTGATCGGAAAGCAGAGTATTAAAGTATACGATAATATTTAGCTATTATTTTTATGTTTCAATAAATTATGATGATACGTTTCTCTTTTCGATAAATTTAAATACTATATTCAACTTAATGGAGAATACCGCATATGCGGTTAGTTTATTTCTAAATAAGTTTTAGTCCCGTGGGGTAGTGGTAATCCTACTGGTCTTTGGAACCGGCGACGGCGGTTCGACTCCGCTCGGGACTATCTATTTTAACGCGGTAATCCTATGGAAAACATACTGGTGGCCGGGATTAACACCCGCTCCATGGCCTGTTCATTAAAGAAACTGGGATACAACATATATTCTGCTGATTATTTCGGGGTCATGGATCTTAAGCCATGTGTAAGCACGTATAAATCTATTTTAACCCAGAAACCCTACCAATCATGCGGTAATTTTATGGAAAAGTTCAAGTCTGGTGATGTAGAGGTTTTAGCCACTGAATTCATCCAAGATGTTGATTCAATAATTTGTCTGGCAGGTGTTTCTATAGGAAACTTCCCTTCCAATAAGATCATGGGAAATAAATCTCTTGAAGAAGTGGATGATAAATATCTCCTCTATAAAAAGCTTGAAGATAAATTCAATTTTCCCCTGACTTTTAAGGTGTCGGATATAGGTGAAGCGGGTGAAATAGCCAGTAATTACCCTGGTAAGGATTTCCTAATAAAACCGGTTCATGGTTCTGGTGGCTATGGGATTAGGGAATTAAGTGAAGTGGAAGATGCTGATTTTACAGGCCTTCTGCTCCAGGAGAAGTTGACAGGTGTGAATTTAAGTGCATCAGTTATTTCAACTGGCAGTGAGTCGCGCTCAATTTTCACCAGCCAGCAGATCATAGGGGATCCAGTTCTATGTCAGATGGAACCATATGGCTACTGCGGCAACATCGCCCCTTTAACTGATGGAAATGTCGCTGGAAAAATATCAAGGGTTGCAGAAGAAATTATTGATTACCTGAAATTAATTGGATCCAACGGTGTGGATTTCATACTACAAGAGGGGGAATTATACATTATAGAAGTTAATCCACGTATACAGGGTACTGTGGAATGTGCAGAACAAAGCTTAAACATAAACATGGCAGAGGCACACATCAAAGCTTGCCAGGGAGAGTTAATGGATGTCCCAGAACCTTCAAGTTTTGCAGTTAAGATGATAGTTCACGCCAGGGAACGCTCCCAAGTAGGGAAAATAGATTTTAAGGGGGTCTACGACTTACCTGCAGAAAATGTCATAATAGAAGAGGGAGAACCTGTGGCCACGGTGGTAAATTCAAGCAGAATACTGGAGGATGCTGTTTATTCTACGAGGAAACAGGTTGATGCTGTTTATTGCAATTTAACGCCCAATTAAAGAATAAGATAAAGGGTCTACCTAAAATTAAGACTACTTCTGAATATAAGTAAAGAATTATTTCTTAATAATTAAGGAATTGATATTTAAAAAATAAGTTCAAAAACCCCTAACTTGAATAAAATAAACAGGATTATCCCGATAGCAATTAATATAGGGATAGATATCTGGATAGCTGCCCATAATAGAAAGAGCTTAGCCCTTTTTTCCGGGTCTTTCATTACGTCGTCCAGATCGAATTCTTTGATGCGCATTTTTTTTCATCTCACTAAAAATATGTACTGTGTGGTGGTTGGTAGTTGTCTTCTTATTATCCTCAGATCCGGCTTGTAAATATACATTTCCCTACTACAATCTTCACGTTCCAGTATACTGCATATAACTTTTAACTCAGGACCGCCTGCTACTCTGGTACCTGAGGTTTCTGATTCGATTTCCAGGTAGATGGGTAACTTCAGCCTTTCCTGTTCCTTTTCCGGGATCAGCTCGGAAATTTTTTTAAGTTCATCCCACTTAAAACGGTGCCTGGTCCCATCACCACCTATGACATGGGGTTTATCTTCCTGGAGTAGTTCCTTAAGATTTTTTCTCTTCCTAGGGAGGTGGCGGTTCAGACTGAAGATCTGTTTTTTTAACAGCCGATCTGCCTGGTCAGGGTTTGGGATCATTTGTATTGTTTATATTTTTGAGATTTTATAAATTTTTCATTAGTAGATATTTTATAAATTTTCTATGGATCCCATGAGAATGAGGATTGGAAATGAAAAGTTAAATTATTAAAACTGTATAAATTTGGTTGAATTAAAATTTAATATAAAAAAAAGTGAAAAATAGATCTAACGGGTCAACTTAACTGGTAAGAGTATAAGCACACCCAGTAAATCATCTTCTTCTATTTTACAGTTCCGTGCAGCGGCAAAAAGGGTGGTGTCTGCACTTCGGTCCATGCTTAAGGGGAGTGAAGTTTCTTCACCAACAGCCAGTACCTGTCCGTAACTGTTTGATGCGTAGGCGCTTATGATGGTGATCTCTTCTGCTTTGATTTTGATTTGTTTGATTTTGATTGATTTGATCTCGTTGGCCTTAAATTCCTTGTTTTCATCGGCTATTATTGCTCTTAAGTCACCAGATATTGTACCTATGTTGAAGTCCAAGCTTTCCTTGTGTTGTTCTTTGAGTTCCTTTTTAACCTGATCCAGTCGTGTTATTATTCTGACCATCAGGCTTCACCTTCTGACATGGTTTTTTTTATCATCTTGAGCCGTACGAAGTTCTCCCTCTCCATTTCCTCTAGTCTCATCTCAATGTATTTCACGGTGTTCTGAAGTCGGGGTATGATGATATGTTCTAGAGCATTAACCCTTCTTTTGGTTGACTCTATTTCAACGGCGAGTAGCGTGATGGTCTTTTCGATTTCACCTAGTTCTATGATTAAGCCCAGGGTTTCCTCGAATTTGCGTGATGCATCGTCCAATTTCACTGAAGTGTCCGCGAATCCGTACCCTCGTTCGACTATGGATCTTTTCTTGAGGTCATAGTCCATAACAGGTACCACAACGCCCATCACACTCCGGGAGTCCACGTCAATATCAATGGATTCTGTAACTGACATAGCGGCTTTTTTAACTGCCAGATCTCCCATGGCAATCTGGGCTTTTGTAAGGTCATCATAGGATTCTTTAAGGTTTTCAGCCACATTATCTCTGGATCCTTTAACCCGGTCAAGGATGTTGAAGAACTCCATGATAAGGGCGTTCCTCTTCTCCTTAAGGAGGCTGTGGCCTTTAACTGCCAGTTTCTCCCTTTGTTTTAATTTTAAAAGCTCCATCCTCGTAGGATTTATGCCTTCAATCATTTCTTGTGCCATTTTATCCCTCTAAAAAGATAGGTAAAGGAGGTTATCCTTTATGATCAGGGTGGTATTTTGGTATGTGCTCTGCTCGGACCCTTTTAAGCTCTGTTTCTGGTAAGAGGCTCAGTAACTCCCAACCAAGATCTAAGGTTTCCTGGATGGTCCTGTCTTCATCCCTGCTTTGGGTGATGAACTTGGCCTCAAAGTCGTCAGCGAAAGCTAGAAACTTACGGTCACGCTCTGTAAGTGCTTCTTCACCAACAACAGCCATTAAGTCCCTTAGGTCACGACCCTCAGCATAGGCGGAGTATAGCTGGTCTGAAACTCCACTATGGTCTTCTCTGGTCCTTTCAGGACCTATACCACCACTCATTAAACGGGATAGTGATGGAAGCACATCTACTGGTGGATAGATACCTTTACGGTGCAGTTCACGAGAAAGCACGATCTGTCCCTCGGTAATGTATCCGGTTAAGTCTGGTATAGGGTGGGTTATATCATCCTGGGGCATAACAAGAATTGGCATCTGGGTGATGGAACCTTCCTTACCCACAATACGACCTGCCCTTTCATATATGCTGGCAAGGTCAGTGTACATGTAACCAGGATATCCTCTTCTTCCAGGTACCTCGTCACGTGCAGCTGAAATCTCTCTTAAAGCCTCTGCATAGTTAGTCAGGTCAGTTAGAATAACTAGAACGTGCATGTTGTGTTCGAATGCGAAGTACTCTGCTGTAGTAAGTGCCATACGAGGGGTGGTGATCCTCTCAATTGCAGGGTCGTCTGCCAGGTTCATGAACACTGTAACTCTCTCTAAAGCACCGGTACGTTCAAAGTCACGCATGAAGTAGTTTGCTTCTTCGTGAGTGATACCCATAGCAGCAAATATTACAGCGAATTCTGTTTCTTCTGCCAATACCTTTGCCTGTCTTGCTATTTGCGCAGCCAGTTCATTGTGTGGTAAACCCGAACCAGAGAAAATAGGTAGTTTTTGTCCCCTAACTAGGGTGTTCATCCCGTCTATGGTTGATATACCGGATTGAATAAATTCTGCTGGAAACTCCCTTGCTGTGGGATTCATTGGTGCTCCGTTAATATCCAGTTCCATCTCGGGTATGATCTCAGGACCACCATCTATGGGGTTGCCTGTACCATTGAATACTCTTCCCAGCATATCCAGGGAAACTCCTATGTGGGCTGTTTCACCTGTAAATCTTACTTTAGTAGTAGAGATGTTTAAATCTCGGGTACCTTCAAATACCTGGACAACAGCCAGGTCACCTTTAACTTCCAGTACTTCTCCTTTTCTTTTTTCTCCTGAAGGGGTTTCTATGTCCACAATTTCACTGTAGGCCACGCCTTCTACATCTTCAACAATCATGAGGGGTCCGGCCACTTCAGCTACCGTTGTATATTCTCTTGTTTTTATATTAGTGTTCATTTTCACACCTCTCCAGCCTGTTTAACAATTTCATCCTGGATGGCTTTGACTTTTTCTTCGAACTCATCTTCGGGTATGAACTTCATCCTTCCGATTTCCTCTTTAACCGGCAGGTTAGTCAGGGCATCGGATGGTGCTCCACGTTCCAGGGCAGCGGTTGCCTGTTCCTGGAATAGTATTATTGTCTTGAGCATCTGATACTGTTTATTTGAGGAACAGTAGGTATCTACTTCATGGTATGCATTCTGCTGAAGGAAGTCCTCCCTTATCATACGGGTACTTTCCAGGGTTATCCTTTCTCTGTCAGGCAGGGCGTCTGGTCCCACGAGCTGTACAATTTCCTGTAACTCTGCCTCTTTCTGTAAAAGTATCATGGCATCGTCACGGACTTTTCTCCAATTTTCACCAACAGTTTCATTCCACCAGTCCTGTACACTGTCCACATAGAGTGAGTAACTCTGTAACCAGTCTATGGATGGGAAGTGTCTTTTATCTGCAAGTGATGCATCTAATGCCCAGAACACTTTACATATACGCAGGGTGTTCTGAGTTACCGGTTCTGATAAGTCCCCACCAGGTGGTGATACTGCACCGACAACACTTACCGATGATATCTTATCTTCTGTTCCAACTGTAGTTACCCGACCGGCTCGTTCATAGAATTGAGCAAGACGTGATGCAAGGTATGCAGGATATCCCTCTTCACCAGGCATCTCCTCGAGCCTTCCTGAGATCTCCCTCATGGCCTCTGCCCATCTGCTGGTGGAGTCTGCCATCAGTGCTACATCATATCCCTGGTCACGGAAGTATTCTGCTATGGTGATACCAGTGTACACACAGGCTTCCCTTGCTGCCACTGGCATGTTAGATGTGTTAGCAATAAGCACGGTACGGTCCATGAGCGGTTTACCAGTTTTAGGATCCTCAAGTTCCGGAAACTCCTTTAAAACTTCTGTCATCTCATTTCCACGTTCTCCGCATCCAACGTACACGATGATATCTGCGTCAGCCCATTTAGCAAGTTGCTGCTGGGTTACAGTTTTACCGGATCCAAATGGTCCTGGTATGGCTGCAGTTCCTCCTTTAGCCACTGGGAAAAAGGTGTCTTGCGCCCGTTGACCGGTCACGAGTGGTATATCCGGGTCTAACTTATTTTTATATGGTCTTCCAATCCTTACTGGCCATTTCTGCATTAGCTGAACTTTTTCAACACCACTGGTAGTTTCTATTTCAGCGATGTCTTCTTCAACAGTGTATTCTCCATCAGCTACTATGGTCTTCAGGGTTCCGGATACGTTTGGTGGGACCATTATCTTCTGCAACACTGCTGAAGTTTCCTGTACCTCACCAAGCAAGTCTCCTCCCTGTACCTCGGCACCGGCCTTTGCTGTGGGTTTGAATTTCCATTTTTTATCTTTATTAAGGGCAGGTACTGCTACTCCCCTTTCAATATAATCTCCAGTTAATATTTTGATGTTCTCGAGTGGTCTTTGTATTCCGTCAAATATTGAACCTATAATTCCAGGTCCTAATTCCACAGAAAGTGGTCCTCCAGTACTTTCTACTATTTCACCGGGCTTCATACCCGCGGTTTCTTCGTATACCTGGATGGTGGCATTGTCACCTTCGAGTTCAATTATCTCACCGATGAGTTTGTCTTCACCGACTTTGACCACCTCATACATCTGAGTCCCTTTCATACCATCAGCGGTTATAACGGGACCTGCTATCTTTATTATTCTTCCTTCTGTAATCATTTTACCATCTCAACCCCAATTACTCGTTTAATCAGCTCTCTTAATGGGTCGGATTCCCTTTCAATTGAGCCGGATTTATCCGGTATTTCAATTATCATAGGCAATGCGCGTTCACTGGTTAACTTATTTATCTTTTCTCTTAGTTCATCCCCGATTTTTTCAGTTGTTATTATAATAGAGTAATCTTTCCGTACAAGATCTTCCAGGGCTTTACTCGCTTCATCTGCATTTTCCACAGGGTAACCTTCTCTTATACCTCCCAGCATAAAACCGGTTACTGTGTCATGATCTGCTATTATTGCCATCTTTGAGCTCATACTAGCATCTCCTTAATTGCTGTTGCGGATAAATCTGGTTCTCTTTTTCCTCGAACGATCGTCTTTAAATTCTTTATCTCTTTTTCTTTTTTATTCAGGAAACCAATCATTGGTCCTATTCCAAACTGGTTTTTAAGTGATATTCTCTTGGCTATTTCATTGATGTAATTGTCCAATGCAGTTTCAAAGGGTGCTATTGAATCACCAACTGAATAGTCGTTCAAGATGTCTGATAATACTGGTGAGTAATCGGTTCCTTCGAGTCCATTTATTACTCCTGGGACATCTTCAGATTCCATGAGTTCCTTGAGTTTCCATTCCCTGACTTGATATCCCTTTGTAATCATGTAAGGTTCTATATCCTCAAATTTCAGACCATCTGTTTTAGCCCTGAGAATGATCTTTATGTTGGCTATGTCCACCATGGTACCCACATATTCATGGAGTAAAGCTGTGTTATCATCTTCAGGTGTTGCGGCAGTTCTTAAGAGATTCTCCAGTAAGTAATTATCTAGAGAAGCTTCTAAAGGTAATATTAACCCTGTTTCTTTGTATTGTGGTAGAGCATCTTCTAGTATAGGAGCGTAATTCGTTCCTTCCAGTCCGTTTAATATTTCTTCAACGTTATCTGTATCTACCAATGTGTTCAGTCTGTCGCTAAGCTCACCGAAGGGTACCAGTAAATTCATGGTTTCATCTGCGCTTAATCTAGCTTCTTTAGCTATTATTAAACTTTTTATGTTCCGGATATCCCATTTTTTCATTAAAAAGCTGAAGGCGTCTTTACTGTTATCCGGTGCAATTCTTGCTATTATGTCGTATGTTTCTGCAAGCTGGACATCCAGTGCCTTTTCCAGAGGGAATTCATCGATATATTTGGCATATTCTGGTATTCCCCTGAGGTAATTTTTTATCTCTCCAATATTCTGGGATTCTAAAATTTCTGAGTACTGTTTATCTGTCAACAACCTCCCTTGTCTGGCCCTTACCCTGGCATTGGGATAAGTATAGGGATATAATGATAATACTGGTCTTAGGGCTGCAATCACAGCTATAAGTGCTATCACGGCCAATGTAATTACAAGCAGGGCTATGAAAGCTTCAGATGAGGGAAATCCCAGTGAAGTGATTATTGTTGTGAAGTCTTCTACCATATGAAATCTCCCCTATTTATTTAAAAAGCACGGCTGCAACTTTTGACCTTAGATCTTTTTTGAAACGTAACATCCTTGCTTCAATGGTGTTGTTAACTTCAATTTCACCATTTTTAGTTTTAACAACAGCTCCTCCAATTGTTTTGATGTTTTCGCCAATTTCTAGAGTTGTGTCTTTACCAGTTTTTCCTTTCACATCTTCTGCAATTGCTGGTAGGGAATCCTTAATTTTAACAACATCTGATTCTTTAAGGAGTACCTGGAGTTCTCCCCCTCCGATCTCTGTAGATGCTTCAGTTATAATATTTTTAAGAGATTCCTTATATTCAACAGAGTCTGAGGAAGTGATTTCATTCAGTTTCTCTTCTGCTTTTTTAAATGAGTCTTTTATAACTTCTTCTCTGGCCTCAAGTTCCATTCTTCTGGAATTCATCTTTGCTTCAGATATTAACTGTTGATACCTCATATTGGCTTGTTTTTTTGCATCTTCCAGGATTCTCTCTTTCTCTTGAAGGGCCTCTTTCTGGCCCTTTTCAAGAATGGAGTTATTTTCCTTTTCAGCGTTTTCCAATATGGAATCAGCTTTTACCTGAGCATTAGATAATATGCTTGAGACTATCTTTTCAGTCCCGGCGCTCATTATTACTATCCTCCCAAAATTCCGCCGAATACCATCAATAGTATAGCGATGAGGAAACCATATATAGCCTGTGTTTCTGAAAGTGCGGTGAATATTAGACCACGAGCAAACATATCTTCATCTTCTACAACTGCTCCAGCTGCTGATGAAGCGGTTATACCTTGACCCATACCGGATCCTAAACCAGCAAATCCTACTGCTGCACCGGCACCTATAGCTACTAGTCCTGCTGTAATAGGTAAATCTGTAGCTTCTCCCATGATTCCAGAGAATACCATCAGAAGTATAGCGATGAGGAAACCATATATAGCCTGTGTTTCTGGCAGTGCGGTGAATATGAGACCACGAGCAAACATGTCTTCATCCTCAGCCACAGCTCCCACACTTCCTGCTGCTGCCATCCCTTGTCCTATACCTGATCCTAAACCAGCCATACCTACGGCTAAACCTGCGCCGATAGCTGCTAAAGCTGTTCCTAATACTAATTCTGCCATTTTATTTACCTCCTAAATGAGTATATATTCTTTTTGTTCGGAAGGCTCTAAATTTCTGACTTCCGCCTATGAAAAATTGAGCAAAGAACTCAACATAATGCAAACGTAATGCATTTACAAATGACCCCATTGTCATGAAGGCCATATTTACTGCATGTCCACCTAAGAAAATGAATGGTGCTAAAACTATCCCAATGAGTGGTATCATGCCAATGGATATATCAGTTATGATGTTAACTGTCATAGCGATTCCACCAGTTGATAAACATAACGCAAGGAGCCGGGCATAGGACAAAAGGTTTCCCAGGAAACCAGTTATATCCATGAGTCCAAATAATCCATTGGTATAGACGAGCATTAACAGACCCAGTATCAGTAAGGGTACTCCAGCTAATAGTGAAGTTGTCATGGATCCAGTTAATAAATAGGCCACTGCTAGTAGAGCGACTCCAATTTCAATGACAATCCATACTATCTGTGTTCCTAATGCTTCTTTGATTTCCCCTCTAACGATGTTGTTATAGGCACCAATTATCAATCCCGTGTTTATGTGGAGAACACCACATATCATGGCTATTACAAGGATAATCTCTGGATGCACAAATGCATCAATGGAGTCTATAACTGTTGGCAATGGCATTCCTCCTGTTATCCATCTGGGGAAGAAGTCGCCTATGAAACCATTGGTAAGCATTCCCAATATGAAGGCCCATGCACCACATGCTATGAGAATCAATCCCATACTACCCATTATTTTATTTCTTTGTCCCAATCCACGAAATATGATAAAACCGATGACTGCGTCCAATATCCCATAAAAGGCATCTGTAAGACAGAAACCAAAGAAAAATGGGAAAACAAGGGCCATCAAAATTGTGGGATCAAATTCCCGGTAGGTTGGGGTGGAATACATATGGGTAAAAAGTTCATATGGTTTGGCAAATTTGGGATTGTCCAGATGAACTGGAATATCATCTTTCTCAATGTCAGGGTCAGAGACATCCACTATGGAGTGTCCTTCAGTAGAACTTTCAATTATATTAAGAGCTTTATCTAATTTTTTTGCTATTACCCATCCTTCAATCATAACCGTGTTCTTGGTCTGGCCAAAGGAAGAGTATATTTCACTTCTCTGTTTTTCTATCTCCAGCTGTTCTTTTATTACTAAAAGCTGTGGCTTCCACTCTGCGGATATTTCTGCCAGTTCACTGAGTATCGTGTTTTTTTCCTCTTCGATTGACTCTATTCTTGATTTTGAGCTACTTATAACTTCACTTGGTGTTCCAGCTACTCCGGATAGCTCGAATCGATCAAATTCCAGCCTCCTGAGGGCACTGGTAACTTCCTCTCCATATTCTTTTGTGGTAATGACAATGAGAATTTTAAATTCTTTCTCTGGAGTTTCATCAGTGAACACTTCTATTTCATCAGTTATATCCTTATAATTTTGGTTAAATTCTTCAAAGGAGTCTGTCGATATTTTACCGACTATAACTGAAGTATGTTTTGAATCTGAAAGGTCTGCTAAGTCTACGTTAAAATTAGTTAAATTTTCTGCCACTTTTTTGGCATTTTTTAGCTGAGCTTTTTCAGAATCCAACTGGTTTATTTTTTCTTCCAGAGGTTTGGTCATTGATTCGACCTGGTCCAGAACTGATTCTGTTTTATTGATTAGTTCTTCCACGCCGATTTCTTCTATAACTTCTGTTTCGATTGGCGGAGGATTGATTAATTCCTTAACCATCTTCAGTATGCCACCTTCCCTTTTACGGACGGAATGTAAAAAATCGATGTTACCGTTGGTTTTCATTAAAAGTGATGAAATTCGTCCGGTATAGGGGGTTGCATGTGATGGTTCAAGGATCTGTTTCCACTCTGCATCCTGTTGTATGCGCTCGGATATATCCTGGATTTGTACTATGCTAGATTCATGAAGCGAACTCACTGCAGAATCAGCATATTTGTCCAGGGTGATAATACTGAGCTTTTTCATCCTGGCTGGCTTAAACATGTTACTCACTTATAAAATACTTTTTACTATGATTTCTGCAGCTTCATCAATATTATTGGAAGCTTTTTTCTTACTTATTTCTACCTCACCAGTAGTTTTGTTTGATATTTGGTAAGCTTCCTTTTTTGCATTGTTTTCTGCTTCATAAAGTAACTTATCTGCTTCTTCTTGTGCCTCTTTTTTTGCATTTTCCACATTTTCTTTCGATTTGGATTCAGCATCATCAATCATTTCTGATGATTTCTTCTCTGTATCCTCGATTAGTTTCTCGGCATCATTTTCAGCCTTTTTAATGGTAGTAATAGCTTCCGATATCGTTGTCATATAATCACCATGATAACCCAAAATTTCTCTCGAGTTATATATATCTTTTGCTATTTGATTCTCTGCATCTTTATCCTTCGTGTTTAATATGACATTTAAACCGTTATATTTAATTTAAATCAAGCTAAAAGCATGGTAATGAAAATAATTCCATTAGCAGTTATACTTGATAGATTAAACGTGGCATACATAAAAGTGTGTATTGAAATGCTTTATGCACTTCCCAGATAATGTCCACTTATTATCAGGGATGTTGGTCAATACTCATATTATTAAATAATCATACCAACGATGGTGGGATACTGGAGATTCTTTAAAAATCATAACCCGGTTGCATCTAAAACAAATTATTGTCCAGAACATGAGTCCCTTTAGAATGGGGGCAGTTATAAATAAAAATGATCTAGATTCGCCGCTTTCTGTCCTCAACACCATCGTAACAAGTTTCATCAGATTCAATGAATTTCCTGAAAGGTGGTTCCTGGTTCTGTTCCTCATTTACATGTGAAATTAAAGCAGGAAGCCTTCCTATCATGAAAAGTCCAGCACCAACCTGCCAGCTGAAACCCATATCTGATAATATCCCAGCGTTAGCCCCGTCAATATTCAGGTGAATGTTCTTAATCTCAAACAGAATATCCTGTAGGGCGATAGCCAGCTGGGTATGGACGCCGCAAATCCCATATTCCTTGGCAAGCTCCAGAAGCCGGGGCGCCCGGGGGTCTTTATCATGGTAACGGTGACCGAAACCAGGAATCTTCTTACCATTTTTCAGATATTCTTCCACCAGTTGTTGAGCGTAGATCTTAATATCCTTACGCGACTCAATTGGACCGACAACTGTTTTATGTCCCTCCTTCCCCACACCATTTTCAACAGTTTCCTGAAGAAGCTTCATTGACTGCTCTAAAGCACCAGCATGATGCTTACCAAAGGCCATTAAACCCCCGGATACACAGGTGTTAAGGGGAGATCCAGTGGATGCCATGAGTCGGGCCACCTGGGTGCTAGGGGGAGTGGTACCATGATCACAGAAGGAGACCAGCACAGCTTCAAGCATCTTAGACTCGTTTTCAGATGGCTTGTTACCATGCATCAGCAGATAAACCATTTCTGGAAAGGATAGATTACCAATGAGGTCCTGCTGAGGATAACCCCTGGTGATGATCCGGTTAGGCTCAACCTTGGTAATGGAAGTCTTCCATTTAGGATTCATGTATTTAAACAATTCATCTATGTTTTGTCTTCCAATTGCCATAAAAATTACACTCCACAATATAATTTATAGGTTACTATAAAGGAGGCCATTTTTTTGATAATTTAGTTAAATGAATTCGCTATTGGAGATATCAAAGGATGAAACCCTTGGTTCAACACAACAACAAGGCCTCATACTAAGAATACGAACTCCACTAGCCCTTTGAGGTCCTATATTAATAAGACAACCAAGAGCCGTTACATAACCGCCTATATTTAAAGCACCTATATCCAAACTATTTAAAGTTTTTGTTATTTCCCCTTCCAACTCTGACTGTATATCCAAGTTACCATGGGCCATGGCCTTAAACATTAAAGAAGTCGCTTCAAAATGGGTTCTACCTACACCTATCGCAGGTATGCACGGGGTACAGCCTAATTTGGGTATTTCCTGTTTCATCCAGTTAGTTATATGATTTACAATTTCCTGGTTATCCCGCTGGTGGAAGACCCGATAGGTACTGGCCCTTATCTCTGGGCCACCGCCAAGCATGAGTAAGTGTATCCTTACTTTTTCATTTCCAGCTTCTGGATTCAGTTCACCGAATATGAACGGTGCAGATAAGACTTCTCCGGGGTCATTGTAAAGGCCTTTTTTCTGTTCAATTCTCTCAATATCATCACCCTTCACTGCCATAGGCCTTCCTGGAAGCTCCCTTAAACCGGCCTTAATACCATCCCTTACATCACCTGTAAAATTCACTGGTAGAACTGCGTTTTTACCTATTTCCACCAATACATGGGGGATACCGGTATCATCGCAAAGGGGGACTTTATTTTTCCGAGCTAACTCGGCATTTTCAATTAAAAGCTCCAAAACCCAGGAAGCCAATGGATTAGTTTCAACTTCCAAAGCTCTTTGGTAAGCATTGTACTGATCCTGGCGGAATTCTGTGCTAGCTTTTATGACGGCACCTTTAATTTGGTTTATTAAGTCCATGATGTTGTTCCTATTTTGTAAACTTCATTTGAATCATCTTCAAGACTGATCCTTTCATTCAGGTTAGCTTTAAATCTTTCATTCATTTTTAATCCTTTATTCCGGAATAGCTAAATCTTCTGTCCCAACCTTAGATGTTTTTGCATCTGGATAGTAGCGTTCTATCATATTTTTAACTAGATAAACTTGTCTTATGCGCTCTGATGCTTCCTTACTTGTTGTGTCGTGGCTATGTTGCTTAGCTATGGAACCTCCGGTTTTAAGGTACACCGGGGCCGCGACCTTTATGATGTCTGGGACCTCGTAATGTCTTATGAAACCACCAGAAGATTTTGGATTTTCCGTATGGATGTCGATGGATATATTTATGGCTTTTCTAAGGGATTCAAGCATGTTAATTTGTAGATCACGGACTGGATTGAATGAATCAGCACCAATTTCCTCTAATAACTTTGCAGATGCTGGGTTTCCATGTCCAGTATGGGCAGAGACCTTGAAGTGCATGTTCTCTGGTAGTTCACCTGCCTCTCTCATCTTACCCAGGACCCAGAGAAGGCCTTCATCGTATAACAATATTCCCCGTACACCAAGTTCTGCTGCTCTTTTAACATCCTCAACAGCATATAACAGGTTATCATATCCCCTTAACCTGTAGCCTATACGTGCGCCTTCCTTGGTCTGGGCAGATGCGCTGGTGTCGTAGGTTGCCCGTGGACCGACACTTAAAAAAAGTCCTATCTTGGCTTGTTTAGCCATTTCTATCATTTCTTCTATTTCAGAGTCGGTTAGAAGCATGATACCTTTAGTCTGGGTTACCCTGTGCACTGTGACACTATAATCCTGTGAGGCGTCCAGGAGAGAAGCCATAGACTCAGGTTTCTGGATACCCGGGACCTCGAAGCGGTACTGGGCACCATCTGGAAATCTGAGTTCAGATTCCTCGATTCCAACACTTTTATCTATTCCAAGTGTTTTTAGAAAATCATTTGATCGCAATAAATACACTCTCCAAAAATAAATCTCTCACTATAAAAATGAAACACACTGTGATTAAATCTTACTAATTTATAAAAATGAATTCAGATCATCTGTAAATTCCCGGACATCAAGGTAGGAATCCAAGTTTTCAATTACCTCTAAGATTTCCACATCTACATCTGGATTTAAATTCCTGAATTTCCAATCCACACCCTGTTTAAGGGGGTTTTCAGGTTCACCAGAAGGTAAATCAACTCTTTTTTTATACACACTATTATGAGTGAATATGGAAACTTCAGATGGTCTGCAATGTGGATATTCTTTATCCAGTTTAGTGTCTATTTTAATCTGGATTTTCCGGGATATGTCGTCTATTTCCACCTGATTTTGGGTAGAATTGCTAAATTCAATTATACAGCCCGCCCCCTGATAATGATTTAGAAGTGCAACCGCCAAAGTCACGGGTAAACTCTGCTTCAGGGCCTCAGTACTTGTAGGGTGGTAATCGTTGTGTTCAGCGGCTATTTTATAGGTTTTAACCATTATTTCATCAATTTCTTCCAGTTTAAACTGATTTTTCTTTACAATCGCTAGTAGGGCATCGATGCTGGAGTGCAGATGCCTACAGACTGGGTAGATCTTGAAGTAGACGTCTAGGATATGGTAATTATTCATGACTGGATTGTAACTTTCGCTGGATAAATCCACTTCCTGGGGGTTAACACCACCCATTACCTTAAGAAAACCTTCATCACCTTCAAAGATATTTTTTGCCCCGGTAAAACCATTCTTTGCAAGCAGGGCAGATAAAATACCTGATTGGGCTGCTCTACCCGCGTGCAGATGCTTTCCCATGGAGCCGGAATGGTCTGATTCTAAGAGACCTGCAGCCTGGGTCCCTGCAAGACCTAATGCATTGGTAATTTCAACATCATTTAAATTCATAGCCTTACTGGCTGCTGCAGCAGCACCTAACGTTCCACAGGTGCCTGTGCTGTGGAAACCCTTATTCCTGTGTCTCGGGTTGATCATCATACCCAGTGCAATGGCAACCTGGTATCCCGCGACTATTGATTCGATTAAGTCCTTCCCAGACCGGTTTAAAGACTCGCACAGGGAAAGAGCAGCGGGTATTACACACGTCCCGGGATGAAGCATAGCCATCCGGTGGCCGTCATCAAGGTCCATTGAATGGGTAAATATTCCATTGGCAAGCCCAGCTTCCATGGCACTGGATCTTCCATGTCCCATGACTGTTGATTCATCGCCTGGTTGGATGATATTTTTAACTGCTTCACCACTTTTACTTTGCGAACCCCTTAAAGCCACGCCCAGAAAATCGGTGAAACATTCCTTGGCCTTTTGGGTTACACTGTCTGGGAGCTGGTTGTAGCTGATTGATAATATAAATTCTGTGAATTTAGAAGTGATCATTTTTCAAACCTGTTATTTATGTTTACATTCCCTCTGAAACCGGACCAGTGGCTTGCTCAGGTGCCTCCTGGCCGATGGGGGGACTTCATAGAAACCCTTTTGAATACCCCTTTCTATTTCAACTAAAACCTTGCTTCCATCTTTGAGTTTTCGGCCGCACTTTACACATTTAAAACCTTTGTTCTTTCCTGCGGATTTCATCCGCTTACCACATACACATAGGGGGTTGACCTCTTTGTAATCCTTGGCAAGTCCCATTAACTCAAATTTCTCCACGTTCAGGGTTCCCTTTTCCCCAATTCCACCGTAAACTTTTATTTCATCCCCCTTCCTTAACTCTTTGAAAATCTCACGAAATCCCTTGGTGGGCTCGTAGGCCGCGCATTCTGTACATCCTGTGTCATCCTCTATAGGTAAGATGACATGACCTCCTTCGATAACGTGGGGATTTCCCGCCACAATTCCAGTTACAATGTAGCATTTAAACTTCTCCATCTGAGAGATGCTATCAACTGGGACCAGGTGCTGATCGGTGTGCTGGTTAGTTAAAAAAACTGCAGTCTTCTCCACTTGTTCACAAGGCTTTACCATGTCGTGGGCTGCAGCTACAGCTTTGGGGGTTTCTCCCCTTATACCGTAGAGTATAGGGCAGGGCGTGTGGGGTTCAATGGTGATGTAGTCCTCTTTTTCATCGAGGTTGTCGAAAGTGCAGGGATAGGTTTTCGCGTCCATATCCCGGACGGACTGATAGTTTAATCTCCTTTTTGTACCGTAGTTATCTGGCATCCTGTAAGCTAAAAGTTCAAACGTCTTATCGTTAAGAGGGGCTCCAATAGCAGCCAGGGCACCTATGATACCCCGTCCCTTTTTGAATTTATGGATTTCAGCCCCAATTTTATCTGCCAGTTCCTCGGCGTCTTTTATGGTGACGATGTTTTCTATGGTTTCCAGGGCGTAAGTTTTAAGTTCGGTTGGTAATCGTATCTCTAAATCTTCTACGTTCAATTCATCTGTTTTAGTCGTGAAAAATACCACACCGGGATTGGTGTTTTCTTCCTGGAGGTGTGATAATTCCTCAACCCGATCTAAGATAATACTTTTAATCTCATCAAATTCATTTTCGGATTTAACCAGTACTTTGAAGGAAACAGCCCCGTTTCCCCTGGTTTTATACCTGGCAAAGGGGTTTAAACGGATTAAACGGGGGTAACCAATGATTGGATAACCGTAACTTTTAAGCTCATCCAGTAATACGGCACTTACATAGGTAGTGCACATTCCCCTACTGGAATCAGTATCATCAATACCAACGTAAACAACAAATTGCTTAGTTTTCTCAGCCTTTATAGAATCACCAATACAAATTTCATTAATTAAATATTAATTATGGATCATTATGAATTAGAATTTGATAGTTTTAATTATTTGATATTTATATTAAGAAGAAAAATATCCACCAATAAATACTGGAATTTCATTATCTGGCCTTATTTATGCTCTATAAAAATATGCTAAGGCAGCACTAGAAATAAAACAAATTCCTGCTAAAAAAAGTAAAACAGCCTGTAAACGTCCGTTCTTATATTTCGATGGATCTTTCTTATACTGATATATAGCAAAAAACTGGCTAAGAAGAAACACAAACTAGCTGCTAAGGAAAGGTAATCGCTTAAATCAAACATATGAACCTCTAATTATTTATTTTATTAACACACTAATATCATCATTTAATTTTTATTAATTTTCATGATATTAATAATATTTGTTCTTTTTAATAGGTAGTTTAAGGGGATGAAATTATATATTGCTGAACCTATTATTGAAAATCGGTAAAAATAATGCATGGATGAATTAAACTATTTCTAATACTACTAATAATTATGATTGAACGAAATTGAGTTAAATTTCATAATATAAATATTAACTTTAGGATAAAGAGTAAAAGTAAAGATAATATATTAACATAAACTTTATAGATATCCTAATTATAATATACACTAATTTCATACAGCAAAATTTTATCAGGTGATCCCTATGAGTGGCGTACCCATGCAAAGAGATCAGGTATTAGTTGAAATAACCGAACTTCTAACTAGCCAAGGCTTTGAAACATCGAATATATATGATAGAAGCTGTTTTGACATGATCGCCCGCCGGGAATTAATTCTACTTTTACTCAAGGTTCTAATTAATGTGGACGGCTTTAGTAATCAGCAGGCTCAAGAAATTAAAAGGTTAGCCAGGACATTCCTAGCTTCACCTTTAATTGTAGGCTATAAATCTAAGACAGAGCCCTTAGAAGAAGATGTTGTATATGAAAGGCATGGTATACCGGTGGTGGCTCCGGAAACCCTGAGGAACATGGTAGCCGATGAGGTGTATCCCGAGGTTTTAGCCGACCGCGGTGGATACTACGTGAACATCGACGGTGAAATCCTCAAGGATGTCAGGAAAAAGGAAAATTTATCGTTGAAGGACCTGGCAGATATAGCACACGTATCCCGGGAGACCATCTATAAGTATGAGCACGGAATGGTCCGGGCATATCCAGAGACAGCCATGCTACTTGAAAGCATCCTGAATATAAAGATAACACTGGATATTAATCTATTTAAGATCCCGGAGCAGGAAACAGAACTTAATTCAGAAACCACTCTGGAAACTGAAAAAGACAATAAAAAAATCCCTGAAGAACCTAAAGAACTCATTAAACTTGGTTTTGGTGTACTCAATACCTATAAAACGCCCTTTGATGCCATAACCCAGGTAAATAACAGAAAAGAAAAAGAAAACATATTATTGACCAACCTGGAGAAAAACAGGAACAAACAGGTTCTAAAGAAGATGGCCATAAATGTCAAGGATCTCTCCGATATAACCAAGAAGGACGCTGTGTTTATAATGGAAGGTAAAAGGGTAGTAGAATGTATCGAGGGCATACCTGCAGTAAATACCCATGAGATATGTGAAATGGAAAACTGCCGGGAGTTTATCCAGCTTTTGAAGGAAAGAAAGAACTAAGTAAAACTTTTAAAAAAAATTTCATCAAAAAATAAATTTATTTTTATTTCTCACCCAGCACAGTAAAGGTCTCTTCTGCCTCATTTTCGTATGCAATTCCCACTGTAATCATATCAGCATAATCAACAGTTTTTAAAAACTCGAATGCATTTTCTGGAGTTAGAATGCCTGCAGCCAGGGTTTTCTTCACTATGACCTTTTTTTTCACCTTATTGATCAGTTCAGAAAATTCGTTTCGCTGTTTCTCCAGGAAAAACTCGGTATCCATGAGGTACCCCACCTTATTAACCGGGATCATGTAAATATCAAATGAATCAAGAACCGGGGATTCAAGGAGTTTTGCAGTGGTACGGAATGGTTGGTGGGTTGCCAAGCCGGGAATGGAACCTTCATTCTTTATAGCCTCCAGATGTCCCGATATAACATCCCATTTGCAACCATCAGCTATGGCTCCGTGGAGCAGCATGGCATCAGCATCTAACTGGGAAAGTAATTTTATATCTTTGGTTTCTTCACCGGGACGCACAGTACCTATGATGGAAAGTTCAATTCCTTCATCCTGGGCCAAGCCATAAGCATCCAGAACTGGTGGATAGGGAATGAGCTGAATACCTCTCACACCAAGGTCGTAGGATTTCTTTATAACCTTAAATATGTTCTCTGGTTGATTGTAAAGGTCTAGTTGATATAGCCGTGCACGGTGTCCGAACTGGCCTGCGGCGATAAAGGGTGAAGTTCCCAGGAGAGTCCGGGGTAAATTCCTACCACCAATTTCAATTTGTCCTTCAAACATGGAATTCCTCTAAAAAAAAAAATTATGAAATTAAAAAAGATAATATAAAAATTAATTACTCGATCTTACGAGCTACCACGGCCGTACCATAGGCCAGAATCTCCTGCATGACTTCGGAAATATCATTTGAGTCATACCGAACGCTGATTATGGCATTGGCACCATATTCCCTGGCGTGATCTACAGCTCTCTGGAGTGCTTCATCCCTGGTGTCTTCCATCATACTCACATATTCTTTTATTTCCCCTCCAAACATGGAACGGATTCCGGCACCGATCTGCCCTCCAACACCTCTACTGCGGACAGTGAGTCCATAAACAAATCCTTTAGTATCTACTATTTCATATCCCGGCACGTAATTTGAACTAGCAAGGATGAATTCTTCTACCCTAACCATAATACACCTCCCAAGGTTTACTTAATATATTAGTATGGGACAATAAATTTAAAGTTATTCTTTCATAAATCAATATTTACCAGAATGATAATTGCAATATTAATTAGATGATATTCGTTATTTTTCTAACCAGTTTTAATCTTGAAAAATAGTAGGAGAAAAGTAGATGAAAGTACTCATAGCTGATCAGATAAATAAAAAAGGAATCGATGAGCTTAAAGATATCGCTGATGTGGTTGTTCAAACAGACATAACCCCTGAAGAGTTAATTAGTTCAATCGCTGATTATGATGCCATCGTGGTAAGAAGTAGAACCAAAGTCACCCGAGATGTAATAAAAGCAAGTAAGAAACTGAAGATCATTGCCAGGGCCGGGGTTGGAGTGGATAACGTAGATGTGGATGCAGCAACTGAAAAGGGAATCATGGTGGTAAACGCACCACAATCAACCTCCATAACCGTAGCAGAACACACCATGGGAATCATGCTATCCCTGGTCCGGAATATATCCATAGCCGATAAATCAGTTAAGGCAGGTAAATGGGAGAAAAGTAAGTTCATGGGGAGTGAACTTGCGGGTAAAACCCTGGGTGTAATTGGCATGGGCAGGATCGGAAGCCAGGTAGTCAAAAGATGTAAGGCATTCGACATGGAGATACTGGTAAATGACCCCTACATCACTGAAGAAGTAGCTTCCAAGTTGGGAGCAAAAATAGTAGATAGGGATACTTTGTTTTCAGATGCAGATATTATAACCATTCACGTACCCCTCACAGCAGAGACAAAACACTCTATAGGGAGTAAAGAATTCGCCCTGATGAAGGACACTGCCTGCATAGTAAACTGTGCCCGTGGCGGAATAATAAATGAACAAGATCTCTATGAAGCACTATCTGGTAATGTAATAGGTGGAGCTGGTCTCGATGTATTTGAAAATGAACCCCCAAAAGATAATCCCCTTTTAACCTTGGATAATATGGTAGCTACACCTCATATAGGAGCGTCTACAAAAGAAGCTCAGAGAGACGCAGCTATAATAGTTGCAAAGGAAATAAAAGAGGTATTAACTGGGGGATCTGCTCGAAACGTGCTTAACATGCCGGTTATAGACCCGGAAACCATGATACTCATTAAACCATACTTTGAATTAATGACCAAACTTGGTAAATTCTTAATACAAGCAGCCAAGGGCAATATCAAAGAAATTGATGTGACCTACTGCGGAAAACTTGCTGATTTTCCTAAACTGGACATATTAACCCGGATGATTCTACAGGAGATCTTAAACCCTATATTAAATGAACCTGTTAACCTGGTAAATGCCATGGCTGTGGCAGAAAACAGGGGCATAACTGTAATTGAAGGTAAAAGATGCGAATTTGAAGGATACGATAGTTTAATCAGGGTAGAGATGAAATCAGATTCCAATGACATGGTCATAGATGGAGTAATTTCCAAGGAACCCAAGATTGTGTTAATAAACGGCTACAAAGTCGATGTGGAAACTGAAGGACACCTTCTCATATCAACCTATAAAGACATACCTGGTGTTATCGGTGTTATCGGAACCAGACTTGGAGAACATGAAATAAACATAGCTAAAATGCAGGTTGGAAGAAAGGAACCAGGCGGTGAGGCAGTCATGGTTCTTAAGGTAGATTCCAACGTCCCAGATTCAGTCCTGGATGACCTTAAAAAATTAGAACACATCTACGATGCAGTGGTAGTGAATTTATAGGGTTGGATTTCTAACACATGAATAAATTTTTAACAAGCTTTTTTTTTACTTAAACCCATTTCACTTTTTTTTTATTTTAAAATTTAATTTATAAGATGATTTAAACTTTTACCCACAGCTGTTTGAGTAATTCACTATACTAGTCATTAAATTATATAAAATAAGAAAAAAGAGTTATATTATTTTATTTTGTCATGGCCACGTAATTTGGTAGTCTGTTCTTGTATATGTAGAAGTTTACAACTTTACTATACATGTAGACCATGTATTTAAACTGCATATTTCCCAGATTAGTTGATACGAAGTTAGGTGCGCGTCTGTTGGTGTTTATGAATTTTTGAATGTCCTTAGCATAGGAAAGATAATTGGTTTTCACAATATTTCCATTTTTTATGGTTCCAGATGGTTTAGGGGCTTCTTTAACTGTTTTGGCTGTAATTGGGTTTAAATTTTTTGTTTCCATGTTGATAGTGGCTGTTGTAAGCAGATAGAGTAGCTGGGCCATGTTGTAACTTATACTGTTGATTTTAACGCTGGATGGTAATTTCTTAGAGTGGGTTTCATAGTATTTACTCACAGATGCTGCTGCTGAATTCAACTGAGCAATGGTAATCAAATTTTGAGGTTTTGGTATGGTTGTGAATTTGTAGGTGTATGTTTCTGCCAGGTTATTTCCTGTTGTGTCTTTTATAGCTCCTGCGGGTATGTATACTTGGTATGGTGTGTTGTATAGTCTGCTAGTTATCTGTTTGATGGTCAGGGTGTTTCCGGTTATGGTTTTGGTCATGGATACTTTTACTCCAGAGATGGTGTTTTTGAGGTAGATTCCGGAGTAATTTGCTCCTGCTTTTATATATTCACTGAAGGTGATGATGACGGGTGCTGTTAAAGGGATTTTAATTGCATTGCTGGAAGGGCTGCTTTTAGTTACAATGGGTGGTGTGCAATCATGGAAAGAAAAATAATCAGGTAAAACGCCATTAAGACGGTAATAGTTTAATATATAACTGTACATTTCAATTAACTGTTTATAAGAGATGTTACCTATACTACTGTTTGAATAATTGGGTGCCCGTCTATTATTACCCATAAAATACACTATTTTTTCGGCCATGTTTATATATTCATTTTCCTGTATTGTGCCATTTTTTTCAATTTCTGGAGGATTTGAGGGATTGTTATAATTTGTTACTCTAATTAAACCTACGTCTCCATTATTAATATGTAATAATCCTCTTGTTAAAAGAGATAAGAAGATGGGCATCTCCACTTCATGTGTACCATTGATGGTATTTATAGAAACTGCAGATGGAAGTGTCCCATGCTCATTGATGTAATTATTAACCCAGTTTGCTGCGGTTAAAATTTCAGTAACTTCAACATGACTATAGGGGGCCACTACAAATCCGTCAATTAACCCATATCTGAATAAAATGAAACCAGATGAACCCTTATCTAAAGCGGCCAGTATATCCTCGCTTAGTTCGCTGGATGGTATGGGTGTTGGATCGTCATCTGACCTGTAAGTCAGTATACCCGCTACCACTGGCGTTCCACCTGCTGCATTAACGATATATTGGGTGGTTGTAGCTATCCAGGTAGTATTTTCATTATAATTGCCCTTATAGATCATGGGTGCCATGAAATCTAAATATGGTGCGAGTTGACCATAATCCTGCCCATAATAATATCCGTTTGAATAACCTTCTGGCATCAATGCTGCAGATAGAAGTATTTTATGTTTTCCGGGAATATTCTTATTGTTTATTATTTGAATCTCATCGTAGATGTTCTTTACGAAGGATGTAACGTGTTCAGTTCCATTATATTGATAGGCAGTCCCTGGATATCTTACACTGTCCAAGTGTATTCCATCTACATTATAATTTTCAGAAATTGAGACTATGGAATTGGTTAATTCATTTACCAGAGTTTTGTTTGTTCCAGGATCATACCACTGACCATTATCTTCAAAACAACATATCCAGGTGTGTAATTTAATCCCTGAACCTGAAAACTTATTTAAAAAAGGTGCAAACGTGCCTTCAACGTTATTTTTATTGGTGGATATAAATAAATCCGTAATTCCATCATCTTTTAATTTGGACACGTTGAGACAGTTTAACGCATTTGATCCGGTGTTTATCCAGTATCCACGTACATGTATACTGTCTGCTTCAGATGATGATGTGGTCTGGTTACTTTGAAGATTTGATGTGGTACCCGAAGTTGAAGAGTTCTGTTCGGTAGCCATTGCTGGTCCACTGCATATTAGAATGAACATAATCATAGTTGCAAAAATTAATCCCGCCTTAATTTTCAGTTTCTACATCCCCTATGTGAGTAAATTCAGTTGTTTATGAGATTAAATTTCGCAACGTTATATATTTATTTAATTTTTTTTATTTTAAAATCACAGATTAACATGGGCAATGACTGTTTTAGATCAACTTAAAATCAATTCGTTGGCCAAAACTGTTATAGGCAAATATACTGTCTTCATTATAGGGTTGTGCAATGATGAGGTGGAATAAACCATTTTTAGAAAAGAAGTGCAGATCCGCACCAGAGGGGCTGCCATTGTAGCCCGGATGGCTGTGCACCGAGCCAATACCCTCATCAATTAGGGACCTCATGAATATATTCATAACCGCACCCTTATCAGAAGTCTCACCAGGGAGAAATAGGAGACCATCTATATGTAGGACACCATCTGTAATCTTTCCTTCAAGTAAAGCCGCAAATTCATCGGGGTATGCTTCACGTGCAATTTGCAGGATTTCATCCACCACTTCCCGGTCAATAATCACTTCCTGATATAATTTTTTTTTGGTTCCCAGGAGGTAACTCATCAACCTTTGAAATAAACTTTGTTTTTCCATTTTATCAGAGATGGTGATTTAATTTGCTTTAAAGTAATTAATTCGGTATTTTATAAAATTATTATTTGGTACCATTATAGAAATTATTCATCCGGTATTATGCCCTTGGAAAGGAAAAATTCCCGGTTAAATAGGGGTAAATCCCAATCAACATAGGGTTTCCATCGGTGAGAAACTACATCTTCTTGTTTTATTGGATTGTATCCTTCCACTGTGATCTTCTCTCGGTAAACTGCCACTCCACGTCTCTGCCAGGTTGGGGCATCTGTGATGTGTATATCCCTTTTAAATAGTAAATCATGCAGTTCCTGTTTTTTCTTCCCTTTCAGTAACTGTGCAGCCATTTCCTTACCATATTCCTTCAGGAGCGTCCAGTAAGCATAACTATTTAAGCAGTTTCCCCAGGCCTCATTCTGTTTCTCTTTAAAATATGCCATCATCCCATCAGTATCAATGGGGATAACACGGGAATCGAAGCTTATAGATTTATAGTCATTCAACTTTTCGAGTTGTTTGGAGAATCTTTCACTTTGATAGACCTCCCTGGTGAAGGATCCCGTTATAAAACTGGCAAAGACCGAGTTTAATTTTTCCACACGCCCTGAAAAAGGCAGCTCATCCAAGAGGATGTTTATTTCATCGGAGAATGTGTAGATTAAACTGGGGGAAAATTCAATGAATAAATCCTTGCAGCTTGCTGCCATCATCCGGACAAAATCCATGTCGTATGGGTTTTCAAGATCTAGTCTAAGGGCTAATTTAGAGAAATTCCTTCCATCTACACGTATTATTATCCTGGAACCCTGGGGAACTCTCAAATTAGAATAAATTTCAGAATCTTTCATAATGTAACTCAGTTAAATTTTTTTATAAAAAATAAATTTCTTTTTATAAAAATAAGTTCATCTCTGGTTTAATAGTTTATAAAATCCAGCCAGAAGAATAAAAAATGGTTTTTATGTACCAATCTTCAAGTTCTCATTTAAACTTTTTAGAAGCTTAATAACAGAATATGCAGCTAATACGCTAGTTTTAGGATTTATTGAGCATCGCATGTTATGGGTTGTTGTTTTAAGCTCACCAAAATCCCCGATCATATGTACCTCGTGGCTGTTTCTGTCCACACCTGGGTCGGCTATGATCTTAACCTTGACTTCCTTACCACAGGCAATGCTCAAAGTCGCAGCTACGTTGATGTTCATGGGGAATTTTTCTACGGCATCCCTGGCCTTACCCTCGTAGAGCACTATTTCTGAATCTGCAGAGATACCCAGCGATTTTGGTGGTTTGCGGGTTGTGAGGCTTACCTTGTGGATTTTACCTATTGAACCTGCTTTAACACCGTCCAGGCCTACTATAGCACCGGATGGTACATGGATACAGGCGTTATTTTCCTTGGCAATGGTTTTAAGCTTATCTCTTAATGATGTGTCTATTAAAGCCCCAACACTCATGATGATAACGTCTTTTCCTGCTTCGAGTATCTGGGGGACTATCTCCCTGACAGCCTGGGATGATGCCGTTTCAATTATGATATCCACATTCTCCAGCAGGTCTTCTATGTTTAATACAACTGTACCGTCTACCTGAGAGGCAAGATTCTCTGCCCTCTCCATGTCACGGTCATAAAAAAATTCGAGGTCGACGCCAAGTTTACCTTCTGCATAAAAATTAGTGATTATATTAGCTATGGCGCCGCATCCTAATATCCCCACCTTCAAGATAAAATCTTCCTAGGGGGATGATGGTACTGTAGAAACAGTTTCAGAAACTAATTCTGGGCTTATAAGTAGGATGTCACCGACTGCTTGAACCCTTTCATATGGAATTTCAATACTTCCTTCTTCCTGGAGTGGTCTTATTTCATCTCTTTCAGATGGAACGATGTTTATGGTCGTTTTAATTACGTCTCTGATCCCAACATTTTTTTTATCTGGATTCATGGCCACAGCCTTTAAGGTGGATACCCTACCTTTTTTGATGTTTAAAACTACGTCCTGAATTCTTCCTACATACTTACCCCTGGTCGTATACACGTCTAAATTATACAAAGTTGATAATTCTACCATTCAACCACCTTTCGACTAATTGTTTTGTATTTTTTTAAATCTTCTTTAGAAGATTCCTCAATGCACTTATTTCTAGATCTTTCTTTAAATCATTAAAATACTATAGTATTTCTTTATTAATCTCCTATACTTAAACTTTACCACTTGTAAATGCATGGAATATGGTTTAATAATGATTAGAGGAAAAATTTTCAGGGTAACCAATGAACTTAATAGAAATTTAAATCCTTTTTGAAATTCAAATGATAATATCAAAACCAAATAATTGTGATATTAAATTCACCCATAAAAAATCTCAAGGTGGCACTTGAATGACCGTAAAAATTAAAGCAGAATGGGACAGGCTTAAAAAGGTAGCAGTCCACACTCCAGGGATGGAAATGTTTTTCGGCCTCCTAGACCCCTTCGCATCCCTCTATGAAAGAGCATTCAGCCAGAGGGATGCGCTAAAAGAGCATGAGGTTCTACAGTACACTCTGAAGCATGACTTCAATGTTAAAGTCCTCCCAATAAAGGATACCATAGTGGACATATCTCTAAAAAAACCCAGTATGAAGGTTAAACTTGTTGAACTCACCAAAAAATCCATCCAGTTTAACGGAACTGATCAGGATGTGGAGATGGCCTGTCAGGAGATGGATGCAAACAGTAACATATTAGATCCTGAACATTACTTTAACACCATCCTCCTTAACCCATCCATTGAACTGGAACCCCGGATGACCACACGTATGATAAACCTGCACATCACTCAGAGGGAGCCCTTAACCAACCTCTACTTCATGAGGGACCAGCAGATAATAACTGATAAGGGAATGGTACTTTCACGTATGAATAAACCCCAGAGAAGAAGGGAGCCGCAACTCACGGGACTTCTATGGGAGATGCTTAAAGAACCTTTGATCTATAAAATACAGGGGCCAGGTACCCTTGAAGGGGGAGATTACATGCCCCTGGATAGTTTCGCCCTCCTGGGGATGGGCGACCGCACTAATCAATCGGGTGTAGACCAGCTACTTGAACACGGTCTTGGATTCGATGAAGTGGGGGTAGTTCATCAGCCCAGCCATCCACTCATACCTCTGGATAAGAGGGACCCCATGCTCAATATGCACTTGGACAATTACTTCAACGTGGCCTCTAAGGGAGTGGCAGTGGGTTCGAAACAACTACTCGAAACCACCATAGTTGAAATATACCAGCGCACCAGTGACGGTTACCAGAAATCAGCTGAAAAAACCAACCTCTATGAATATATGGTTTCCAAGGGATTTGACTTTATCAACATCACAACCCTGGAACAGATGGCCTATGCCTCTAACCTCTTGTGCATCAGGGACAGGGCCATCCTGGCAGTAGAAGTAGAGCGCATAGTGAAGGATGTAATAAATAAATTCAGATTAAGGGCTAAGGCTGATCCAGAAGGTTACAGTAAATTATTAGCGCAGATAAAAAAGGATTACAAATATTTAAGGCAGGAAGGTCAATTTTTCCCCCATAAGAAGGAGATCTACCAGTACGATATAGATGCCTACCCTCTGAATTTATCCAACCTCACCGGGGGATACGGTGGGGCTCACTGCATGACCTGCCCACTTAAACGGATTTAAACTTAAAAAATTTTTAAATTTAAAATATTTGGATACAAGGTCAAATAATGAAATTTAAGGTGATTAATAATGAAAAAACGTAACATGCTGGTATCTTTAGGCGGCAATGCAATACTCAAACACACTGAAAAGGGAACAGCTAAGGAACAATTTGAAAATGTGAAGAAAACCAGTGAATACATAGTGAAATTAATATCTGAAGGTTACCACATAACATTAACCCATGGTAACGGTCCCCAGGTGGGTGATATCCTCTTGGCTTATGACCATGCCAAAGAATACTTACCGCCCATGCCCTTAGATGTTTGTGGAGCTCAAACTCAGGGCATGATCGGTTACATGTTTCAACTGTCCCTGAAGAACATCCTGAAGGGGATTGATAAATCAGTGGTAACCATTCTCACCCAGACCATAATTAACCCCGAAGACCCCCACTTGGAAAATCCCACCAAGCCAATCGGGCCGTTTTATACTGCGTTCGAGGCAGACCAACTCCGGAAGGAGAAAGGATGGACAATAAAGAATGACAATGGAAAAGGTTACCGGAGATTAGTGCCATCACCAATTCCCCTTGGATTTGTGGAGGAAAAATGTATTAAAACTCTACACGATTCTGGTGATCTGGTTATAGCCTCTGGTGGTGGTGGAATACCCGTCACATTGAAAGACGGGAAGTTACAGGGAATAGAATGTGTGATTGATAAAGACTACGCCGCATCACTCATGGCAACACTCGTAGGGGCCGAAATTCTGTTGATATTAACTGATGTAGAGAAAATAAGCCTTTATTATAGTACGCCACGTGAGGTGGCTTTGGATCATTTAACCAAATCCCAGGCCCTTAAGTACCTCAGGAAGGGTCATTTCCCTCCGGGAAGTATGGGACCTAAAGTTAAATCAGCCATTGACTTCCTGGAATATGGTGGTAAAAAGGTGGTAGTAACGTCTTTAGAATCAGCCTATGATGCATTAAAAGGGAATACTGGTACTACAATAGTAAATGATTAAGTGAAGGTAAGCTGATGATTAAATGATATGATTACAAATAGCCTAATTATTAGAAAATATAAGTTCAAATTCAAAGAATTTTAGATCAGAAATCAGATACAAAGAATTTTTGAAATAAAAAAATAAAAAAAGAAAAATTAGATCAATCCCTATGAATTGGATTCTAATTTTTTGCATAGTCGTAGATCAAATTAGCTAATGTAGTTACCTGACTGTTTGTGTAGCCTTCGTAGTACGGGATTCCATGTTGTTGGAGATATAGACCTGGATATGCCAGTCCATTAAATGAAGATGAACTGAAGTTGTCATCCCAAGCTCTCACTAAAAATGGTGTGTCCAATGAAGCAGCACCATAGGTGAAAACCAGAAAGAGTTTTCTATTACCCATTATACTTTTGTACCATTCAGTTCCTGCTTCATAAATAGTACCGGCACAGGCTCCTCCATTAATTTGTACAACTAACGTGTTTAACGGTATTTGAGTTAATATTTTCTGATTACCCGTGAACTTATCAGGTCCAACACCCAAATTGTAGGCTTGAAGTCCTAAATTTTTGAGTTCATTTACTATTCTATTGATTCTATCGTTGTCGACTGATATGTTGTTTATGTTGTCGGATACAATGTAGACTGCTCTTAGACCAGTTCCAGTACCAACATCAGTTTTACTTATGCTGCTCCATGGTACTACTGATACGGTGTTGGGTAATCGGTTGTTTGTTTTATAGAAAGCCACAATCTTTGAATAGGTGTAGATCAGGTTTTCAGGTCTCATATTTCCCAGGGAAGTGCTTATGAAATTGGGTAGCCTTCCGTTGGTGTTTATAAAAGTGGTAATTTTACCTGCTAAGTTAATGTATTCACTTTTAGATAGGGTACCGCTTTTTGTGCTTTCTTTGGGGTTGGGTGCTTTGGCTATCGATTTTATGGTTATTGTATTTTTATTGTTCTGATTTATGTTGGTAACGCTTTTGGTTAATAGATATAGGTACTGTTCTGATGTTACATTTTTATCTGTAACTGTTATTGTGCTTGGAACTGTTTTTTTAGATTCGATATAGTTTTTTACTGTGTCTGAAGATTTAACTACAGAATTTGTATCTACTGAATTAGTAACTGGTGTATTAGTTTCTCCCCCATTTGGCATCTTCCATGGTGCTACCGCTACGAAGTTAGGTAATCGGTTGTTTGTTTTATAGAAAACCACGATCTTTGAATAGGTGTAGATCATGTTTTCTGTTCTCATGTTTCCCTTGGAAGTGCTTATGAAGTTGGGTAACCTTCCCTTGTTGTTTATAAAAGTGGTAATTGAATTGGCTAAGTTAATGTATTCACTTTTAGATAAGGTGCCGCTTGTTATGCTTTCACTTGGTTTTGGTGCTTTAGCTACTGTTTTTACTGTTATTGCGTTATTATTGTTTTTGTTTAAGTTGGTAACACTTGATGTTAATAGGTACAGGTATTGTTCTGATGTTACATTTTTATCTGCAACTGTTACTGTGCTTGGAACTGTTTTTTTAGATTCAATATAGTTTTTCACTGTGTCTGAAGATTTAACTACAGAATTAGTATCTACGGTTGTAGTACTCGCAGCTGAAACTTCGCTTACATTAATGAATACTACTAATGCTAATAGGGCAATGACTGCAAGAGTCAAATTTCTATTAATATTTACTCTATTAATATATACCCCTCCATGTTATACCGCCTCCGTGTCCGGAAATTTAATTTTAAGCTTATTTCCGAACTTAAATAGGTTTTTAAAACACATCACTTATAAAGTTTACTATTTTAAACAAGATAAAAGGAACTATCAAGGCTCTTTTTTAGATTTAAAGCCTTTAAAAAAGCTTTTTAATGAACTCAAATTTAAGATCCCAAGCTGGTTGTTTTTTTAACTAAATTAACCTTTATTAGGGTTACTTTTATCCAGAAACATTGATTTAAAACAGATTGCCAAAAGACATAATTCCTTAAATGAAAGAAAGTCAAATTACAGTATATTTTTTTATTTTTAGACATCTATCAATTTCATATACACATTATAAAGAATTTAATTGGTTTTAAAAGTTAAATCAAAGGTTGAACAGTTAATAAGAGTTAAGGATTGTAAATTTTAATTTTTTTAATAAGATATAGTTGAAGATTAATACTAAGATATAGGCCGTACAATAAAAATAAATGGTTATTTATAATGTCTTGGTGTAATTATGTAAGTATAAAATAAAATGATCGATTATCTTAAATCGTGATAAATGAATCAATTTCACAATAAATTAAAGGAGATATAATGGATACTTTAGTAAATCAGATAATGTACAATGATCGTAAATTAGCGCTTATCAATAACTGGAGACAGGCAACGCAGGGTGGAAAATTAGAGGAAATTTATATGGTATATATGGACATCAAGCAATTTGTAAATGAAGTTACCGTGGATACCACCACCCCAGACGAAACCAGGGAGCAGGTCAGGTTACTTCTGGAGTTAATGGAAGATTACATTGAAGAAAAAAACTACACATTCTGTACTTAATTATATCTACATTAATCTAAATATTATTTTACAGGAAAATCCCTGAAAATTTCTTAAATTTTTCTGGAGCAGTAACAATGTGGGATAGCAGTAAAGATTACCGGTTGCTTGTGGCTCAAAAATCAGTAGAACTCTTTTTAAGGACGGTTGAAGGTGCCAATTTAAGGGGTAAATGGAATAAGAAGAAAGCCCTCTCTAGTGCTAGAGACATGGTTCCCGAGATACAATCCCTTTATTACAGTTATCTTGATCCAGAGGAAATTGCAGAGACACCCCAGATAGGGAACCTGGAAAATGGAAGTCATGAAATAGTAGATGCCTTAGGTGGGAAAAATTGGCACCATCAGTTCCAGGAATTTGCATCAAAGGATGATAAAGAGAAGTTAACTGCATCAATAGCCAAGATAAAGTTTTTCCTCAGCACCATATCTAGACTTAAGGGGAGACTGCAACTGGGAGAGATCAACGACCCAGTCATAGCAATTGACATATTAACCGGGTCAGTATCCAGTGTAGGTAAACATGCAAAGTCGGATAAACTGCTCATTTGTAACGTGAACCTGGGTGATAGGGCGGTAACAGTGGTGACCAATGATTTAAAAGTTAAAGATGGAAACCATGTTGCTGTGGCAATGCTCCCCCCGGCGGTCTTTCAGGGAGTGACCAGTGAAGGAATGTTTTTAGGTGGGGGTGATGGTATCCTAAAGGATGTGGGTGGTGAAATTGGAGATTTACCCCATGGTATACCCCTTGAAGCTTTAAATGAAACCCGGAATTTAGTGGAAACATTTTTAAAATAATTTCTTTAAAATTAGAATTTATAAATGAACATTTATAAAATTAATTATTTATTTAAATGCATCGTTCATAAAATAACTAATTTTACCCTGGTCATATTTTCCACTGCGTATTTAACACCTTCCTTTCCAATACCACTCATTTTAAAACCACCAAATGGCATATTATCCGTACGGAATGTGGACTTATTTATTAGTACCGTGCCGGCTTGGATGGTTTCTATTGCCTTCTTGGCATTTTTTATACTTCTGGTAAACACACCTGCCTGTAAGCCGTACTGGGTATTGTTAGCCATATTTAAAGCTTCATCAATACCATCAACTCGTATTAGGGGCGCAACAGGTCCGAAAGTTTCATCTTTAACCACCTGCATCTTAGGGTTAACCTGGTCTATAACAGTCGGTGTATAAAAGGCACCATCACGCTTACCCCCAAATAGGAGTTCTGCACCGTTTTTAAGGGCATCGTTTACCAGTTTTTCCACATTTAAAGCTGCATTGGCATCTATTAACGGTCCAATATCTGTTTTATCATCTAAAGGATTTCCCATACGCAGTTTGCTGGTTGATTTGACTAGTTTTTCTATAAAATCATCCGCCACACTGTTATCTAGGATAATCCGTTTAACAGCTATACATACCTGCCCGGCAACTGAGTATGAACCTTTAATTGCAGCATTAACTGCATCATCTATATCTGCATCTTCTAATACAATTAAAGGGTCATTTCCACCTAATTCAAGGGTTAAATTCTTCATGGATGCTTTTTTTGATATGGAAAGTCCCGCGGCCACGCTACCAGTGAAGGACACCTTATCTACCAGGTTATTTTTAACCATCTCATCTCCAACTACATCCCCTCTCCCAGTTAAACAGTTCACAGCCCCGTCTGGTAAGTGGGAGTCCATTAACTCCGCAAGTTTAAGTGAGCTGAGGGGCGCTTTAGAGGATGGTTTGATGACCACTGTATTTTTGGCAGCGATTGCAGGGGCTATTTTATGCAGTGCCGAGTTAACAGGGTAGTTAAAGGGGGTGATTGCGCTTACTACGCCAACTGGTACTCTGAGGGTGAAGCCGATGGTGTTTTCACCGGCAAGGCCCGCATCTAAAGGTACAGTCTCCCCGTAGATCCTCTTAGATTCCTCTGCTGATAGGAGTAAGGTATCTGCTGATCTCTCCATCTCTAGTCTGGAGTCTTTGATTGGTTTTCCGGTCTCCTGGGTCATTAATTTTGCAAATTCATCCAGTTTCCCAGTTAGTTCCCGGTGGATTTCATATAGTAGCTGTGATATTTTACGGGATGACAAAGACGCCATAATCTTTTTTGTATGGTAAGCAGATAGAATCGCATATTTAACGTCTTGAATGTTTCCCCTTGGTACTGCGTCAATAATGGAATTGTCATATGGATTTCTAACATCTAATTTATCTTCTTTATCCAGCAAACTTCCGTTTATCAGCATCTTCATGGGGGTGCCTCTAATATATGTAAAAATTAAACTATTTATAAAAATACGAGGTTTCAAGTGTGTTAAATTTACTCGGAAAGATTTTTAGAAAAGATCTTTTAAATCCTGTATAGCTGTGGTGGTTTTATTCAGCTCGCTACCGTTTACTTCATCTCCCAGGCCATCTAAATAGTTCCTGTAGGCTATTAAAGCAATTATTGCAATGACAATGACGCCACCAAACAGTAGAATAAGTTCTGCTGAACCCTGCCCACTTTCTTCTTCAAGTATTTTCATTTTCTTTCTCCTAAAATCCTAAGAATGAAGGTCCAATAACTTGTATAACATAAAATATGGCATAAGCTGCTGGTGCCAATAGAATGGCATATTTTACTCCTTTCCTTGCACTTCCGTACAGGACTATGCCAATTAGAAGACCAGCTATAATGGAGTGAATAATAATGTATCCGCTGGCCGCTGTTACAGATGCTTCAAATAAGGGATTGGGGTTTCCCAGTTTTCCTATAAATGAAGAATAACTCATGATCATGCCTAATGCAAAGGGCGCGGCTACTATAGCTGCGATGATAAGGAACATAACAGACATCATAACATTGGCTTTTCGCTCCCGTTTTAAAGCTAAAACAGCCCTTAAATCCTCAGCAACAGTTTCAATAACGTCTGATAAGCTTCCACCTACTCTTCTACCTTCTAATATCATTCTGAATGTTCTATCCAAATTTTTAGATTTTAGACGTTCACTCATGGATAATAATGATTCCTCAAAGGTGCTTCCTATCTTGATTTCTATTACTGCCCTTTTAAGTTCGTCAGTTAAAGGACCCCTTCCATGTTTGGAGACGTCCTCCATGGCAGTCTCAATACCCACCCCTGATCTTAAAAGTGAGGATATCTGTCTTAAAAAGTCTGGTGTGCCCTGTTCTATGCTATCAATACGCCGCTCCATCATGAAGAATAACCAGATAAAAATACCAGCTGCTGGAAGTATAAATCCAATTATTCCACCTATTAATGGGTTAATACCTATTATTGAAAATAAGAAAAAAACCACAATACCTAGTATTATACCTCCCAAAATAATCAGAGATAGTAAATCAGATGCTTTTACATACATACCAGCCCGTACCAGAGTTTCCTGTAAACTAATCAGATATCGGTCGGGTATAATACTATCAATGGTTTTTGAAACTGGAGATAATGCGGGGGGTATAATGGCCATCCTTTCACCTAAATGATAACTCTTAATTTCACTTATATTAATATTTTCCCTTGTTTTATGTTTTATCTGGAAATAAAATTTAAAAATCATTTCTTTGCCAATAATTTAGTTGATGGATTTTTTGATGCTACTTAAAACTTTGCCACGATTTTTCACCAGAATATCATCCTCTATCCTCACCCCGAACTGGTCTTTGATGTAAATTCCTGGTTCCACAGTTACTACCATATCCTTTTCCAGTATAAATTCACTTTTTTTAGCTAAAGTTGGATTTTCATGTACTTCCAACCCTAAACCATGTCCAGTTGAGTGTATAAAATTATCCCCATAACCATATTCTTCAATAACACTCCTGGCCACATCATCTACATGGGATGCTTTAATTCCAGGTTTTATAGCCTTAATAGCTTCTAGCTGTGCTTCCAGGACGATGTTAAATATCTCTGCCTGTTTTTCACCTTCAATCAATGTCCGGCTCAAATCACTGCAGTAGTTATTGTAAACTGCCCCCCAATCAATGACCACCGGGGATTCCAGATTACTGGTGGATATGGTGGCATGGGGCATACTAGAATTCTTTCCTGAGGCTACTATGGTGTTGAAGGCAGGTTTTGTTGAACCATTTGATTTTAAATTGAACTCCAGGTGGGCAGCAATTTCGTTTTCTTTCCCCTGGAACTCCAAAGCTAATAAAGATTTCTCTGCAATAGTAATTGCCTTACGGATGTTTTTCACCTCATCTGGTGATTTGATAATTCTCGCAGACTCAATGATATCTGTTATCTTAAGCTCAAAACCATCTGAGAATTTTTCATATACCGAAACAGGCATGGACTTTTCAATTCCTACTTTACCTTTCAAATTTTCCTTTAACTTATCAATGGATTCATATTCAACCAGTGAAATCTTTGAATTATTAGAAGCATCCTCCATATCCATTTTGGACGTGTAAAGTGTTGCATCTTCAGTTATAATTATGAAGGACATACTGGTGGGCCTGTACCCTGAAAGGTAGTTTATATTTTCTGGTTTTATAAGTAAGAGGGAATCTAGCTCTGCACTGTCCATTGCGTCAATTATTTTATTTAAATCCATTGTATCATTTCTATATGCCTTTGTGATTAGTTTAAACTTCTAAAGTCCTGTTTCTATAAATTCTTTAAAATAGCTTCCTTAATTTCCATCATAACTTCATCAGGGACTTCTACATTTATGGGTTGGGGTACGTAGCCAAAATCCGGGTCTTCAAATTCTAAACCAATGAATTTAACTTTGTCCTGATACCGGGGGTGGAAATGCCAGTGAATCTCTGGATTATGCTCACCATCCCTGAAAGTCTTATTTTTAAAGCAACTCCAGTTAAAAAGAGTTGGATTAAACGCTTCTTTTAAACTGTACTCCAGTTTCCTTAGGGTATCAATGAAGTCCTTCCATTCTTCATCATCAAGATCTGAAAGGTTTTTGCACTGTCTTTTAAGGGCAACCACACAGGTTCCCAGATACCTCTGGCTGGGTGCCAGGAATATCATCCAAAAAGGAGTTTCCCTTATGAGTTTACCGTATCCGCCCTCTATCTTACAGAAATCACAACTTTTAGACATGGCAATTGCTCCACAAAAAATTAAAGGGTTACTCATTAGTTAGTTCTGAGAGATAATAAATCTACCCATTGATATAAACTGGCTATTTAACAGGTTATTGGATTATTCGGCAGTTTTAGTGGATAAAAATCAGTATCTGAAAAACATATATATATAAGATTCCACATGTTTTAAATAATATGATAAGATTTACAAGCAGAGAAATCAGAGATCTAATAATTTCAATGGTGGTCATCACCTTCCTATTTGCCTATATATTTAGTGGAAGAACCTACCCTGATTTGACACTGCTGTTGGTTACTTTCATAGCAGTTGGATTGGGTTTCATCCTTCACGAACTTGCCCATAAATTCGTGGCAATGAGATACGGATTCTGGGCAGAATATCGGTTATGGGTACAAGGGCTAATATTTGCAGTTATAACCGCTGCTTTAGGATTTCTATTCGTAGCACCGGGTGCTGTATACATCCATGGGGAATACATATCCCGGGAACAGAATGGTAAGATATCAGCATCTGGTCCGGCAACTAACCTCATTCTGGCAGTGCTTTTCTTTTTATTACTGTACTATTTTCCAATCAACCAGACCGTTCTCCTGATAGGGGCGCTCGGATTCTATATAAACAGTTTCCTGGCTTTGATAAATTTAATCCCCATTGGTATGTTAGACGGCTCCAAAATTATCCGGTGGAATCCACTTGTATGGATATTAATGATTACCATCACAGGTATAATGGTATTTTACGCCTTCACTGGATTGTTATTTTAATCCTGAGTATTAAATTCCCGCATTTTAATTTCAATATAAATTTAAATCCCAAATACATTAAATAATATAGAGAATCTTAAATTAAAATTTAAAGAGTTCTAAAAATGTTTGAAAAAGTCCCAGTTACCTATTTCGGATGCACCCACAGGGCCATCCCCCCAGAACGCACTATAGAAAATGTGGAGGGTAAACTCAGAATTGCAGGGGTAACCAGGATAGCGGAGATAACCCATCTGGACCGTCTGGGAATACCAGTATATTCTGCCATTAGGCCTGGAGCTGCCCAGGGAGCGGTAAGTATCTATGCTGGAAAGGGAGCTACAAAAAGCCAGGCTAAAGCTTCTGCTATGATGGAGGCATTTGAAAGATATTCTGCTGAAATTAATGAACAAGACCCTCAGATGTTTGAAACAGGAATATATGGTGAATTAGAGGAGGCCATCAACCCAGAAACATTGATTTTACCGCAACAAAGTTACAATTTGGATGAAACCAAGTTAGACTGGGTAAAAGCGGTGGAGATAACAGATGATGAAGAATATCTGGTCCCGGTAAATGCTATCTATCATCCATACATCTCCCAAGGAGGGTCTATGCTTTTTAAATCCAACACCAATGGACTGGCATCAGGAAACCGCATCGAAGAGGCGGTATACCATGGTATTACCGAGATTATTGAAAGGGATGCCTGGAGTATATTCGAGGCGAAAAAGAAATGCAGGGGAGAGGTGGTCTGTGATGGAACGGGAAACCCCCTCATCAGGGATATGCTATATAAATTTAATCAGTCAGAGATAGAAGTTAAGTTACTGGACCTGACTGCGGATGTGGATATAACCACCATAGCAGCGGTAGCAGATGATACCGTACTTAGAGACCCTGCACTATTATCTTTAGGGGTGGGAACCCACTTAAATCCGGAAGTCGCCGTTATAAGGGCCCTTACCGAGGTAGCACAGAGCAGGGCCACCCAGATCCATGGGACCCGAGAGGACACAAACCGTGCAGATTTCATGAGGAAAGCCGGTTATGAAAGGATGAAAAGGATTAACAAACACTGGTTCAGTGATTCACATAAACTGGTTGATATTTCAAGTCTTGAGGATAAATCAAAGCCTACCTTCAAGGAAGACATTGAAACCTGCGTAGATATCCTAAAAAAGAACGGCTTTAATAGGATTTATTATACAGATTTAACCCGCAGGGAAATCGAAATACCAGTAGCCAGGGTTATAATTCCGGGTATGGAAGTATACTCTGTGGATACTGAGCGGATGGGTGAAAGGCTGATTTAAATTTAATTTAGATTATTTATGGGAAATTTATATTTGTTTAAATTTAATTGACTCATTAATTAAGGAAAACAAATTATATGTCACTAGTCTTATAAATTGAGGAATTTAAACAAAGAATATGACAAAGTTTGAAGTTAGTACAACTATCAACAAACCAGTTAATATTGTAGTAAACGCATTTACCAATCCTGATAACGCTCCTCATTGGCAGACTGATTTGGAGAAATTTGAGGTAGTCAGTGGCAGTCCCAATAGAGCCGGTTCAATTGCTCGTTTACATTATCGTCAAAATGGTAAACCATATGTGATGGAAGATAAATTGATATACTGCGAATCAGGTAAAAAATATGTGTCAGAAGTTTCAGGAGATGCTCTTGCTGCCAGAGTCGAAACAACTCTTGAATCGATGAAGAATAAAACCAAAATAACTATTAAGTGGAATGGGAAAGCAAAAATACTCACACTAAAGATATTATTCCCATTTATCCGTAGTAAGATGTTTAAACAAGCTCAAAAGGAATTGAATAATTTTAAACAATTAGTTGAAACTAAAGGAGCAGATTTTAGTAATTAACTCAGATTAAAATAACTAAAAAATTAATTAGCCACTAAAAAAAACTTTATTCTTATGAGTCTGGTGAAAATTTAAGGGAAACAGTTATACTATATTTACAGGTGTTTTAATGAAACAGGTGATTATTATGAGGGCAGATCTTCCTATCAGCAGGGGTAAACTCGCTGCCCAGGCCTGCCACGCCAGCCTAGGATCCAATAAGCGTGCAGATGAGAGGAAGATAAAAAATTGGGAACTTGAGGGGAGTAAAAAGGTGGTTTTAAAGGTTAAGGATAGAGATGAACTTTTCCAGTACTATGAACTGGTTAAAGCCACTGATCTGCCCTACTTCTTAGTCACCGATGCCGGGCATACTGAGCTACCAGAATCCACCGTTACCTGCTTGGGAATAGGTCCTGATGAGGATGAGAAGATCGATAAGATTACCCAGGATTTGAAGTTGTTTAAGTAGTTGTGAGTTTACTTTTAATCAATAAATGAAGTGCTGATTTTATGGACTGGATTGTAAAGGTGGGCGGAAGTCTTTTCCCGGAAGATGCAGTTAACCTTTCTAAAGCCCTCGTTGGTAAAAGTGTCATGGTGATCTGCGGCGGTGGAGAACTGGCCAACCTGTTAAGGCAGTACGATGAGAGGATGGATTATTCGGATACAGCCGCCCACAAAAGTGCCATACTATGCATGGATATATTAGGAATGCTCCTAGCAGATAAAATACCCGGTGCCGAGGGTGTTCATTCTATAGACCAGGCAGAGAAGGCTATTCGTGATGGGAAACTCCCGGTATTTTTACCTTCCCAGTTTTTATCCCGTGAAGATCCCTTAGAACATTCCTGGCGTGTTACTTCTGATTCCCTATCCCTTTATATAGCACATCAACTAAAGGCTAAACTATTAATAGCAACTGATGTAGATGGTATATATGATCAAAAACCATCCAAGAATGGTGCTCAACTGATAAGAAATATTAGTGCAAAAAAATTACTAGATTTTAATGAAACATCAGTTGATGATTTTTTAGCAGGTCTTTTACTTCAGTACAGATCATCTTGCTATGTGATTAATGGAATGCATCCTGAAAGGGTTCTATCTATAATTGAAGATAAAAGCAATGAAGATACTAAATATACACTTATCGGAGGAATTTAATATGGATAAAGTAGAATGTACATCATGTAAACAGGAAATATCACCAGTGGATACCTGCGTGAAATTTGTATGTCCAGAATGCGATAACATACTCTACAGATGTCAGAAATGCAGGACTTTCGGACACCTATATGAGTGCAAATGTGGATTCAAAGGACCTTAAGATTCAAAGTTTAATCTTCAAAAATATAATTAATTGTACAAACAAGTTTATTGGGAGGTTACGATAATGGGAGAAGTAGTTGCAACAATTAAAGTAATGCCGGAAAGCCCGGATGTTGACCTAGAAAAAATTAAAGAAGACATCATACAGTCCATACCAGAAGGCGCTGAATTCCACAAAATAGAAGAAGAGCCAATAGCTTTCGGCCTGGTAGCCCTTAAGGTAATGGTAGTTGTTGGAGATGCTGAAGGGGGAACAGAACAAATAGAAGAAAATCTCTCCAACCTGAAAAACATAAGTAGTGTGGAAGTAGAAGATGTAAGAAGGCTTATGTAAGCCTGCTTACTTTAATTATTTAATAATTATTTTTGAAATTTATTTAAAAAATCCCTGTTAATTTTTATTTTTCAATTTTTTTATACACTTACATGCTGATCATAATACTTTTTATAATATTAGTATTATATTAATCTGTGGAGAGTGATTCAAATTTTTGATCTCATCTTTGCCTGCATAATTGGTGTCATCTGTGGTGCAGTTACGGGTTTAATACCAGGTATACATGTTAACACAGTAGGTGCTTTCGTATTTGCATCATCAGCCACAGCACTGGCATTTTTATCACCAGATGTTTTGGGAGTGTTCTTAATATCTATGTCCATTTCCCATGCGCTTTTGGAATTTATCCCCTCTATGTTCCTGGGCGTACCCGAAGAAGGCACTGTTTTATCAGTATTACCCGGCCACCATCTCATGCTCGAAGGAAGGGGAAAAGAAGCCATACGATTAGTAGCCTTGGGGGGATTTGGAGCAATTATGGTAACCATCTTACTTTTACCCATCTTCGCCTTTATTTTACCACCATTATATGGTTTCCTGAAGCCTTATATCTGGATCATCCTAATCGCAGTTGTAATATACATGTTCATCCGATTAAATAGGGATTTGGTATCCATTATATGGTCTGTGGTTATTTTTTTCTTCACAGGGATTATGGGCTGGCTGATGTTAAATTCACCAATATCATCAGGAGTCTCCCTGATGTGCATGTTTTCAGGTCTTTTTGGTGTGAGCACCCTCCTTTTCAGCTTGTCTGAAAGTTCCACCGTACCTCCACAGGATGACGAACACCATCTCCACGTGGACAGTAACATTTTAAGGGGTATCTTGGCCGGTGGGATAGCAGGAAGCATTCTGGGATTTCTCCCGGGAATGGGACCTGCCCAGGGAAGCATACTCGCCCAGGAGATAAGCGGTGGAGGAGATAAAGGAGAAAATAAAGACAGTTTCCTGGTGGCCATGAGTGGGGTAAATGTATCGGATGCACTGTTTTCCCTGATAGCCATCTACTTAATTGGCAATCCAAGGAGTGGAATTGCAGTATACGTGGATAAATTAATAGAAACTTTTAACTACGAACACCTCATCCTGTACATCTTCGTCTCCATCACTGCTGTGTCCCTTGCTTTGATACTATGTTTAAAATTAGGTGATATAGTAGGTGAATTCATACAGCAACTTGATTATAACAAGTTGTCATGGATGGTGATCATATTCATGAGCTTTATAGTGATGATATTTACTTTAATGGATCATGCAAATCTCTTTTTTATCCTGCTGGTTTATGCTACTTCAATATCCATGGGACTCCTGCCACACTATCTTGGCATTAATAAATCTAATCTCATGGGGGTACTGGTTGTTCCCGCCATTGTAATATACGTGGAGATTGGCTTGGCAATATAAAGATAGATTTTGTATGATGATATATATAAAAAAAGGAAATTCAGATTATTACAACTTCTCTACAGATATTTTCCACAGATTCAATGAAACTGGTATTATCTACACCGGGAAATACGTCTACCAGGCATATATCGAATTTATCACTTAAAACATATTTTAAATCATTTACATCCAAACAGTAAACATCAAAATTCTCCCCAGTACCAATTAAGCCCTTATTTGACCCGGTTATATTTACTGGAAATCCATTTATCTCCAAATTCATTACCGTGGCCTGGCACGCTGGATACCAAATATCATTCAAAACCACCCGGGAAGCACCAGCAAGAAGGGCTGCTAAACCAAGAGTACCAGGTCCGCAAGTGCAATCAAGAATGGTGGGATTATCATATTTACTTAAAACCTTCTTTAACCCTGATATTTTGGGGGATAATGGTTGCGGGACCTCGATATGGATTTCTCCCTGATACTTGTACAAACATAAAATCCCCCAGGGAGTTTTTACCATGTCACAGCGAAGATCACATCCGCCTAAAAGTTCGTAGGTATTAGGCTTATTTTCAGAGTCTTTAACGCCCACAATATCCTTTAATACTCCTTTTAAAACTCCTTTAACCTCGGGTACTTCCTTTACTATGCGTTTTGCACACCCTACATTTACATCCTCAGAGAGTATAACCAATGAATTATCTGGGAGGTAGGGAGCGCTTTTCAGGGGATATGCGGGTGTTATTAGGGGTACACAGACATTTCTCAAGGTGGAATCCGGCTTTTTAACCCCTTCATCCATCATTATTTTAAGGATATGGGCCATCACCACGTCCAAGTGACGTTTACCACAGATGCATCTTCTAAAATTAGAATCCAATAGATCAACATCCAACTGATTGTTGAGTGGTTTGAATTTTTTAAAATTAATATCTTTACAGTTTTCACAGGCACTAAAAAAATCGTTTAAATCTTTTATTACCTTTGATTTAGATTTTACACAATTATTTCCACATCTGCAAAACACTTCCATAGGTTAGATTCACACACCAACACAGATAATTTTTTCCCTTGCAACTAAACAAATGCTCATATTAACATACATCATAAATATGCATTAAAAAATAACCAAAATTAGGATATCTTACGCTTATGCTTAAATAGTGGTTACCCTATATAAATATGTGAGAATTATGAGGGACAATAGAAAGGAAATTATCCGGGATCTGCTGGGGGACTTTGCTGATGAAGGAGAAGAGCAAGAACAATATCCTGTCAGTGATGATGAGGATGAAACAGTAAAAAGAAAGGTTAAAAAAGTTATCTCAGATTCTGATGAAGATGATGCATTTCAATTAGATAAAATTATCGAAAAGCCTTCAAGAAAGAAAAATAAAAAAATTAAGAAAGTTTCAGATGTGATGAAGGCTGAAATTATAGAAGAAGGACTTATTCCTAATTATAATGTTGCGATACCCAGTTTTTCAACAAAAGAAAGGCAGCTTTTCAATGAAATAAGGGAAAAACTGGTGGAAGTAGCAGTCACCCAGGATGATTTTAAGGTAGATGAAGAATCATTCATAGCAGAATGTAAACAGTTCCTGCGCGCGAAGGGTGTCCGGGACGTGGACCGCCTGTCAGCACAGATCTCCCAGGAAATGTTGGGATATGGTAAATTGGACCATATGATCAAGGATGATGATCTTGAGGAAATAATGGTCATTGGAACAGGGAATAAAGTCTTCGTATACCACCGTGACATAGGAATGATGGTAACCAATGTTGTTTTTGAAGAAGAACCAGAGATCAAGGCCATCATCGATGTCATAGCCCGGCAAGTTAACCGGAGGATAGATCAACAGACACCAATACTGGACGCCCGTCTGAAGGACGGTTCCAGAGTCAACGCAACCCTACCACCTGTATCTGCTGACGGACCAACACTCACCATTCGTAAATTTAAAAAGGATCCACTAACTGTGGTTGATTTAATAAATTATAAAACAATGTCACCACATCTTGCTGGTTTCCTCTGGGTGTGTACAGATGGTTTAGGTGTAAAACCCTGTAATGCCATAATTGCCGGGGGAACAGGTTCAGGAAAAACCACCACCATGAACACAGTGGCCGCCTTTGTACCGCCCCGAGAGAGGATAATTACCATTGAAGATACTCTGGAATTACAGCTCCCCCACAGCCATGTGGTGCGGATGGAAACCCGCCCACCAAACATAGAAGGTAAAGGGGAACTAACCATGGATACACTAGTTAAAAATTCCCTTAGACAGAGACCAGACCGCGTGATAGTGGGAGAAGTTAGGGGAGCAGAAGCCATAACACTCTTCACAGCACTTAACACCGGGCATTCAGGTATGGGAACCCTTCACTCCAACACAGCACGAGAAACCATAACCCGTCTGATAAATCAGCCTATGAACGTTCCTAATATAATGATACCTGCATTGGACTTTATAATCATGCAACAGAGAATGTACCGGCCTGAAGGAGGTTCTATACGTAGAATAACCGAAGTAGCAGAGGTGGTAGGTATGGAAGAGGGTAATGTACAGCTCAACAGGGTATTTGAATGGGATAATGTGACAGATAAAGTGGAGTATGTGGGAATATCCAGCCAGACTTTAAGGGATATCTCTGAATTAAGGGGTATAGGAACATCAGAGATAGAAGAAGAGATAGAAAAAAGACGTCTGGTACTTGAATATTTAGCTGATAACAATATACGCTCCATTGATGAAGTGGGTAACTATATTAATCAATATTATCGTGATCCAGACGCAATGATGGATGAAGTATTGTAGTTAATCATTTGAAAATTAATTAAAAAATTCACTGATGGTGAAAGTAAATGGCACCCTTCGAAGGTCTTAAGAAATTTTTTAATTCTATTGGAAATTTTACCATAGATTCCAGTCAGAAAGTAGGTGACGGAGTCCGGGCTCCCGTGAAAAAATTAAATGAAATGAGGCCTGCTGAAAGAAGGATAAGAGAAAAAAGAGAACAGGAAGCTGGTAAAGAACCAGAAACAGATAAAAAATCAGATAAAAAGTCATTACTGGATATTTCTACCCCTACAATGGGACTATTCAGAGATAAGCAATCAAAGGAAAAATTACTGAGAGAGGATAAAGAAGAAAAAACACCTTTTAAATCAGCCCTCTCCAAAAGGACCATCAAAAGAAAGAGGATGGATAAAGAAGAAATTGAGATGTTTAAGGATCTCATAGATAGTAAACATAAGCAGAAAGAAGAATCCGGCATAGACGAAAAAAAACAGGCTGCACTTAGAAAAGCTTCTCTTGAGGAAATACTAAAGGAAGAACAGAAAGAAAAGATGGATCCCAAGCTGATCCTCCTCATGGGTGGAATATCCTTTACATTGGTGCTCGTTGCTGTAACAGTCATGGGCTTTGGAATAGAAATTGGATTGATAGTGGGATTCCTCATATTCATGATGGCACTGCTCATATTTTTCCTCCCTAAAATGAAACAGGGAAGCAAATCAAATGCTGCAGCTAGAGAACTGCCCTTTGCATTAAGGCAGATGGCAACAGAGTTAAGAGCTGGAACTGGGCTCCATGACAGTATGCAATCAATAGCCACATCAGGATACGGGCCCTTATCTGAAGAGTTTTCCAGGGCACTGGAAGAGATAAGGTACGGAGAAACCACAGAAAAGGCCCTGCTGGATATGAGTAACCGTATAAACTCAGAGGGACTCGAGAGGGCTATTCACCAGATAACCCGAACGCTCACAAGTGGTGGGGATTTAGCTAAGACTTTAACGGTTATAGCTGATGATACATCCTATGAAATGCGTATGAAACTTAAAGACTACGCACAAAAACTTAATTCATTCACGATGATCTACATGTTCATCGCAATCCTGGCACCGGTAATTACCCTGATTATGTTGATAGCTGCATCAACAGTTATGGGTGCTGTGTTACCACCAGTACTTTTGCTGATAATGTATTTATTCTTCTTCCCACTCATAGTGGCGTTCATGGCCTTCATGATCAAGAGGTTGGAGCCACAAATTTAACTGTGAGCTACCTGAATAATACTAAAAAAAACATTTTTTTTCTTTTTTTATTTTACTTATTTTTTTATTCTAAGTAACTGGGCATTAAAAGCAACTATAACTGTACTTAAGGACATTAAAATAGCACCCATGGCAGGACTAAGGAGAAAACCCCAGCCATATAGTAAACCTGCTGCAAGGGGTATAGCAAAGGCATTATATCCCGTAGCCCACAACAGGTTCTGCTTCATCTTACTATAGGTGGCTTTGGTTAGCTCCATGATATTAACTATGTCTTCAGGATTGCTCTTTACCAGTACGATATCTGCACTTTCCATGGCCACATCAGTCCCTGCTCCAATGGCAATACCCACATCTGCTTGAGCTAGCGCCGGGGCATCATTTACCCCATCACCAACCATCACCACTTTTAATCCCTTATCCTGAACCTGATGAACCTTATGGGCCTTTTCCTGTGGTAGAATTCTGTAAAAGTATTCGTCCAGGTCAATTTCTTCTGCAACCCACCGGGCAACATCTTCATTATCTCCAGTTAACATCATACAGCGGATGCCCTGCTTTTGCAATTTATTAACGGTAAGTTTAGACTCGGGACGTATTACATCAGCCAGTGCAATAACACCAGCAGCTTTACCGTCAATTATAACATAAATTAGAGTTTTTGGCTGTTTTTCAACATCAGCTAATTTAGAACTGTTTATTTTAATTTTTTCCCTCTCTATATAGGCCGGGCTTACAACTTTTACTTCATGATCTTCAACCGTGGCCTGCACTCCTTCACCGGGGCTGGATTGGAAATCTTTAGTTTTATAGGTTACATGGGTTGATTTAACTATTCCCTGGGCAATAGGATGTTCAGATTCCTTTTCTACAGATGCAGCGTATTTGAGGACTTCATCTTCGCTGAAAGTATCCTTTTTAAAAGAGATCACATCAGTGACTCCAAATTTTCCCTCTGTAAGAGTACCAGTTTTATCAAAGATAACCGCCTGAATATCCTTCATATTTTCAAAGGACTGACGATCACGAATTAAAACTCCATTTTTAGCTGATATAGAAGTTGAAACAGCCACCACCAGGGGTATGGCTAATCCCAGGGCATGGGGGCAGGTGGTTACCATTACAGTAACTGATCTTTCCAGTGCAAAGGCTAAATCATGGCCAAACACTCCCAGCCAGACAAGTAAAGTAATAACCCCCCCGGATAATGCGATGATGGTAAGCCAGAATGCAGATCGGTTAGCCAGGTCCTGGGTGCTAGATTTACTTTCTTGGGCCTCTTGAACCAGAGCCACTACCTGTGAGATAAAGGAGTCTTTCCCAACTTTTTTTACTGTAACTTTCAGGGAGCCTGTACCATTAATTGATCCGCCGATAATTTCATCTCCTTCCTTTCGCAGCACTGGTTCAGATTCACCAGTTAAAAGAGATTCAGTGATATAAGATTGACCATCTTCTATAATACCATCAGCGGGTACTTTTTCACCTGGTTTAACCAGTACCAAATCCTCTAACTTGAGATTTTCCAGGGGAACATCCTCAACTGTTCCATCATCATGAATATTATGGGCATTTTTAGGTAAAAGAGTGGCTAATTCCTGAAGTGCTCGGGAAGCCCCCATCACTGAACGCATTTCAATCCAGTGTCCCAGTAGCATGATATCTATCAGGGTGACCAGTTCCAGGTAGAAGGTCATACCCATGAGACCGAAGGTTACTCCTACACTGTAGATGTAGGCTGTGGTAATGGCCACTGCCACCAGGGTCATCATACCAGGCTGCCTTATTTTAAACTCATCAATAAGGCCCATGAAGAAGGGATAACCACCGTAGAAGAATACAAAAGATGATAAAATGAACAAGACATACATATCTCCCTGGAAACTGAGAAAATGCAGTCCAAATAATTCCTGAACCATCTCTGAAAGAAAAAAGACAGGGACGGTTACAATCATGGATACTATGAATCTCTTCTTGAAATCAGCCATCATAGCATGATGATGGTCGTGTTCTTTGTGTTCTTTTTGGTCGTGTTCGCCGTGTGCTAGGTGGTTTTCATGGACTGTATGTTCTTCGTGTTCTCTATGTTTGTGTCCTGGAGAGTGACTATTTTCTTCTTTGGGGTGGTGATGATTATCTGGATGTAATTTTTTTTTATGGGAATCTGTATATTCATGATCTTTCATTTGATACCTTCCCTTGATCTAAAATAAGAATTTATAACCGTCATTCAATGAGATATTTCCCTTGAAGAGCATTTAATATATTTATGTACTAGATTTCTAAAATAGTTGATTATATAGTTAGTATCTTCTGTTTTCAAATAGATACTTTATTTAAAAGGAAATTATTTTATATAATGTTCATCCCTATAAAGCCCCACTGGTAAAAATGTGTCATTGCCAGGATTTGCAGACAGGCGACTAGCAGCAAGGTAGCACCGATGTAAAGATACTCTGTTCTACCGAGTTTTTTCTTCCGATCATTGTAGAGGTTTGACTCATCTGAAAAACCACGGCTGGCCATACTCATGTAGATGGTTTCACCCTGTTCATAGGCCCGCAAGAACATCATGGCCACGGTGTAACCTAACTGTTTCATCCTCCACTTGTAGGGTATCTTTTTATTGAATGCATCGAAGCACCTGGCCCTCTGTGCGTGTATTATCCGGTGGAGTTCGTCGTAGAACATGAACAGGAATCTGATCATGAGGCTGAATATCATGGCTAACTCCCGGGGCATGCCCAGCCTACGGAAAGATTGTGCAACTTCCTGCATAGGGCTTATGGAAGATAAAAGCACGATGGAAGTTAATGCCACTATAAGTCTGGATATTAGGAGGGTTGCCCACATCAAACCCTGTTCTGTCACGTGGATACCGAATGCTCCAGTCCATATCACATCACCAGGGTGTATGAATGGCTGGAATGCGATTATGAAGCCTCCAAAAGGTAAAAGTAGCAGTATCCTTTTTATGGAACTTTTAAATGAAACGTGAGATATGTAAATTAAAATCAGCAGATACAACTCTAAAAATGCCAGAACGGCTATCTGGGAGGAGAACACAGCGTACACTATTATTAATACCAACAGAACTAATTTCACCCTTCCATCCATTAAATGTAGGATGCTTTCCTTTTCGGTTTCTTGTTCTATCGCTCTAACCGTGCTTGCTCCGCTCATATGTTTTCTCCATGTCCAAAAATTTTTCCCTAAAAAAAGAAGAAAAGAGGGGGGGGGGGTTTATTTAGATGCCTCAGGTGGTGATCTCCTTTTAAATAACAGGGCTACGATATAGGCAATTATCAACGTGATGATGATACCTATAGCCAGTGCTGCTATTTCCCCGATTTTATCCAGACCTTCAATTGTGTAATCTGGGAATGGGGATTCATATGATGCTTCCACTTCAGGGACACCTACATCTTCAGCTGACTTTTCCAAGCCGTCTGGATCGGATGATGCTATGAAAGGTGACATAACAGCAATCACCAGACAGATGATTACACCCGCGATGACCAGGTATTTATCTTTAGTGCTCATTTGGCAGCTACCTCCTCACTTGCTTCGAGTGTTTTTTCACCCATGTTTTTTTTCCTGTTCCAGGCAAGCAGGTCTGGCCTTACTTTATCCAGGGCTATAAGTACAACCACAGTTAAGATTGCTTCGATTATACCTATGAAGAAATGGTATAAACCCATCATAGCCAATCCTTCTATTAATGGGAAGGTTCCTGCTAACCACATTTGTACTGCAGTTACTTCAGATGCTATAAACAGTGATAGCCATGCTGCTATTCCCGCGGCAAGATATTTGCCTGTAAACTTTTGCAAAGCTTTGAAGGAGAAAAACGCAACGACACCTCCAACTAAACCCATGTTAACCACATTCGCCCCTAAAACAGTTAATCCTCCGTCTCCGAAGATTAGAGCCTGTACTAATAGTACTATGAATAATATCAATACTGCGGCTTCAGGTGCAAGGAATACAATAGCAACCAAAGCGCCACCTAACATATGCCCACTTGTACCAAAGGGTATAGGCATATTCATGGACATTATTGCAAATATTCCAGCTGCTAAAACTGCCATTAAAGGAATTAACCTTTCATCAAGATTTTTTCTCGCCCAATTTAGGGAGAAGTACAATGCCACTATCATTATCACATAGTAAATAGCGCACTGCCATAATGGAATAAATCCGTCTGGTATATGCAATTCTTTTCGCCTCCTCAGTTTTCTCTTAGTAGAGTTTAAAAGTCAAGCTGTTCAAAACAAGTATTACTTTTCTTAACTTTACTTATAAGGTGGGTAATACATTATGAACAGGTCTTTAACCCTTAAATCCTCAAATAGACTCTGAATTTTTATAATATAAATGTTTCCATTGGTATTACTATTGCTGGTTTTTAGTTATGAAAAGTATTAATTCGATAATACGAATTGAATTTTATTGGCCATATTTGTAATAAAAATGAATTATTTCAGCATTTTTTGATAATTTTTAAACAAAGAAATTAATTTTTTTTATAAATTCTTCACAATAACATAACCAGGGATCAATAGTTTCTGGTTGTATGATTTACACTGCCTTACCTATCTCCAACCCATCAAATTCATCCATATCTACGCTTTTAATGGTTCGAAGACAATATTCAGTGGGAATTTCATTTAATTCATTTACAACTTTTTCTTCCCTCAAACCTTTAAGGAACTATTTGAAGTCAGGTCCCATCTCCTCTTTAATCCAGCGGAGTTCAATCACAAATAATAAAATATTTTTATTATTACTTTTTGAAGGGACTCCAAATTTGTAATACTAAATATTGGGTGTTTATTATAATGATCCTAAAGAAAGAAACCGTATTATAATACTGGAATGGTGTAAGTTAACTGCAATGAATTTACAAAAATAGAATAAGGCATCTCCATACATTTGAGCGAAAAAAGATGTAAGATGCCCTAAGGTGCACATCTGGCTTGTAGGAACCCAACGCGTGGTTCGGATTCCTACTCAAGGAGTCAATGGCTAAGTTAATAAAAAACATTTAAATTCGGTAGTAATAGTATTACTACCGTTTAACCACGCTTACAAGGGTAGATATGTTCTTTTAGTATATAATATTTTCTATATATTTCGTATTACTAAATCGCAAATAACAACAAATTTTTAATAATTCAATAAGTTAATATGTAATTAAAGCTAATTCAATATAAGACAAAGTATGATTACTCAGAAACAAGTAGAAGACGTTATATGTAATTTATTCAAACAGGCTGTAATTAATCTGTCTTCAGATGTTGTAAAAGCCCTGGACGAAGCCTATAAACGGGAAGAACAGGATATTGCCCGGACAAATTTAGAGGCAATATTAAAGAATATCAATGCAGCCCATGAACTAGAAATCCCCATGTGCCAGGACACAGGCCTAACCATCGTATTTGTGAAACTGGGAAAGGTGGAAGTGGAAAATCTCTACGAGGGCATAAGAAAGGGTGTAGAAAAGGCCACTAAGGAAATTCCACTGAGACCCAACGTAGTCGACCCCTTAACCCGGATAAACACTGGTAACAATGTGGGTAAACTTATTCCACAGATAGACCTGGAATTGGTTGATGGTGAATACATAGAATTTACAGTCTTTCCCAAGGGTTTTGGTTCGGAAAACAACAATGCCCTTATGATGGGACTGCCCGGCGATGGGGTGGAGGGTATTAAGAAGTTTGTGGTTGATACTGTTATAAAAGCAGGCGGAAAACCCTGCCCACCAATTGTTGTTGGCATAGGAATAGGTGGTTCCTCAGATATGTCCATGAAGCTTGCAAAAAAAGCATTGCTCCGGGATGTGGGAGTATTTCACCATGAAGAGAGGATTTCTACACTTGAAAAGGAAATTTTGAAACTCATCAATGACACAGGCATCGGGCCCATGGGTCTGGGTGGTAAAACCACTGCCCTGGATGTTAAAATAGAATACGCAGATACACATACAGCAGGGCTCCCAGTTGGTGTTTGTATTCAATGTTGGGCTGACAGACATGCCAGTGCTGTTTTAAAACCATAACAGGCAAGTTATTTATCTTATCACTGTTCTTTTTTTAAATCTTCAACAGTTTTCCCACTTAAAACAGACTCCGGTTGTTCTTTTAAGATATCTCTGTTATCACGGTGTAATTCTTTCATCTTAAAAAACAGCCAGAATTTTTTCCCTTCTTTACCTGTCCGGATGAGTGCATAGGCACCCTTGAGTTTTTCTCCTTCAAGAATGAACTCCACACGCCCGTCCTCAATGGTCTTTTCTATGGGAATTTCATGACCATCATTCTCCTTTAAGTTACGATAAGTGCCAGTGTCCCAAACAATCATCGTCCCTGCTCCATAGTTTCCCTCAGGGATTGTTCCTTCAAAATCAATGTAATCAAGGGGGTGGTCCTCTGTGGGAATGGCCAACCTTTTCTGGGTATAATCAACCGACGGTCCCTTGGGAACGGCCCATGACTTTAAAACCCCCTCTACTTCCAGGCGAAAATCGTAATGGAGATTCCTGGCTTCATGTTTTTGTACCACGAACCTTGCTTTTTTAGAAATTTTCTCGCTGGTGTATGGCTCCGGGGTAACGTTGAAGTCACGTTTTTTCTTGTATTTGCTTAATTTATCTTCCACCATGTTAGATAATATGTAATTTGATTTAGAAAAATGATTGTAAAATTAGTAATTTATTTGAAAAATAATGGGATTAATAAAAAAATGAAATCCAATTAATAGGCAAATAAATGAGACCTCTATTACATAGGCTTCTCACAGGTAATCATGAAAATGGTCCGATCGCCTATACTCTCTGATCGATCTGCAATCCTTTCCAGGAAACGTGCCACGAAAAGTAGATATACCATATAGTATATGGCATCTTTTTCCTCAAACATGCTTTTAGTAATGTCTTTAAGGGCCGTATCAAATAGATCATCTACCTTGTCATCGTCACGGTGGAGCCCCCTTGCAATTCCCATATCCTGATTTACAAAGGATGATATGCTCTTACTGATCATACTCTCAACGATGTCTGACATATGTGTGATAACTTTCATAGGTTTTTCTGGTATCTTTTCATCCTTTATTTGACGAGCTACTTCAGCGATATTCGATGCCAAACCACCTATTCTATTATAATGGCTGCTAACTTTTAATGACGCTTCAATAAATCGTAAATCCTTTGCTACGGGCTGTTCAGCGGCTATAATGCTCATAGCTTTATGTTCTAAGTTATAATTAAATTTATCCAGTTCATCACTGTAATCGAATACTTCATTAACTAAATCTTCGTCGTAGCTTTTGAAAGCTTCCATTGCTTTTCTATAGGACTTAAGAGTGGTTATACCCATTCTTTCAACATCATCTCTTAATTCTTTCAATTTCTTTCTAAATCTTACTCGGGTAGGTCTATTCTCCATTTTTATAACCTCAATGGTTAGGATTATGTTTATTATTGGGGGTTTATATTAATTTCGTGTTCAGATTATCCAAATCTACCAGTTATATAATCTTCAGTCCGTTTGTCACATGGTTCAATGAATATCTTATCTGTGGGACCGTTTTCTATTATTTCACCATGTAAAAAGAATGCTGTATGTTTAGATACCCTTGTAGCCTGCTGCATGTTGTGGGTGACTATTATGATAGTATAATCTTTCTTCAATTTATGGATCAGGTCTTCTATTTTGGTGGTTGATATGGGATCTAATGCAGAACATGGTTCGTCCATGAGAATAACTTCTGGTTCTACGGCTATGGTCCTGGCAATACATAGTCGCTGTTGTTGCCCACCTGAAAGACCCATGGCAGATTTATCCAGTATATTTTTTACTTCATCCCATAATGCAGCTGATTTAAGGCTTTCTTCTACCTTCTCGGTTATCACCTCATTATCTGTTATCCCGTGAACTTTTAAGCCGTATGCTACGTTATCGAATATGGATTTAGGAAATGGGTTTGGTTTCTGAAAAACCATTCCCACTCTTTTTCTAAGTTCGACCACATCTACTTTAGGATCGTATATGTCCTTTCCATCCAGAAGCACATCTCCATCCATTTTAAAAGTATCTATTAGATCGTTCATCCGGTTAAGTGTGCGTATGAAGGTTGATTTACCGCAGCCAGAAGGCCCTATCAGAGCAGTTACCATATTTTTATGTATTTTCAGACTTACATTTTTTAGAATGTGTAATTCATCAAAGTAAACATTTAAATCCTTAACTTCTATCCTATATTCCATGTTATCGCCCCATCATCTTCTTTGAATATCTATCTACCAGGGTATTGGTTACTACGGTTATTATGATGATTATAATGACAAGTACAGCGGCTGTTCCATATGCATTTTCTAAGGAAATACCCTCTGTGGCTAAAATATAAAGATGTAAAGGTAAAGGCCGGGCCGGGTCAAATATTGATATTGGTATGGCTAATGCTGCTCCTACTGTATATAATATGGCAGCAGCCTCTGCAATTGCCCTGCCCATTCCCAGAATAATCCCTGTGGTTATGCCAGGCAAAGCAGCAGGTAACACTACTCTATTTATTGTTTGCCATTTGGTGGCTCCCAGTGCCAGGCTTCCTTCAGAGTATGATTTGTTAATTGACTCAATTGATACTTCAGAAGTCGCTAATATAGTGGGGAGGGCCATCAATGCCAGGGTAAGTCCACCGGAAAGTACACTCCATCCCATATCCAGGTATATTACGAAGAATGCCAGCCCAAACAGTCCAAAGATTATTGATGGTATGGATGATAAGGTTTCTGCTCCAAATCTTATGGCTGCAACCAGCTTACCTTCACTGGCATACTCTGACAGATAAATTGCTGCTCCCATACTCAGTGGTGTGGCTACAAGGAGGGCTATTAAAGTCACATAGGCTGAGGATATTATCATGGGGAATATTCCACCTTCCCTTCCAGAGTCTATCGGATCACCAAATATAAACTCCAGATTCAGAACAGGCATTCCCTTGAGTATTACATAGCCAATGATCACCAGCAAGATTAAGATGGTAATTATCCCGGATATCCAAAAGATTAACTTCATAACCTTCTGGGCAATTTTTGGAGATATTATACGATGCAATTTTAGATCCTCCTGGCTATAATCTTTGTTTTTAATTTGGCAATCATTGCTATCCTAATTGAAATCATAGATATCCCCCTCCCACTGTAACCTTCTTTTTATAGTGGAAGTAGTTGGCAATGACTAAAAGTACCAGTATCATGAATATTAATACTATGCCGGTGGCAAAGAGTGCATTATAATGTATTCCTGTTGCATATCCCATTTCTATAGCTATGTTTGATGTTAATGCCCTGACTGGATCGAATATTGAACTAGGTATCTGGACCACATTACCAGCAACCATAATTATGGCCAGGGTTTCTCCTATAGCCCGGCCCATCCCCAATATTATAGAGGTTATTATTCCAGGAATAGCGGCAGGGAATAGCACATTTTTTATAGTCTGCCAGTGAGTTGCTCCCAGTGCCATGGATGCTTCTTTATATTCACTGGGAACTGATTTAATTGCATCTTCTGATACGCTGACTATTATGGGTAAGATCATAACGGTTAAGATGATTGATGCAGTAAACATAGAGAATCCTGTACCTCCAAACTGTACCCTCATGAATGGTACCAGTACTATCAATCCGAAAAACCCATATACCACTGAGGGGATACCGGAAAGGGTCTGTATGGTTGGTCTTAGTATTTTACGCATTTGTTTAGGTGCTATTTCTGCCATGAAGATAGCACAGAAGATACCCAGGGGTATGGCCATTAATAATGAAAGTCCGGTTATGGCCAGTGAACCGATGATCATGGGGAAAATACCATAGAGATCATTTGAAGGACTCCATTCCATGCCAAATAGGAAGTCGAAAAATCCGATATTTAATATAGCGGGGTAACCCTCCCAGAAAATGAATACAATGATGAGTAATATTATAACTACGGAGGATATTGCTGTTATAAACAATCCTTTTTCTATTAGATATTCATCGATGTTTTTCGGCATATTTTACCTCGGTAAATTCGAATTTTTGAATCTCTAAATGAATGTATCTAAATAAACTGTAATATTATTAAAAGGATAAGTTAAGGCACGGCCGGTACTACTTTCTCGGATCTAACAATATTCTGTCCTTCGGGACTTAAACAGAAATTTATGAAATCTAAGACAACATCATCTTTGATTCCTTTAGTGATGAACAGGAATGGATTTTGTATGGCGTATAAACCATCGGATATTGTTTCTTCTGTAGGATACACTCCATCTACTTTCAACGCTTTCATATCTCCCTTAAACCCAGTTATTGACATGTAACCAATTGCATTGGGATCACCTTTAACTGCCTGGGCCACTGATTCAGTGGAGGTTAATACCACAGCATCTGCTCTCATTTTATCTTCACCCAGGATGATATTTTGAAATACACTTCGTGTACCTGAACCGTCTTCTCTGGTAATCACGTTAATTTCACCATCATTTCCACCCACATCTTTCCAGTTGGTAATTTTACCAGCGTAAATATCACTGATCTGGGATTTGCTTAAATCTTCCACTGGATTTTCAGGACTTACCACAACCACAATACCATCCTTAGCAATTATATAAATGTTTAATCCCTCTGATTCTTGAGAGTTAAGTTCTTTAGAACTGGTTCCTATATCAATTATTCCCTGTGAGACACTCCGTATTCCCAAACCGGATCCTCCGCCCTGCACGTTAATTTTAACATTAGGATGTTTTTCCATATATGCCTGGGCTAATTTATCTGCCACAGGTTGTACAGATGTTGAACCAGCTATTTCAATTCTATCATACTTACTTTCAGCGGTTAGATTGATGTAAGCACCGATTACTATGATGAGTGTGATGATTAAAGTTAGCCGATATTTCATGCGCATTTTTATTCACCGTTGAGAATAATACTTATTACCAATATTTAAATCTACACGGTGAATAGCAACTTATAATTTGAATCTTGAATTTACTCTTTTTTAATTACTTAATTTGACATTAAAATTTTTTGTATAATTAAAAATTAATTAAGAGGGGTTAAAAATTAAATTAACCCCTTTATACTCAAGTTTTAACCATTATTTACATGTTAAATTTTTGAGTTTCTTTATTTATTTTACAGGTACTGCACCCGTTTCTTTAATGATCTCCTGTCCTTCAGCACTTAAAACCCAGTTAATGAAGTCAAGTGTTGCACCTTCAGCATCTCCTTTGGTTAAAAACAGGAATGGCCTCTGGATTTTGTAGGTACCATCTAATATAGTTTCATTTGAAGGAGAGACTCCGTCTACTTGGAGTGCTTTGATATCATCACTTAAATCTGCAAGGGAGATATATCCGATGGCGTTTGGGTCTCCTTTGACTGACTGTTTAACTGCTTCAGTTGAACTCTGTACTACAGCGGTTTTCAATATTGGTGTTCCTTCTTTGCCGCCCATGACTATACTTATGAAGGCATCTCTGGTACCAGAACCATCTTCTCTGGTTATGACATTTATGGTTGCACTTACTCCATCAACTGCGTCCCAGTTAGTTATGTTTCCGCCAAATATTTCTTTAGCTTGTTCAGTGGTCAGATCATTTACAGAATTTTCGTTGTTTGCAGCTATTACGATACCATCTTTGGCTATCTCATATGATGTTATGCCTGCTGTTTCGTCATCTTTAAGTTCGGATGAGTAGGTGCCGATATCAGCAGTACCATCACCAATACTTTTAAGGCCTACTGATGAACCTCCGCCTTGAACTGTTATCTTCACGTTGGGATGTTTTTCCATGTATTTTTCTGCTAATTTTTCAGCCACTGGTTGTACTGAAGTTGATCCAGCAATGGTTATCTTCTCTTCTTCAGTGCTGCTACCTCCGGCAAAGGCCAGATAAGCACCGACAATTACGATAAGTAATACTATTACACCAATTATGTATTTTGTGTCCATTAAATCACCTCAATTTTTAGCTTAATCAAGGACATATTTAAAGATTACTATTTGTGAAATATATTACACAATAAGTGAAATAATTTTTATAAATATAGGAGTTTTTTTTAAAAATAATCTAATTGTACTTAATTTGTGATCTAAATAAGTCTAAAAGGAACTAAAAATAGGTCTGGCCCATTTAACAACCTAAGTAAAGAAGAAAAAATTATTCCTAAAAAGTGATCAAAATAGGTCAAAATGAAAATAAATTTATAAAAATGAATTAAAAAGAAATATTCAAAGGCAAAAAGAACAATAATTTTAAAATTTTGAATTAAAAAGAATTTTTAAAAGTTCAAAAAAAAGGAAAAATGATTTTAAAAATTGAATAAAATATAATAACTTAACACATTTAACGACGCCTGAAACGCTCTGGGGTGGTGGTTCTGGGTATGTTGCGGTAAAATTCACCGGCAGAGTCCACTATCTCCACAGATATATCACCAATCCTTTCAAATGCCTTCACCACTCGTGATAGGGACAGGTAGTATGTTGAACGGTCTTTATCCATATCATCATCAGCCATCTGGATGGCGATGTTATTTAAGGCCTTCTTCTGTAAAGCGTGAATTCTTTCCTCGTAGTCCATGATCTTATCCTTATATTCCATCTCCTCATTAAGAAATGCTTCCATGGAGTAGTTAACCATTTTCCTTGAGGTTTTAAACATGGATTGTAAGGTCTCCAGCATTTCCTTATCAACTTCATAACTACCACTAATAACGAAATTGGCCATCTGGGCAGTGTGATCAGCAATACGCTCCAGATCAAAGGCAACCTCGCCAAAGATCATGGTCTTACTGAACTCAGAATATGGGTTAATTGATATGACAGTATCAACAGAAGCACGGATTTTTTCATGCATATTATTGGTTGTAAAATCCATTTCAAGAGCTTCATTTGCTAATTCTTTATTATAATTAAGGAATGCTTCAAAGGATTTATCAAACTGCTCACAGACTTGTTCAGCCATATTTTTAAGCATTTCCTTTATCAGAAAGCTACCAGCGTGTTCCCTTGATGTTGGTTCTTCATTGAACATCTCTGAAAACTCATCGAACTTCTTTAAATCCAGTATGTAAGCCCTTTTCACTACACCCCTCTTTACTAAAGGTTGGAGAAGTTTAGTAACATACCGGCGGGTTAATCCTAATTTTTCAGCAATTTCATCTTGTGTGGAGGGATTTTCATAGAGAATAACATCCAACACAGCCTTTAAGGTACTATTTTTTCTTTTACTGCTCATCTAGATCAACCCGGTAAGACATTTTTAGAATTTTTTTGGAGATATTTATTCTTTGGTTTTTATTCTCTGGTGCTGAATTTTCCCTTGTACCTGAATTTTCCCTGTATTCAAAATATAAATTTCATTCATCAATTTTTTGGGCATCTTTTTCATCCTTATTATAATATAGTTGAACTAAATCCCTGGCTATGGCAACAACCACAAAGGCTATAGCGGCGATAATTACCAGGGAAACTATTTCATTCACCTGGTAGTACAGTGGTGCGTATAACTGTGCTATAGGTGTGTTTACATCCACAAATCCCACCAGAAACTTCACCACACCCACAGCCACCAGGATATATCCATATGATTTGTCGATATTATAGTGTTGAATGTTTGGATAGAAACCTTGAATAATAGGAAGTAAACCCATTACAATTAAACTGCCGCCCATTAATTTAAAGAGGTTGTTACCGGTGGCACTTTCCAGGGTGAAAAATATCTCCCAGGAGCCATGGTAAACGCTCGAAAGCAGATATATCACTTCTATTATGAGTATAACAATCAATGGAAAAATATAAAAGATTTCCCGCTCTATTTTCTGGGTTTTAACATTTTCCACAGAATCCTTAATAAAATGGGACATTAACTGGTACAGCATGGAACCTAGTACCGCCCCTATAACTGTACCACCTAAACCAAGTTTAGATGTGGTGTAAGCCACTATAGCAGTTATCAAACCTGCCATTAAAATATCTAAAGTCTTTGACATTTTATCATCTTAAATTTAACAAATAATTCTTTTTAAATTAAAGTTTCTTATTGTTCTAAATTTGTTTATTATCATTTATTATTTCTCTTTGATCTAGTTTAAAAAAGATATAACGTTTGAAGTAGGATACTTAAAATAAACATAAAATCAAAATCATACCTATAAAATTGTTGCATAAAAATTAAGCCTCAGGGGGGATTCGAACCCCCGACCTATGCCTTACCAAGGCATCGCTCTACCGGCTGAGCCACTGAGGCTAGAAGACTATCTTCTATTAGATGATCTAATAAATAATATTATCTATAAATAAGCAAAATTATTTTTCATTGAAAATTATTTCTATTTTTTTAATTTTCTATTTTTTCATCAAAAATCATTTTTTAATAAATACTTATTATTTTGTTCCTGAAAATTTTATTAACCCTAAAACAGGTATAAGTTAATTTAAGTGCAGGGGATGGGATTCGAACCCACGTAGGCCTACGCCAGAGGATCTTAAGTCCACCCCCTTTGGCCAGCTCGGGCACCCCTGCATACATCGAACTTTGGGTTTACATAGTATATGAAGTTAACGGTGATTTAAATTATTGAACAATGAGCATTTATACCAGATATATTCAGTAATTCTCCTAAATCTTTATCATAGCTTTAACAAGAATTAAATAATTAATTGATCCATATTATATTATTAGATTTGGGTATTTTTTAATTTTTTATAATAAGGAGTTATGAGATTTAATGGAATACCAACGCTATAACTGTGGTAATTGTGGTGCTTGTGTAGCGGTATGTCCCCAGCAAATACTGAAATTAAATGAAAATCAAGTAACCAAAGATCCTGGTTGTGATGAATGTGGTAATTGCACCATAGTATGTCCCTTGGGGGCCTTTACATGGAAGGTGGGCCATGAAGTATGATCAACTCCTGAAGCAAATAAAATTTGGACTTTCCTGGAGGACCAGCCATGAAATATGATGTAGTAGTGGTAGGTGGACGAATTGGTGGATCAATTGCATCCTTATATGCATCAAAAGATGATGCGGATGTCCTAATGATAGAGAAAAGACAGGAAATTGGCACACCTGTACAGTGTGCTGAGGGGACAACCCAGTCTATCTTTAAGATCCTTGATATGAAACCGGATAAAAGATATATCAATGCAGAAATTGATGGCGCAACTATCCATGCCCCGGACGGAAGGGCTATCGATTTAGCCGAGGTATCTTGTGAAAACTTCTTGGACGGAACTGGCTATAAAGGTTACATCCTGGACAGAAAGGTTTTTGATAAACACCTGGCCATCCAGGCAGCCAAGGCAGGGGCAGAAATAATGATGAAAACCACGGTAAAGGACCTTATAAGAAAAGATGGCAGAGTATGTGGAGTTGTGGCCGAACACCTGGGAGAGACTATGGAGATAAAGGCCGATGTTGTTATAGCCGCTGATGGAGTCGAGTCCAACATGGCCCGTCAGGCAGGGCTTACCAATCCAAACAAGCCCGGGAACATAGGGTCCTGTGCACAGTACGAACTGTTTGGTTTAGATATAGATCCACACCAGCTGAACTTCTACTTCGGAAGGGAAATAGCCCCCGGCGGATATTTATGGATGTTCCCCAAGGGGGAAGACACGGTTAACGTAGGTTTAGGGGTGAGGAGCACAAAAAAAACAGCATACCAGTATCTTAACCAGTTTATCTCCAGATTTAAAGGAACCACCCCTGTAGAACTTAACATTGGTGGAGTACCACTCTCTGGTCCAATTGATAAAACTTACACCGACGGACTCCTGGTGGTGGGTGATGCAGCAGGACATGTTGACCCTGTTACAGGGGGAGGAATTCATATCGCCGCATTCTGTGGTAAAACTGCTGGTCAGGTGGCAGCAGAAGCAGTTAAAAAAGAAAATACATCTGAAAGTGTTTTAAAAAGATATGATGAGATATGGAGGGAAAAGTTCGGGAAAAACCTTGAAATATCCCTTAAATATCGAAATGCCGCTGATAAATTAACTGATAAAGATATGAATGCTCTCGCCGAATTTTTAGAAAAAAATAAGATAGAGAATTTATCAAAGATCTCTGCAATAAAGTTCCTGGGAAAACACCCCCATCTGCTGATGCTGATTAGAGATTTATTATGAAATATTATAAATGAATGTTATTATTCTTAATAGAGGTCGTTTAATGACAAGTTTCAATAAAATCATTATTTCAAACTATAAAAGCAATGATTTGTACTATTCTGTGGGGGTTTCAAGCTCCACAGGTAAGGTGGTTAAGATTTCCCTTTCCAATCCAAATAAAAGGAAGGCTAATGCTGAGATAATAAATAGTTATCCTAATTTCGAGTTTTCTAATGCATATGAAGATATAGCCCGTGAGATTTCAAAGATCTACGAGGGGAAAAAGACCAACTTAAAATTAGACATGCTTGAATTAAATGTTGATAAATCCAATAGAGATTTACCTGTTAAATCATCATTTCAGAAGGATGTGCTGGTTGAAACCTACAAAATTCCCTATGGAGAGGTGGCAACCTACAAATCCCTGGCAGAAAAACTCAAAACCCGTGCATACAGGGCCGTGGGTACCGTTATGGCTAATAACCCATTTCCATTAATTATCCCCTGTCACCGGGTGGTTAAATCAGATCTAACCATTGGACAGTATGGTGGGGGGCCTAAGATGAAGAGGGAGATCTTAAAAAATGAGGGAGTCAATCTTAAGGGGGATAAAATAATTAAAACATGCTAGATTTTAAGTAAAATTTATTCAATCTATTTCTAAATTAAAAAATAAAATACAACAATTCTAAGATAAAAAATAAAAAAATAAAAGGATTATTTTTTATTTTGATAATCCTTCAATACTTGGTTTAGGAAATCGGTGTATTCTACTCCCCCTTTAAGTTCTTCCAGTTCTTCAATAGAGAAGACTTTAAGAACGTTGTCCTTACAGGCCTCTACACAAGCGGGTAGGATGGTGTCAGAGTCCATGCAGAGGGTGCATTTTTGCATGGTCTTATTTTCTTCGTCTATAATCATCATACCCACTGGACACGCTATGAGGCATAGTCTACAGAGTATGCAGGCATCCTCGTTCACCATTAGCGTGTTGTTTTCTTCATGAATAGCTCCGGTGGGGCATATTCGGGCGCATAATGCCTTTTCAGGATGACACTGTAGGCAGAAGATGGGAACTGTGCTGGTCTTTTTGGCTCTGGAAATTCCGTGCTCTTTCTTGCAGGCATTTATACAGTCCTGGCATTCGGTGCACATCTGGGGTTCTACTACCATCAAGGTTTTCATATGTATCACTGTTTAATTTAGGTAAAGTCCTATTTAGCTTCTTCTTTGATTTTATTTAAGTAATCTGGGGCTTGACTGGAGTCTCTGGGTCCTACTGCTACTTCCCAACCACTTTCATCTTCGATATCCCCACTTACTGGTGCTCCCAATCCAGGAATTATTAGTTTTCTGTGGCTAACTTTATCTTCTATACCAGATTCCTTTATCAGATCTGCTACAGCTTTACCAGTGAACTGGTTTCCTGCAACGGATACATCAACTGCTCTTCCGTCAGTGTCAAGCACCAGAAGATAGCAGTTTGCATCACCTGATTTCAGGTCACCTTCTACTGTGTAGAAGGTTAGAGAGAAGTTAGTGGTGAGTAATACTGGCGTGTTCTCATCCAGCTCCCCGAATGTGTATAAGCCGGGATCAACAGCCTGCGGCTTCCTGGGGTCTGTATATAATCCCTGCCTTAGTGTTAAGACGGGTATTAATTCCCATATTTCTGTACCATGCATTATAAGAATATCAGCGTAGGAGTTCATGAGTTTAGCTGCAGTTACAGCTTCCCTAATTCCCTTGTCCACCATAGTTCCCAGTCCACTTTCGTAGATCCAATGGACAGCTGGTACTCCCATGATTGGGAATCGGAAGTCTGGGTCTCCTTTCTCCACTGCCAATCTCCTGATCATTATAAATTCATCTAAGGTGTCTCCTGTACCTTCCCTAACGTATGTACCCGGATCCAGTACTATGTCATTAATCCCCTCTGATCGTAGGTTATATGAGAGTTCCTTCATTTTTTCCAGGTCATGGGGTACGAATAGGGTGATGGGGCACTTGTATTCCAATGCAAGGTCTGCCATGTTTTCCAGGTTATATTCGGTTGCACCGTAGATCAGTGGTCTCTGGTCGCCGACTATCTCCAGGGCAGCTTTCATTGCATCAGGGTTGAATGAACAAAGAACCAGTGGTAATTTGGAGTTTTTAACTTTTTCTGTGGCTTTGGCGAATTTTTCCACATCACCTGATTTGTTCCGAACAGCAATGGCGCTTAGTTTAAGAAGCTCTCCTGTTCGTTCAAATTCTATGTTTTCAATGGTCTTTACCTTGGCATCGAATTCCTCTTCACTCAGGTCATCACTTACCTCTATTACCAGGGCTGTTGGATTGTAAAATGTTAATTCGTAACGATACATCACTTCATCACCGCCTATGGTGATGGCTTTATCTCCAGTACCAATAACAACTTCTCTTACTGCCGGTGCTATTGCATCTTCTACTTTTTCCCTTTCTTTTTCTGCCATCTGGGTGCATTGGATTGGCTCAACTTCTTTTTCATTGAGCTTGGTTGCAAATGCCATGCATGATGCTTCTCCACATTTTCCACAGTTGGTTTTGGGAAGTAATCTGTATATATCCATTACAGTTGCTCGCAATTTAATTCCTCCTTTTAATTCTCCAGCTCGGTAATCCATTCAGATAAGTCTGTAAGTTCTGTTGACAAGTATTCCTGGGTGAAGGTATTTCCAATCTCAGTTAGTATTTTAACTGATGTTGGATGGAGCATCATGAAAATATCCACTCCACATAGCATCATGGTGAGACCGGTTATTGTTTCCCATATGGGCCCTCTATACTCAGTAGGTCCCCAGGCATCGTTTTTCATCCAGGCTTCACGTGAACCCCATGCATTGGTTGTACCAGATGACATTGGCATTTGAAGTTCTGTATCTCCTTTAAGCGCTCCTAGTCTGGTCCTGGTTATTACGTCAATGGAGAACTCTATACCATATCCCAGTGCACAGGTTGTGGGGTCCATTACGATGTCATTTTGGGTTAATCCTTCCTTCATGAGGTACCTGTTTAGTACCTTCTGCATGTTTACATCGGTGATGGCCCAGGAGAGCACAGCATGGTTGTAGTCAACAGCTGCCTTTGCCACTCTCTTATAGTCCAGGTCAAGGTTTGCTGATGCAAGTAAACATCTTTCATCTTCAGCTGCCTGGGCTGCTGCTTCAAGTATTATGGGATCCTTTTTTGGATCACCGGATCCACCTATAACCAGTGGTACGTCTACTGCCTGTAGTACTTCTTCAATATCCTGGGCAGCCTGCCTTGGGGTTTTATCCATAACTTTTGGGCCGGTCCCGATCAGGTGTATAGTTACCATGTTGGCTCCAAAGTCTTTAACTGCCTTTTTTGCCCAGTCCCCAGGGTGTTCCATAACATCGTCGAAATGTTCCCTGATTGGCCTGGGGAGTCCGGGCATGGGTATATCAAATACATCAAAGGTTACAACTGGTGGATTGGGCTGTGGTTCTTCGAACCTGTATAGTGCCGTTTGTCCACCTAAGTACACGGATTTTCTTTTACCATGTCCCAGCTGAACTTCTTCCACCTTTCCAGGATAGGTTTCCAAGGGTGGTACAAACTTTGATGCCTCTAAGATAGTCTTTTCCTGTAATTCCTTGGATTTTCTCATGGCCCTCTGGACAGCAGGCATTATTTGGAGTTCAAGCTCATCAAAATCCATTCTAAATTCGTTTATCTCTATAGAATCTGTTTTTTCCAGCAGTTTAAGCAGCTGGCTCATTTGGTCCATATAATACACTCCCTACTATTCTAATTTTATCATATTTTTTTCAATATTACTTCCATTATTTGTGAAATTGATTTAAATGCCTGTGAATCATCTGGTAACTCTATGAGTGCTTTTCCTTTTCGGTCGTAATTTTCTACCTGTTCATCTTCATGGATGATTCCAGCAACCTCTAATCCAATTTCATTCACTTCTCGGGTAAGTTCATCTTCTTTTCCGGGTTTAACCCGGTTGAGGATTAAATATTTCCTTTTAAATGAAATATCAAGATTTTTTGATAATTCTTCGATTCTTTTAGCAGTTAATATACCTCTTTTTGATGGGTCTGTGACCATAAGTATTATATCCACGTTCTGTGTGGTTCTTCTGCTTAAGTGTTCCAAACCTGCCTCAGTATCGATGATTATGATATCGTAGTTTGCAGATAGTCTGTCGATTATCTTCCTGAGGATGTTATTCACGGCACAGTAACACCCACTACCTTCTGGTCTTCCCATTACCATGAGATCAAATTCGGGGGTTTCCAGTAGTGATTCCATTATTTTGTAATCTAATATGTCCCATTTATTTGCCTCTGGGGGGATATTACCCTCAGCGGTATCCTTTTTAAGCTCTTCGCGGACATCACCTACTGAACGATCTACATGTATTCCCAGTGCCTCAGGTAGGTTGGAATCTGGATCAGCATCTATGGCCAGAATATCTTTGCCCTTGCCCATTAAGGATTTTATTAAAAGAGAGGATACCAATGTTTTCCCGGTTCCTCCTTTACCGCTTACTGCTATTATCAATTTTTATTCCTCGTTTTATCATTAATTTGAAGTTTATTTCCCGTTCTTTTTAATGATCACCTTTTCGGCATAGATCTTAGCATTTTTGAATATGATCTTTACTCCATTAGATGAACCGGGAACTGTCATCTGTGGAACGTAGGCAACAGGAGTTCCACCATCTTCAACTTCGTAGCCATCTTCAAATTCAGAGGTATCTGAAACAGGTTCTTCTTCTGTCACTGCTAGTTCTCTGGATTGCTTTAATCTTTCTCGTATGGGGTGCTCATTTTCCCTTAGGAATCTTCTTATATCTTTAATGCTTCCTGCTTCCTCCTCTGTTGGGATTTTATCATATAATTCCCCTGGAATGAATTCTATCAGGGATTCCTTAACTTCTTTGGGCATCCATACTATTCTCTCGTATGCTCCATCTGCCTGCAGAAATTTAGGGGACCTCATATATTCCAGACTCAGTCCAACAAATCCCTCCACCTGTTTACCTCCGGAGCACTGTCCGGCCATGGTGGAAAATGGTATTCCCAGTGGTGTTTCGCCTCCAAAATCCCTGCTTACTATTCCAATACCATCTAGTTCAGGGATATAGAAGGCAACTGCTTCAAAACATCCGCATGATGTGTGGGGATAGTCAAATAAACTGTGTAAAAATATTCTTTCAGTGACACCCTGTGATTTATCAGCAACAACAGCGTTGACATTGGAATATTCACCAGTTGTTGCATCTATCACATCACCTTTTTCAACTTCAAATATTGCACCTTCAGGATCCATTTTTGCAGCTGCACGGCAGTCGAACCAGTTTATAGCTCCACAAAGTGCAGTTCTATCCGGGGTGACTATACATACATGGCTTGGGGCGAAGGACTGGCACATTGTACATCCGTAAAACACGTCCACATCCTCATCACTAAGTTCCCTGGCACGAGAATCACGATAATCGTAAGCTTCTTTTGTTGTTTCTAAAAATGAGGCAACATCTGTTTCATCGGTTAGTATAGTTACTGTTATTTTCTCAATCAAGGGAAAATCTTCTTGAAGAAGGATGGATAGGGCTTTGGCGTAGTCTAATAGTTTAAATCCAGCTTCAAATGCTTCTTTACTTACACGGCACCAAATCTGGTCTCGCTGGTTTAGGTGCATGAATCCCTTAACGTAGTTACTTAGTTCGTGTATTCTTCGTTCTATAACTCCTTCTAACTCCTTTTCTAATTTATCTCCTTGTATCTTAACATATACTCCAAATGGGTAGATTTCTCCTTCGGTCATTTCAGATAAATCTGGACCGATAATTTTCAAATCACCGTTTTCTATATCCTCGTCTACTTGTATTAGTTCTGCACCCATAGATTTAGGGCCCGCAAGTTCAACGAACATGTTCGCTGCTCTTATACGTTCTCCCTCGTGCATGGGGCTGACATCAACAGGTATATCTTTAAACATAACATCCCTCCATTTAACTCATTTTATTAAATAAATTTTTATTTTACAATCGTTATTTTGCTAATTTTTCCAAATATTTTAGCCATTCTCCTTCGTTCATGTTGGGAAACGATGCATCTGCATTAGAATGGAAAAATCTGCATATGGTTAGTGTTTTAATATGGGGTGCAAAGTGTTTCAGAGTGGAAAGTCCCTGGGATCCCATGTAGTATAAGACACCTACAAAGAGGACAAGGTCATGCTGTCCATCACCCTTTAAACCTTCCCAGTCAGGATCCTTTAGTAGATTGACTATCTCCACCAATCCATAGGCCCGACTCTGGACACCCGCTTCGCTCAATGATTTAAATGCATCACCAGTACTTACCATGGGGATATCCCACTTTTCGGCAATTTTCGTGCTTAAGGTTTGTGCTGGGCTGTCATTTATAAGTGGACCAATTACCAGCAGAGGCCTTTTTGCCTTTTGTATCATCATCTCCGCTGTTTCAGGTGTAACCAGCAAAGCCTGTTTCGGACCAGCTATCACCGTTGGTTGCCAGGGAATTACTCTTTCATCCATACTATTTACCCCCACTTACTATTTCTTCCTTAAAGTCCATGAGTGATGGTTCCTGGAGAATGGCCTTGGGCTCCCATTCAACATCTTCGAGAATCTTTAAGACCTCTTTTTTGTAGGTTATGGGAATGTCCTTTTCAGTTCTTACGAACTTATAAACGTCATGGGGTATAGTGCCAAAGTACTTCTTGTGCAGGTCTATGTAGTTGTTAAGTTTGATTTGCCTTCCTTTCGTTGTATCTGTGGGCCTGATACATAACTTTACAATGGCTACCGTTGCTTCTTCACGATTTTCAGCCGCGTAAAGTAGGTGTTCTGGGGCTGGTTCTCCTTCCATTACTTTCCCTGCACGTAAATCGTTCACTCTCCATTTTTCAGTTTTATCCGCCCTGCCCAGGAATAATCGTCGGTACTTTGTACCATGGGGACCTACCACAACTGGTATACCCCACCGGTTAATTCCAGTGGCTATTGCAGCTGCTTTCTGTGAGAAAGCCCCCCAGGCGACACCGCAAGCTCCAACACGATTTAAGATGTAATCAGCAATTTCCTGGAAATTACCTTCCAGGGGTTTTTTTGCAAATATGTTGGCGATTTTAATACATGCACCGGGTATATGGGCATTGGATACACATGAACCCACGTTAACCAGTCCTTTAGCATCGAAGTCACCACTGTAACGTTCATATAAAGTTTTACCTTCTTCATCACGGTACTCTCCTATGCTCATGGCTCCACATCCACTGGTTACCACGATGTAGTTCCTTTCCAGGAATTCCTCAGCCATTTTAGCCACATCATCAGCTCCTTCTGGATAGTTGGAACATCCCACGAAGGCTATAACTCCTGGTATGTCACCCAGTACAAGAGGTGCACCTACACGCCTAATTTCAACATCCTGTACCGGTCCTCTACCAGCCCGGACATTGTACTTTTCATTTTTTACGTAATGTTCCCCCACCTTGGTAAGCATGGATATAAGGGGTAAATCTACTTCACATTCCTGTTCACACCTACCACAAGTGTAACAGACATCATTTTCGTAGAGCTCCTGGAATTTAGTGAAATTACTTTCCATTGCACCTTCAACAGCTTCTTTCATATTAAGGCTGTTGGGACATACCCTTATGCACCATCCACACTGGGTACATTCCTTGGACATTTCCTGAATTTCCTCCAGGTTGGGTAATTTTTTTATGCTTTTCCTTTCTTTTGAGATTTTAAGGGCAACCCTGGTGGCTACTTCACCCACCTTATCAGGGTCCTGGATTAAAACCCCTTCAACTTCATCGTTAACCAGTTTTCGCACGATTATATCCGGGTCTGCATGTGTCATATCCGGTAATCCTAAACATATCTTATCAGTAGTGGCGATTACACAGGCCTTGTTCTTACGGGCCTCCTCCAGGATATCGGTTCTCACACATTGTTCATCAACAACCACTACATCTGCTACTCCGCTTCGGATGAATTTAAGCTGTTTTGACATGGGTCCTACAACCTTGGCTCTGGAATTGTACCTGGTGATGTCCAGGGCAGCGCAGCATATACCGCATACTTCAACATCGTCTTCAAGTTCCTGGTCTTCCATGTAATCTATTATACCTGCACCAGGGGCAACGTTATGGCCTATACAGAGCACGATTGGTTTTTCTTTTTTGACGGATCCCATACCCAGCTCCACCAGGGGTGCGTCTTCCCCCTTTGGCATGTTGAGGGCCACGATTTGTGCTAGGTCTCCGATTTCTTTTCCTAAATTATCCATGAGTCCTGCATGGAGTGCTTTTGATTCAAAATCAACACTTTTACCTTCTTGTCCTGTATGGCAGGCGGATAATAAATGTACCATCTGCTCTTCCAGGTAGTTTAGGCCATCTTTCAAGTCCCCCAGATTTTTAGGATGTTTACCCAAGACCACCCTCATTATTGGGGCTTCAATATCAATATTCATACCCAGATCTATGGGCAATTCCTTTCCGTGTTTATCAATGAGATATTCGAGTAAGTGTCTGGCGTGTCCTGAGTGGGCAGCTGAACCTATGCAACATGCAAGAAGGACAGTTCTTGCCTGTTGGGCTTCTATATCAATACCGCAGGCACCCTTTTTGCCTTCGGTTAAATCACATTTACCATAGGTACATAAACAGCACATGTCACAAAATGGAGCGTAGAAAGGCTCATATCGCTCCAGCAATTTCATATCCCATTCACGTAAATCAGTTACGTTGGGTTTTAAAGTCGGTCCTGCAGATTCTGGAACATCTTCCTGGGTCTCATCAACTATATTACCAGTGATGATTTTGATTTCCTTGGATTTCCAAAAATCATCTTTAAGTTCCTTTGCTTTA
>DACB01000008.1:156181-169974 GCA_002494495.1 Methanobacterium sp. UBA294
TAAATTAAGAATTCTTAACTAAAAACAGTAATATTAAGATTAACTAAAACTTGGTACTTAAGATTAACTGAAAATAGAGCTCAGTATTTAGTTATTCATAATTATATTAATTGTTAATGTTTAGCCATTTAGATGATTAACTTAATGGCTCAGTACTTCATGATCATCTTAATTTTTTCTAGTTCTTTAGCAATCTTCTCTCTTTTTTCCGCTAATACTTCTGCTGAATCCATTTTAAGAGCTTCAGTTGGACAGGTTAATACACATATTGGTTTTTCACGGTCAATGCATAGGTTGCACTTTTTAGCTATTCCTGCTTCATTTATATGAATGGCTCCTATGGGGCAGGAGTCTCTGCAGAGACCACAGCCGATGCATACTTCCTCGTCTATTATTATGGCTCCGTCAATCTCTTCTATAGCGTCTTCTGGGCAAACTGTTAGACAGGGAGCTCGATCTGGTGAACAGTGTAGACAGAATACTGGCACTCCATTTATGACCCTAATAGCATTTTGAGGGCAGTATCTTTCACACTTGGAGCAATCCTCACATAGTTCTGGTGTGGATATGAGTTCCTTCATCTTGACTCCTCCCTGTGTAAGGCTTTCTTTGCCTTGGTCTTTGTGGTTATTAAGTCAATGAGTCCTTTTTTCTTTTTCTTTTTACCCAGTCCGGTGAGTTTTTCTAGGTGTTGTTTCTGCTTTTCCTTAATGAGCTTTTCAGGATCCACCATGGCTATTGCACGTTTTGAGCAGGCCTTGATACAAGCTGGTGTGTCCAGATCAGGGCACTGATTACATCTCTGGGCCTTTCTTTCATGGATGCTGATGCTTCCGAAGGGGCAGACCAACATACACAGTCCACAACCGATGCACTTACTTCCAGTTATATCTTCTTCATGGATTGCTTCTGTGGGGCAGATAAGCTGACAGGGGGCATCTTCGCAGTGTTGACAGATTATGGGATAGTATGAACCTTCAACTTCCCTGATTAATATTCTAGAAGTACCATATAATCCGGCGCATGCTTTTTCACAATCCAAACAGCCATCACAGACTTCTGGTTGGGTTATTATCTTCTTCAAAACTGTATCCCCATTTATATTTTGAGTTCAGCGCAAATCTCGTCCACGTAATTTTGAATCTTTTCTTTTTCTGCATCGGCCAGATGTTTAAATCTCTTCTGGGCCTCTAGATAGACGTTAACTGGCTTTCGCTCTAAAGGTCTGTAGGTAATCTTAAATTCTCCCTCAACAATCTCATAAAGCAACCATGAACCAGTTTCAACAGCCAATCTTCCTAGTTCTATGGTTTTTGAAGAATCGTAACCCCATCCTGTGGTGCATGGTTGGTGAAGGTGGATATATGCTGGTCCCTCAACTTCCTTTGCCTTCTGGACTTTCATCATAAAGTCTTCTGGGTAGGAGATGGAAGCCGTTGCTACATAGGGCACCCCATGGGCAGCCATGATCATAGGTATATTCTTCTTGGGTTTATTTTCACCGAAACTTTCTTCACCGTGGGGTGTGGTGGTGGTTGATGCACCATAGGGTGTAGCTCCACTTCTCTGAACTCCGGTGTTCATGTATGCTTCGTTATCGTAACATATGTATATTAAATTATGACCTCGCTCCATAGCTCCTGAAAGTGATTGTAAACCGATATCTGCAGTTCCTCCGTCTCCGGCAAATGCTACTACAGTTACATCATCTTTTCCCTGTGCTTTAAGAGCCCTTTCAACTCCACTTGCAACTGCACCCGCGTTTTCAAAGGCCACATGTATCCATGGAATCTTCCAGGAAGTCTCCGGATAAGGGGTAGTTATAACTTCCAGGCAACCAGTGGCTGATACAGCCACGGTGTTTTCTCCCAACATCTTAAGGGCAAGTCTAACCCCTATAGTGGCACCGCATCCAGCACAAGCTCTGTGTCCTGGTGCAAGAAGTTCTTTTTCAGGTATTTCCATATTATTCCTCCTCCTTTAATCCGATCCAGTTGATCTTGTTGGTTTCAGTTGGATTTCTGGTTTTCTCTATTATCTCAATTATATGGTCCGGGGAGATTTCACGTCCTCCAAGTCCCAAGATGAATCCTGATGCATTTACATCCATTTTTGCTTTAATTTCGTTGAATAAAACTCCTCCAATACCTAAAGAGATATTTTTATCTAGTACAGCTATTCTCCGGGCTCCCTTAACTGCTTGGTAGATATCCTCCTGGGGGAATGGTCGGAAGGAGATAACTCTTAAAAGACCAACTTTTTCTCCCTTTTCTCTGAGGTAGTCTACCACAGTTTTTATGGTTCCACATATAGATCCCATGGCCACCAGGATAATTTCAGCATCTTCAGTCTTGTAACTTTCAACTAAGCCATGTTTTCGCCCGAAAACTTCTTCAAATTCCTTGTTAACTCTTCTGATAACATCTTTTGCTCCATCCATGGCTGTTTGCATGTCGTATCTGGCTTCCATGTAGTAGTCAGGGTCGGTGAAGGTTCCAAGTGACATGGGATTCTTTGGATCCAGGTATGATATTGGTTCATATGGTGGTAGGAATTCATCCACATCCTCCTGCCTTGGTATGTCAACAGGTTCAACTGTGTGGGTTAATATGTAACCATCTACACAGACCATACTTGGTAATAGTACTTGGTGGTCCTCGGATATTTTGTAAGCTTGTATAACAAAGTCCAGTGCTTCCTGAGCGTTTTCAGCAAAAAACTGCATCCAACCGGTATCTCTTTCTGATATGGAATCTTGCTGGTCGTTCCAAATACTTAGTGGTGCAGATAATGCTCGGTTAGCATTTCCCAATACTATGGGTGTTCTCATACCAGCTGCGACAAATAATATTTCATGCATCAACGCCAGACCCTGTGATGATGTAGCAGTGAAGGTTCTAACACCAGCACCTGAAGCCCCTACAGCGGCGCTTATGGCACTGTGCTCAGACTCGACCCTTATATATTCGGCGTCAAGCACACCGTCGGCTACAAATTTGGCCAGGTATTCAGATATGGTTGTTTGGGGTGTTATTGGAAAAACGGGAATAACTTTTGGTTTACACATTTTAACTGCTTCAGATATTGCCCCGTTTGCAGACATAACCTTAATCATACTATTCCCTCTCCATTTTAATCGCTTTTACTGGGCATTCTTCAGCACAAATACCACAGCCTTTACAGTAATCGTAGTCTATATCATAATCTTTAGTTATGCAGCCTTCTGGACAGAACAAAATACAGTTTCCACAATCGATACATTTTTCTTTGTCTAAAGTGGGTTTGAATGTTCTCCAGCTACCTGTTTTATTTTTTATACTGCTTCCAGGGTCTCGAACAACAGCTCCTACAGATGTCATATAATCACCTTACTTTTTTACTTTTTCATATGCAATTTTGGTGGCTTTAGCGTTCTTTTCACCTATTCTACCAGGGAATGTTTCTTTAGTAACTTTCTCAATGGAATCTATTGAAACTATACCGGTGATTCTGGCTAGCGCGCCTAACATAACTGTGTTTACTATGGGGACGCCTAAGATATCCAGGGCAATGCCAGTGGCATCGATGTTAAAAGATTCTACATCCTTTCCAAGATCAACATCATTATTTGAATTTATTATTACTTTACCCTCTTCTTTAAGCCCAGATAATACATCTACAGCTTCTAAAAGTGTTTCATCTAAAACTATAACATAATCGGGATTGTATACTTGATATCTTTTTTTAATTGGTTTGTCTGATATTCTTGTGAATGCCATAACTGGGGCGCCTTTTCGTTCAGCACCAAAGAATGGAAATGCTTGGCAGTATTTACCATCTTCAAAAGCTGCCTTTGCTAATATTTCGGCAGCTGTTACGGCACCTTGTCCACCGCGTCCATGAAATCGAATTTCAATCATATTTATTTCCTCCATTCAGTACCAGATCACATTAATATATATGATCAATCAATTCATTCCTCATAGTTAATCATTATAAATAGTAATCATATTTAATCATTATAAATTATAATATATATACGTGATGGTCAATGTTAAAGATAGAGGTATAACGATGAAAATACTAATTCTAACTGGAAAACTGGCCAGCGAAATAGTAAATAGGGCATCATCAAAATCTGAACATGATGTTCATACACTGACTATAAATACGCCTATAGCTGCCTTTTTAACACCCAGAAGAATCATCCAGGAACTGAAAAAGCTAGAACTGGATTATTTAACATCATTTGAAATAATAATCACCCCCGGACTTATAAGAAAAGATGTAGGACTAGTAGAAGAAAAAACAGGTATTCCCACCTACAAAGGACCTAAAGATGCTGCAGATCTCCCAGTTGTCCTGGAGATGATTGAAAAGTTGGAACTAAGTTCTCAAATTCCAGCTGATAAACTAATTGAAGATGAGCTCCGACAAAGAGCACTGAAATTTATAGATGAATTTGAAAACAACGAAGTTAATGTTAAAAAGCTATTAAAAAAACCTGAAAATATCATGGTGGGGAATCTGCCAGTTGGGGAAGATTTCCCCATGAGGGTTCTAGCCGAGATAGCCAACGCCCCCTTACTTACAGAGGATGAGCTCCTGAAAAGGGCCAGGTACTACTTGGAAAATGGAGCACATATGATTGACATCGGCATGATAGCTGGGGAATCCCTTGAAAATAAAATCCCAGGGATGGTTAAGCTACTCAAGGACAACTTGGGCGATGTGCCAGTGAGTATAGACAGTCTTAACTCTAAGGAGTTACAAGTCGCCATTGAATCCGGAGTTGATCTGGCTTTAAGCCTGGATCACGGTAACTTAAATGATGTCCTGCCACTAGTACAGGATTATAAAATCCCAGTTGTTATACTTCCCACAGATTTCAGTAAAAACTGGACACCAGATACCGTTGAAGAGAGGGTCTGTTCACTGGAAAGTCTGGTTGAGAAATGTAAGGGTATTGAAGTCATAGCTGATTTAATTCTTGACCCGATAAACAGTAAAAGTATCGTAGAATCAGTGATGGCCTGTCACAACTTCAAAAAAAGGAACCGGATACCCCTATTTATGGGGGTGGGAAACGTCACAGAACTGCTGGACACAGATTCAGTGGGGGCAAACGCACTACTATCAGGGATAGGCATGGAATTAGGTGCAAGCGTATTATTCACTGTGGAAGAAAGTGGAAAAACAATAGGAAGCGTACATGAACTCAACGTCTCCTCAAAGATGATGTTCCTGGCCAAAAGCAGAGGATCTATTCCTAAAGATCTGGGAATAGACTTGCTGATCTTGAAGGATAAGCGAAAAGGAGAAACAATCCAGGAAGAAATGGACGTACCCATAATTCCCGGGGAAGAGGACTACGAATTTACACAGGACCCCCTTGGCAGTTTCAAGATATCAGTCAAAGATGGTATCATACAAGTAACTCACTACAAGAAAATGCAGCCCATGATATCTGTCCAGGGAAAAACAGCAAAGGCCCTATATGATATGATAATAAAAGAAGGTTTACTCTCTAGAATTGAACATGCCACATATTTAGGGGCAGAACTCCAGAAAGCCGAGATAGCAGCCAAACTGGGTAAAAATTATACGCAGGACTTTCCTTTATTTTGAATCAAAATAAATCCATGAAAATAATAAAAAACAGTTCTGTGTTTTATAGACTTAGAGACAACTTATAAAACTAATATTTAATAAAATTAAAGGATTAATAAAAATTTCGTTACTTATCAGTGCATCTAAATTTGTTTCTTATAAGTACATCAGAATGATGTCCATACCTACGGAGATTAAAATGAACACATGCAGTAAATGCGGAAATCCACATATAATCATCAGAAGAAAACATTCCGGCCAGAATCTGTGCCAGGAATGCTTCATAGAATCCATCAATCAAAAGGTTCTAAGTAACATACGCAAAACCATGCTCATCGAAAAAGGCGATAAGGTATTAATGGCTTTATCTGGTGGAAAGGACAGCGTAGTTGCTTTACACATCATGAACTCCCTCCAGGAGAAGAACGTCATCGATCTGGTTGCGGTTACTATAGATGAAGGAATAGAGGGTTACCGTGAAGAAGGAATAGAAATTGCCAAAGCCAACGCTAAAGAACTAGGAGTAAAGCATCGAATTGTGAGATTCGAGGACTATTTCGGCCGGACGTTGGACAAGATGATGGAACTAGATGAAATAAATCAGAATAGTACAAATCCAAGGCATGCCTGCACCTACTGTGGAGTATTCCGTCGGTGGATACTTAACAGGGTTGCCCAGGAAGAAGGGGCAACTAAGATTGCAACCGGCCATAACCTGGACGATGAAACCCAGTCGATACTCATGAACTACTTGGAAGGAAACATCAACAACCTCATCCGCATCGGACCGAAAACAGAATCCAGGGATGAAAGGTTCACAGTTAAAATCAAACCCCTCCGGGAGATACCAGAAAAGGAGATAGGTCTTTACGCGATTGCAGCAGACCTAAACGTGCATCTTGCAGGCTGTCCCTATGCAGGCGACTCCTTCAGGAGAGAGGTGGGTCAATTTATAAAGGAATTATCAGAAAATCACCATACAATCATGTACTCCACACTCCGAGGATTCGATAAGATAAAACCAGTACTCAAGAAGGAATTTACACTCAAGGGAAATAATGGTAAGTGTAGAAGATGCGGAGAACCAGCGGCAGGAGAACTGTGTAAAGCATGCAGCTTCTTAGAGAACTGGGAACAAAATTTATAGCAAAAATTTTTAGTTAAATTAGGGGAAAAAATGCAGGTTAAGGTAATTTTTGGAGAAGAAAATCTAACAGAAGACATTCCTGAAAACTTCACAATTAAAGATCTTCTGAAGAAATTAGAAATTCCATCAGAGACAGTGGTGGTAAAAAAGAATGAAGCAATAGTCATCGAGGAAATGTTAATCCAGGAAGGAGACACCTTGGAAATTATAAAAGTTATATTTGGTGGTTGAGTTACCCTTATATGGAGATTAAAAGTTACCTTTAAAAGTTACCTTATGCTTAAATGGATCTATGAAGATCAGGTAGGACGTAAATGTACAACGCTGAAGTCTTAAAAGAACATATATCCCGATATTTCACAGTAAATAATTTCTCAACAGATCCAGGAAATCCTTATTTTATACTGGAAAATTATGATTCAGTTAGATTCAACCAGCTAACCAGGGAACTGGAAGAAATAGGCTACATACCATGGATGGATGAATTTGATGGAAAATACTATCTTAAATTAGGTGAAGCACCCACCAGAAAGAAATCAAAATACTATCTCCAGATCATACTCTTCATAATCACCATAGCAACCACAGTATCTGCCGGATACTTCTTCGGCGGTAGCATTATTGATGGGATAGCCTTTTCTGTGGCAATAATGGCCATTATCGGTACTCACGAGCTTGCCCACTACTTTGCAGCCCGAAAATATGATGTAGAAGCCACATTACCCTACTTCATACCAGCACCCACGCTCATAGGGACTTTTGGGGCGGTTATAAACGTTAAATCTGCTATACCCACTAAGAACGCCCTATTTGATCTGGGAGCAAGTGGACCCCTGGCTGGTTTCATCGTAACCATCCCTGTATTATTTATTGGGATATTTCTATCTACAGTGGAGCCACTAAAGACAGGGGCAATTATATTCAACCCGCCGCTACTCATGAGTATCATAGCCTACTTTGCAGCTCCGGTTGTACCTGAGGGGTACATGTTAAGCATTCATCCAGTTGCATTTGCCGGATGGGTGGGTATAGTGGTTACCATGCTCAATTTGATGCCAGTGGCCTTTTTAGATGGTGGACACATCTCTCGGTCAATTTTCAAACAGAAATTCCATAAACTCATCTCCTTTGCGGGTGTTTTAGTTACAATAGCCTTAGGCTGGATACCCATGGCTATTTTAATGGCTATTTTAATGGTCATTTCTCGGGAACACCCAGGTGCAATGGATAACGTAGGAAAACTAAGTAAAAACCGTAAAATATTAACTGTAATACTGATGGTTGTGTTGTTGTTATGCCTGGCGCCCGCTCCTTCCTATTTATAAATTAATAAATCATTAGGTTCTTCGAAAATCTGAAAATAAAAGAATCATTTAAAAAAATAGAGGCACGTTAATGAAAGTATACTTTGAATGCGCACCATGCTTCCTTCGGCAAGCCCGGGAGGCACTGGATATGGCAACCACAGATGATGAACTTAAACTGGAGATTATGGAAGAATTAACCCAAATAATAGGGGAAAACTTCAGTAAAGGGGCTGTATCAAATAAGATTGGAACTAGGATTCACCGGACTATAAAGAAGAGGACTGGAAATGAAGATCCCTACCTGATCCAGAAGGAAAAGTGTAATCAGATAGCCCAGCAATTTCTACCATCAATTGAAAAACTCCTGAAGAAGGATAACACCCTTAAAAATTATCTTAAAGCAGCTATTACTGGTAATATTATAGATTTTGGTGCTTTAGGACTTGATAGAGATATAAAAGCCCTGATAACCGAGACCATGCATAAGGACTTAGCAGTGGATCATTCTGATTTACTGGAGGAAGAATTAAAGAAGGCACAGAAGGTCCTGTATCTGGCGGATAACATTGGTGAAATTGTCTTTGACAAGCTGCTCATAGAAAAACTCAAGAATGATTATCAGGTAGATGTTACAGTAGCGGTGAAGGATAAACCAATACTCAACGATGCATGTATATCTGATGCCCTGGAAATTGGTATAGATGAAGTTGCCAAGCTAACAACCATAGGTACAGACTCCATAGGTGTTGTATATGGGGATTTTTCACCAGAATTCAGAGAAAAATTCCATGAAGCAGATCTAATCATCGCCAAGGGACTGGGAAACTATGAAGGCCTGGATGAAATAATACCGGGTGATAAACCAATTTTTTCTCTTTTAAATGCTAAATGTAAGCCTATCGCTCTTAATATTGGTGTTGAAGTAGGGGATAATGTCGTTTTAAAACTTTGATCTATAATAACGTAGAAATAAATGGTATAATATGAATGTAGGGTTTTTAGGTTTTGGAGAAGTGGCATCGACCCTTTCTGTATGGCTTAAAGAGGCTGGTGCTGATGTTTACACATCAATTGAAAATAGAAGTAATAAGACACAGGGTCTGGCAAAAGATTGTGGTGTAAATATTTGCAGCGACAATAAATCCATGGCAGAAATTTCTGACATATTAATATCGGCAGTTACACCTGCAGAAGCTCTTAATATAGCTAAAGAGGTGGGTAAATATGTAAAGGGTATCTACATCGATGTAAATAACATCTCCCCCAAGACAGTTAATGAGGCAATGGGTTACATTGAGAATGGGAAGACAGTGGATGCAGCCATAATGGGTGGTATAGAGAAGGAAGGAATCAGGGTACAGATTGTAGCATCAGGGAGCTATGCAGAACAGTTTTCCAATCTAAACCAGTATGGATTAAACATAAGAGTTATATCTCCAGATCTGGGTAAGGCCAAGGCACTGAAGATGCTTCGAAGCTCATATACTAAAGGTGTTTCTGCAGTGTTACTGGAGTCGCTTTTTTTTGCCCATCAACTGGATTTAGACCAGGAGCTTTTAAAGTGCTTAGAAAGCACAGAATGCCCGGACTTTAGGGAATCATCCCTTTCAAGAGTCAAAAACAGTGCCTATCATGCAGAGAGAAAGTCACAGGAAATGGAAGAAGTTTTAAAATTCATGAATAACATGAGAAAACTGGAAGTAATTCATGAAGATGAACATCCTTGTATGGTTAAATCTACTGGAGAATACTTTAAATATATTTCTGAGAATATGAAACTTGATAAAAAACCAGATAATTTAAAAGAGCTCTTTGAATTACTTAAGGATTGAGATCTATTTTTTGATAAAAATCCTATTATTATTCTAGATAAAAAAATCCTCAAATAAATCCAATAATTATAATATATTATATTGATCAGTAAGAATTATCTGTTTAGAAAATTAAATTAAATATGGACTTCATTAAGGAGGTTTCTAATGTCTAAACCTGAATGGGAAAAAATCTGCCAAGAAGATTTAGAGAAACTCATTGGTAAAAAAATCATCAACGTTACTTTTAAATCTCATAGTGAGGACTGTTGGAGAATGCATATAGATACAGATCAGGGAAGGGTAGTCATGACATTTTGCAGGGATTGGCCCTGTCCCGTTGTTGAGTATAGGACATCGAAGACAGAGTAATTTATATTTTTTAAAATATGTAATTACATTATCTGATTAATACCCTATTTTTTTAAATATTCATGATAATCTAAATTGAATTAAAATCACTAGATTGAACTATAATCTATAAAAATTAATTAATTGTGGTATCTTGATAGGCATAAGCGCAGACTTCGACCCGCTACATAAAGGGCATGTAAAATTAATAGAGAAGGCCAGGCAAATAGCTGATGATAAGGGCACACAGGTAGTTATATACCTGAATAAAGGTTACAGTGCCAACCACGCTCCTTTTTTTTCCAGTTTTCAAGCTCGGTCAAGAATGGCGCTAAAGGCAGGTGCAGATAAGGTTGTACCTATTGAAGGTTTGCATCACCGGTTAACTCTAGCTTACACAGTCCCCATCAGAATCGCCATGATGCTGGAAGATGGGGTGGTGGATTATGTTGATGCAGCTGACATCTCAACCGCCAAAGTGGTGAAGCTTTCCCGAAAATTTGCAAGGAAAGGTATATTCAGTGGCATTCCCCGTAATCTGCCCAATAGAAATGTAATTAGATGGTTTGCTGTTAATGAATTTTTATTCGGTAAATATCAAAGGAAGATGAAATTCCACATCATTCCTGAATATAAAATGGATGGTGAGAAGATATCCGGACGTATCATACGAAAAGAAATCATAAAAAATCAATTGAAGATACCTAAGAGTGTTAAAAATCTTTTACCTCCTTCCACAGTGGATATTCTGGAGGATGAATTTCAAAAGAATCATTTACCCGATGAAAGGGATATGGATGTTATCCTGAACAAATTAAATAAATATTCCCGATCAAAATTATTGGAAATAGCCCATATTAATGCTGAAGCTGTAAATGAACTGGTGAAAGGCCGAAGGTATCGATTGGAAAGTCAGATATGGGCTTCCCTAAGAAAAGCCGGATATGGGCCTGTTTTAAGTAGACTGGCCATCAGTGCAGTTGAACAGGATGTAAGTAAAAGGGAAGTGTTTCACCTAATAAAAGATTATGAGAAAAAGGGTATTATCCCGCCGGACCAGACCACAGGCAAAGTTATTGAAAGAGCTTGGTTTGTTTCTTCAAAGGCCAGCCAGGGAATTCCCTCACATGAGGCCCATAAAATTTTCCGGAAAGGGGTAGAACTTAAAAAACCACCCCTGCAAACAATGGATTCTGGTTTACATCTTCGAAGTTTTGAGGTGGATTCTTTAAAAGATGATGGGGAGGCGGAAATCTTTGTAGATAAAAGGGGAGATATTGCCTGCTTAATTAGGACTTCGAAACGTAAAATAAAAAGCCCATTAATACTCCCCGCCCAACAGGCAACCTACCTGCGTCTCATCATTGATTCTCACTTCATACCTCTAAAAGCAAGGGTGATGAAGAAAAAAGAGGGTTTCAGGATCAGGATTAGTTTAGATAATGAATGAAGACAGGACAAGTTAGATAATCAATAAAGAAATAAAAAAAGATTTCTGAAGTTGTAAAAAGTATTTTTTGATTAAATAAAGGATAATAATTTAATGGTTCCCATAAAAATTTTATATGCAAATCTCAACAGCACGATAGGAAATAGTATTGGTTTTAAAGCCCTTAAAACAGCTAACTTTATAAAAAAACTTAATATCCTGCCAATAACCATAAATAGAATATCAGTCAGAAAAACTTGAATCACCATAATTATTATGTTATTATTAATTTAAAAAAGTTGTTTTTTTTACAAAATAAGGTTGTTTATTAATTTTAAACTCTTTTAAATGATACTACATATTAATGAGTTCTAATAAGACCCATATCTGTTTTTAATCTAAATTGATAGAACTGGAACTTTATTCATGCCTTTTAAAAAACTTCACTGCCTTTAACCTTGTGGCATTCCTATTGCTCTGGCTAGCCTGACGAGTCAAAATAGAATTTATATTGAATAAATTATGCAAAAATTAGATTCTATCGGTTAAATTAACGTTAGAACGGGTTAAATCAGAATATTCAACATCAGCTTCCCAATTCACCTTACATTCACAGTCAAATTCCTCTGGAATAGACTGATCAAGGTTGGATTGTATGATCATATGTTTTAATTTCTTATTGCACTTTTTACAGTTGTATGGGCCTCTTCTGGTTCCAAAACCGGCGGTGTCCATTATCACGGGAATTTTTACTGAACTGCGCACTCTTCTTATAATTTCCAGTACACTCCAGATCCAGGGCGGTTGGTAGGATCCTCTCCGCCAAAGAACCTCCATCAATGTTCCTTTATGTATTGTGGCCGGGCAGAAGGATATTCTATCAACACCAACTTTTTCTGCGTATCGAGCTGATGCTACTGCATCTTCAATGGCATTTTTTTCTGATGTTAGGATTGGTTTAATGAACAGGTAGGCCTTGGATGTTACTTTGAAGTCTGTTTTTAAATCTTTAACCAGGTCCACTGCCCTCTGGAAGTCTTGGTTGGTAAATCCCTTGTTGATTCTATATTCTTTTATGTAATCGCTGCTGCTTTCCAATCCCATGCTTACTTCAAATATCTTATCTGGTATCAGACTGCAGCAGGCTCGAACCGTTCCTTCCGTCACATATTCTGGCCGGGATTCAACCACCACTTCTTCAACGTTTTCTTCCTTATTTAACAAGTTTAAGATTTCATCACGGGCATCTTTTGGAATTTCATCTTCGTTTAGGAAACTTCCAGAGACGAAGATCTTAGCCACTGTTTTAGGTTTGATATCAAATTTATTAAGATTATTTTTGAATAAACTAACAAGTTCATGGGAAGAAACTGCCTCCAGTGGCGAATCTGCGATATAACTGCACATGGTGCATCCGCCGGACTTAGAAAGTGCGTGGGCGCATCCAGGGGTGGGCAAAATTATGAAAATTGCATTTCCCTTTCCAGAGTAGAGTAAATCTTCACCTGACCAGCTAGCTGATAGTTCCTGAGCTGTCTTATTCTCTAGCTTTTTGAGGGATTTTTCCCTTATGCTCTTATTTAGGGTTTGAATATCCATATTATCCTAAAATATTTTTTTATATCATATATTTATATAGATTTCATATTTTTTTTAAAAAATATTGATAAATGAAATTAAATTTAATTTAGCAATACAATTAATTAACTATTCCCATCAAATCAGATAGTTATGAAGACTGAATTTATTGTAATAATTGCTGTAGCTATCCTGGCACTGGTATCATTAGGATTTCTATTTACATCTGGTGATGATAGTCAATCAACAACAGAAAGTCTTAATTGGAATACAGATCTTAATTCTGCTTTAACTACAGCTAAAAATACAAATAAACTTGTATTAGTTGATGTATATGCTCCATGGTGTGGTTACTGTAAGGAAATGGATAAAAACACATTTCAAAACCCCCAGGTTCAGGAGAAACTTTCAAATTATGTCTTGGTAAAGGTTAATGGCGATGAAAATCCTGATTTTGTAATGAAATATCAGATTTATGGTTATCCCACGGTATTAATTCTTGATCCTGATGGAAATATTGTTAAAACCGTTTCTGGGTATCAAGAACCTGATGACTTCATCAACATGCTATGAGTGGATTT
>DACB01000006.1 GCA_002494495.1 Methanobacterium sp. UBA294
ATTACAGTTCTGATCCAATTACATTAAATTAATCCAATTTCATCAGATTATTTGCAATTTGTCAGATTGTAAGTTGCTTATTCCTATCTGGATATTTGATCTGATCCTTATCCTGATAAGTCGAACAATAAAAAAAGCTTTTAATTAAAAAGTTTTAACTCCGCCAGGTATGTTGATAGGAACTAGTTATAATTTTATGATATATAGGTGTTTAGGTTTATTGTGGTGATTGATATAAAATGGAAGAAGTATGTATTGAATAAAAATTTTTATAATAAATTTTAATAGATATTTAAAAATATTATTACTATCCATTCCTTTCTGGTTCTAATTTCAAATAATATAGGCAGATTAAGTATTAATCTAGTTAAACTTCGTCCATCAAAATTTAAGTGGTTTATTCATGAATTTATAATGTTTAATGTAACGGCCTAAAACTTCATCGATGGTTCCATCATCCTCAACTACGGTTTTATCCATCTTCTTAAGCGCAGGTTTGGCATTTACACCTATCTGCATACAGATAATTACATCCGAATCTTTTACCACATTTAATGATTTTTCCCATTGATGTTTTTCTCCAGGTACCTTGGGAGAATCCCTTATTTCAATGAATTCCACTTTTTCCCCGTCAAATTCATATATAATAAATTTCTGGGCTTTACCAAAATGTTCAACATACTTTTCATTATCTGAGGATGCTATCGCTATTTTCATTTATATCACTTATTTTTAAATTCATTTGACTCCTACAAAGATAGGGCGTTCACCCGATACCAAAGTCCACTCCTTTTCTGTAAAATCAGAATAGATAAAACACTCAAAGCCTGCTTCGGCCATGGAGTTAACTACCTCTTCTATTCCCAATACACCTAGTTTATGCTCATCGATATCCAAGTCCAGCTTTCCGTCTTCTTTTATCAGGTATACGAAGTTTGCCTGGAATATCCCGTCTTCAAGGTGGGATTGGCAGATCCTGGCCAATTTCAGGTTATCATCAACTACAGTGTCCACACTAACCAGTCCTTCGATCCAGTTTTCCTGGTTGATGCCGTAATCAAAGATTAAAACCCCACCTTCATTCAGGTGTGTGTAGAAGTTTTCAAGCGTCCCCTTAAACTCTTCTATGGTAGTGTTGTAGTTCATGGCACTGAACATGCAGATGAGTACGTCGAATTTTTCATTTAAATCTCAGTTCTTTCATATCGCCCTGGATAAAATTGTTATCAGGGAGCTTTTCACGGAATATCTTTAACATCTCAGGGTTTATATCCACTCCCAGAATATCAAAACCATCTCTAAGGAGTTGGGTATGCCTTCCTGTTCCACAAGCCATGTCCAATAGTTTATTACCTGCACTGGTTTTATGCCGTTCTACTACCCATTTTATAAAATCTCCCTCTATTTGAAGGTCAATTTTTTCATAAATCCTGTCATAGTATCTGGCAAATTTCCGATAAAGCTGTTCTTCTGTCATTTTTTAAGAGTTTAAGAATTAAATTTTTTTTAAGAGTAAGAATTAAATTTAAATAACTTTACTCATTTATTTTCTTGATCAATGCAGCTACATTGTATCCAAATCGGCGTATTGTGTTCATACCTTCTTCATCATCCTGCACTTCTCCAGGGGCATGGCCAAAGACCATATTCCAGTAGGTGGAGCCTGCAACAATCATGTCATTGATGAAGAAGAACATCAACATCTCTTGCAGTGTAGAGGTATGTCCACCTCTCCGGGCTACTGCTATGGGTCCGCCCACCTTCCAGGATAAGAAGTTATCATTTGCACCTGATACCTTTCCAATCCTTTGTAAGGCGGACATTACATCTCCCCGGGCAGTTCCGAAATAGACGGGCGTGCCTACAATTAATCCTTCAGCTTCTCTGAGTTTGGCGATTATAGAGTTTAAATCGTCTTTGATGCTGCATTCTCCCAGGTCCTCACATTTTCCACAAGCAATGCATGATTCGATTTTTTTACCCACAAAGGGTATTATCTCTACTTCCAGTCCCTGATCTTCTATTACACCAGCACATTCCTCCAGTACCTGGTAGGTATTTCCGCTTGGTCGTGGGCTACCGCACAATAAGATTACTTTCATAGGTATCCTCTCCTCGAATATTTTGATTTTTTTATTATTTATAGATTATATAATATTTATTCATCATTTTTGGAACCGGAAAGACCCAGATAATCGGCTAATACATTGACAGTTGATCCCTGCAGCAAGGCAGAGGTTATGGTTACGAAGAAAACGATGTTGAAGATCATGTTAGCACTGTTGAGTCCAGCTGCAATGGGGAATGTGGCCAGGATGATGGGAACTGCACCACGGATACCTACCAATGAAATGAATATTTGATCTTTAGCTGGAACCTTGAATGGTAAAAGACATAGAACGACTGCAAGAGGTCTTGCAACCAGGATAAGGAAAAATGAGATTATAAGCCCTACACCAATTACAGGAACAATTTGGGAAGGGAATACCAGCAGCCCCAGGGTTATAAACATGATTATTTGCATTAACCATGCAATTCCATCGAAAAATTGTATTTGAGTCTTTTTATGTTCAAATCTACTATTTCCCAAAATTAATGCAGCAATATAGACACTTATAAGACCATTCCCACCTACTAAGTAAGATACTGAAAAAGTCAGGATGGCCATTGCCATGGTACGGATAGGATAAAGTGCTGGTATATGAAGTGAGACTTTATTTGTAACAAAAACCATTCCTTTCCCAAATACAACACCTAAAATAGCTCCCAGACTTAATGATTTAATCAGCAATATGAAGGCTGATTCAATGGAGGTGGTAGGATTCAGGATAAGGAATATTATGGTAGTGGTCAAGAAGTAGGCCATAGGGTCGTTGGATGCACTTTCAAATTCTAGGGTTGGTTCTAAATTATGTTTTAGTTTTTGTTTACCACGGGACCTGAAGATGGCGAATACTGCTGCAGCATCTGTTGATGAAACTATGGAACCGATTAACAAGGATTCCATGAAGGTAAAATCAGTGATCCAGTTAATGAAAAATCCTAAAGCAATGGCTGTGATAAAAACACCTATTGTAGAAAGTAAAATTCCCCTCCCTAAGATTGGTTTTACTTCTTTCCATTTGGTGTCCAATCCACCAGAGAATATGATAAAGACCAGGGCTATATTACCAATGAACTGTGCAATGGTAGAATCATCAAAATATATCCCGCCTATACCTTCTGAACCAGCTAACATCCCTAGCACGAGAAATAAGATTAATGAGGGGATTCCTAATTTAGATGAGACCTTACTTAATAGTATACTGATTAAGAGTAAAAAAGACCCAATAAAAATCGATTGTTCTGTGAGCATATTTACTGTATCCCTACTGATTATCAATTCATTATAAAATGGTTATTAATTCCATATTTACTTCAATTCTTATAATCATGAAAAAAATCAGTAATAAAAATTTTTTATAATAATATCTACATTAAAATTTATCTAACACAGTTTATAACTGTTTTCCATCATTATAAATAATTATTAAAAAGTCATATAATCACTGGATTATGAATTGAATTTTGAAAGAATTTATATGATTTATTTCTTAAATTGAAGGATTATAATTTAATATTTTTTACTTTTAACCATTTAGTGCCTTATTTTATTAATTTTACATTTGTGAAAGCTTCAAAAGCAAAAAAAAGTAACTTTTATCTTATTCATAAACCAATATATTACTGAGGTGATTATATGGTGGAATTATATGAAAAAATGGTTAAAGAAGCTTTAATGGCTCAAAAAGCAGATGTTGAAACTGTTAAAAAATATAGAGGTCAGGAATTCAAAATTGAACACACAAAGTCCTATGTCGACGTTGCAAACAAGATGGAAGCCGTGGATGGTCAGAGTGAATCGGTTTTAAATCTTCATAAGAAATCCATAAATGTTCATTTTGAAACGCTGACTGGATTAACCGATAAAGTAAGACCAGAAGATGACCCATTTGTAGAACATTATCAGACACCAGCTATCTTAGAAATCTTGTATGATGAAGATGAGGATTTTAAAGCCAGCATGGACAAATTTATAGATGCCATAGGAAAAAATGAATCCATGATAGGTCTTGAAGTAGTCAGGAGATACGGCGGTTTTTACGGACCTACATGTGTAGTTGATTTTGCTCTGATACCTGGTAGTACCAGTAACGTGGTAAATCAGATATTACAAACTGTAGATATTCCAGTCCACCACAAACAGGCCATACTATCCTCAAAATCTTGGGGAATGAACACTTCATATGGGATTGGTGAGGTCTTTGCCAACCAAATAGAGGCTGGAGATACACTTACTGAAGCTCTTAAAAAAGAGATTGAAATGGTAAAATTAATGTATGAGACTCCTATAGATGCACAGGCAAAATTGATGGATTCGCTTGGTCAAAAATCATTTGATGTAAGAAAATACATGTCTCAGTACAAAGACAATATGAAGAAGACAATTCAAGAAGCAATTAATGATGAAGTCCACTACGGTAATATAGTAACCGTACCAGCCTACTGTGTAGGAGACATCTCCCACCACATATCACAATCAACTTACAATATGTGTAAAGACGATGTTGTAATGGCTGTAATCGATGCAACAACAGATGTGATTGAATCAACACTTAATAATGCTGTAAAAGATATTAAAAATGAAAATCAGCTGTTATCACTAGCAACAGGATCATCTGCATGTGCAGTTGAATATATCCTGGAGTTAGATGGTTTTAATGCTCCAACAGTAGTCGAACTTTTAACCAGAAGGTTCCACAACTACGTGCAACAGTATCCAACCAGAGGCGCCGCTATAGAGCTACATAACTGTGACTTTATGGACATGATCTACCGTGGATGGGAACATCTGGACAATGAAAGGAAAAACATGAATGGTTCAGCAGGAAAATTACAACCCAAAATAGCTGGATTTAAAGTGGACCTAGACCCAATAGGTGAAAATGAAGTACTCATGAACCCACAACGTTACACATACCCCGCATGTCCTATGACCGTCAGATTTTCAGCATTAATGAGATTGGCAGATTACCCATGTCTCTTAACCAGTGAACCAATAACTGCCACCATGATGACAAATATAATAGCACTGAACAAGGAAACACCTGCATCACCAGCCAGAACATGTAAAAATTGTGCATCTGCATCCTTAGTTGACTTCAGACACTCCTACTGTCAGTGGAAAGAGGCCGTATAAGTCAGTGGAAAGAGGTCGTATAAAATACGTAGGAGGGTAATTTATGAAATGCTACATGTGTAATCTGGAAGGCAAAGAAACAGATGCAGTGGCAATATGCATTGTCTGTGGAATGGGCCTTTGTATGGACCACGTTATAAGAGAAGAAATTGAAGTCTGGGAGGGCGGATTCCCCCTTCCCAGCAAAAAACAGGAACACACATTACCTAGAATCTTGTGTAAATGGTGTTACAATGCGCTTAAAGTAGATTAACAAAAGTGATAATATGATTTCACTAAAAAAACGGTTTTTTGCAGAATTAATCGGGACATTTTTCCTGGTTTTCATAGGCACAGGGGCGGCTGTCATTACCCTGATGATCAGTCAAGGATCAACACCACCCAACTCATTTAACATAGGAATAGGTGCATTAGGTGGTTTAGGTGATTGGCTTGCTATTGGTTTGGCTTTTGGTCTTACAGTGGCAGTTTTAATTTATGCAATTGGTCATATTTCAGGTTGTCATATAAACCCGGCAGTGACCATTGCCCTATGGGCAACCAAGAAATTCCCTGGAAACGAGGTCATACCTTATATTGTAGCCCAACTTATAGGTGCTTCAATTGCAAGCTTCCTATTAGCAGGAGTGCTGGGTATGGCTGCAGTTACAGTTGGTGGCCTGGGTGCAACCAGTCCATTTGAAGGGATAGGATACACACAAGCAATAATAGCAGAAATGGTAGGTACTTTCCTATTGATGTTTGTACTTATGGGAACAGCAATTGATAAAAGAGCAACCCCTGGATTTGCTGGACTATCAATTGGTTTGACAGTTGCTGCAGTAATCACTACATTAGGTAACATCACAGGAGCATCAATCAATCCAGCCAGGACTTTTGGACCTTATTTAGGTAATCTGATCCTGGGAGGTACAAACCTCTGGGGTGATTATCTCATATATTTGATAGGACCAATAGTAGGGGCAGTTTTAGCAGCATTTATCTACCAGTACATATCTTCAGAAGAAAAACTACCTGCAGGAAGAACAATTAGGGAAAGGGAATAATCAATCCCTTTGGTTCCTTTTTTTATTTAGTTTTAATTTTTTTTGCTTATCAAATTTAAAAATAAACCATTCAATAAGGTCACTAGCGATGCTAATTTTTGATGGATACTGTAGAATTTCATTTGGTGAAAACCAATGGGCTTCAATTATTTCATTCCCATCCACATTTATCTCCTGGCTTTCATAATCAGCTGTAAATCCTACCATCAGTGAATGGGGGAAGGGCCAAGATTGGCTACCGAAATATTTGATATTTTTAACCTTCAAACCCACTTCTTCCATGGTTTCCCTCTCAACAGCCTCTTTTAGGGTTTCTCCGGGCTCTACAAATCCAGCAATAAGACCGTACATATCTTCACGATACCTGTGTTTGGCCATGAGGAGCTTACCATCTTTTATGATGGCGGTGATCACTGCTGGGGAGAGACGGACGAAACTTTTAAACCCGCATTCAGGGCAGATCTTGGCCATTTCATAAGTTGAAGTTTCAGTTTCAGCCCCACATCGGCCACAGAACTGATGGTCCCTATCCCAACGCACCGTCTGAAGAGCCTTACCTGCCAGTAGGAAGATATCTTCATCCAAAACTTCATATATGGACATTAAATCTCGAAATTCCATTTCATCTGGTGATTCTGTTCCTGGCTCTAGTTCTGCAGAATAGCAAAATTTTCCTTCTAAAGTACCCAGGTACTGTGTTCTTATGGGTGTAATCTCCAATTCTTCTAGGGTACCATAAGGAATGCTGATGCCTGTTTCTGTGACCTTTGCCAGCATTTTATAATCTTTGAAAATGAACCAGAAGCTTGGAGTATTGGTTACATCTTTAGGAATGTTGGCTGGTTTGTATTTTTTGTAAATACTTTCTCTTGCCATAGGTAATGATGGTCTATCCTTTGATAAATAATTATTTTATCCATGATTGTATGTAGAAAACTATTCGAATTTTTTTAAAGCTTAGTAAGGGCAATCTTTGCTGCATTCTGTTCTGCTTCTTTCTTACTTCCACCGGTGCCTTTTCCAAATATCTCACTATTAATTTTTACAGCCATGGTGAAAGTTTTGTTATGTGGGGGTCCTTCATCCTTGATTAAAACATAGGAAACAGTCCAATTATCCTGATCACATAATTCTTTTAATTCAGATTTATAATCATAAAAGAACACGTCCTGATTCTTTATATGGGGTATTACAGTCTGATTTAGAAATTTTTTCACTACTTCCAGTCCCTGATCAAGGTATAATGCTCCGATAAATGCTTCAAAGACATCGCTTTTAACAGAATCCGTCTCCCTACTGGTTAGCTCTGCTCCAACACCAAATTTTATATACTCATCCAGGCCTAATTCGGTGGAATAAGTGTAAAGTGCCTGTTTGCATACGTAATTAGAACGCATACGGGTTAAATGTCCTTCGGTTAAATATGGATTAAGTTTGTATAAGAATTCAGATACCACCAGATCCAGTACTGCATCTCCTAGGAATTCTAACCTTTCATAACATTCGTTTATGTTATTCTCATTGGAGTAAGATTCATGGAGGAAGGCTAGCTCGTAAAGATGAGTGTTTAAGGGTTGGATTTTAAATTTTTTAAGTATATCCATATTATCTAATAGTTTTCAGAGTTATTAAGTATAAATTTTAATCAATTCGGATATCTTAATTAACAAATAGTAAGATTTATTTAACATAATGTAAAGTATTATTTACATGAGTTTCTTTGAATTAAATAAAAAATTAGCATTCATAATTTATATTATCCTAGACACCGTACTTGTAGCAATAGGAATGGGTGTTCCTATTTTAAATATAATACTGGGATTTCCATTGGGATGGTATATTGCAAAGAGAATATACAGATCCAAAAGAGATTTAGTGGAAAATTTAGGTGACATATTAATATATTCCATATACACATCTTTGGCCACATTTATATGGATGATAATTATATGGGGACCGATTAGTACCATGTTAATGAACCCCAATGAGGATTTTGTCCATTTTGGCATCCCCATGATACTTTATGATCCAAAAATAAGCTTTATTGGATGGATCATTCTAATCGTATTCATATCTCCGTTCTTACAATTACTTACTACTGTATTTACTGCACATGTAACTTTATGGAGGTCTAATATAACAATAGGTGAATAATTATGTCGAAAAAATCAGGAATCATATTAAAAATACTTTCCATCTTTGAATCCGGCTTGTTTATCAAGATACTATCTGCATTTGTTACTGGACTGTGGATAGCAGGTGCAATTTTAGAAAATATTCATGTAATCATACTGGCACTGGCAATTACAGTCGCATTAATCATTGTTTTATATATTCACCGTGATAATCTGGAGGAAATTTTCCAGGGAGATACCAGTGTGATAGTAGAAGATGAAAGAACCCAACTTATCAATGAGAAAGCCTCTACCATGACTCTGGGTATTTTAATTTCTGTGATAATCTGGGTGGCAATTGTTATAATGGCCCTTAGAACTAGTTATCCTCAATATTTATCCATCGGATATACGTTGTTTGCAGTTGCAATATTCTGTTTCATACTGTATTTCTCATCACGAATTTATTACGCACATAAATTTTAAATAGAGGATTTTAATGAAAAATTATAAATCTTTAGAATTATGATTACTATATTTGTCGCAAATGGCGGGGTTATCGGTAAGTTTAGGAGCATAATCCCTGCATTCCTGGCTATCTTAATTGGAATCCTGTTATCTTATATTTAAAAAAAGAATAGATGAAGATATGATGACGAAAGAATAAATAAATCTAACGAAAAATCATCACAAATGACCCATGACACTACTTACAAATTCAGCAGCCCTTCTATGGTTATTATAGCCCTAGATATTAAGGATGAAGATATTATGGAAAATAAGCTAAAAGTTTACCGGGCGATGAAGGATTTAACCCAGGAAGAACTGGCCAAAGAACTGGGTGTAACCAGACAGACTATCATTGCCATCGAGAAAAATAAATATGATCCATCCTTACTTTTAGCATTTAAAATAGCCCATTTTTTTGAAGTTAAAGTCGAAGATATCTTTACTTATAAAAGTGACCATGATATTTGACCAACCAGACCGTTAACCAACCAGACTTTGGTAAATCAAGAGCAGACTTGCAATGGCAATAGCAATCAGCACTATTTTTTTAAAGAATTTCTGGGGTGTGATGTTAACAATACGTTTACCTATGTAAGATCCCATAATTCCTATTATAATTAAAACAGGTATATAGTAGTAATATTGGGGGCCAAGAAGGTTGTTTGAGAAGTATACGGGAATCCTTGCAGCGTCGATAATCACTGCTATGGCTGATATGGTTGCTATATACACAACTTTGTCCAGATTATAAGAGATAAGAAAAGCTCCCCTTATTGCCCCACCAATTCCCAGCAAACCCTGTAAAAATCCTGATAAACTCCCGCCTATCATGGTGTTAAGTTTGGTGGGGTGTATAGTAAATTCAGGACTTAGGAGAGAATAAATGGCAAATACCAGCAGAAATATCCCTAAAAAAATTTGTAATAAAAGTTGAGGGATGAATATTACCAGATATGCTCCGATTATTGTTAAAATTATGCTGGGCAGTCCGAATAATATGATCAATTTTTTGTTTAATCCTTTCGGAAAAAACCTACAGCACCTATATTTCCAGAAATATGGGTAATGGCTACTAAAACAAGAGCGGTTTGAAAATCTAGGAAAAATAATGCTACTGGTAGAAAAATAGTAGAAGTACCGAATCCTGCTACTGTTCCAACTACTATGGATAGGAAGGCTGCCAGGAAAAAAAGTATTATTAACTCATACATCTCAATTTTTTAGAATTTCGCTATAATTTTAGGTTAATGAGCTTTTTTCGGGTTAGATTCTGAACATGAACCATCCAACTTAGTACCGCTATCTTCCAGTTGAATCGCACCCATCTTCTCCAGTACAGCCCTAGAATCCACTTTAGTATTAACACATCCGTCCCGGAGAAGGGGTACTCCCTGTACAGGATAATTAGAGAGATTCATCATACACAGATTAAGATCTTGATAACAGGCCACTCCCAGAATGGCTTTGAATTTATTTTGTTCTACAATTTTCTTTAAAAATTGTGAACCCGGAATGATATAGACCTTATAACCCATATCTTCACCTTTATTTTTTAAAACACCAATGACACATTTATTACAGTTTTTACATATTATTCCAGATGTTTCGAGGGTAGCCTGGCATTCAGTGTTTCTCAGACAATGTGGGAGTACTAAAATCTTATCTTCATGTTTTGTTTTCCTGAAATCTTTTTGGTTAACTTTGTTTCTTACTTCTACACCTATCTGATCCACGATCTTTCCATCAACACCTACCTGTTCTGAGAATTTCTTAAATAGACCATAGAAAACATCAACAGTGAAGAGAAGTAACTTGGGAAAAATAAGTCTATCTTCCTTAATTTGCATCCTACCTAGAATAAGTGCAGTTGATAGTAAAGCTAGGAGTGCTAGTCCAACAATAAATACAAGCTGTCCAAGTATTTGGTATAAATCAAAAATTGACATATATTTAACCTTTTTTTAATGAAATATCTTTTTTCTTTAATGAAATATCATTCTTAATGAAAATATCATCATTCTTAATGAAAATATCTTCTTTTTAAATCTTTAAGAGTTTGATTATTTAAATTTAATATTTTTCTTTTACCCATCGTTTTTATTGTAATTAGTTGAAATTATTTAATTTCTATTAGATTTATTATAACATATTTTTTTTCTTTGTAAACTATATTTTTTCAACCTTAAAATCAGGATTTCCATTTATTACTACCCCACCATCTACTCCATGTATTTCGATTCCGGAAAGGTCTTCACATGCGCATAGAATATCCTGTTCGGGATGTGTGCCTGGTTGTATGTTGCAATCAAGTTTTATGAATTCTCCACATGATACAACCATGCTGAGTCTCTTTGATGTGGGATGATCTTCTGGAAGAACAACGATGGGTGAGTTGTGTTCTTTGATTAAATGAACCATACATCTAATGCCTTTTTCTGCCTTCTTTCCAACAGAAAATATAGAAACTGCTATCAAATCATCAGCTTGGAGAAATTGTACAACTTCATCGCCTTCAGATGTTCCTATAAATATTTGTATATCTTTAGTTGCTTTGACTACTCCCAATTCCCCAGAGCTTCCTTTCAAAAACAAAATTTCATCAGGACTCAACTTAACTCTTCTACGTTGTCGGACTGACATGAAGGACATATTACTTTTTTTCCAATACCTTTAAACTCGTTTCCACAATCCAAGCATTTATACCTTTTTGTTTTAAGTTTTTTCATTTTAATGTCAGCCATTGGACCGCCAACAGTACACATAATATCACCATTTAGGTTTTTGTATACTGGAATATTTATCTTTTGTGTAAGGCAGATTTTTAATAACAATGAACAACAAAAGTTCAACAATTGTCAAAATGATTTTAAAAAATTATGAAATAAAAAAATAGAAGTAAATAAACGGTGAGACTATTGAAAGATTTTATTTTCCCATTTACCGCCATAGTAGGACAAGAAAATATTAAAAAATCCCTGATATTGAATGCCATCAACCCCAGCATCGGTGGGGTTTTAATAAAGGGAGAGAAGGGTACTGGAAAGACAACAGCTGTAAGGGCCCTGGCAAATTTACTACCACCTATACGCACGGTTAAGGGTTGTGCATTTAGCTGTGACCCGAAAGATCAGGGTTCTCTCTGTGATCTATGTAAATCAAATGATTTTGAGATTGAAGAGAAGAAAATGCGCGTTGTAGAACTACCTTTGGGAGCTACCGAGGATCGGGTAGTGGGATCCATAAATATTGAAAAGGCATTAAAGGAGGGTATAAAAGCCCTTGAACCAGGCCTACTGGCGGAAGCTAATCGTAACATATTATACGTTGATGAAATCAACCTCTTGGACGATAATCTGGTGGATGTTCTCCTGGATGCTGCAGCTTACGGTATAAATATAGTGGAAAGGGAGGGTGTTTCTTTTACTCACCCGTCTAATTTCATCCTGGTAGGAACAATGAATCCACAGGAAGGAGAACTCCGGCCCCAACTATCAGATAGAATAGGACTTCACATCGTGGTAAGCAGCATCATGGAACTAGAAGACCGGGTTAAAATAATGGAAAGGCGGGAAGAATATGAAAAAGACCCAGAGAAATTCCAGGAGAAATTCCAGGAAGAAGAGGAAACAGCCAGACGGAAGATAGTAAAAGCCCGGGGATTGCTGAATCGCGTGGAAATGCCACGACATTTAATGGAAGTCATAGCACAGTTATGTATGGATATGGGTGTAGACGGCCATCGGGCGGACATTGCGATTTTAAAAACAGCTAAAACCATCGCTGCCTACAAAGATGAAAAAACTGTTAATGAGGGCCACGTTGAAGAGGCTGTTCTGTTAGTTCTTGGGGAAAGGTTCCATACTGCATCATTTGATGAGGATAAAGTTAAAAAACAGATGGAAAAGGCTAAATCAGAATTAGAAAAGGAAAAAGAGAAACAAGAAAGCAAAAATAATGCGGAATTATCCCCTGAAAAAGGAAATGAAGAAGGGGAAAGCAAAAAAAAACTTCAATCAACAGGCGGTAACGAAAAGCGGGGAATGAAACTAAAAACCCGTGATGAAGAAGACGATCAGGTTGAAGAAGAGTATCAGGAAGCTGATATAAAGAAACTCCTTAAAATGAGAGGAAAACAGAGGAAAAAATTATACGGTAAAAGGGTGGATTCTAAAACTATCAAAGGAAGATACGTAAAAAGTAAACTACCAGAAAAAGCATTAGATGATATTGCAATTGATGCAACTATTAGAGCGGCTGCAGCCGGTTCAACTGGTAGTATTAAGATAAAAAGTGAAGATATCCGTCAGAAGGTGAGGAAACATGGTGCGAGGGCATCAATTGCACTGATTGTAGATATAAGTGGCTCAATGTTCTCGGATAAGAAAGCAAATCGTGTAAAAGGTATTTTAAATAGATTTATAGAGGATGTTAATCGTCATAAGGATAAACTCAGTGTGATTGGATTTAAAGGTGATGAGGCCGAGATTATAATACCCACCACCCGTCGAGCATCGTCTTTCCAGGCAAAATTGGACAATATAAGGGTGGGAGGAACCACACCCCTTGCCAGGGGGTTACAGAAAGGATTCGAAATACTCAAACAGGAGAAGATAAGGGATGAATATGTCCCCATGATGGTAATTCTTACTGATGGAATGCCCAACGTGGGTTTTAAGGAAGGGCCAATACAGGATGCCATGAAAATTGCCCAGGATTTAAAGGATAAAGAAATACCCACCATAGTTATAAATTTTGAAAGAGCGGTTAAATACGGGCATGAATTTAATATGGATTTAGCACTGGCAGCTGGAGGCCGTTACTATGACGTGGAAGAGTTGGCTAATCCCGGGTCTGCCATCTCCAAGATACTTGAGTATGAACGTAAAAAAATATAATTTAAGGATTAGATAATCATTAAATGCTAAATGAGTTGCAGCTGAAATAGTTGATTACTTTTGACTTCTTATCCAGTAATTCTTATTTTCCAAGTGGATTTTCCAGAGATTTGAGAAAATTCCTATTCTTATTCTCTTGAGTTCCCTGTAATATCCTTCTACTTCAAGTTTAAATTCTGCATGCCCCTGTTCGCCCGGATTAACAATATCATCTCTTAATTTCCCCAATTTAACTTCCATTTCATTGATGGGGGTAAGATCTATCTTCGATGAAAACCACATGCTGTAGGACTCACCTTTAATATGGGTAGATTCTGCGATTTTCCACTGCCAGAATTTTCCATCATCGTAAACCTGGAAATAATTAAAAAATGAGAGTATAGGATCCATGAAATCTAGAAATTCAACTTCATCTGGAAAGTCATTATGGGATACTAGTCCTTCTATGATTGAACCCGGTTCAGCGATATAATCTTGCCCTAAGAAATAATTTTTCAAGCTCTTTAGTAAACCTTCACCAATTGGAGGGTATTGTATTATAGGGGAGGATACTACAATTTTTTCTGTTTGAACTGCTTCAATCAGCTCTTGTTTTGATATCAAATCAAAATTAAAGCTCCAAATTTCATCATGCTCAGCGAATTCTCTACAATTTAAATATTCTATAGCGATGGACTCAACCCACCAGTAAGGTAGCTTGAGCTTCGAAGATACATGGATGATATTTTCATTTGTTGAGAACATATTATATAGTTGAGAATCAATGTAGTTATACAATTCGTGATATCAATGAAAGTCGTTGTCTACCACGCCGAGGAGTGTGATCGTCGTAAATGCACCACTGTACGCATGGCCCGGGGAGGGAAGGTAAAATTGGTGACCAAACTAAACCAGTTACCTTTGGGTGCAATAGTCCTTGATCCATTCTCACAAAAAGCATTGTCTCCAGAAGACCGAAAGATCGTAGAAGAAAATGGTATCGCAGCACTCGATTGTTCATGGAAAAGGATAAATGGTTCTTCAAAAATGTTTAAAGGCCGTAAAAAACATAGATCACTCCCATTCCTGGTGGCTGCTAATCCCACGAATTATGGGAAACCTTGCATCCTTTCCACTGCTGAGGCTATTGCAGCAACATTTTATATAGTGGGGTTTAAAGATATTGCTATCGATATTATGTCTCAGTTTAAGTGGGGACCTCATTTTCTAGAGCTAAATCACGAACTCTTAGAAGCTTATTCCCATGCTAAAAATAGCATGGAAGTTGTAAATATTCAAAATGATATCATAGGAGGATAAATAATGGCTAGATTTGAAGAAGCAGAAAATAGAATATTCAAGATCAAAATATGTCTCAAATGTAATGCAAGAAACCCGCCAACTGCAAAAACGTGCAGGAAATGCGGGCATAAAGGCTTGAGATACAAGGCCAAAGAGCCAAGAGGATAGATATTTTTAACTAAAGGTAACCTTTAGTAACCAATTATTTTTATTAACCCATAACTTACTATTGTGATAAAATGGATGTAGAAAATTATCTTAGGGTAAATCTTAAAGAAAAAAAGCTTCACCTCACACTCATAGATCCTGAAGAGCAATCTCCGCAAAAAGCAGTTCAAATAGCAAAAAATGCCATTAACGGCGGTACAGATGGAATTATGCTGGGTGGATCCACTACAGATTCAACTGAACTGGACCTGACAGCCAAGGCCCTACAGGAAAACATTGATGTTCCCATAATACTCTTTCCAGGTAATACCAGCGGTGTTAGCCAACATGCCGACGCCATATTTTTCATGAGCCTACTGAACTCCACCAACCCATACTGGATAGTAGGAGCACAAGCACTGGGCGCACCCATGATAAAGAGGATGGGAATTGAAACCATTTCCATGGGCTATCTGGTAGTGGAGCCAGGTGGAACTGTGGGATGGGTGGGGGATGCCAAACTGGTGCCCCGGACCAAATCAGATATTGCTGTGGCTTATGCACTAGCAGCTGAATTTTGGGGAATGAAACTATTCTATCTGGAAGCGGGTTCTGGTGCTGATCAGCCTGTGCCCCTGGAAATGATATCTAAAGTAAAGAAATACAGTAATACTATTTTAATGGTTGGTGGTGGAATCAGGGATGGGGAAACCGCCAGAAAAATAGTGGAAGCTGGTGCAGATATCATTGTTACTGGAACAGTGGTAGAGAATAACTCCGCAGTTAAAGATAAAATAAAAGAATTGGTTGATGGGATTAACTAATTTATTTTTTTCAATAATTTTGGTTCAATTCAATATTATTTCTATTTTTTTAACTTTTATTGTTAATTTCTCAAAAGTTAAATAATCGATGAATATATATAAAACTGGTGAGAATATGGTAGAAAGCTCATGCGATGTAAATGGATATGATTGGGTTTCAGATAAAATTAAAGAACATTTAGGATTAACCAAATCTCCAGTTGCAGTGAAATTTGTTTTAAGAGAAGAGGATATCCCTGAAAGTATAAATAAAATAGAAAATGGTATACGCCACTGTGAAATGGTGCAGAAAGCCAGTCAGGGTGAAATATTTTATGCAACAGGGGAGGAACAAGCATGTAAAGGTGGTGCCGCTGCATTAGGGCTTGTTGAACCGCCGGAAAAGGTCAAAACAGGGGAAATGTATCAGAGTCTCGGTAGATTTTCCAGTTTAGGTTCTGCTAGGCGCACCATGGAAGATGTGCCTAAAATAGATAACATAATGTACGCAATAATCTACTCGCCACTTGAAAAAGCTTCTTTTGACCCTGATGTAATCGTGGTTATTTGCAATCCTGCACAAGCCCTTAAACTAGCCCAGGCCATTGTGTACACTTTAGGTGGCCGGGTGGAGGCTGATTTTGCAGGAATTCAGTCCATATGTGCCGATGCAGTTGCAGGACCATTTACCAGAAAACGACCGAATATAACTCTGGGTTGCAGTGGGTCCCGTAAATTTGCAGAAATACAGCCTGATGAAGTAATTGTAGGTATGAACGGCGAAAATATTGGCTGCATCGTTAATGCATTGGAAAACATGGATTAAATCCAGTATGTAATTACCTTCAATTATCTAATTTTTTTATATTTCCTTAATTAAATTAATTTTTCATTATCCATTTAATTAAATTATTTCTTACAATATTATAAAACTAATTGTCATTTAATTCTGTTTTTTGAATAAGATTTTCTATCTTATCTAAAGATAAAGTAGCTATTGTTGCTGTTTCATTATGACCTAATTCCTGCGAAAGGTCCATTAATTTTTGAAGTGAATCTTTTACTTTATTTATCAGTTTATCAAGGGCAAGGATATTCATTTCATTCCAGATGGCTATTCGTCCAATTTCCCATAAGTATTCTGCGATTCGGTTGGTGTTATGGTTCATATTCGCTTTTAGAGTATATACGCCCATATTGTATAGATAATCTACAATCATCAAGGTAGTGTTTACTAAATTATTGGTTATTGCTAATTTTCCAACATCTCCTAGAGAGTTAACTGCGTGAAATACCGACTGATTTAAAGAATGCTTTATGGATAATATACCAATTTCCTCAATGGTCCCTGCAATACCCACAGTTACTTCCAGATCTTGTGGTGAAAGTTTAGTGGTGGCCCTTCCTATTATGCCCAATGAATTGATAGATACAGTTGCTGCAAAATCAAGATCATATTTAACTGCATCGCGCCCAATATCTGCTATGAAGTCTGTGATATTAACTATTGAATCCTCATGTTCTCTTTTAATAACCACCCTACAAATATTCTTAAGACTGTTAATAGATTCTCCAGTGATATTTTCAATTTTTTCATGTACTGCCTTTTTTCCTATCATAAAGATGGCTGATGTAACTTCTAAAACAGAATCTTCATCATCTCGACTGGCACCTAATTTACCAACCCTTTCCAAGTGGATGAATATATGTTTTGTGATGGTTATGTTGTCATTATCGAAATCATCGGTATTTAATAAATCAATCAAATAATTTTCCAGAACCTTCAAGCCGTATCTGGTTGTTTCATAATCATATTTCATCATAGACCCGTGGATCATATCTATTATTGGCTGAATAGGGTCTTTATCAATCTCTGTCACTGGTCTTAAAATGTCTGGGTGAAGATAGGAAAAGCTTAAGGATGTGGCGCTTCTGGCCACAATGTTTTCTGATTCAGAAATGCCAGTTAAAATATTTTCTCTGGTAACCCTTTCTGCAAAGCGGTTAATAACAGTAGAAGGCTTCATTATATCTAGAGAACTAAGTATATAGGGAATTAAGGCACCAAAAGCAACAATTGAAATGAAAAATGCGATCCAGACTGTTGTTTCATATATTGCTAGGCCACTTTGAGCTATAACATCTAAAAACTTTAGTACGGTCATTCCATAAACGATTGCCAAAATATAGGTACTTATAACAATCCAAATTGCCGGGGATTGTTTGAACATATCTATGACTCTGGTGGAATATGAAGAAGCAGTAAGCTCAATAACCACCAGACTCATGCTGATGACTATTGCAATTATGGTGGCTAAACTTGACACAATTGTACTTAAAAGATATCTTACGCTATCAATTTGGGCATAGGCATATGGAGGAATAAATACGTAAATAAAAATAGATGCAAATAGAATTAATATAAATGATACTACAAAATATAGTTTGAATTTCATTGACAATGCAGATGAAGGATAATCATTAGACATACTAATCATATTTTGTGTTTTTAACTAAAATATTTAATCAATTTAATTGGAAAAATGAACCGGGCATGTTAGATGACATAATTAAACTAGTGTTATTGAGATATCTAAACCTTTTAGAGATATTTAAAACCGCCCTGGTATTGAGATATTTAAAAATACTTTTTAAAAATACTTCATTGTATCTATACTTCATATTATCCCATGATAATTTAAAAATTCTTTCATCTGGTTGTGTGAAACTTCAATAGCTTCATTCGAAGCCACACCATCGGATGATTTCACTTCACAGAGTATTGTTGGAATGTTTTTATTGTTAGCTGCAGCGATGAGTGTTCCCGGGTTATAAATAAGGGCCATCAATTCTGAGTTTGATTTCTTATTGATGTAAACTGCCATTTTTGAACTTTGAATATTAAGGAAGTAAATCACTGCGTCTTTCTTAGGATGTGTGCTGGTAGCATGAAAATCAGCTAATGCATCAATTTGAAGTTCCAGTGCCATGTTTAAAATGGTATTGGTTGGGGTACCTTGGGTATCAGCTACTAAATTCAGGTTTTCTCCGTTATATAATTTAGAATTCTGGGCACTTGCCTTGGGGGCACTGAAGGGGATTATGTATACTGTTCCATTTACACTGGTTTCATTTAACTCATTAATTAGATTTATAGCAGCTATTTGGGGAGGTAGTTCATTTCCATGAACACCGGCAGTAAGCATAACTCGTGGCATTGATCCATCTCCTAATTTAATAATTGGGGCTCCAATTTTTGAAGTTTCAATTATTGCACTGTTTAGGGGATTTTCAGATAAATATTTTATGATTTCAATATTCTTGGAAACATCACCCCCCTGTATTTCGTTGATAATTCCCACATCTGCTTCTTGAAAATCACCAGTTTTAACAGTTTGATTTCTAACCAGCATTCTGAGCCAGTAATTGAAATTACCCATTAATGTGTAATAATAGATTTCCCAGCGAGTAGGGAGTTTACCCTCTATTGGTAGTTTATTTTTATTCATAAAAAATCCATTCTTTAAATTTAATTGGTTAAAATATGATTCCAGTATCTGCTTTGATTCTAATATCTAATTTTTTGATTAAATATATACTTCCTATTAAATAAAGAATCATCTGGTTTTATTTAAATATTTCTGCACCTTTAAATAATCTTTCCAGTGATTGATGTTTATTAACTCTAGCTTGTCTCTGGCAGGTACACCAAAAAATTCCACGCCATCATTTATCATATCACCTAAAATTGGATTAATATTATCATTTTTACCTGGTAAATACTTCTTTAAAATAGAAGAGTGGCAGGCAAATGGCATTCCCAGACCTTCTGTAGTATTAAGGTAACCTATATCTTTACGTGCTAAAATCGAAACTATATTATCATCAGGATGTCTAAGGGCGGCATCAATGAGTTTTTGCATAGTTTCACTGGAGACAGTAGGTTGGTCTCCTGCAACACACAGACATAAACCCTTTTTTACATGATTAACTCCATTTAAAAGAGTTTCTGATAATTCAACATTTTTTTCATTGTTGAAGATAACCTCAACCTTTTTATATGGATAATTTTCCAGTACAGTTTTTATCTTTTCACCAGAGTGTCCCAGTATAACTATGGATTTTCCAACGTCTGTTTTCTGGACACATTCTAAAGTATGGACTATCACCGGTTTTCCATGGAGGTCTAAAAGTAATTTATTCTGGATTTTAATACCTAATCTTACCTGGTCTTCTTTCATCCGCCTGTTCTTACCAGCGGCTGTTATAATGGCTGAAATCATTTTTAATAAGTTCCCTATTATTAAAAACTAATATGAAAGAGTGAAAATAAAAAAAAGAATTTTTATCTTAATTCGATGATCTGGACATATATGGAATTCATACCTGCTCCATCAGCACCGCCGTCACTCCACATAACTATTTTAACTGGATAATCTCGGCTATTTAATACCCATATGCCTGTAACTATATCTACACCGGGGGATATTGCATTCTGATAATCACCAGTAGTTCCTGTTGGTCTGGGGAAGCCAGCTCCTAAAGATGCGTCTCGCAGTGCTCTTCCCGGCGGGCAGACACCATGACTAGCCCATTTAGATGTGGCGTTGGGGTCTGGGTCATAGACACTATAGTAGAAAACATCGCTACTTCCATAGCCAATGGTGTGAGGAGGTATGATGGTGTTGTTCCATGCTTTTATAAATTGATTGGCGTTATGGGCTCGGGCAACGTTATCGTATTCTGAGTAGTAGCTCATACCAGTTGAAGTAGAACTGATCACTTTTTGGTTCTCAGAACCTTCATAGACGGTTATGGGATGTTTACTTGGACGCGTTTTCATTTCATTTAGCACCTCTTCACCGAAAAGTGAGGCTATTCTATCAGGCACTATTATGTTCCGACCGTCGTTGAAGTTGTAGAGGGCATAGTCGAGAGTGGTATTATTTCCCACAGTTGTACTGTTGTGCCATTTTTTAAAGTCATCCAAGCTTATGTAATCATTGGGAATGGTATCGTTGCTGAAATCACTTACTGCTACAGATTTTATGGTTTTATTCCCTTGTTTGATATCTACACCATTTTTAGTTTTAACAGCTATCGTATATGGTTCTTTAAATCCCCAAACAATTGTGGGGTTGGTTACTGTCAATTTACCATTCTTTATAGCCAGCATTCCCGGCCCCTTAATATTTTCTGCTTTCCCAGTATCGGAAATTCCGCCACCTGTAATATTTTTAATTGGCATGGGGATGGCTCCAGAGGTAAGACCAGAATATATTTCCCAGATTTGAAGTTTTTTAGCATATTCAATCAGATATTCGGGATGGTAAACTATGGGTACTTTTCGGACTTTGTTGGTATCAACTACAGCAGTTCCATTGGTCACAGTTTCTCCTATGGGAAGGATCGCCATTTCTTCTGGATTCTGTTCAGGGATATATTTTGATGTGGCAAGCCCTACAGGATACATTGCTGCTCCAATTATGATTAAAGCAAGTATAATTAAAAGGGGATGTTTTATGAAACTGGACATTATAAAACACTCCTATGTTTCTCAGATCTTTTTAAAAAATCCTTTACTAATTTATAATTTGTTTTTACAATATTATTTCTTATAAAATCAATCATATCCAACAACCTGTTGACTTTATTTTTTTAATCTAGTTTATCGTGTATTTCTTATTCAATGAGTTGAAATCGTGTATTTATTATCGATTTGTTATATCTAGAATGTTTGTATAACTTTTTATTTATATTTATTGACACCAACCGATTTTATATTAATCTTCTCAGATATAAAGAAATATTTTAAACTGTTTGAATCAATATATTTCAGGAGATACCCTTTAAAATCCGTTTTATTTGGGTAATTTTATCCTGTCCGTTTCCACCTATAAATATGGTTCTGTATTTTCCATGATTGGTGGAGATGAAATCTACAATTTCAAAGATGTCTTCTGAAACCCTTATTTTCCCTTTGTAACTATTTTTTTCCAGGATTTCCTTTGCTTGACTTGTTGTATCATCAAGTCCTGGGAATAAAACTATATATGGGGGGTTAAAATTAGCTACTTCTATGAATATATCGAATCTCCAGTATTCCTCTCTTCTGGGGGTTCCCAGGATAGCAAGGTCGAACTTGGTTTCCTGGAATACAGCAGTAACAGCAGAGACATTGTCGGTTTTTCCTATTATGATCCGTGAATCACCCAGTTTTAATTCTGTAATTCTACCATCTACGGGTTTAAATGATGATAATGACTCACATATTTTATCTTCAGGAATATTGAGTATTTTAGATACTGTAAATGCTGCACCAGCATTCATACGATTGTATTTTCCAATTAAATTCAATTTACCATTATAAGTATCAAAAAAATTGGGTTTACCTTTTAAAAAGGATTTATTTTTCAACGATGAAAGTAAATCATCATTTTTATTTAAAACTACAGTTTTATCCTTTATAAAATCATATATTCTTTCCTGGTATTGTTCCATTGAATGGTGCACGTTGATATGGTCCCATCCCAGGTTAGTCACCACCACCAGATCAAAATGAAAGTTGTGTCTGGAAAAATCAAGGGTCATATCGCAGACTTCCACTATTAAATAGTCGTACTCATCTTGTGAAGCTTCTAACATTAATCTGGTGTATCCATCAAAACCTCCACCGGCATTTCCACCAACTAAAACCTTAAAACCCGAGTTTGTTAAGATATCCTTTATCATCAAAGCCGTGGTGGTTTTACCATTTGTTCCTGTAACACCGATGGTGAATATGTCCCTGTGATTGCCCAACACCCTGGAAAATATCTTATTTGGGGATGTTATTTTTTTCAGTACATCCCTTTTCCATAAACTGGGACTAACTACCACAGCATCTGCACTGTTTATTTTATCCCAGTTGTGACGTCCTAATTCAATCTCGAATCCACCATCATAATTGTCCATGGGGATGTTTAAATCTTCATTAAGATCAGAAGCATAAACCTGGTGATCGAAATCTAAAAGGGAATGTAGAGCATGAGTTCCTTCAATTCCCAATCCTACCACTGCGACTTTCATTTTAGACACCATTAAAATAAAACATAATTATTTTGTTAATTTGATTCATTGATAAATATCTTAATTTGACTTGTTGATAAATATCTATTTGTATAAAACAATCCTTTTCATTTTAAAAATTTAATAATATTTAAATTTTTTAACATATACATAATATAGTTAAACACTTTAGTTTTAAATAAATTAAACCAAAATTAACAATTTATTGTCGCATCGGTGTTACAAATGAAAAATTTAACCAGAGAAATAGTAGAACGCATAGAAAAGATAGCTCAGCCAGTAAAAATAATGCACGTCTGCGGATCACATGAACATACAATAATGCAGCACGGAATAAGAACACTAATTCCACCAGAAGTGGAAGTTGTTGCCGGTCCAGGCTGCCCAGTTTGTTGTGTACCCTCCAGGGAAGTGGATGAAATCATGTACTTGGCAAAAAAAGGAGTTACTGTAACCACCTTTGGTGACATGCTCAGGGTGCCGGGAACAAACGGATGCCTTGCAGATGCCCGGGCAGAAGGAGCAGATGTAAGGATAGTTTACGGGGTTGGTAACGCCGTTGAAATTGCAAATAAAGTGGATAATGAAGTGGTTTTCATGGCTGCCGGCTTCGAGACCACCGCACCAACCACTGCATCAGAAATAGCCCAGGGACCGCCGGAAAACTTCTCTTTACTTTCCTGCCACAGATTAATACCACCTGCATTGAAATTTCTTATAGAATCAGGGGAGGTTAATTTAACCGCCCTTATAGAGCCGGGGCATGTCTCAACCATAATTGGAACCAAACCTTACGAAGTATTCTCAGAAAAATATGGAATACCACAGGTAGTAGCAGGGTTCAACCCGTTCGATGTGCTTATAGCAATTTATCTAATATTAAAACAAATTAAGGATGAAAATCCACATGTGCAGAATGAGTACAAACGTGCAGTTAGGGATGATGGTAATGTAAAGGCACAGGAGCTCATGGATGAAGTATTCTATATAAAAAACAAGGAGTGGCGAGGATTCCCCAGCATCCCTGATTCTGTCTATGAGATTAGGGATATGTATTCCCAGTTTAATGCCCGGGAAAAATTTGACATACCTGAATTAGAAAGCAAAGAAACCGTAACAGGATGTATATGTGGACCAATATTGCGTGGTGTGGCCCGTCCAGAAGACTGCAAATTATTTAGAGAAGAATGCAACCCTGTAAATCCAATTGGGGCCTGTATGGTGAGTAAAGAAGGAACCTGTAACATAGCATATCGTTACGGTTCCTTAAATGATTACTCCGCCCCATAAATGAGGTATTAAATTACATGGAAGAATATGAAATAAAGGCTCTAGCTCTTGATGTTGATGGAACCATCACGGATAATTCCCGGAAAATATGTGTAAGTGCTATCCAGGCAATATCTAAAGCTGAAGAAAAGGGAATTCCAGCTATTATTGTCACTGGCAATATTCTATGCGCCGCCAAGATGCTAACCATCATGCTGGGTACCACCGGAGGAGTGGTATCAGAAAATGGTGGAGTAATAGAATATAATGGTGAAAAGACGTTACTCGGAAATATTGCAGAGTGCCAAAGAGCTTTCGAGTATTTGAAAACCAAGTACCCGGTTCAAAAGGTTGAATTTTCAGATGAAAGGATTTCTGAAGTTGCAATAATAAGAAATATTAAAGAAGAAATTGTTAAAGAAACATTAAAGGATTTTAATGTGAAAATTTATGATACCCGGTTTGCCATTCATTTAACAGATCCATCAGTTGATAAAGGGAAATCCTTAAAAATGCTGGCAGCACATAACGGCGTGAAAACAGATGATATAATGGCCATAGGCGACAGCGAAAACGATATTGAATTTTTAGAAGTTGCTGGATTAAAGGTGGCTGTCAACAATGCCGATGACGAACTTAAAGCTATAGCTGATTATGTGACCAGCGAATCCTATGGTGATGGTGCTGCAGAAGCTATTTACAAGTTTATAATCTAGTAAATTTATTTTATATTGAGGATATGAGGTTTAAATAAAATGAAAGAAGATATTGCTGGGGAAACTTTAGAACTGGCCCTTAAATATGTAGATGAAGCAGAAGTTTACCTGGAAAAAGAAGATAAGATCGAAGTAAATGTTCAAAATCAGAAGGTGGACTTTGCCAAGGAAATCTCCTCATACGGCCTGGGAATAAGGGTGATTAATGAGGGTAGCATGGGCTTTGCTCATACTACAGACTTATCTAACCTGGAAAAAACTGTTGAAAACGCTGTATTTAATGCAAAATGTAACGAAGCTGATCCTAATTTCTATTTCACACCCCAATCAAAATATCCTGAGGTATATGGAATCTATGATAAAAAGATCAGGAATTTAGATATAGTAGAAGCAGCTGATTTTGCCAAAGTGATGATCCAGACCGCTGTGGAGAAAGAATGTCAGGCAACTTCTGGAGGGGTGCATGCAGGTTATTACACCACCGAAATTGTAAATTCTGAAGGTGTTTATGCGAAAGATACATCAACCTACTTTTCGGGCCATATATCAGTGAATATTCCAGATGGGGATGGTGTTTCCACAGCCCATGAATCAGACACATCAAGATTCAAAGATCTTGATCCTGAGAAACTTTCAATGGAGGCCTGCCAGTTAGCTCGGGATTCCAGGGGAGGTAAATCCATAGAAACAGCTGATATTAATGTTTTACTCGAATGTGATGCAGCGGCTTCCTTAATATTCACCCTGGCAAATGCTTTCAATGCAGATAATGTGCAAAGAGGGAGGTCAATTTTTGTAGATAAAATTGACAAAAATGTATTATCACCCACACTTAACATATACGATGATGGGACACTTAAAAAGGGGCTTAACAGTTCGATAAGTGATGGTGAGGGATTCCCCAGTCAGAAAACAGTTTTAATAGAAGATGGGGTATTAAAAAACTTTATCTATGATCTATATACTGCCCGGAAGTCGAAAGTCCAGAGTACTGGAAATGGAATGAGATCTTCCTACGCAGACACGCCATCTGTAGGATTCAGCAATTTTATACTGGATTTCAATGAAGGGAAGGAGATATCTGAGATAGAAAATGGATTGAAGGTTAAAGATCTACTGGGAGCACACACTGCAAACCCAATATCCGGTGATTTCTCAGTTGAAATTATGAATGGCTTTAAAATTGAAAATGGAGAAGTTGCATATCCAATAAAGAAGGCCATGTTATCGGGGAATATTTTCCAAGCATTCACCCAGGTATGGGCAGCATCCGCTGAAGCCAAGCAGATGGGACCATTTATCTTACCTCCAATTGTCGTAGATAAGCTAAGGGTTGTTGGTTAATGAAGGATAATGGTGAAAATCATCCAGAAAATTTAATAAAATTAGCCCTTAGTCATTATTTTAATATCCTGGAGGGAGAAGGTCTTTCTTATTTTTATAAATCCTCCCTCATACCGGTTAAAGATAAGAAATTCTTATATGACTTGTGGGAGGAGCATGAGCAGGTCAGAAAAGATTTCAGTCTAAATGATGAATTTACAAATTTAAAAATACCACCATGGAAGCAAGTAAAACCATCGTTTTCTTATATGGACTTAAAGATATCCATAGCAAAGAAGTTGTTTGATGAATGTATTTTCTGTGAAAGGAGATGTGGAATAAACCGTAATGATGAATCTGGGTTTTGTGGGGTAAAAAAATCTAAAATAGCCTCAGAATTTTTACATATGGGTGAGGAAGCACCCTTGATACCCAGCCACACAATTTTTTTAACTGGTTGCACATTTAAATGCGTCTACTGCCAGAACATGGATATTAGTCAGCATCCTGACCAAGGCTTTCTTTACACTGAGGATAAACTGGCCAAATTCATTGATGATAGAAAATTAGAAGGTTCTCGTAACGTTAATTTTGTGGGGGGAGATCCTAACCCCCACATACTTTATATCTTGAAGACCATCAGCCTAATCCGAGAGAATATTCCAGTAATTTGGAACAGCAATTTTTACGCGTCCCAGGAAGCCATGTATCTTTTAGATGGGGTGGTGGACCTATATTTATCTGATTTTAAATATGGCAATGATGAATGTGCAATGAGGCTCTCTGGTATTTCAAATTACTGGAATGTGGTCACTCGTAACCATAAGATTGCATTCGAGTCGGGGGATATGATTATAAGACATTTATTACTTCCTGGTCATGTGGAATGCTGCACATTCCCGATCTTGGATTGGATATATGAGAATCTTGGTAAAGGAGTAGTATTAAATATCATGGACCAGTACCGCCCTCTATACCGGGCTTTTAATCATAATGACATATCCGGATTTCTTCAAAGGCAGGAATATGTAGAAGCAGTTGATTATGCTAGGAAATTAGGATTCGTTAATTTGATTTAAATTAATTATTTTTAAAATTTGTAGAACAGTATATGACATAGAACAATATACTGCAATTAGCTTCATCAATATTGTATGAAGTTTTTATTAAATAGGAAGATACATAATAAAAGTTATAAGGTTTAAAATAAAACAAACAATTGATTAAAAAATGGATTGCAAAAAATGTGGGGGTTATATAAGGAAGAGAGACACTTTCTGTCCACATTGTGGTATGGAACTCACCAGACCAAATTATAAACCCCAACAAAAAAATAAGAATTCTGAATATAAACCCTTACAAGGAAGATTTATAAGGGGAGAATATCAGGATAGAGAAGATGACTTCTACGACCAGTACATTGATAATCAATATGTAGATAATGATTATTATCAAGAAGAAAAACCCAATTTCCAAAAACCAAAGAAAAAGAAGTACCGAGGGTATGATCTCAGCGAATACTATCCTGACGAGGAAGAAACAGAAAATTCCGGTATTGGAATGGCCCCCATTATATTAATACTAATTATAGCACTCTTGATGGGTTTTATAATTGGTGTAGCAATGTATTTCTAGTCAAAATACAGTGCTTATGGGTTATAATGGAAAAATAAAAATATCATTCATATAATAAATTTTCATACACCTAACAAAATTATCATTTATCAAAATAGAATGTCATTCTCCAAACAAAATTTATCATTCATCAAATAAAATATCATTCACTTAAATAAAAACTACCATTAATAACTCTTTTTTTAAGTTCCTCTGCCAGTTTCCGGGCCCTGATTATATCGGACTGACGGCAGACTATGGGTAATTCCACCAGCTTTTCATCTATATTTAACCTGATTTTACCCCTCTTCATTTGGAAGGCACCGTGGGGACAGGAATAATTACACATACCGCAGCCAAAACAGATTTCCTCATCAAAATTAGATTTAAATGCACCCGTAGGACATCTCTCACAAACCAAACACAATTCGCATTTCTGACATCCTTCTGGATAATAAACAGGTCTTTCTGTAATATCTTCCCAAACAGATGCATAATCTGTAAATCCTAAAACTTGATGCCTGCCTCGTATATCTGCAACTGGTAATTTAATTTCCTTGTTGGTAATTAATGTATCCTTAAGAATATCCTCGTTTAGGATAGGTATGGCAGCTGCCACACTGTTGAAGACCTCAGGCCCATCTGCCGTTTTATAACCACCCACGTACAGGGGATCCATCTGACGCATATCGGCTGATATCATCAGGTTGGGTTTTTCCTGAGAACTTCTAGTGCCCTGACCTAAAACAATTCCCACTGAACCACAGAGAAGCACCCTAACCCCTTCTTTTATGTTCCTCATATGGGGGTCGTTTTGTAGAGGGTTCAGCTCACCACACCCTGAAAAGGATAACCCCTTATATGGTCCTTCCATATTAACCGCATTGAAGATGGATGCCACAGATTCTTCCGAGGGGTTAACAAAGGCGGTATAATTTTTAAATGCAAGCCGGGTGCCAACCATTTGTGCGGTGCCCATATCATCAATGGTGGCGATTGTTTCTATTGTTTCACCATTTGTAGATTCCATTTTAACTTTAATTTCATTCCCCTTAATTATGTCCTGGAACAGGAATCCTCCCCCGTAATCATCATCATAAATACTATGACTAGTCCCGTAAACTATGAGATCGACAGTTCCCAACCATTCATTGGGGCATGGACCTGGAAATCCTGGAACTCCGTTTAATAAGATTTTACTGGCTTTCTTAAATGAACCTGGCTCATCTACTTTGATATGTAAAACAGCGGCTGTACCGGACATTATTCCACATGTTCCAGTGGTTACCACATCAACATCATCGAATCCGGGTTTATTACCTTCTTTTACCAGACGGCTGACTTCCTCTGCAGTAAGCACCGTTGCTTCACCATTTTCAATTTTATCTTTTATCTGGCTTAGGGTTCTGCTTTTCATGGTTGTTAAACTCTAAATTCTTTGGGATCAAATCAATTTTTGGTTTGATTCATCCGATTCTTTTCCCTTGATCCTGTTTAATAATTCCTGGTTTTCTTCCAGTAACTTTTTAAGGAGCAAGTCTTTAATTTCCAATGATTCACTATCGGTGGGATCTATTTCAATTGTTCTGTCCAGGCTTTGCAGTGCATCATAAGGTTTATCAAGTAGGGAAAATGCTGTGGCCATACCTTTCCATGCCTCTGTATTCTGGGGATCTGAAATGGTTACAGTCTCATATGCTTCAATTGCTGCAAGGTAATTACCTTCTTTAAATGAATTGTCACCCACCTGCTTCCAGTAGGCTATTTCTTCCTTTTTGGATTGTTGTTGAGTCATGGTCAATCACCGTTTATACATAATCAAAATTATAATTTATTTTATATTTTCAAGATATTTAGAAATTGCACCCAATGCTTCCGGGATTTTTGTAGCATCGCGGCCTGCTCCCTGGGCCAGGTTCGGTTTGCCCCCTCCGCCACCACCCATTATAGATGCAGCTTTTTTGATGACTTCACCCATTTTTACACCTTTATGCAGGGCTTTGGGTGATGCACCACCTACGATTTTACCCTCGTTATTTACAATAACTGCTATATCGGCCTTGCCAGTTTCTGTGAGATTAGATACGATCTTAACAAGTTCTCCCATGTCTGCTTCCATCTGCTTGTTGAGTACAATCAGTTCTCCAAATGTTTCTGTCTGGTTGATTATTTCCTGAATTTTCAGTGATGCTATTTCATTTTTCAGACGGTTAATTTCATTTTTAAAGGATTTCCATTCGGTGAAAAATCTTTCACATGTCTGGGGGAGCTGTTCTACATCTACTTTAAAGACACCAGAACTTTCCTTAAGGATGTTGTCATTGTTTTGTATGGATTTTATGGCAGATTCACCAGCGGAGAATTCTATTCTCTCTACACCGTCCTGGATTCTCTCAGTACGGTTTATCTTGATTAAACCAATATCTCCGGTTTGGTTACAATGGGTTCCTCCGCAGGCCTGGACATCTGTCCCTTCTATTTCAACAGTCCTGATATTCATGCCCGGCACCACTCCACCCTGGTATAATATGAATCCGTATTTTTTCTCCGCCATAGTCCTTTCCAGCCAGAATGTGTTTACGTTGATGTTATCCATCACCAGTTTGTTGGCTAAAAGTTCGATTTCTTGAAGTTCCTGGGGGGTGATCCGCTTGTAATGGGAGATATCAATCCTTGATTTGTGCACACCCTTCTGCGCACCTGCCTGCCAGATATGGTCACCGAGTACTTTCCTTGCCGCTGCAATTATTAAGTGAGTTGAGGTGTGGTTTTGGGTTAGAATCTTCCTACGGAATGGGTCCACATGACCTTTAATGATCTGACCCTGATAAGGGTTTACTTTCTGAATATCCTGTTCTTTCACCTGATGGAGTACAATATCACCTAATTTATCAGCGCGTAAGACCTCTACTTTTTCTCCACGTATATCAAATGATCCAATATCAGATGGTTGACCACCACCTTCTGGATAGAATAATGTCCCATCTAATATTATGTTGTTCTTATAGATTCCAATTACACGGGCTTCAAATTCATATTTAGAGAGGTCATCATAAAAAAGCAATTCTGTAGCCGGGTAGTCAAGCTCAACTTCTCCTTTTTCTGCAGTGATTTCTTCAGAATGTTCAGCAGCAACCAGTGTATAGAAGTTATCAGGAATATTTGCATCGAAGTTTTCCTGCTTTGAGATCTCATCGATGGACTCTGGGGGAATACCGTGTGAGTCGTATAGTGTTATAAGAGATTCCAAGGGTATTTTATCTTTACCATCCTTTTTAAGATAGTTTATTGTCTTTTTAACTAATTTTTTACCTTTACGAACTGTTTTATAATACCTCTTCTCTTCCAGGTTAATTATGTTGTTTATATGTTCCTGGTTCTGTTTTATTTCAGGGTAACTCTTTTTTAGATAATCCAGTTGTATTTTCATTATGTCCTCTAAAGACTCTTCCAGCTGTAGTTCCTTCATAAATCTGATTGTTCTTCTTAAAATTAACCTGGCAAGATAGCCATCTTTGATGTTGGATGGTACTACTCCATCTGCCAGCATGAACGCCAGGCAACGGGTATGATCCGCGATTATATAGACTGATTCTATCGGTTTTGTTGCATCAATCAGTTCCTCAACTGGTATATCTAATTTTCCAGCTACCTTGCTCCTCAATTCTTTCAGATCCGCAATGTCTTCGATGTCCATCATCCCGGCCACACGGGCATTTTCTGCCAGGATCTGTTCGTCCACCTTCACGTGGGCCATTTTCTTTAGCTGATCTACCACTGGACCGAATGCTGCTTCATAGGCAGTGGCTGTTCCCTGGGATATCCAGGCAAATCTTTCCAGACCATATCCAGTATCCACTATTTTAAGTGGTATGTCCTTTAATCCTTGGGGTGTTGTACGGTATTTTATAAATACCAGCGTGGCTAGTTCCACTCCACGGACACAGATCTCGTAGCAGGGGCCAGCATTTCCACCGCCTTCCCACCATGATTCTATGAATGTGATTTCCATGGGATTAATTCCGATATGCTTGATAAAGTCGTGGCAGTATTTGATGGTTTCATCTTCCCAATAAACATGATTTTTGTTTGAGTTGAAGGCATGGTGTCCGCCCATGGTGAAACAAGTCATGTGCCTACCAGTACGGCCTACGTTGTCCACATCATTGAGCCTTATTGATGGCTGGGCTACTACCAGAGGATTAGCCGGAGGTTCCACCATTCCAGAGGTTACCCATGGTTGGAAATCATAGATAGAAGCACCCACGAGAAATACATCATCCCTCCACCTTTTAGCAAGAACCGGGTACCTGCTGATTGGGGTGTGGTCGTTATCAGAGAAGAAATCCAGGAATGTCTTCTGGATTGAATGTAGATCGTATTTTTTTTGAGTAGCAGGGTTCCCGATGAACTCATATTCATCACAGGGTGCGTCTCCACATGTTTGTCTATCAACTGCAGTCCAGAAATCCTTACCACAAGTTATGCAAGTTTTTTTGGTGTATCCCAGTTTATTAAATTGTTCAGACATAATTGATCATCGATTATTTTTATAAATCAGTTATTATCGGTTGTTTTTAAATTTTTATTTATCTATATTTGATGTTTATCATTTGAAAATGCTAATACTGATACTCTGAATCTTAAAATATGTATATGTAGTTGTATAGATAATTTTTTTGAAAATTTGTATGAAAGTAAAAAAAAATTAATATATCATTGGCTAGTTATTGGTGGCCTTTTTTAATCTAAATCTATAAATATCCATTTAAACATAATTATTAAAGGAAAAAGTCTTTAATCATAACTATAAGATGGTGGTAAGAAAAATGGATGCTATTAATGATAATTCTAAATCTCTTTTAAAAATGGTATATAATTGTAAAAGTAATGAGTTTGAATCAATGCTAGAAAGAATTGAAATGAACTTAGAAAAAACAAAAATGATCAGGATGCCCTTAATGCTAAATTAGTCTTAACCAGTAAATTGGCAGTTAAAAGGATCGATTCCAAATAAACAACATAAAATTTGATAATAAATAATTGTAAATGAAATAGATTTTTTACATTTTTATTAAAAAATATATTATTTTAACTTTAAAAATAACTGTTAATTTAAAAATACTCTTTTAAATATTAATATCATCATTCAATTAGGATAAAACCTCTAATTGGATTAAAATATTATTATTAATCTTATTTTAGAATTAAATTTATAAAAAAATAGAAAAAGAAAAGAAAAAAATTAACCAAAGAGAGCGCCAAGACCGGCGGCTGCTTCTTCTTCTTTTTCTTCTTCAGATTCTTCCTCTTCTTCCTCTTCAGCTTCAGGAGCTGCTTCGGCTGCGGCTGCTGGTGCTGCGGCTGCTGGTGCTGCTGCAGTTAAGGCTGTTTTTTCTATTGCTTCGTCGATGTCTACATCTTCTAAAGCTGCTATTAATGCTTTAATCCGTGCATCGTCTGCTTTTGCTCCAGATGCATCTAATACTTTCTTTACATTTGCTTCATTAATTTCCTGACCTGTTGTGTGCAATAACATTGCTGTGTATACGTATTCCATATGATTCACCTTCTACATTGTTTGTAAAATTTACGAATTTACGATTTTTTTTTGATTTAATTTAGATTTTTTTATTACAATATAAAAAATTATTAAATTTTTCTAACCAAAGAGAGCCCCTAGACCAGCAGCTGCTTCTTCTTCTTTTTCTTCTTCAGTTTCCTCCTCTTCTTCAGGAGGTTCTTCATCTTTGTCTTCTTTAGGTTCTTCAACTGGGGCTACATTTGAACTCAATTTGGCCTGCAGTTCATCATCCACAGCTTCACTATTGTTTGAAGCTATTTCAGAAGCCAGAGCCAGCATTTGTGAGTATGCTTTAGGTACCAGTATATCAATGGTCTTATTGTTCAGGATCTCTGAGTTCACTGCCAGATTCAATGCATTTGTTGCTGCATTGGATATGAGTATCGGTATGGATAGGGTGTTGAAGATTTCTGCGTTAACTGATAGGTTTAATGCACCCGCGTAAGCACTTTGAATATCTGAAAGTGTTTTTTCGGGGTCGATGGTTAAAAGGTCCGATGTATAGATGGTATCTTCTTCATAGGCGGCCTTTAGATCTATACCAACTTCCATGGGGTGAATATCAAGACGGGTAAGGATACTGGCCACAGCAGCGGAGATCTTCCCTCCTTCTTCCACCACAACTTTGTCCTTGGTTATTACAATCTTCCCTTTATTGATCTTGGCAGGGATTCCGATTTTTTGGAGTTCTCCAAGCATTGGGCCTGGTGGGAATGCAGTATCACCTTCTGGAACCACTATATCTGAGGGGGCAATGTTACCTGCCTTGGCAGGGGCCTGAGTTTTACTGGCCTCCAGTATTTTAAATAGTTTAAACGGGTTCATGTCAGTGAAAATTAAGGCTGGCTGTCCATCCATATGTTGACTCAGGGATTCTATGTTGGATTTTTCACTGTTTTGAAGAGCCAGGTTCATGAGAGTTTTCCTGGACATCTTGATTAGTGCACTGTCTTTTAAGGTTCTGCGCATTTTTTGAAGTTGAGGGGCGGGGATATCAGCCAAATCAGCCATACCAACTACTTTGTGGCTTCCAATTAGGCCTTTAATATCTTTAACCTCTTCTTTCTTCCATTCTGTAACATGAGACATTTAAATCACCTTCGTTACAGGACCCATACTGGTCTTTACATACATGGATTTAATCTGGTTTCTACCTTTTTCCAGATTCCTATCCAGTATTCCCAGTACTGTTTCAATGTTTTCTGCAATCTGTTCATCATCCATTTCCTGGGATCCTACCAGAGCCTGGATAACGGGCTGGTTTTTTATTCTAATGTTTACGGTATTTTTCAGTCGGTCTATTATAGGATCCGGCTTTGCACTAGCGGGGACTGGTTTAGGCATCTTTTTCCTAGGTCCAAGCACTGGTCCCAGGAATCTACCTACTAGAGGCATTAAATCTGCCTGGGCAACGAAAAAATTGTATTGATTAGCCATTCGCCTGGCCTCTTTACGATCTTTACCCAATTCTTCCAGTTCAGATTTGGTTATAACCAGATCTGCCCCGGCATTTTCTGCCTGAAGTGCCAATTCTCCGTCCGCTATAAAAGCGATCCTAACATCCTTTCCTCGTCCTTGAGGTAGGAACACTTCTTCGTCAATACGGTTTTCTGGCTTTTTCACGTCTAAATCCCTGATGTTTATCACCACATCAATGGATTGTGTGAAGTTTCTCGGCTTTGAATCTTCCTTAGCCTTCTTCACCGCTTCCAATATCTCTTGTTTCATTCAATTCCTCCATGAACTTTCTGTGTGGAAAGTTCATTTTAAATTGTTGTTTTACTGTTTCTTCGCCAATTTTTTTTAATTGATGAAAGGGAATAGTACTATTTTGGGTACAATTTCTTTATAATTTGGATTATGCATTTCCCATCAATGTGTCATCATATTTACCCTGGTCAATTTCCTGCTGCACATCTCGAGGGTCTTTTCCTTCGACGGTTATTCCCATACTTACGCAGGTTCCTATAACTTCTTTTGTTGCATTTTTATAGTCATTGGAAAGCAGGGCATCGAATTTCATCCTTGCAATTTTCAGGGCTTGTTCAACTTTGAGGTCTGCTGCTTCTTCGGATCCCGGTTCCTGGGATCCCTTTTCTATTTTTAGTTCATCTTTGATCAAGGCTGTAGTTGGTGGTGTTCCCACGGTTATTTCGAATTCTTTGGTACCAACATCAACTATGATTTTAACTGGTACTTTCATTCCTTCGAAATCACCTGTTTTCTGGTTTATCTGTTCAACTACTTGCATCATGTTAATGCCCAGCGGACCTATTGCCGGACCGAGAGGTGGTCCTGGTGTTGCTTTTCCGCCGTCTATAAGAATTTCTATAGTTTCTTTAGCCATTAGTCTGCCTCCTTCTGTATTAAGCGTATTTGATCGCCTTTAACTGTTACGGGTATTGGAACTGCGGCTTCTATAAGTTCTAAAACCACATCTTCCTTGGATTCATCTATCCTAACTACTTTGGCCTTTTCTCCCTTGAAGGGTCCGGATATTAACTCCACGATACTTCCTTTTTTAATGGAAGCAATTATTGGTTCTGGGTTTAAGAAGTTTTGCACTTCTTCATAGGGTATTTGTCCTTCTATAGCACCCTTCATATGGGGAACCTTAAAGGCAGGATTCTGCATATCTATTTTACCTGAAGATTCCACCAAAATGTATCCCCTTAAACTTTCAGGGACAAGAATGGAGTTAACTTCAAGATCACTATTTTTAACGTTCCTGGCTATGATCCGGGCCACATTCTTTTCTTGGCCAACCAAAGTTCTTATTGCGTAAATCACAATTATCACATACCAAATGGGAATTTAAATAATTTGTACATTAAATATTTTAAATTTTATTATTATTATACTAATTTGATAAAAATGTCGAAAAGTTAGAAGTTATTAATAAAATTTTGCTGTTATATTTTAAAACTTAATTATTATTGATTAACTCCATCTAATTCATAGGTAACCAAGTAGTTGAACTACTATACTTATAACAAAACCTATAACACCTATAACTATTATTCCCAGTCCTGTTATTTTGGAAACATTGATAAACTCCTCTCTATCTGGTCTTTTAGACACTCTTAGAACTCTCTGGTTCATTTTAATAAATCGAACAATGGATTCTTTGTTTAATTTCATAAAAATACCTGCTCTAGTTAATTCATTAATAAAATAAGAATTAAAAAATTTAGAGATAGATAACAATAGCTTACTTTTAGGATTTATAAACTTTTCCCTTAATAGAGATGGTATACCCTAAAGTCAATACTTGCAAGAGGGATATATCCAGCAAGAGGATATATCCTTATTTCCCTCACCAGCCTTCAACTTCTCAGAAGGACTTGATTAAAAAACACCGTCGATAAACTCTTCTAAAGCAGATTCAGAAACGGAATCTTTGGTTTTTTCTTCGATGAACTCTTTTTCACCAGGCATGCCAAATATGTGGGGGGAGTGTACACCTGCTACTACAATTGTAGTGCGTATTATGTTATCCAGGTCTTCCTGGATCTGGGTACCCCAGATTATGTTGGCATCAGGATCTAATTCATCGGCTACAATCTGCACAACTTTTTCAGCTTCCTGTAGGGTCAGATCTGAGCTTCCAGATATGTTTATAAGTGCTCCTTTGGCATTCGATATATCCAGATCTAACAGGGGACTGTTCAATGCTTCATGTACAGATTCTATAGCTCTGTCACCTGAATCTGATTCACCCATTCCAATCATGGCCATTCCAGAGCCCTTCATTATACTTCGAATGTCTGCGAAGTCCAAGCTCACCAGACCAGGTTTGGTTATCAGTTCAGTTATTCCTTTTACTGCTCTTCCTAATAGTTCGTCTGCTACCATAAAAGCCTTGTTTATTGGTAAGTTGGGAGCTACCTCAAGAAGCTTGTCATTTGGTATTACTATCACTGTGTCAGCTGCATTTTGTAATTTTTCAAGGCCTTTTTCTGCGTTTTCACGCCTTTGAAGACCTTCAGCACTGAAAGGCATGGTGGCCACGGCTATAGTTAAAGCACCGATCTTTTTGGATAGTTTGGATATCACTGGAGCTGAACCTGTTCCAGTTCCACCTCCCAGTCCACAGGTTACGAAGACCATGTCGGCACCATCGAGTTTTTCCCTGATTAAATCTTCGCTTTCTTCTGCACTTTCTTCTCCAACTTCTGGTTTGCCGCCAGCACCTAATCCACCACATTTTTCACGGCCGATTAAAATTTTCTGATTGGCATTTGAGTAAAAAAGGTCTTGTGCATCGGTGTTAACTGAAATAGTCGCTGCACCTTCTACACCGATTTCGGTTAATCTGGAAACAGTGTTGTTCCCAGCCCCCCCTGTACCGATGACGAATATTTTTGCCCTGCTTCTCTTTATGATATCTTCGAGTTCTCTGTCTATGTTGTTCTCATCTGAAATCTGCTCTGGAACTGCAGATTTTCCCCTTCTTTTTTCCGATTCTTTTATGGTATTGTTTATAAGAGATTTCAATTCTTACCCCCACTGCTATTGTTACTAATCTTAATTGTGTTATTGTAATAACTTATATTTAAAAGCAACGGTTTTTTCACTAATAATTCCCCACCATACATAGAATTTTTACTTTTAATTTAATAATCTCATCAACTCATAAGCATGAAGTAATTTTGAACCTATAAATTTCACTATATTACCATATGAAGATGTATGTTAAAAATGATGTCAATAAGGGTCTGATTTAAGGTCGGGGCATGGCGATGATCTCATGGATCCTCATATCAAAGAAGTTTCCCTGATGGGTGGCCTTTAAAACTATCGCAGTATCTACTCCTGTTCCGGTTCCTCCGATGGCTATTATCTCTGAATCAGTTGGAAGTAATCCCCCATCTGCGGCCATAATACTTATTTCTACACAAACCTTAATTCCCTGGGAAAACATACGTAGTGTCTCCGCTACAATTTCTACAGGAGTAACACCTTTAAATTTGTTACTAATGCCCCTACCGACACCACTGAGGGCGTGGGAACTTGTGTAGGTTGGAATATCTAAGTCTTTTAATTTTTTTTCATTTTCCTGCGTTATCTCCAGTTCATCCCCTCCCCTGAAACCGGCATGATGGGTTACGTTAATTATATGGGCATTATTTATCTTTTCACCTAATTTTACCGCTGAATTTCCAGTGGCAGATGCTATGACGATGTATTCTATACCTAATTCATTTTTCCTTTCTTTAACTAGATCAATAACTTTATTGGTATTTTCTTTTCCCGGATTTTCAAAGTAATGGATAGTTTTTTCCATATTTAACCCTCCTTGGAATCTTCTTTTTATTTAATAATTTTTAGGGGATACATTAACTTATATTTAATCCACAAATTTAGACGGAAAAAATAAAGATTCTTCCAAAATTTTTTTAAATATTAGGATAGATATTAAAATAGGTTAGATATTAAATTTTAAAAAATATTGGGGTAACAAAATATTACAACAAAAATTAACCTAAATAACTGAAAATATAATATTAGAATATTAAAACGATGATAAAAAATGGAGTTGAAGCTGATTTCATGAATGCATTTAATTTTTTAACACAAGGAAGGGATAGAAAACCTGGAGAAGGACTGACAATGATGTTAGATAAGGGTATTGGTCCGGTATCTTTAATAGATTTTCTAGAACTATCCGCTGACTACGTGGACATGGCCAAGTTTGGCTGGGGAACATGTGCCATAAAGGATAGAGATTTAGTTAAAGAAAAAACTGAAATATACAGTTCATACGATGTAATTCCCTATCCCGGGGGGACTTTATTTGAAATAGCCTACCTCCAAAATAAGGTAGATGAATTCTTGGATGAAGCTTATGAGCTTGGATTTGAGGCTATAGAATTATCAGATGGAACTATAAACATTGATAAGGCCGATAGAGGGGAATTAATCGGCATAGTTAAGGATTTTGGTTTTAGGATCATCACCGAGGTTGGAAAGAAGGACCCCACTGAAGATCAAAAATTATCCACAGAAAAACGGATTGAAATGGTGAAATTTGACTTAGATGCTGGTGCCTATAAAGTCCTCATTGAAGGGAGAGAAGGAGGTAAAGGCATTGGCATATACGATGATAAAGGAAAGGTCAAAGACCATGTTGTGGACCAAATATCTCAAAAAGTAGATACAAAAAATCTAATCTGGGAAGCCCCCCAAAAAGACCAGCAAGTTTACTTCATACTTAAATTCGGCCCTAACGTTAATTTGGGAAACATTGCACTGGAAGAGATAATATCTCTGGAAACGCTGCGGCAAGGTCTTAGAGGAGATACTTTGGGAAAAGTTAAAATTTAAGTTATCCTATAAATTAGTTCATCTCTTAAATATCTAATTATTTAATACTAATTTTTCCAGTTATGGGCAGATTTATCCTTAAATGAGAGAATTCAAAGAAAATTTTTAAAAACACTTGAATATTTTCATAATTTGACCTTTTATTAACATAATTCACTCCAAAGATATCATGAATGAATACAAAATAATCCCAGTCATCACGGATTACATAAAACCAGGAGAATCCTATGATTCCATCATTGATCAATCCTCAAAATATCTGAAGGATGGGGATTTCCTGGTAATTTCTGAAACACCCATAGCAATTTCCCAGGGTAGAATTGTGGATGAAAAAAACTTTAAACCTTCACTAGTTGCCGTATTACTTGCAGATGTATGGGCCAAATATCTATGGGGATACATTCTGGGACCGATATTTCGAATAAAAAGTAGAACAATACAGAATCTAAAAAAGTTACCTAAAGAAGCTAGAAATCATAAACAGCTAATTTTAGATTATTATGGATATAAACATGCCCTGAAGCCTGCATCAGAAGCAGGAGTCGATTTGAGTAATGTACCTGGAAGCAGTGTATGCCTCCTACCTGAAGATCCAGAGTGCGTGGTGGCAGACATAAGTGCAAAAATCATATCCAACTATAATAAGGATGTTACAGTAGTCATTGTTGATACAGATGTTACATATCAACTTAGAGGGACTAAATTTACATCAATTCCCATAGCCATGCCAGGTATAAAGAAGAATCTAGGTATATTTGCTTATATGCTAGGGAGAATTGGAAAAGTTAAGGGACCAACTCCGCTGGCAGTATCTAATGATGAGGATGCTGATAAAATCATTAAAATAGCAAAAATAGCAGAGGATTACCAAAAAGAGAAGGAGATCAGTATGGCTACAGTTTATGATATGACGGAAACATTCAATGAGGATATAACCGGAGTTACCATCGAGATGTTGGAATCTGTGGAACATGCCCCTGCGGTTATTGTCAGGAAGAGATGATGTTTTAATCTTAAAGGGTGTAAAATATTGTTATATGATGGTAACTATTATTTCACAATGGTACAACATGTTTACAAAGATATAAATACCATCCTGATCATATAATATGTATAGATAAGAGGTAGTTTTAAGGTCATTGTAGAGTTTGAAAATTTATTTAATTCAATTTAGTATTATAAATAAATCAAAGAACTTAATTTATTCTTGCTTTTTCAGTATTGGCCGGCCTTTTATAATGGAATTATAAAATTTGAATTTGATAAGAATAAAACTAAATACAAATTAATAGAGTCTACTAAAACAGGGAGGAATAAAATGTTTAACGACGTAGCAGTACAGGAAATTCTTACTAACATAACTAACGATGAAGAAAATAGTTTTCCCATCATTAAGTGCATGTTAGATGGTAAAACCACTGATGAAGAGATAGCTGAGGTTGCAGAAATCAGGCTCAACATCGTAAGGAGAGTCCTATACAAGCTTTACGATGCAGGAATTGCCAGTTACAAGAGGAGTAAAGATCCAGAAACACAATGGTACACCTACAACTGGACTTTTGAAGAGAAAAAGGTATTCGAAATTTTAGACGAAAAATATGAAAAGATCTCCAAGGAACTAAACGACTCGCTGGAATATGAAGAAGGAAACATGTTCTTCATATGTAAAAACAATGAACATAGATATAATTTCGAAGAAGCCTCTGAAAATAACTTCACCTGCGGAGAATGTGGATCCCCACTAGAATATCAGGACAACTCCGTCATAATAGATGAATTAAAAGAATTAAAAGATAGAATCAATTAATTCGAAAAACCTAATTCTTTTTCCATATCTCTTTAGAACTATTTCATTGATATGGTGCTTTTTAATTTTACTTGAGGGGAATAATTGAATCTTAATCTATTAGAAGATTTAAAATCATCATCCCCATACATAATTAAACATTCTGAAGCTGTATTAGCTAAAGCTTTAAAGATAGCTAATAATTTTGATGTAGATTTAAAAACACTCCATGCCGGGGCACTCTTTCATGATGTGGGGCGAACTAAAACCCAGGGAATTCGCCATGCAATAGAGGGAGCGAAGATTTTAAGAGAGAACAATTTCAAACCAGAAGTGGTAAGGATTGCGGAAGTGCACATCGGCGCAGGAATACCGCGGAGCGAAGCAAATGATCTGGGACTGCCCTGCCAAGATTATATGCCTGTAACCTTAGAAGAAAAGATTGTAGCCCATGCAGATAACCTGATACATGGTACCCGGGAAGTTTCCCTAGAATTTGTAGTGGAGAAATGGGAAAGTAGAATGGGAAAAAATCATCCCTCCATTTCTAGACTCAGGAAACTCCATGAAGAGCTGATTATATAATTTGTGTCCAATTTTATGAATTAAAAGGGTAGATAATTAATAATACGATTAATTAAATAAGAATTAGGAGCAGTCCAGATGGAAAATCAAATTATAATATTTACCGGACCTTCACTCAACCATAAAGAGGCCAAGAAAATTTTAGATGCTGATTACCGCCCACCTGTGGGTAGAGATGATATACTATGGGCATTAAAGGATAAACCAAAGGTAATTGGAGTTATTGACGGTGTTTTCCATCAGAGACCAGCTGTATCTCACAAGGAACTCCTAAGGGCCCTTGAGTCCGGGGTGGAAGTAGTTGGAGGATCAAGTATGGGGGCTTTGAGGGCTTCTGAACTGGATGATATGGGAATGATTGGTGTGGGATGGGTATATAAAGCGTATAAAACTGGCCAAATAGAATCAGATGATGATGTGGCCCTGATATTTAACCCCGAAACAGGAGAACAACACTCAGAAGCACTTATCACCATGAACTACAACTTCAAAATGGCCTGCAAAAAAGGCATCATATCCACAGAAGATTTAGATGAACTGAACACTACAGCCAAAAGGATATTCTACCCTAAAAGGACCTATAAATCAGTTATAATGAAATCAGGGCTTGATTCAAATAAAAAAGATATTTTAATGGATTATATTGATGAAAAAGGAATTGATATCAAGAGGGAAGATGCACTCTTAGTTTTAAAGTACATAAAAGAGAATTTATTGGATGAACAAACTATTTGAGTGTAGATGGTGAAGTGGACTGATCATCTTGGAATTGGAACAGAAACTGGACAAAGTAAGGAACTGCCTGAGGGATAAGAAGGTAGTGGTAGCTTTCTCTGGAGGGGCCGACAGCACGTTGCTGGCCAAACTAGCCTATAAATCAGCCTCTGAAGCTGTAGCAGTTACAGTTGATAATGGAGTTCAACCAAAAAACTTCATTGAAAAAGCTCGCAAAATTGCAGGAGAAATAGGAATACCACATGAAGTGTTAACAGAGAACTTCTTAAAAGACGAGTTATTTAGATCTAATTCCAAACAAAGATGTTACATCTGTAGAAATAGGATGTACACTTTACTGGAAAAGTATGCAAAGGAAAATGGTTTCCAATCAATCGCTGACGGCACCAACATAAGTGATTTATTAGAAGATCGTCCAGGAATCATGGTGAATTACGAAAAAAATGTATTAACACCCCTGATATACGCTGGAATTACAGCAGATGAAGTTAGGCAAATACTGAAAGATTTAAATCTGGATTATTCTCAGTCAACAACCTGTTACGCAACCAGAATTCCAACTGGTACAGAACTCACCACTAAGAAGATCAACAGGATCGAATATGCAGAGTTCCTGATCCAAAACATCACGGGTCTAGAAGTAGTCAGGGTGAGGGAAGACGATGGAGAAGCGTGTATTGAAATATCTGATGTAGATAAACTCTTAAACATATCCATTTTAAATCATATAAACTCTGAACTCAATGCTGTAGGGTTTAGGAAAATTTTACTCGATGTAACAGCATATGGTGCTTCCAGTAAAGAACTGGTTCTCTATAAGCCCTGCAGGGATGAGGCGGATAAAATAATGTTTGAAACAGAGCTCCCCTATCTGATCGACATCCAGGAAACCTGCAATGAACTGGAAAACTTAGGGAAAGTTAAATGTTCAACCAAGATGGGTGTGGCCATGGTAGAACTGGATGAATGTAATATTACCATCTTTAAAAAAGGTAAAATCGTAGCTAGACGGGTTAATGATAAGGATACTGCCCAGCAATTAATGATGAAATTATTACCACTTATAAGGAGAGTTATTTAAGTAAATTATTTTTCATAATGATAACCTAATTATTTTATTTTTAAAATCTACTTTCTTTCAAGATTGATCACGATGATCTGAGGGCGAGCAAAGAATCTCATAGGGAGTCCTGTGGTGCCGATCCCATTACTTACAATTAATCTACTGTTATCCTCCTTGAATACACCGGACGCGTATTTTTTTCCATTTTCAGGGAGTACAGGTGTCCAGATACCGAAGAATGTCATCTGTCCACCGTGAGTATGTCCAGATAGAACCAAATCCACTCTGGATTTATCTAATTCTGAAAAATAATCTGGTTCATGTTTCAACAAAATAACAAAATCATCGGTACCTGCATTGCCTATTGCAACTTCAGGACTCTGTCGGTCATTTTCTGCTCCAATTCCACCTATCCTTATTCTGCCTTCGTTGTTTCCAACCCAATCACCTAGATTACCAATATCATTGATTGTCGCTGAATTTTTTAATGCCTCCCATGAATAATGCTGTGGGTCAGAATTTCCAAGCACAGCATAGACACCTAATGGTGCGTTCAGTTTGGATAATGAAGTGATGGTAGAATTTATGTGGGTGTCTTCGCCACTCACATAATCTCCTCCTAGTAAAACCAGATCTGGATTCATGGCGTTTACCTGGCTCACCATATTGTCTAACCTTTCCTGTCTATAGTATGGGCCGGCATGGATATCACACAAAAATACAATTTTTTTACCATGAAAATTGGGAGGTATCTGGTCAGATTCAATGGTGATCTCCTTAGTTTCCACCCAATAGGGTTCGATGAACATATAACCTACTAACAAGAAGATAATTAATATGATTATTGCTGATTTGTTCATGATATCTGTAAATTCAATTAAAATTAAAAAGTAAAAATAAATATTAAAGATGGTGGGGTGGTTTAAATCTCTTTATGTACTTCTTCAACTACTTTACGGCGGAAGCTCGTGATTTTCTTAAAAAATCCACGATCATCTTTTCCCATTAGTATTATGCTATCTCCTTCTACTTTCACTTCAGTATCATCAGCTTTAAGATCATCTATCTGCACCACTATTTCTGATGCCTCTTCCAGCTGATCATTTGCACAGTAACGATAGTCAATTGAAAGTTTGTGATGGGGATAGACTTCTCTTAACGCTCTTTTAATGGTTAATTCCATAACATTGAAGAAGGTCTCCAGTTCAGGAGATTTTTCCCACCATAAATTGGCCATGATGAACTTCAAATTTATGGGCTTTATGGATACTTCACCCTTATATTTGCCAATTATATTTATGTCCCCATCACGGGACTTAATCTTCAAAATTGGCTTCGGAATTTCCTGTAAATCCGTATCAGATGTACTGGATTGGGATATATCAGACATACTTTCAGAACTTGGAGTTTCAGACATGTTAATCGCTTAGTGCTTTAATTAAATCGGTAGTTCTTACCAATCCCACCAGTTCGCCTTCAACATTTATAACTGGTACTTGTTCTATCTTTTTCTGTCTCATCTTATTGGAGCATTCTTTAACCGAAGTTTTGGTGGTTACAATAACCAGATCAGTTGCTGCAACATCTTTAACTTCTTTATCTGAAAATTTAAGACGATTTTTAATGACATAAAGTACATTTGTGCTGTCCCACGACCATTTATCTCCCTCGGTACCTACCGAGGTGTTGTGAACAGTCCTTTCTGATATTATTTCACCTTCTGCTATAAAGTCTGTTTCAGTTAATATTCCGGTTAATTTACCGTCCTTGTTGAGTGCTAGAAGAACTTTAAGACCGAAGTATCTCATTACTTCAAATGCTATATTTAATGGGGTTCTTTCCCATGTGGTGGGCATACTTTTTATCATGAAGTTTTCCACTGGATCTGTGATATCCATTTTCCACAGGGCTTTATTTATTATATCAGATGCAGTTATCAGTCCCACGAGTTCATCATCTTCAACTACAGGTACCCTTCTAATATTATATTTAAGCATCTTTTCTACTGCGTCTTTGATGTTATCATTGGGATCCACTGTTATAATATCTCGAGTCATGATAAGTGCTATTTGTTCTTCATCAGGATTTTTAATAAGATCTGATCGACTAATAATTCCAACCAGCTTTTTAGTACTGGTTTTTACTACGGGTAACCCTGATACATTCTTTTTTCTCATTAGTTCCATTGCATTAGCTCGATTTCCAGGAACCTGAATGTGATATACGTTCTCTGTCATTATATCTTTTACTAGCATTTTGATACTCCAGTCCTTAATTAAAAATAATCTTTAAAAAAATAAAGTTTAATGTACAGCCAAAACAGGACAATTAGCTGATCTTACCACCTTTTCTGTTACACTTCCCAGTAAAAATCTATCTAAACCATGCTTTCCAGAGGTTCCCATTACAATGAGATCCACCCCTTCATCTTCTACGGTTTTCAATATGATATCTGCAGGTGATCCTTCTTTAATTTCTTTAATTAATTTAATATCCTTATTTAGGCCTTTCTCTTTCTTAAATTCTTCAACCAATTCTTCTACTTTGGCCATGGTTTGCTTGGCTTCTTCTTTTAATATTTCAGTAACTCTAATACTGAGGTCTTCCGCTGGAAGACCTACCAACGAAGAAGTATCCACTACATTTAAAGCTATGATTTCTGCTCCGCTCTGACCTGCTGTCCATATAGCGTGTTGGGCTGCCTTATTGGCGTATTTTGATCCATCTGTAGGTAATAATATCTTATTGTACATAGATTCACCTCTTATTTGATCATGTTAAAAGATTGCGAAGTATAAGAAAGATTCAATCTATTCATATTAATATTAATTCCAATCTATTCATATTATAATTATGAAATATTGGTTTATATGTTTTCATTAATATAAATTGTTTCAATATTTTTTTTTAAATGGAAATTCCAAATGTCCCTTTTTTTATAGGATGATCTGTCCATCGCTTATCACATGCTTGATGTTACTCGGTTCTGTGCGGTTAATTATAGATAAGTAGGGGTTACCTGAAATTTGATCTACTATTATGAGGTCTGCTAATTTACCTTCCATTATTGATCCTGTATTTAAGTTAAGTGCATTACCCGCAGTAACAGTTGCCATTTTAATTATTTCTTCAGGGGGGAAATACTCCTTATAATATGCTCGTGTGATTTTAAGTGTATACTCCATTTCTCTAAGCATGTTAGGGGAATTGAACATTATATTATCGGTACCTAAAAGAATCTGGATACCTTCCTCGAACATCTTCTTGATGGGAGGTATGCCCACTGCAAGGGAGCCGTTGGATCGGGGACAGCAAACAACAGGCGTTCCACTTTTGGCTACCTGTTTTATGTCATCTTTTAAAGGGGAAGTTAGGTGTATTAAAAGATTGAAGCCGGCATCAATGGCTCTTTGTACTTCAGTTTTCCCTTTAGTGTTAAGTGAATCCAGCTGCACCTGTTCATATTCAGCCACATGTATGGCAGATAATTTACCAGATTCCCTGGTTTTTTGTACTATTGCAGTGGCTGTCTCATCAGTTATCTCTCCAAGACCACTGGGAGCTATTCCGTCACAACTTTCCAGTAGTTCCAGTATCCTTTTCATTAATTCACGCTGGTTAATATGGGGATCTAAAAATGATTCGTGCCTTCCTAAAACTATGTTGCGTATGGGAACTTCCTCTGATGCTTCATTTATGATGTTTATACCCTCATTACCCCCTTCACGGAAGTCGATAAAGGTGGTGGTACCGGTTTTCAGCATTTCCCACATGGAACTTTTCATAAAATTAATTAAAGTAGAATAGTGAGTTTCGGCAAGTATGCGGTGTTTAATACCTTCAGGAGGTTTGACAATTTCCTCTATGGACTTTCCATCACCCTGGTCCATAGCCACAGAATCTCCCAGGTGTACATGGGAGTTGATAAAGGCAGGGGCTATTATACATCTCCGTGCATCTATGATTTTCCCTTTACTTGCCTGGGGGGAAACTTCCACAATTTCCCCATCAGAAATAAGTATATTGGCCTTGATCTCTTTCAGATTATCTCCGTAGAGAACGGTAGCATCTCGAATGGTGATCATTTACAAAACGACCGTTTTTGGTTAAAAAATTAATTACTTAGAGATTTTATTATTCTAAATCATTATGATATTCATTTAAAGATTTAACCCCAATTTCGTCCTTTGTTATAGCTCTAACAGCATTTAAGGCTGCACGAGCCCCAGCAAGTGTGGTGACATAGGGTATTCCCAGTTCAACAGCCATTCTCCTTATGAGGTAGTTGTCGTCTGCAGACTGTTTCCCGGAAGGGGTGTTTATAATGAGTTTTATATCCCCATTTAAGATGGATTCTTTAATGTTTGGAGATTCTTGACTTACTTTATTTATAATGCTGATTTTTACTTCATCAGCAACTGCTTTAGCCGTTCCATCAGTTCCTATTAATTCGAATCCCAGTTCTTCTGCTTCTTTAACAATATCTAGTATTCTGTCCTTGTCTGCGTCACGGACACTTATGAACAGTTTGCCTTCATTAGGGAGCTTCATACCAGCGGATAGTTGGGCTTTATAGTATGATACTCCGAAACTTTCATCTATACCCATACTCTCTCCAGTGGACTTCATCTCTGGGCCTAACACAGAATCTGAACCTGGTAATTTAATAAATGGGAATATAGATTCTTTAACAGCTACATGGTCGATTTTCAATTCATCTTCAAGCCCGAAATCCGCAAGTTTATGCCCTACCATTAATTGTGCGGCTATCTTGGCCAAGGGTATTCCCGCCGCCTTACTTACAAAAGGCACTGTACGGCTGGCTCTGGGATTAGCCTCAAGTATGTACAGCTTGGAATCCTCAGTGGTGACTGCGTACTGGATGTTCATCAATCCCACCACATCCAGTTCCAGGGCCAGATTTTTGGTGTATTCCTTGATCTTTTCCAGCACATCTGAAGGCATGCTCTGTGGGGGAATTACGCAGGCAGAATCTCCAGAATGAACTCCTGCTTCCTCAATGTGCTCCATTATACCTCCGATGAACACTTCTTCTCCATCGCAGAGGGCATCTACATCAATTTCTATAGCATCTTCCAGGAATTTATCCACCAGTATGGGATGTTCTGGTGATATCCGAACAGCCTCTTTCATGTACTCCTCCAGCTCCTGATCATCATAGACTATTTCCATAGCCCTTCCACCAAGCACATAGGAAGGTCTGACCAGGACAGGGAAACCAATGCGTTCCGCTGCCTTACGGGCATCTTCAAATGAATAGACAATACCATAATCAGCCTGGGGTATTTCAAGTTTGTTTAAAACCTGGGTAAATCTTTCCCTGTCTTCCACCCTGTCAATACTTTCATGGGGTGTTCCCAGTATGGTCACTCCCTCCTTTGCCAAGGGCACGGCCAGGTTGATGGATGTTTGTCCACCGAACTGCACAATCACACCATCAGGCTTCTCCTTGTTGACTATGCCCATTACATCTTCCAGGGTTAGGGGTTCAAAGTATAGCTTGCTGGAGATATCGTAATCAGTACTAACCGTCTCAGGGTTGTTATTTATGATTATGGTTTCCACACCTTCATCCTTGAGTGCCATGGCAGCATGGACGCAACAGTAATCAAATTCTATTCCCTGTCCAATCCTTATAGGTCCTGCTCCAATTATAATTACCTTTTGTTGGTTGGAAACCGCTACTTCGTCTTCATCCTCATAAGTGCTGTAGTAGTAAGGTGTTTTTGCTTCAAATTCCGCGGCGCAGGTGTCAACCATCTTGTAAGTTGGGGTGATGTTTTTTTCAATTCTCATATTTCGAATGTTGTATTCAGAGAATCTGGTTATTTCAGATAATTTTCGATCCGAGAAGCCCATCCTTTTAGCTTTTCTTAATATATTTAGATTCAACCCATTTTCATCTGCCCCGTCCATTAGCTGGGTCTCGAATTTAATAACATTTTCAATTTTCCTTATGAATAAGGGATCTATATTGGTTAGTTCACATATTTCTTCAATATTCTTTCCTGATTTAAGAGCAGTGTAAATCTGGAATAATCTATTGTCTGTAGGGTTTATTAATTCTTCATCAGTATACTCTACGTCATCAAAACCATATCTTCCAATATCCAGGGATCTTATTGCTTTGTGTATGGATTCTTCCAGTGTTCGGCCGATTGACATAACTTCTCCCGTGGACTTCATCTGAACTCCAATTTCTTTATTTATTCCTTTGAATTTGTCGAAAGGCCATCTTGGAATTTTAGCCACCACATAATCCAGTGTTGGTTCAAATGATGCTGGTGTCTCCTTGGTGATGTCATTTTGTATCTCATCCAGGGTCAAGCCCACAGCGATCTTGGAGGATATCTTTGCAATGGGATACCCGGTTGCTTTAGAAGCCAGGGCACTGCTTCGGCTTACCCGGGGATTAACCTCAATAATTTTGTATTCACCAGTTTCAGGGTTAACTGCAAATTGTATATTACATCCACCCTGAATCTTTAGAGCTCTTATAATTTTTATTGAAGCACGCCTGAGAATTTTATTGTCTAAATCACAGAGTGTTTGGCTCGGGGCAACAACGATACTTTCCCCTGTATGAATACCCATGGGGTCGATGTTTTCCATGTTACATATTATAATACAGGTGTCCTTTTTATCCCGCATAACTTCAAATTCAAATTCTTTCCATCCCAATACAGATTCGTCAATGAGCACCTGGTTGATATAGCTCATATCGAGTCCTCTGGTAACCACTTCACGAAGTTCTTCTTCATTATGGGCTACTCCGCCCCCAGTTCCACCAAGGGTAAATGCTGGACGCACAATGCAAGGGTAACCTATTTTTTGCACTGCTTCCAGGGCTTCATCTAAAGATGTAACTGCTCTATTTTTTGGAACAGGTTCATTTAGTCCATCCATTAAACTTCCAAATAGGTCACGGTCTTCAACATTTCTAATGGTTTCCACTGATGATCCGATCACTTTAATACCTTCAAGCGCTCCCAGTTTTTCCAGTCCAGTGGCTATATTCAAACCTGTCTGACCACCCATGGTTGGTAATATGGCGTCTGGTTTTTCTTTTTCGATGATTTTAGCAACTATTTCTGGGGTTAATGGTTCGACGTAAACTCGATCAGCCATGTTTATATCGGTTTGGATGGTGGCTGGATTACTGTTAACCAGCACGGTTTCTATTCCTTCTTCTCTTAAAGATTTACATGCTTGTGAACCTGAATAGTCAAATTCGGCTGCCTGACCAATATTTATTGGTCCTGAGCCTATGATAAGAACTTTATTTATATCTGTATCACGTGGCATCTATGATCCTCTTCCATTTTTTTAATAATTCTTTAACATATCAGCAAAATAATCGAAGTAATAGTCAGTGTCATGTGGCCCTGGTCCGGCTTCAGGATGGTACTGTACACTGAATATGGGGAGTTCTTCATGTTCCAAGCTTTCAGGAGTACCATCATTTAAATTAATCTGATTCACATTAAGTGGAGTATCTTCCACGGATTTAGGATCAACAGTAAAACCATGATTTTGTGAGGTTATACTCACCTGCCCGGTTATTAAATCTTTAACAGGCTGGTTTATTCCTCTATGGCCGAATTTCATCTTATAAATTTTGGCTCCGAAGGATAAGCCAACTATCTGCTGACCTAAACATATTCCGAATATTGGCATTTTCTCTTTAAGGTCTTTAACATTCTGCACAGCTTCTTTAATCCTGGTTGGATTACCAGGACCGCTGGAAACTAGTAAAGCTTCCGGGTCATAATCAAGGATGTCCTTCACATCTGTTTTATAGGGTATAATAACCAGCCCTATCTCCCTCTCCAGCAGGGCATTAATGATGTTCTGTTTAATTCCACAATCCAGAACAACTGCTCTATGTTTAAATTCTTCTCCTAATATCTTCGGCTCATCAACACAAACCTGATCCACCAGATCTAGATCTTCAATATTTGGTTGTTTCCTGGCCATTTGTATGAGTTCCTGATCTTCAATATCTGTTGTGGCCAGGGCACCCTTCATGGTTCCATGTTCCCTTATCTTAATGGTCATGGATCTGGTGTCAATTCCACTGATACCTGGTATTTCCTGTTCCACTAGGAAATCAGGTAGATTGATTTCAGATTTAATATGGGATGGATACGGATTTTGTTCTCTCACAATAAATCCTTCAGTTTTTATACCATCTGATTGAAACCATTCGCTGCTTATTCCATAATTGCCTATTAAAGGATAAGTGGACAACAATATCTGGCCTTTATAAGAGGGGTCAGTTAAGGATTCAACGTATCCAGTCATTCCTGTAGTAAAGACCACTTCACCTGTTTTTATTGTTTCAAAACCGAATGCCTCCCCTTTGTATATTGTCCCATCTTCCAGGGCTAATTTTGCTTCTTCTGGCATTATATCACCTTATTTAAGGAAATGTTAAATTTTTTTGTGGTAAAAATTAGTGTTTCCAATTCATCTTCATATTTCTTATTTTTCATTTAAATTAATATCCATTAGTACTGCGTCTTCATAATCTTCATAATAATCCTTAAGAACTTCCTTTTCGATAAATCCATTGTTATTATAGAAATCTATCGCTTTTTTATTGCTTATTCTTACTTCTAATTTAATTTTGTCTATATTATAACGTTTGAATATTTTTAATGCAGCTTCTACCAGCTGGGTCCCAACATCTTTTCTGCGGTGTTCTTCATCCACGGCTATGGATATGATATGTCCCTCATCTTCATATCTGATCCAAAATATAATATATCCCACAATAATATTATCATGCTCAGCAACTAAAAATCCGGCTCCCAAGTTGAAAATATCTATGAGTATATCCACAGGGTAGGGATCTTTGAAGGATTCTTCTTCGATTTCAAGGACCCTGTTAATATCCTGCCGTCTGAATTCTCTTATCATCATAAATATCAAGGATGTTGATTAAATGTGGAGTAGTTTCACCCATTATATTCAAAGAAATTATGATCATGCCCATAAGATAGTGGAAGTAGGTGTGGGCACTTTTTCTGAGGTTGCTCGGGATCTGCAGAATCTTAACTTTAATATCATCATGACAGATATTATACCTTCACCTGATATCATCCAAGATAATATTTGCAACCCAGACTTAAAAATATATAAGGGTGCGGAACTTATCTATTCAATAAGACCCCCGGAAGAGCTACATCCCTGCCTGATAACGGTTGCACGTGAAGTGGAATCAGATTTAATTGTAAAATTATTATCCATTGATAGTATAAATACACGAGATTTTGAGTTAGTAAATTACAAGAAAGCAGTTTTTTTTAAACTTAAATGTAAATAATCTGTTAATTTTAGGAATGGAATAGATATTCGTAGAAGATGGAGCTCTTGCAATGGATTGGAAGAAATTAAGTATAGAAGAAACGTTAAAAAAACTTAATTCTGATATAAATGGTTTAACCAGCAGTCAAGCCCAGGAAAACCTGTCAAAGTATGGTAAAAACGAGCTGGTTGAAGAAGAGAAACCTGGACCTATAAAACTATTTTTAGGCCAGTTCATGGACATATTAATTTTAATTTTGATCATAGCCGCAGTTGCTGCCTATTTTGTGGGTGACACATTGGATGCGATCGTTATTTTGATTGTTGTGCTTATAAATGCCACAGTAGGGTTCATCCAGGAATTCCGTGCAGAGAAAGCCATGGAAAAACTAAAAGGACTGATATCTGCCGAAGCTGTGGTTATAAGGGACGGCCAGGAGCAAAAGGTAACAGCCGGTGATCTAACCCTGGGGGACATCGTAATTCTAGAGGAAGGAGATAAAGTCCCTGCTGATCTCAGAATAGTAGAAAGCTACGACTTGCTCGTTGATGAATCTGCTCTGACTGGTGAATCACTTCCTGTTGATAAAAGTACCGAAGCGATTCTTTCTGATGATCATGATGCCGATGACATGGCATTTATGGAAACAGGTGTGGCATCAGGCCGTGGAAAGGGAGTGGTGGTTGGAATTGGAATGGGCACCGAGATTGGGAAAATCGCGGAGATGATCCAGGAAGAAAGTGAATCTACGCCACTACAACAGAAGATAGCCAGTCTGGGAAAGACACTGGGATTGTTGGCCCTGGTAGTTTGTTCATTGGTATTTGTACTGGGTTACCTGCAGGGAATCCCCCTGGTGGATAATTTCATGACTGCAGTATCACTAGCAGTGGCGGCTGTACCGGAAGGTTTACCCGCTATTTTGACACTCACTTTAGCATTGGGAATGCAAAGAATGGCCAAGAGCAATGCCATAGTCCGTAAACTCCTGGCAGTTGAAACCCTTGGTTCTTGTAATGTAATCTGTACCGATAAAACAGGAACTCTAACCTTAAACCAGATGAATGTACGTGATACAAGGGTTGAGGAATCAAAGATGGTGAACACCATATCTTCCCTTTGTAACAATGCGACCTACTCCTATGAGAAAGTGCTGGGTGATCCTACCGATGCAGCACTGCTAAAATATGCTGCTGCAAATGGTTATCACCGGAAGGAACTGGAGGAAACATATCCCAGATTACTGGAGATACCACTGGACAGTACACGAAAAAGGATGACCACGGTAAATCAGTTTGAAGATGACCGTTATGTTCTGGTTAAGGGAGCGCCCGAAGTACTCTTACAGAGATGCACCCATATTGAAGGGAAAGATGCTGTCCGCGCATTAAAATCAGAAGATATCCATGATGTTATGAATAACCTGAAGGAAATGACTGAAAATGCATTAAGAGTTCTCGGATTTGCCTATCGTAAGTTAGATCCCCGGGAAGACCTGGAAAATAAAGATGCCCTGGAGAATGATCTCATATTTGCGGGTCTTGTGGGTATGATGGATCCACCACGGGATGAAGCAAGAGATGCCATTGCTGTTGCTAAAAAGGCAGGTATAAAAGTTGTTATGATTACAGGAGATCATAAAGACACTGCAGTGGCCATAGCCCGGGAATTGAAAATTGTAGATGGCGATGAAATATTAGCACTTACTGGTTCAGACCTGGACAATCTCAGTAACGATGAATTCCTGGACATGGTCAATGATATCAGTGTATACGCTAGAGTATTCCCAGAACAGAAGGTACGCATAGTTGAAGCCCTTAAACAAACAGGCAACGTAGCATCCATGACAGGAGATGGAGTTAACGATGCACCTGCGCTTAAAAAAGCTGCAATCGGTGTGGCCATGGGAAGCGGTACCGACGTTGCAAAGGAATCGGCGGATATGCTCCTACAGGATGATAATTTCGCCACCATAATCAAAGCAGTGCGTGAAGGACGAACCATATTTGACAACATACGCCGTTTCGTACGATTCCAGTTATCGACTAACATAGGTGCAATATTAACCATAACCTCTTCATCTATAATGGGGTTACCCATCCCCTTTAACCCCATACAGGTATTATGGATAAACATTATCATGGATGGACCACCTGCACAATCACTGGGAGTTGAACCACCAGAACAAAACATAATGGAACGGCCTCCCTTAAGAGAGGAGATCATACCGCGTAAGAACCTGATCAAAATCACCACCGCAGGAATTGTAATGACGGTGGGGACACTGGCACTTTATTTCTACCTCCTTACCAACGGTACAGAACTCATTAAGGCCATGACCATGGCATTCACCGTCTTCGTCATGTATCAAATATTCAACGTATTCAATTGCCGTGCTGATAAGGGATTATCCTCTAAGATCTCAAATAAATTCCTATTTGTAGCTGTGGGAGCTTCATTCCTGCTCCAATTAGCCGTGATATATTTACCATTCCTACAGGGAGTATTCAGGACCACAGCACTCGGACCGATTGATTGGGTTATTGTCCTCATAATTGCAAGCACCATCCTGGTAAGTGACTGGATAGTTGAGAAAATTGTAAAAAAATAAACTTGGTGTATTATAATGAATTTAATGGTGATGGCAGGGACCAGTGATGCACGAAAAATAATTAAGAAGCTTTCAAGTACAGGTAATTATATCTTAGCCACTGCTATCTCCATCAACGGGGGAAAACTTGCTAAAAATGCAGGGGCTGATAAAGTCCTGGTTGGACGTTTTGATTCCGTTAAATTGACCGAAGTTATAAGAAACCATGAGATAGATGTGTTAATTGATGCCACCCACCCCTTTGCATCAGATGCAACAAAAAATGCAATAAAAGCCTCTAAAACAGAAAAAATAACATACATACGTTTTGATAGGCCTACGCTCGATATTCCCGATAATGAACTGATCCATAGAGTGGATAACTTCAATGAAGTCGTTGATGAGATTGTAAAGTTAGGTGACAGCCGTATATTACATCTGGCAGGTGTTATGACACTTCATCATTTAACCGGAAAGATCTATCCCCACAGGATAGTTGCCCGTATACTCCCTACAATTTTTTCAATAGAAAAATGTCAAGAAGCGGGTATACCTCCACAAAACATCGTAGCCATGCAGGGTACTTATTCAAAGGAATTTAACCAGGCATTAATGAAAGAATATGATATTACAGTGGTGGTAACCAAGGAAAGTGGCAAGTCGGGCGGGACCCACTCGAAATTAGAAGCTGCACTGGAACTGGGCATTCACATAGTGATGGTTATGCGGCCAGAATTAAGTGAATTAAAGGGTAAAACAATCTTCAACAGTGTAGATGATGTGGTAGATGAAATAAATAAATTAGAATAAGCCTCAGCTCGCCCATCATTCATCACAGTTCAGAGCTCATAGGGTTCATCATTGGCTTGATATTATATTCATACAATGAAATACTTCTTAGACAGGATCTAAATACTCCTTAGATTGGTATTCTTAATTTTCCTTAATTTTAATGGAATTTAAAACCACATCCAGGGCTGGTTCAATTTGGGAATAGAAGGTGTGTTCCGTTGTTTCGCTGGTACTAATTGTAATGCTCTGGTTAGTTGTCTCAAATATCACCACTGCGAAGTAGTGATCAGGGCCGATAAAGAGGATATCATCATGGGCAGTGCTTATATATACCAGTTTCTCTCCTTTACCACCGTTAACATCCACAGTTTCGCGGGTAACAACCTCAAATCTGGGTTCTTCTATTGGATACATCTTGATGATATGGTCGATGTAATCTGAGGGTGTTTCCATATTTCTGTCATAGCCTGTAACAATGATGTATGGATAACGGGCATTTAACGGCCTTAAAATGGCGAGATTATATTCACTGTCATTTTCTTCGTCTACTGACCAGTTAGCAGGTACCTTGAGACTTAAATGTTCATTTTCATAATCCCTTTCAGGTGCATTATCAAGTAGAGTCAAACAGGAGACTACTACTATTGATAGAATAACAACTAGTATTAATATTAGTTTCCGTGTTGAACTGGTCATCATTACACTATTATGGTATTGAATGTTTATACTATTTATTTTGTCATACATTACAATAATTAATGCATTAATTTTTCTGTATATAATACAAATTGATTATTAACAATGTAATTTGTTTAATAGGGAATGAGTTATATGGAAGGAATTTACTGCCCCCACTGTGGACTTCGAACACCTCGTTTCAATTTTTGTGCCAACTGTGGAAAACCACTACATCAATGTAATGAGTCTGCCGATAATTCTTTCGATTCTCCAGAATTTGTAATCGCTGCAATCAAGACATCAGATTCATCAATGAAGAAGGATGGTGAACCTAAAAACGTCCTTTTCACCACTAACTACTTGATAGAGATTGAAGGATCAAAAGATGAATTTGTTCATAATATAATGAACATGTCATCTGGAGGGCAAATAATTGAAGACATAAATAAAAAAATAGATTTGAGCACTGATCTTAAGGCATTGCCTAATCCAAGGGTTATTGCCTACTATGAGATTGAAAAAGCTGAACTTTATAGTAATTTTTTGATTACATATCTGGAAATAACTTCAACTTCATTTACACCAAGATACAATCTTGGAGCTAAAAAATACAGAAAACAGTTCGAAGATAAATTACGAAATCTTCTAGAACCAAAAATTGGGTACAAATTCATTATGAAATAGTATGATAATTTTTTTAAAAAAATAAAAAAAAAATGTTAACCAGTTAAATAAACGCTCAATATTGCATCGTCTAATTCGCCACCACCACTAACCGAGGAATTTGCAGAGTTTATTGTTTCATCTCCTCTCATCAACTGTATGGATAGTGTCTCATTGGAGTCTTTATCCTTCTTTTCAACATCAACTTTCAAACTACCAACATACATGCCTAGATCAATTGTTTGTTCACCGGTGCCTTCTATTGTTCGTGTTTCATCTTCTGTGGTTATGGTACCATTCCAGCTACCAGGATAATTTACCACTACTTTAATGGGTGATGTTACACATCCTGATACAGCAACTACCACTAAAAATATGGCAATTATTAACAAACCAGCTTCTATTTTTTTTGCCATTTACCTACCTCCCTGTTTAAAATCTGCTAACATTTTAAAAAAATTAATTCAGGGGGTTTTAGAATGCTCCTCCGCCCCCTCCGCCGGATCCTCCACCGACTCCTCCGACTCCGCCGGATCCTCCGAAACCATCATTACCTTCACCCTCGGTAGCAGTGCTCATACCTGTATTTAGGCTGGATAATAGGATGGCGCTGCCTCCATAGTAGTGGAAGTTGTACAGGTTATTCTGGTCAAGATCTTCCTTTGGTAGTGACATCTTCATTGATTTTTCAACTTTATCTGCCACACCAAGAGCTGTTGCGTAAACTAAAAACTGGTTCCAGACAATAACTGATTCTGGAGGATATTCTTTGATTAAAGAGAAGTCCTGAATATATTTTTTAAATGCCTGCCATTTAGCATCGTAATCTACACCTTCCTGTGTCCAGCGACCACCAACCTTCTGGGGTAATATAATTGAAATTATTCCTGCAATCCCCATGATTATGGAAGCTATAAAGGCATAGGTAGCTGCGGGTAAAGGATCTAATATTGTGAAGTAACCCACTACCCCAGCGACTATAATGGCCAATATTCCATAGTATTTAATATATGTAGCTCCGGTTTTAATGAATAATTGGTCGGTTTTTTCTTCTAAGTAATCTATTTCCAAATCAGATGCCCATGAATCATAAGAACTCTTAAATGACTTTGCTGTACTTTTATTTTTCAGTCTTTTTTGCATCTTTTTTAAATTTACCACATCATTAGATGACATTCTTCTAAAAAAGTATATGATGTGTTTTTCGAATTGATCAAGATCTTCTAAATCTCCTGTTTTTAGTTCCAGGTTTATGGATTTTTTCTTTCCTTCCCCTTCAGTGGAAACACCAAGATATCCCCGGTTGATGAGGTCCATGATTGTGGCCTGGAATCCTTCCATGGTTGGTGTTCCAACTTGCTTGCCCTTTCCTTTCCCAGAAATGGCGTTGACCACCGCAGGTGGATCATTGGTGGGTAGTTCACGTTCGTAAGTTCCATGGTAGGTGCTTTCAGGTTCCCTTCCATATTTTAGATATGAAAAGATGGGTATACCTACGCTTAACACCATTAAAACTGCCAGTAAAGAGTATAATATGGTGTAGAAGTTCAACTGGTTTTGATAGTCCTGTTGAATTTTTTCCATTATGGGTAATCCATCGTTGTTAATTATTTGAGCATAGGGAGTGTTTGTAGCGAACTGATCCTTTGGAATGGCCAGTCGTACTTCGAAGAAGTTTCCAGGAGAAATGGAATTGGTATTGATGTTTAAAACAGAACCATCCCATGTATCACTAGAAACATAGTAGGGTGGATTCAACCAGTACTTAACTCCTTCCTGGGACTTCAGGTGCACGTTGGTGGTTATTCCTCCCACATCCACATCCCAATATTCACCCCAGACCTTGAATTGTAGACCGGCAACATCGTTGTAGATCTTTACCACGTTAATGAAATTATATTCAATAGTTACCACTACATCTTTATTGGATATGGGGAAAGTTTTAGCAGAATCAGAGTAAAGATATATCTTTAACGATGTCATGTCACTATTATTAGTGACTACATATGTTGAGTAAGCCCCCTCGGTTGATACGTTTATATTCTCTATCCTTTCTCCAGTTTGTATCGGTATATCTCTGTAAACACCGTTGAAAGTTCCATCAAAAGAGTAGTGCAGAGTTTCTTTAACCCTTAAATTTCCATCTTCCTGGACATAGAGATCGAATGTTGCATGGGGAATAGTGTAACTCCCCTCGGCAGCAGCAATTAAACCCATAACTGGGAGTAAGGATAATGCAAGGATTAAAATAAGAAAAATGGAGGAAATTTTAATTCTATTCATTTTTATCCCTCTAAAATTTTTATTTATTTTTAATATATTTTTTCAAACCTAAAATTCTACTTCTGGCACTGTCCTGGTTGCTTCTTCAGTTTCAAAGAACTCAGCTATCTCAAAGTTAAATGTGTTGGCTATGATATTGCTGGGAAACATCTGGCATTTGTTGTTGAACATGAGAACTGTGTCGTTGTAGAACTGGCGTGAATAGGCGATTTTATCTTCAGTTTCTGAAAGCTGTCTTTGCAGGTCCAGGAAATTCTGGTTGGCTTTAAGATCAGGATAATTTTCAGCAACAGCGAAAAGGGATTTTAATGCACCAGTTAGCATGTCATTTGCTTCCTGACTTTGTTTAACAGTATCGGCAGTCATAATTGCTGATCTTGCTTCGGTGACTCTTTCAAATACGCCTTTCTCGTGTTTTGCATAGCCTTTGACTGTTTCCACCAAGTTGGGAATTAGATCGGCCCTTCTTTTAAGCTGAACATCAATTTGGGACCATGCATTTTGCACCTTATTCCTGGCACCTATTAAGCCATTGTAAAGTGCGACTATGATTCCTACAATTAGCAGTACTATTATTCCAATTATGATATATATCCACATTATATTCATCTCCTATTAGCTAGTTGATATGGGCTATGTATATAGATTCCCATTTTAAAAAAGAAAAAAAAGTCCAAATTTTATAAAAAAAATTTTATAAAAATTAAATTTATTGAACCAATTTAATGAATGAATTAATTAAAAAAAATAAGAAATAAGTTCCATAATTGGAACTTAACCGTACATTACCCCTGCTTCCTTCCTCATCTCTTCTTCTCTTTCCATTCCGATTATTTTATCTACAGCATCCATGAAATCGTTCATGGTTACTACAGTTCGCTCTTCTCGAATGGCAAACATTCCTGCTTCGGTACAGATTGCTTTCAGGTCTGCTCCGGAAGCTCCTTCTGTGAGATTTGCGATGGTTTGGAGGTCAACTTCCTCTAGGGACATGTTTGTGGAGTGGATTTTGAGTATTTCCATACGGCCAACTTCGTTGGGTATGGGTACTTCGATGAATCGGTCGAATCTACCTGGACGTAAGAGTGCTGGATCCAGGATATCTGGTCTGTTGGTGGCTGCGACGATTCCCACATCACCTCGCCCCTCGAATCCGTCCATCTCCGCGAGAAGCTGCATTAATGTACGTTGTACTTCGCGGTCTCCGCTGGTTGAGCTTTTAAGTCTTTTGGCGGCTATGGCATCGATTTCGTCTATGAAGATTATGCTGGGTGCTTTTTCCTTGGCGAGTTCAAACACGCCACGCACCAATCGTGCTCCTTCCCCTATGTATTTTTTAACGAATTCTGAGGCAACTATTTTGATGAAAGTGGCATGGGTTTCCTCGGCCACTGCCTTGGCCAGAAGGGTTTTACCAGTACCTGGAGGACCGTATAATAGAACTCCTTTTGGTGGTTCTATTCCTATTTTAGTGAATAGTTCAGGCTTCTTAAGTGGTAGTTCTACAGTTTCTTTAATTTCAACTACCTGTTCTTCTAATCCACCTATCTGTTCATAATTTACACCTGGTTTATCTTCAACTTCCATACCTGTAACAAGGGGGTCTTTTTCAGAAGGAAGTACGTTGACTATGCTGAAGGTCTGCTGGTTTAAGGCCACTCTAGCTCCGGGCTCTAAAGATTTTTCATCTAAGAAACGTGAATATCCAATAACAAAGTGCGGTCCGGTACTGCTTTTAACAACTACTTTACCATCGTCCAGTAATTCGGTTACGGTTGCTATTACCAGTGGTGGAGATCTGAATCTTTCTATTTCTCCTCTGAGAGATTTTACCTCTCTTTCAATCCGCATTTTTTCATTTTCAAGTAATACTTTATCCTTTTCGAGCTTCCTTACCTTCCACATTAAATTACGTTTGGTTTTTGTATTTTCCTCCTTAAGGATTTTAATCTCTTTTTTTAAGTCTTCGATTTTTTTTAAAACGCTGGGAGACATGTTTTCCATGATCCTGGTTCACTCCTAATCTTTTTTCATTATTAAAAAAATTAATTATTTTAATGTGTTATATAGTCAACTATTATCCCTAATAATATTTAAATATTGAGGTGTAAAATTATACATATACAATTTAAAGGGATGCCCATGAGATGCGAGATTTGTGGAAAAAAGTTACCTGGTAGGCCAGTTCGTGTTAAAATCGATGGTTCAATAATGCAAACATGTAATGAGTGTTCAAAATTTGGTAAAGTACAAAAGGAACCACCAAGGCCAGTAAAACCAAGAACACCCCCTAGCCGTCTTAGATCAAGAGAACCATCATATGAAGTCTCTGAAGACTATAATACACTGATTAGAACAGCAAGGGAAAGAAATAATTGGTCAAGAGAGGAATTAGCGCAAAAACTCAATGAAAAAACATCAGTAATTAATAGGATAGAATCTTCAAAGATGATTCCAGATATTAAGCTCGCTAGGAAGATAGAAAGACTTCTTAAAATTCAAATATTGGAAAAAATAGATGATGAACATCAAGAAGATAGCGTTTCATCAACCAAGGGCGGTACTACCATTGGTGATATAGCCATGATAAAAAAGAGGTAAAAAGTTTTATTTATTTTTTCAGGGAATAATAACCTTTAAGGGGGGTGAGTTTTCCATAAATATCCTTTAAATTAGAGTAATCTTTGTATTCGTCACTTATAACAACCAGATGTGCTGGAGGATGTATTTTCCTCACCTGTATTATACTTTTGGTGGTATCCTCCTCCACTAGCACCATCACTGCCTGTTTAGATTTCCTTTTAATTTTTTGTTTCAAAATACGGCCAATAACTTCATCTGCTAGTTCTGGAGGTACTATTTTAGGTTTGCCATTGATTTTAAGCTGGGCATGCCTTTCTATATCTGCCAGGGCATTCAGAATCTTTTTTTTATCATCTGCCCTGATTAAAATAATTGCCATGGTCTATAAATCACCGTTTTTTCATAAATGAAGTGATCAATGTGCTTCTAAATAGTACTAAAACTACTAAAATTAACCCTATTGCAGTCTGTAGATTTCCCACAATATCCAGCAATGTGGAGCTGATGGGCAGATTCCATGGTGGTGATGTTCTACCGCCGCCTAGTGGTGTGAAATAAACTCCTACCTGTTTGGAATTTTCCCTGATATTGATATCCTTGGGTTCCACATGGTTTACACCAATTAAAAGTCCACGGTCAATGGCAGAGTTAATTGATTGTGCAATTGCGTTAGCGTTGAATCCATTTTTGTTAACCGAATATTTAACAACTTCTGATGTGGTGGTAGCGATACCGGGCTGGTCTGTTCCATAGGTATTAACCGTTGCATTAGTCGGCGAAATAGTAATTGCGGTTTTAAGAACATCATAGGCATGAGCTGTCTTCAATGGATTACCATCCAGTGGACATGAGCTGTAACTTTCAGCTGCTGGATATGCCACACCCCATCCACATTCAGGGTCGTATTTACTATATGGCTCATTCATGGGGAAACCAGGCTGGTTTACTTCAGTTGGTGTGAATGTATCTCCAGTGGTAATGGAAGATACCAGGTTAATTGCTCCTCCACCGTGGTTTTCATTGGCCTCCACCGATACCTTTTTAAAGACATCTCCCATTATTTCTGTGGCGGAGTAACCATCCCTAATCTTTTCACCGATCATCACTGCCGTTTCTCTTCTTATTACTTCGGCGTCTCCACCACTAGGATTGCTTGACGTGTGTCTTAAGTGGATTATCGCGCCTTTGGTACCTGCTGGCAGGACAGCAAGCCCGTTTCTGTGAGGAGATACCATGATGGTTCCATCATCAGCTACAGTTACCACGTATACAGAGAAATCCCCGCCTACAGCAGCCCCTATGGTTGGACCACCAGCCATAATTCTTATTCCTTTATAATTTGAAGCTGCAGTTACAGCACTCGATGGTGTTTCATTATTTTTAAACCTTTTGATAGTATCCACAATAGCCCCTAACCTATTGGTTTCGTTCATTTCTGCACCACCAGATAGAACTGCAAATTTATCTTCCGGAGAGAATATGAAGGTGGATTGAAACATATTGTTGGCGTAGGACATACTACCTGCAGCTGCACCGTTAGGATCCTGACCTGTGGGGTCAGATATGATGATAACGTTTAAAGTGGCAGCTGCGGTGTTCATGGCCAGTGAGACTGTCACCAGTAAGACCATGATTTTTAAGATTTTTATCCGGTTGATGTTCACTTCACCACCACTGTTGAGAAATCTTCGATAACATTGATGGTTACTATGCCTGTTACTTTATCCACCTTAACATCCACGGCTGTTATAGGATATATTTGGGTACCTGGAATTGAAGAGTAGGATACCGCGGTTTCCGCATTTTTTATTGCACCCTCAAGGGGTACCTTTCGCTTGGTGGTAACCAGTGTATCTCCCTGAATATAACTTCCAGATCTGAATCCTACATCTGCTGCCATAGTTTTAATTGTAGTTGTAGGTACGATGTCATTTCCTTTAACAATCACTCCTGCAATGGGAACACCTTGTGTTGTGTCATCAGAGGAGGCGTAAGACACATAGATCATAAGCCGGCCTGAAACAATCAACATGAAGGCCAACATTAGGATGATTAATGTATCTCTTCTTATTTTTATAAACATCCTGTTTTCACCATTAATACTCTAATATGTGTTAATATTAAATTGTATTTGATATTTAAGTTTAAAAAAATTTTTGTAGTTTTTAACTACGAATAATATGGATATATCCTTTTTTTGAGGATTTATTGTATCTTCACTATTAATGTTTTTTCTTATAAATAAATTTTCTATACAATATGGAATGGTATCTTTATATATTAACTTTGACCTTGCTTAAATAAGTTAATTTTTTACAGGCTTTGTTTAGAATTAATTGATCCTATGGTGATGCTACAATTTTCCGGATTTCTTCCCGGAATTTTAATGCCGCTTCTCCAATACAAACCACAGCCTGAACATCATATTTCAAGGCTGTTTCAAGCCCCTGGTTGATCTGTTCTAAATTAGCTCCTAGGGTTCCCTTTTTAAATTTCTTAGGATAGGTGGTTGTTAAAATTATTTTATCAGATACTGATTTTCCTTTCTTTATCAAGTTGTCTGCTACTTTCCTTGAATAGTATGAGGCTGGGATCACATAGTCAGCATTATCAAGGCTTTTGTTTAAAATGGCAATGTTTCCTCTTTCTCCTGACTCTGAAGATACAGTGATGACCACGGCTATGGTGTTATAGATTTTCTTTAATTCCTGGAGCACGGTTCCCACACCATCGGGGTTATGGGCATAATCAACTATGATAGTTTTACCCTGATATTCTCCTATGTAGTCCAATCTACCTGGAACTCCATTAAAAGATTCAATATTACTGATAATTTTTTCAAGGGGTATTTTGAAGAATTCAAATGCCGCAGCTATTGCCCCTAATATGTTGTAGATGTTATGGAGACCGATAAGGGGATTTATCACCTCCACTACCTTTTTTTTAGCATGTAAGGTGAAACTGTTTTCCTTTATATCAGTGGCCAGATAATGAATTGCCGGTTTTTCAAGACCACATATGCATTTGTAATCTCCCATTCCGGAAATAGATTCCATTACTGGTATTTCTCTACCGCACCAGCATAGTTTATTATTAACAACACCTTTTTTAAGACTTAATTCTTCACTTGATTTCACTCCAAAGGTGATAATATCTTTATCCTTATAATCTGGAATCTTTGATTCAATTAACCCCCACAGTGTTGGATCGTCACCATTAACTATTAATTTTTTATCCTTAAGATAGTCTACAAATTCTCCTTTTATTCTGGCATATTTCAGGAAATCATGATCATCATGCATGTGGTCTGGGGTGATGTTGGTGATTATTCCACAGTCTGGTTGGGAGCGTTCAATTACAAAACCCAAATCCCCTGGATTTCCAAATGTCCCTGTTTCCAGAACAGCCACATCTCCATTTAAACGGCACTGAAGTGGTGGAATGTATTCAATATTTCCCTGCAGATCTTTAAATCCGTGCTCTGCTGGTTTTAAACCGGAATATCTACAGATATGCTTTAAGATAGATACTGTGGTGGTTTTACCATTTGTCCCGGTGACACAGAGCACTGGCTTTCCAGGTTTGATGAATCTAAGAATATCTTCCACTTCAATAAGTTGAAATTCGTCTTTAAATGTTCGATCCTTTAATTCTTTATGGAGAATAGATTCCACAGGTAAACTGGGAGGGGTTATGATGTAATCTGAAGTGTTATAAAATGTTTCTGGATGGCCGCCAAGATAGAGTGGAATACTGTAATCATCTAAGGTATATTTAAAATTACATTCTCTTTCTGCCTTTGAATCAGTACCTGCAACTTTAAACCCATTATCGGAGAGTACCCGGATTACCAAATTGCCCACCACTCCGCAAACACCGATGACTCCAAATACGTCGCTACTTGAGTAGTTTCTGTTGTTTGATTCTTTATCCATTGGATTTCCTCAGTTCTAAGTATGTTGATTAATTTATAATGAGTGTTTTTTAAATATTTTATCTCTTTAGATTTTTTGAATTGATTTTTTGTTTTATAGGAATAATGTAATTTTGTTATTAAAATACATAATGATTTTCGTTTTATAATAGTCTGTTGTGGTTTTGAACTGTTAAATTAAGTATAAAGGTTTAAATATGCTATTTTAATGATATAAATGGAGTAACATTTAAATTGCAGTAAAGGGACTCAAATAATATCTTGCTGGAGAAAATATTTATAACGATCGGTTCTAGAAAATAGGGAACATTACTAAGATACAATGTATAAAAAAATAAACTGGATGAATATGCAATTATAAATACATGGATTCAGATAGATTTGGAAAAGCTTCGTTTTAATCTATAATATACCTATTCTATAACTTCCAAAGTATCAGTTTTTATTTTAAGGTCCTCTAACTGATTTTCAGCAGATGATTCAGTGGAATATGGTAATATTTGCCCTTTTATAAATGGTTTTAAACTGTTTAATGATTTTATATTTTCCAGTGCTGTTTTCTGCCATATTTCAAGCCAACCATGGGATGGTTTTTGGATCTGGGATATATTGCTGCCAAGATGTTCCTGCCACAAGGAATTTCGAATTTTTTCTACTTCTGAATTTGGATACTTACCCAGTTCTGGTAGAAGAATGTTGAACTCCATATTTCTATGGAATTTTCTATTGAAAAAGCCGGGAAGTTCGTTCACATGGGTGAGTGATGAACCATCAAGATTAGCAGTCCCCACAGTAGCCCATAGATCGTCGACAACAGCGAGCTTGGTGTGCACATATATTCTCTGTATTTTAAACTGTTTATTTTCCCAGCCTGTAGACCATAAAGTGAAAAATCCAATTTGGGGATGGTTTAAATTATCTTCATATGATCGAATCCCTAATTTTTTCATGCACTCCTCCTGGCGATTTTTATAGATGGGAATATCTGGATTCTGATTCAATACCACTATTATCTGCAGTTCATTATTTTCTTTCAAGGCGTTTTTCAGTGCCATTATTATGTTGCTGTTGGTGAAGAACTGGTTTTCAATATATATGAATTCCTCTGCTTTGGCAATGGCTTTTCTGTAGGCCTCAAATATGCCCAGTTCCCCTTTTTTATTAAATGTGCCTGGTGTAATTGATCTGGCAATCTGAACAGGATAGTTCCCGTTAACTGTTGATGATGGCCGAAGTTTTAGCATGCTTTTTCCCTGATACCCTTCTTTTGCAATGTAATTCCACATTTGGATAAAGAATTCTTCAGTGTATTCAACTGATCTTCCTTTTATTTTAATGGATACATCATGTGCTGGCCTGCCTTCACGCCGGGAGTCGTTAATTAAATGTTTAGATGTGTCCCAGTACTCCTGTTTAAAGGGAGATCCAATTACATATGCTTCTTCACCGTCCCGAATCATTACCTTGGAATGCATCACGAATATTTTATGGGCCTTGAATTCACGTACTTCCACTCCACTTCCTTGGAAAAATTCAAGGATTTCCTGGTAGCTGTCCGGGATGATCAGGTTTTCGTTAAGAATTATCTTTACATCCACACCCCTATTACCCGCATTTTTAAGGGCATCGGCCATGTACTCCTTGGGTTCACTGTTTGAGTTAAATGTTGCCAAGAAGTCTTTATTGAATTCAAATTGAGTGAGGTACAAGTAGGATTCTGCTTTATTAATTGATTGCACTAAACTTTCCAGTTCTACCTGGTTATCAATCAATACCTCCAACTGATTGTCTAATGTGAATCTACTTTTATCCGAGCCCCCTAATGTAACATACCATCCTTCTGCCCAGTTTCGTGGGATGATGATGTCTCCAACCTTTTTTACAACTTCATCCACAGCTTTTATGGTATCTGTCTTGTAAAGTTCTGATGAATTCAGGGTATCCTTAACAACCACCCAGATATCTGGTTTATCGTCGAAAATATTTTTATATTTACTGGGGGAATATTTTATATTGTAGTATCCTTTTTTATCTGTTTTTGATTTACCTAGCTCATAGTCCTTTTTTATAGGGATAGGTGAATATTTTTCAGTAAATTTAACTATGGGGTTTTCCTGTATTTCTCTTTCTACACTTCCAGCGCCTTCTGCTATTACAATCAACCCTCCGAGGGGATTTCCTTCTTCATCCAGTATTCTACCCTTAATCCCCCTGTTTAAAGAATTTTTCATTTTTTTCACCTTTTAGTCCATGGGCATTAAAAAAAAGAACTTACATATTATTGAGCAATTAATTAGATTATGGTTGGGAAGTATGAGAAGATTATTGATTGTTCCTAATTAAAATCCTTTTAAGTGGCTTTTTCTATCTCTTCTAGATAAATAGTTTCTATTAACTCTGCTCCTCCATTTTTAAGAACTTTTTTAAGTGATTCAGAAGTAAAAAATTCTTTTGCTTTCTGCATATTTTCCCAATCGAAAATGAGCACAAATTCATTGGCATTTTCTGAGTTACGATAGAGGATTATTGGTATGTTTTTTTAAATATTTACAATTTTCCAATGTTAAAAATTATTAATAGATTATTCAAAAGTGGACAAATAAGATATATTTATGAAAATATGCGCAAAAAATGTTATAAAAACGGTTCCTTGTAATCTCTCTACATAAATAACTGGTTCCAATCCATAGAATGTACAAGATTAAAAATTAAAAATAAAGAATTTTAAGCACTATTATATTACTTTAATGATTCAAAGCCAAAAAAACGCTGAGATGTATTCCGATCATCAATAAAAATAATATTATATAGTCTATTTTAATTAACTTTTTTTTTACAGCCTTCTTCCAGTCCCTGTATCATCTTAGCTTTAAGATCATCATAATTGGTTATGGCCCCTGGCCCTACGTGTATAATGGTGTCTCCTGGGTTTGAAACTTTTATGGCCATTTCTCCGGCAATTACCATGTTTTGGACTGCTATCTTTTGACATTCTTGATTTTTAACACCATCCAACACTTCCTGGGCAGCATCCATATTCACTCCTCCCAGTGTTTCGTTAAAGCCACTGGAGATTATTGTATCAGCATATTGGCCTATTACTTCTCCCACTTTAAATTTATCACGTAAAGTGGTGGTGTCCGGATTATCCACCAGAACAATTAATTTTTCATCTTTAAATTGTTCCAATGTTGAAATCAAGCCTTCGGGTACGAAAGCTGCATCAAAATGAACTTCTCTACTGCAGTATTTTCCCAGATATTCCAGATGTCCGGAGATACCCGGAAATTTACTTAAACCGTCCATTATATCTTTTTCATCAAGGCCATAGGATAGGGCAGCAGCAGCTCCAGCCAGGCTGTTTTCAAAGTAGTATCCATTCAATTTAAACCTGGTTTTAAATTGGCCAGTGTAGGTATTCAGGTTTAAAATGTTCTTATATTGGTTTAAATCATAAGTTACAGTTATATGACTGTTATCCAGCTTGCCTGCGATTTTACACTCTTTTTGGGGGCAGTAGTAGATCACATCATCTCGCAATGGTTCCAGATATTCATGGCAGCTGGGAGTGGAAATTAATATTTCACTGGATTTTGCAATGAAAAGCTTTCTCTGGGCATATTTTTCCAGTGAGTCCTCAAATTCATCAAGGTGTTCAGGAAAGATATTGGTGAGCACACCTATCTTCAGTTTAACATGGGACATTAGCCGGGATGTTCCATGGGGTAGTTCAAAAACAGCTACATCATTTTCATGGTGGTAATTCTGGATTATTCCGTCAATAATTACTTCGCTCAGTAGATTTCCATGGCGGGATGAACATTTCCATACCTTGTATCCGGCTGTGTCCAATATACTGGCTATAATATGGGTGGTGCTGGTTTTGCCCAGTGTTCCAGTGACGCCGATTATGTCAATATCTATTAAATCATCAATTATATGGGATATTTCTTGGTGTTCAATTACTTTTATATCGCTCTGGGTGATTAAATCCCTTACTAGGGAATTCTGGGGGATGTTAGGTGATAGATATACTGAATCTAAAGTTTCCACATCATCGGGAGAATCTCGACCCAGACTCAAAGATACGCCTTCTTTTTCCATTTGAAGGAGAATCTTCTGGTATTTCGGTGCAAATTCGTTTAATGTCTTTTGATCGGTAATTTGCACTTGATGCCCTATGTAATTTAAAATCCTGGCCACAGGACGGCCTGCATTTCCTGCTCCAATTACTGTCAATTTCAATTAGATTTCACCTATTATTAATAATCATTTCTTAAAGAATCCTATTAAAAAGCCTATATTTTATTAATTCTTAATTATTAAGGATTTTTTATAGTATAAATAGATTGATAACATTTATTCATATTATTAAAAAAAACATTAATTTTCAATCCATTTCCTTTAAGATTCTGCTGGCAGGGTCCATTCCCTGAGCTCCAATTAATAAAATAGTATCTGATTTCTGGGATGATTTTAATGCATAATTAAGGGCATCTACCAGTTTATCAAAGAACTTATAATTCATATGATGGTCATTCATTATACTGGTGAAGACCTGTTTTTCAGAGGTTTTAACCTGATTTGCAGCGTTAACCACTTCCGAACTGCTGGTGATGATCAACTGGTGATGAACATCCTTGAGGCCCTCGGCAATTGCTTCTGCATTCACCCTGTTAATTACTTCCCCTCGTGAACCACGGATGGCAACGACTAAATGAATTTTACCTAGGGAAAGCTGAGCACAACTTTTAATGGTGGCTTTTATACTATCTGGGTTGTGGGCAAAGTCATCTATTATTATGGGACTTTCTGAGAGCACGGTAAACCTCCTGTCCAGAGGTTTATAGGATGAAATCCCGGTGACAATAATTTCAATGGGGATATTTAGTTTTAAAGCTGCTTGAACTGCTGCCAGAGTGTTCTGGATGAAATGGGGGCTTTTAAACGGTAGTTTATCTTCCCTGATGATTAAATGGCCAAAATTAAATATCCCACTTTGGGGTTCTATTGCCTCGTCTGTACGGTATTCCAGAGAGGAACCATCCCCATAATGGGAAATATCAATAGATGAGGGTAATGATTCTCCCATCTTTTTAATCAGGGGGTCTTCATTATTTAAGATAACATATTTTCCCTGAAAATTCCTGATAGATCCTGAAACTTCCTGGTAAACATCTTCAATGGAGTTCACCAGGCCAATGTGATCCAATGATACGTTGGTCAGTACCACCATCTCCGGGTTTATGGTGGAGGTCATTAGATGTGCATGATCTTTCATAATACGATCCATCCATCCCTGGACCTCAGAAACCTCAATTACCATGGCATCCATCTTATCTGGGAATTCTGCTATCTGCTTAGCAACCATGGGATCGATGAGAGTGTTGAATTCTGATAATGAGTCGGTGTTGGTGTAGGTAGTATAGCCAGCTTCTTGGAGTATGGTGTATATCATATGGGTTGTGGTGGATTTTCCATTGGTACCAGTGACCACTATGCGCAGGGTGTCCCTGGCATATTTATCTATAGCCCATTTGAGGGCAAAAGCGTTGGCTTTTTCAATTTTATCAGTGATAATTAGGGGTAATTTTAATTTTTTAGCTTGTTTAATTGCTTCTTTGGATATGTCCTGGGTGATGATGCAGGATACGCCCTTTTGATGTGCGATCTCAACACCTTTTTCATCTATTCGATGCCTTATTACTGCATCACCTTTATTTGAATCCTTTAAAATATTGAATATGCCCTTGATGGGGACATCTTCACCAATAAACTCACCGTCAATTGCATCGGTTATATTGGATGTTATTAAGTCATTCATTTTTTAAGAATCCTACATTTTATTGTGACTTTGTTAATTTATTTGATATTAAAAGAGTTTATAAAAATATAAAGCGATTATACAAATTACTAAGGTTGTAACCCAGTATAGGGCTACAATTTTGCCTTCAGAAAGTCCTTTATAGTTTAATGTATGGTGCAAAGGTTCAACCGGTAATTTAATTACATGTGAACGGTGCAGGAGACTGATTACAACTGAAATTATGGGCACGGCTATGACTATCACTGCAAAGACTATCAAATCACCCAATATCGATGCGGATGCATAGAACCCTCCCAGTGCAAATGCGCCAGTATCTCCCATGAATATGGATGCGGGCATTCTATTATAAACTAAAAATCCAAAACAAACACCAGCAAGAGCCATGAAAGCGATTGCTATATCAAATCGGCTGGTTAATAAGGAGAATATGGCACAAAACAATGAAGCGATTCCCATCACACCGGAGGCTAATCCATCCATCCCATCGATTAAGTTAACTGCGTTAATTGCACCTACAACACCGATGATGGCTATGGGAATAGATAGTAAGCCCATGTTGAAGTCGCTCAATACGAAAGGCACAGCGCCTGATACAACCAGGAATAGGGATACAAATATTTGAGAGAGAATCTTTTCCCTTTCACTTATCTCACTTTTAATGGGAAGTTCCCGGATAATTTCTATCTTTTCCTGTTTTATCAGTTTATCAACATCTTCTTTTGCTTTAGGAGTGGCAACTCTTGCTTCTTCACCAGGTTGAAGCTTCAATCGCCCTAATTCCACGACCTGTGATGTTACGTTTTTGGCCACCTTTTGAATTTCCTTGGTCTTGAGTCCAAGGAGGTCATCGAAGAGGCCTATGATGGCAGCAGCTATCATAACCCCTGTGGTTATTAATAAAATTTGATTCTGAGAATAGATACATGCTATTAAGACAAGCCCCAGTATGATAGCCAATCCACCCATTGTGGGTGTGCCCTGTTTGTGGCTGTGCTCTGATACTATGGGATTATCTGTGATGTTTGCACTTATGAGTGTTTTCCGGACAAATGGCGTGAAAAAAACCACGGCTACGAATGCTATTATTAAAGGAATGAATATATAAGGATTTAAAAAATTCAAGTAATCACTACTCCGTTTCCAAGATCACTTATCAATTACTTTAAGATTTTTAATGATTTTCAGGGATTCGTTCATATCCTGGGATCTTATGGTTATTCTACTGGCTTTTTCTGGGCCGTGTATGATATATGGTTTTTCTAGTGTTAAAATTTGTTTCTTCTGATTTTCATCATTTCTAAATTGTGGGTTCCTACTGAGACTTTCTGGTGGTAAGGGCATCTCCAACGCACAGTAATCCCTAATTTCCCTTTCAATTTTTTGGGGATTCCATTCTCCAGTGGCCATATTTACCAGCTGATGCAGGGGGTTGATATTTGAAGCGCAGAAGGTTAAAAATCTAGTTCCACTAGGCCGTGTGTTTATCTCCAAGGTGTTTAATTCTCTTTTTTCAGGGTCATATATGAACTCCACTTCTGCTGTACCATTGGTGTCGAGTCTGTCTATTATCTTCTTAGCATACATCCTGAGATCCTGGTTGTCCAGATATTCTATGTTCACAGGTGCACACCTGGTTTTTTCCAAGGGATGAGTCCCGATAAGAGTGGTTTCTCCTTTATACACACTCACTAAAGGTACCGATTTGTTATTCCATCTTAAAACTTCAACTGATATCTCCGCACCATTTACATATTCTTCCATCATGGCTTGGGGGTACAGTTCCAAGTATTCTGTTAAATCATCTGGTGAAAGTGCAATTTTTACTCCAACTCCGCCCTGGCCTTCTTGTTGTTTTAAAACAACTGGATAATCTAGTTTCTCAGATCCTTTATTATATTGGTCTTTAGTTATTTCAGCATACACAGGGGTTTTTATTTTATTCTCTGCCAGGAATTTCTTGGTTTGGTACTTATCTGTTGAAATTTCTGTGGCCCTGTTTCCCGAGGCAACAACTGGTAGGTCATGATTCTTTTCCAATTCTTCCTTCATAACCGCCACCTCCGGGAGTGGTTTATCTATCCCTATTAGGGGGATTACAGCGTCCACATCATTTGAAAGTGCTATTTCTTTGGGTTTTTCCATTCCCCTAGGGACGATATGATATTCATCTGCTAAATCTAGATTAGGTGAATAAGGATTGGATTCTGTTAAAATTGTTTCGATCCCCTTTGATTTAACAAAATTTGCAACTTCATTAAAGAGTCTTGCTCCGATAAATAAGATCTTCATGATATCATTGTGTTTGATTTCGGTATTTATTACATAATTTCTTTTTATATGAAACTTATAATAATAATGGAAATATGTCCAATAAAAAGGGATATTATGTCCAATAAAAAAAGTTGATAAAAGGTTTAGACCTATTCATTGATACAGATGATTATTGTTAAATGGTTAAATTAATAACTTATCATCTAAACATGGGTAAAGTATAATAGTACGTTGTATAAATTATATTCTTTATTGTTAATTACTTTTTGCTAAAACAATCATAAAGATACAAGTAAATAATCTCTCACAATTATAAATCCCATTAATAGCGAGTGCTAATTATGAATTGGAAAGTTATATTTATTCTGCTAGTCTTACTAGTGGCGGTTTTTTCTTATGTTAGTAGTTTAAGTGGACCATACGCTCCCATGGGTAGGTTATCTTTTGTTAAAATCTTAAATCCGGATATGTCTCCAGGAAATCCTCATTCTACATTGGTTGCGGATTATGCTAAGGATAGGGGTTCTAACACAGTTCTTGTTGTGCATCTGGCAGGTCACAAGACTGGATATCCCAACTATTGGGAAGGGGATGTGTATATTATGGAATTAGGATTCATTGATAAACACAGGGGTTATAGCACCAATGTTGACTGGTTTGATGTAATTCAGGCATTCTTATTTGGTGTTGATGATGATCGTTATGAATATGTTTCAGATGGAATAGTATTCGATAATTTAGATGATGCCCTAGCCTACCTGGATAAAAAAGCTGCACAAAATGGTCAACAAGGACCTAGATTGATGTTTTGGCATGGAACAGTTAGATCTGATAATTCCATAATTAATCAGGGATGCGGAGTACCACTGTACTATCAGATATGTGAACATTACTATGGGCGGATTGGAGCATACTATTACATAATCACCGGTATAATATTCCCATACCTTAATAGTCCGTATCGAAACTTTGAACTAATGAATTCAGCCCAGTTGCAACAAAACTACAATACAGGAAAACTTGGAAAGTTGGCTGTTGGATAAAAAAAATTAATTTTTTTTTAAATTTGCATTGATAATGCACCATTCAAGAATTAAATTATCCTTTTAAGCACATCCACCAGTAATGTAACACTAGCATCTACTTCTTGAGAAACTGTATCTATCAGTTTCATTTCCTTGGGTTGAATTCCTATAAGAATTGTATCAACTTCAATGGAATGTTCTAGGTATTTTATTAAAAATGAAAGTGGCATGGCATGGGTTGAAATATTATACTGGGATATTTTATCCTTTTCTATTATCTTAATATAACCTGGTGGCTTTCCCATATCTGCCGCATCAATCAGGATGATATGACTGGGGTCCTCCCTTTTTATCATTCCTGTGAAATTTTCTGGGACTATACCACCATCAAAAACAGTTACATAATTCTTTTTCAGCTCTTGACCGAGTTTCCTGGCTACGAGAGATCCTGCAAAGTCATCTCCCCTCAACTGGTTGCCAATTCCTAGAATAACTACGTTTTTCTTCTTTTTTAGAAATTCCTTTAATTCATCGAAATTTTTGTATTCATTAAATTCCTTAGATTCTTTTTTAAATTCCATGGACTCTGGTTTTAATGGTATTTAATCCACCACCCATCTGGTAGCTTAGATCTACTCCTATTGTATCTCCTTTTTTAACCTTTAATCTTTCTGTAGGAATAATTAATGGAGAATTCATCATGGGTGTAGGTCCGCAAAGAATATCCGGTGTGATCAAGGTAAAACTGGTAATTCTAATACCAGTAAACCACCCTTCTTTATTGATGTTCAGTTTGAATTTAAAATTAGCATGGGGATCTATATATTTTCCAAACTGGTATCTGCTATATGCTTCATATGGTCCTAACGTTTGGTGTTGGGGGTTTTCATTTTCATCGTAACAGATATGTTCTGATCTTGTAAACACTGGTTCTACACAATTTATTAACCCATGGGGTATTACTTTACCATCATCTTTAAGATACTTTAAAAGGCCATTGAGCACCGGGACCTGTTCTTCATCTATAAGTGCGGTGTCCAGCATTTCACATAGAATATAATCAGCTTTTACAGGGAAATCAATTTCAAGAGCGTTCCTTTCTATAAATGAAACGTTGTGATATTTTTTTAGAAAAAGTACTGTTTTACTGGCTATCCGGGGATCTTTTTCTACTGAGTAAATAAAATCAGCATAAGGGGCTGCACAAGAAGTTAATATCCCAGAACCAGCTCCTATGTCAAAAACGATTCCCTTGATATTTTTGATGGCCTCATGAAAACCAGCAAGTCTTTCCTGATCTAACAAGAGGTTTTGGTGATAGGACATATAAAACACATTTATTTATTGAATGTTAACTGTCCTATCATTTTTCTAATCAAAAAGCTAATTTAGTTAAAAAGGTTAAAATAAAGAAATTTTCTATTTTCATTCCATTTTTTCACCGCTGTCTGTACTGGTGAGTTTAACGTGTTCTACACCTTTAAGCCTCATTATTTTCTCGGTGAGTTTGCGGATGTAAGAAACATCTCCCTTTACCACTATTACTTCCAGACAGTATTTCTCAGTCATATGGACGTGCATCACTGCACTGATGTATTCCCGGAAGTCGTGCTGAATATCGGTGAGGTCTTCCATGACACCAGTATAATGGTGATCATATATCACAGCAAGGATTCCTATACGTTCGCCTTCCATTTCATTCATCCACTGATAACGTACGATGTAATCTTTTAACGCGTCTCTGATCCCCTTTGATCGTGATTGGTATCCCCTGTCTTTTAGTACTTCGTCGAATTCGCTTAGAAGTTTCTTAGGGAGTGACATACTAATTCTCATCATATTATTACTCCTCCATTTTTTTTGTATCGCATCTTTTTATGTTAAATTATTATGGTAATTGATATTATGGTATTACGAATTTTCTTTTTGTTGAGTTTGTTTCACTATTTATATTTTATTGTTGCATCAAAAATTTGTGATATATAACACAATAATATTAGGTCATGGTTATTTAATACCTTTATGGGTATTTTATATTAATAATTACCGTAACTTTTTACTAACATTGGAAATTTATGTGAATTTACCAAAATGGAATAATATAATTTCATAATAATTACAAAATAAGAAAATCCAATCTTAAATAAAAAAATATATATCTAGGCGAAATAATTAGATAATAATAGGAGTGATAGGATGAGAATTAAGGAAGCAATGAATAAAGGTGTTATAACTGTTGGTTTAAACACTACACCTATAGAAGCCTTTGAAAAGATGTACAAAGAGGGAATACGAAGGTTGTTTGTTATGGATGAGGCAGGCAGTCCCAAGGGAGTGGTGTCCTACTTCGATGTAATTGGAATACTGGGTAGTCTCAAACCAAGCAGCGAGAATAAATCTTCCTTAAAAATTGAGGATATCATGTCCACCAACATCATGACAATATCTACTGAAGATAATATAGAAGATGCTGCAAATTTAATGGTCAGGGCAGATGTTTCTGGTCTCCTTGTTTTAGAAGATGGAAAACCTGCAGGAGTGATAACTAAGACAGATGTTTGTAGGCTCGTAGCAGCAGAGATCCTAGTTCCATTAAATTAGTGCAGGTATATTTGGTGGTCTTATTTTTGGAATCATTATAATCTTACTTTGGAATCATGATAAAGTAATTTCTAATAAACGTTCAATCTTCAAATTATAAATAAATTAAACTTAGATTTACAATTAAAAAAAAGAGGATATTTAAAAAGATGCGGCTGCCGGGATTTGAACCCGGGTCGTAGGCTTGGAAGGCCCAAGTCCTAACCAGACTAGACTACAGCCGCGATGCGGCGTCCGGGATTTGAACCCGGGTCGCTGGCGTGGCAGGCCAGTGTCTTAACCAAACTGGACTAACGCCGCATGCAGTAATATTAACCGCATAACAAGATTATTAGGTTTTCTTATATAAATTTTTAGGTAAATCACCAGACAATTTTGTTTTAAAAACATTTATAAATGATAAAATGAAGATTTCTTTGGTTGAATATTATGTTATGGATCCTCACTCTCATAGTAATTCTCATTATTTCTCTTATAATAGTTATTAAATCCGCAGATATTTTTGTTGACAGAATTGTTGAAGTTGGTGGGGCATTGGGAATATCCGAGATTATTCTAGGGGTTACTGCTTCGGCCATTGGTACATCTCTCCCGGAATTTGGCTCAGCCATGATGGCTGCCATATTCAATAGTCCTGATCTGGGTGTGGGGGTTGTAATTGGATCGAACATCTGGAACATCGCTGGTATCTTAGGTATATCTGCTGTATTTGCTGGTACCATCCGATCAAGTTTAAAAGGACTTACCAGAGATGGAACTTTCACACTTTTAACTGCTCTTATTCTTATGGGATTCATGTATTTCACAGGCGGAGTGAATGCATGGTCATCACTGGTTTTTATTGTTATGTACGGTATATATCTATGGATTTTGATTAGAGATCAGAAAAAAGAAGCCAATGATAAAAAAACAGATGAAACACCATCAAGGGGTACAACGGAAATTTCCTATCGTCCAAAGGAAAAGAAGAAAATTACTCCGAGTATAGTAGCATGGTGTCTTGTGGGCCTTGCAGGTTTAATTATTGGCTGCCGTTTACTGATTTACAGTGGAGAGGAGCTGGCAACCATAGCAGGCATCCCTCTTATGATAATGGGACTTTTTACACTGGCTATTGGGACCAGTATACCTGAATTGGTGGTTACCTTTAACTCGGCACGGAAAGGATTGCACGACCTGTCCATCGGTACAGTTTTAGGGAGTAACACATTTAATATAATGATTGGATTGGGTATTCCAGCCCTTATTATGGAAATACCAACAGAACAAATCTCATTAATATTCGATGCCCCTGTGATGATATTTGTAATCATCCTGTTGTTGCTGCTAATAAAAAGGGGTATGAAACTTACCAGAATAGATGGACTAATATTATTAATAACATATATTACATATTCTGTGATAAGAATAGCTATATTAGGATAATTAATATTGTACGAAGATAACAAATATATTCCGTGATATAATACCTGTATTAGTATAATTTTGATTATTAGAAATATATTATAATGTATAGAAGTGATAATATAGTGTATTAAAAAGTGATATTATGGTGTATAAGAAGATATTAGTCACTAGCATGGGCGAATTTTTGGATCAAATCACAGATGAAACTATGGAGCTTATAGCTGACTGGGAAACAGATGTACTGGGTGTATATGTTGTTGAAACATCCACTCCTTTTCTGACTCCTAAGAAAGTAGAAGAAATGATGATAACTGAGCTTACATCCAGAGGAAAACAGGTTCTAGATGAAATGGAAAAAAAATTCCAGGCTCCAAACATCCACTTTACCAAAATCCTAAAGGAAGGGGATCCTGCAGATGAAATAGTTAATATAGCAGAAGAAGAGGGAGTAGATCTTCTGGTGATGGGAACCGGGAAAAGTATAGTGGATAAACATCTCCTGGGAAGTGTTTCAGAGAAAGTTGTGCATTCTTCACCATGTACCATCCTACTTATCAGAACGGTAAAAGAATAATATCGATGGTTACAATTTTTGTAAATCATTTTTATTACTGAGAATCTGTATTATATGAGAATAGTAATTATGATAAATTCAAGTTGTATTTCATAATATTCCATAATATTAATTAAAAAGGAGCTCCAATGCACATTAACTTACAGAAATCAGGCATCCCCCTAGCTATAATTGCATTCATAATAGTCATGCTGATACCTACCCCAGGATTAGACCTTGCTGGCCATGCAGCTATTGCACTCTTGGTATTTGCAGTTATAATGTGGGCTACAGAAGCTTTACACTTAGCAGTAACTTCATTAATTATTCTTTTTATACAACCCATAATTCAAGTAGCTAGTTTTGCTGATGCGGTTATTGGATTTGCCAATCCAATTATCTTCCTTATGATTGGTGGTTTCATAATTGCAGAGGCCATTAGAAAAAGCGGCCTTGCCCAGCGTTTTACTTATGTTATGCTTAACAAGTTTGGTACCACTCCCAATAGAAGCCTTTTTGTAACAGTATTCTCCACAGGACTTCTCTCTGCTTTCATTGAAAACGTGGTTGCATTTGCCATGCTACTCCCCATCATCAAACAGATCATACCCATGATGGGAGTAAACAATCCTGAAAATGGAAAGAGTAACTTTGCAAAAGCAATGGTTTTAGGTGCGTCTTACGGTTCTTTGGCAGGTGGATTTGGAACAGAAATAGGTACAGCCCCCAACCTCATGGCTGCAGCGTACACCCACATTCCATTCGTCGATTGGATGCTATTTGGTATACCATTGGCCTTTATCATGATGTTGGTTATCTGGAAGGGTATTGGACGAATATTCCCTCCGGAGGTTAAGGGAATTGTTGGTGGGGAAGGCATCATAACAGCTAAAATCGAAGAATTAGGAGTTATGGCTAGAAAAGAAAAAATCGCCCTGTCTATCCTTATTATCACCATAGGTTTATGGATAACCACCGGTTTAACAGGCCTGGACAGCTACTCCATAGCACTTATAGGTGCGGTGTTGATGCTTGCATTTAAAATCATAGACTGGAAAGATGCCCAAAGTAACGTTGATTGGGGTCTTATAGTATTCTTTGGAGGTGCATTATCATTAGGAGCCGCGCTTCTAAACACTGGTGCGGCAGAATGGCTGATAAAAGATATCATAAGTATTTTCGGAAGCGAGCCATCCACCTTGCTTATCATGGTGGTGTTGATGATTATTGCAGTTATAATAACCCAGGTAATGTCAAATATTGCTTTATCAGCTATACTTGTACCATTATCAGTAACCCTGGCAATAGCCCAGGGTCAACCCATTGGAATATATGCTGTGCCGATAGCAATTGCCTGTTCATTATCGTTCATGTTCCCAATGGCAGATCCTACTGTTGCCATGGCTTATGGAACAAAATATATCAACATTAAAGAGATAATGAAAGCAGGAATACCCATGGTTATTATAGGTATTATAGCTACATTATTTGTAATACTGACCATTGCAATTCCATTCGTTCTTACATGATAAAATTATATTATACAAACTGGAATTAACCAAGGAGGATTATTAATGGTTAAAAGAATACTACTTCCAACAGACGGTTCTGATGTGGCTGAAAGAGCTGGAGAAGATGCGATATCAATGGCAGATGTTAATGGTCATGATATAATAGTTTTATATGTAATTGATACATCCTACTTAAATTCCCTACCCCAGAAGGATCTCAGGGATCATCTAAAGGAAGAACTTAGAAAGGAAGGGAATGATGCTGTTGAAAAGTTTAAAATTAAACTGGAAGAAAGCCAATGTCAGGGGTACTGTAAGAATATTAACCTTATAACACTGATAAAAGAAGGTAAACCCGCAGATGTTATTCTTAAAACAGCTGATGAAGAAGATGTGGATTTAATTATCATGGGGAAATCAGGAAAGAATGGATTAGAAAAATTAATACTGGGAAATACCACAGAACGAGTGGTAAGGGGCGCTAAAGTACCGGTTCATGTGGTGGCCTAAATTTCATATTATTTTTTTTAAATCTATTAATTTAGTCGAAAGACTTATGTACCCTTATACTCAATTTTATAAAAGAAAAATTTCACTGAAGTTAAGTTACTGAAGTTAAGTTAAATTCTTTAAAATAGACGATATTCTTAAAGAGAAATGGTTCTATAAGAGAAATAGATGATTTTATAAGATAAATGGAATGTTAGGTGTCTTTCTATGTACATTGTAATAATGGGTGGGGGAAGAGTCGGTCTAAATTTATCGAACTTCCTAATTTCTGATGGGCATGATGTTACACTGATTGAAAGTGACAATGAGCTATGCAACAATGCGGCTGCTGAATTGGATGCCCTTGTAATTTGTGGTAACGGTACCGACACAAAAATACTTGAAGAAGCAAATATTAATGATGCAGATGTTTTTGTAGCGGCCACTGGTCATGATGAAACCAATCTACTTGCATGCGTATTGGTAAGGGATTATAACATCGATAAAATTATATCCCGGGTAAGTGACCCCAGTCATTCCCACGCATTTAAAAAAATCGGTGTAGAGCACGTTATAAGTCCGGAACTTACCGCTGCCAGTTACCTGGAAAAACTTATTATAAGGCCAAAAATTGCTGATTTAGTTATTTTAGGTAGGGGAGATGCAGAATTACTGGACATGACACTGGAAAATAAGGAAGTTATAGGTAAAAGGGTGGGGGATATAAGTCCTACTGAAAACTTCATAATTGTGGCTATATACGAAAATGGTAAGATTACTATTCCCAGTACTGATTTAATTCTTAAACAGGGGATGAAGGTTTCTGTCCTGGTTAAATCCAAATATGCCCGGACTCTTTTGAAACGATTCACCAAGAGTTGATTTTGTTCATTTAAATCTTTTGTTCATTAAATTCCTAAAAGAATTATTTTACAGTAATTTAAATATTATATTCAACTAGAATGATTTCCAGAATAATTAATTCAGATGGTTAAAAAGTAACTATTTTTCTATTAAAACTATTTTTCTATTAAATCTTCAATAAAACTCATTTTAACGTTTTCTTCAAATATATCTGCCAATCGATTGATGGAGAACTTTTTTATATCTTCAAAGTCGTCATTAGAGTATCCCAGTTCATCAAGGCCCTTCTCCTTCCTGAGATAGTCGGTGAAAAATCTCCTGAAATCGAAGTTATGGAAAACACCATGGAAGTAGGTGCCTGCAACCTGGCCATCTATTGCACCGTCATATCCTGAACCTGGATAATTGCCACAGCCTTTTATAATTTTAAACAGAGGTTTAACATCATTTAAGATGGTGGTACCTTCATGCAATTCGTAGCCATCCACCAGGTTTCCTTTTAAATTTTTGAACATTCCATAACCCAGCAGTTGGCCCTGACTATTTGTTATTATTTTATCTATTTTACCAAAGCTAGTTTTCATATCCAGAAGTCCAATCCCGTCTACGGAGCCATATTTGGATTCTTTGAGGGATTCATCTGAAATTTTAGTTCCCATCATCTGGTAACCGCCGCAAAGACCAAAGACAGGAATCTCCTTTGAGATATTACGGATATCATCCATGAAACCAGCTTCCTTCATGGCTACCATGTCGCTGATGGTATTTCTGGTTCCGGGGAGTATAATGGCATCAACCTTCCCTATATCATTCCCCAGTTCAATGAGTTCAATCCCAATATCAGGTTCATATTCCAACGGATCTATATCGGTGAAGTTTGCTATACGTGGGAAGCGCATTAACCCCACTTTGATCTTCTCATTCTTGTTAAATTTATGCTCTGATAGAGAGGCAGAGTCTTCCTCTGGGAGTTTAAGACTTTCATCATAGGGAATTACACCAAGAACAGGTACTCCAACAATCTCTTCAATCTGCTCTATACCCGGCATCAGTATGTTCAGGTTACCACGGAATTTATTTATTATTATTCCTTTTATCCTTTTTCGGTCTTCTTCCGGTAGCAGAGCGAAAGTACCGGCGATTGAGGCGAAGACACCGCCCCGATCAATATCTGCAACTAATAACACATTCGCATCCGCCATCTGCGCTATCTTCATGTTGGCCATATCCACATCCAGCATATTAATCTCAGCCGGAGAACCCGCCCCTTCAATTATAATTACTTCATATTTATCCTTCAGATAATCAAGGGAAGATTGAATGGCCTTAAGGGCTTCATTGCGGAAATTGTTCTGGTAGTGATAAAAATTCATATCCCCAGCGGGTTTACCATGAACTATTACCTGGGAGATGAAATCTTCCTTGGGTTTTAGAAGAATGGGGTTCATATGATAAGATGGTTCCAGACCGGCTGCTTCAGCCTGAAGAACCTGAGCAATGGATATTTCTCTATTTTCATAGGTTATGAATGAGTTGAGGGACATGTTCTGTGATTTAAAAGGAACAACCTGATAGCCTTTCTTAGAAAATATCCTGCATAATGCAGCTACAACTACGCTCTTTCCTGCGTTTGATGAGGTTCCCTGAACCATGATACATTTTTTTTTATTAGACGGCAAACAGTCCACTCCAATTGTTCTAAAATAATTTTTATAGAAGAGATATTGATCTTTTACACTTTTAATATTAACTCAGTTTTTAGAAAAAATTTTTTTTCATAATAATAATATATACTAAGAAGGAGAATATAATTTAATTAAATAATAATATATAAATAAAGGATGTTGCTTTAATAAAAATTTACTAAAAGAAGATATTTATAATAACCCATCTTAATATTACAAAAACTTACTAAAAGAAAACATTATATATAGCAATTCCCTATCTTAATATTACAAAAATTAACTAAAATCAAATATTCATATATTGATATCACTAATAAATAGTTTAAATAAATTAACACATTGATTTTTTATTTTTGGTGTAAAATAAAGGAGGTTGTCATAGTAAATGGCAAATTTAAATTCAAATTCAACTAAATCATTAAAAGAAACTTTTAATGCACGATCTTATAAAGATTCAGGGGAAATCGATGTCCCAGATAAAATAATAGATCAGATCATTGGTCAGGAAGAAGCTGTAGAAACCATTAAGAAAGCAGCTAAGCAGAGAAGAAACGTTCTTTTGATTGGTGAACCTGGAATAGGTAAGTCAATGTTAGCTAAGGGGATGGCAGAACTTTTACCCCCTGAAGAGCTTCAGGATATTCTGGTTTATCCCAATATTGAAGATAATCACAATCCTTTAATAGGAGCCATGCCTGCTGGTGAAGCTAAAAAAGTAGTAACCAACTATAAGGTTAAAGCCAAAGCATCAGAAGAAAGAAAAAATATGATGATGATGGTCATCATCGCACTTATCTTAATTGTAGGATTCTATCTGAAACAATATTTAGCAGCAATAATCGCCGCAGGAATTGTCTTATTAGTTATAATGCAGATGAAACCAAAATCCGCGGTTATGGTGCCCAAGTTATTAATTAACAATGACAATCACAAAACAGCACCATTTATAGATGCCACCGGTGCACATGCCGGTGCCCTCTTGGGCGATGTAAGGCACGACCCCTATCAGTCCGGAGGACTGGGAACACCTGCCCATGAAAGAGTGGAATCTGGTATGATACACAAAGCCAATAAAGGAGTGCTTTATATAGATGAAATAGGTACCTTGAAGATGAAATCCCAGCAGGAACTTTTAACTGCTATGCAGGAGAAAAAATATTCTATCACCGGTCAAAGTGAGACCAGCAGTGGAGCTATGGTAAGAACCCAGGAAGTACCATGTGATTTTGTACTGGTAGCTTCTGGAAACATGCAGGTCCTGGAAGGAATGCACATAGCACTGCGATCCAGGATAAGAGGTTACGGTTATGAAGTATTTATGAAAGATACCATGCCTGACACACCTGAAAACAGGGATAAGCTGGTACAATTCGTAGCTCAAGAAGTTAAAATGGATGGAAGGATCCCTCACTTCAACCGAGAAGCTATTTCAGAGATTATCAGGGAAGCCCAGAGGAGAGCTGGTAAAAAGGATTCATTAACACTACGATTAAGGGACCTGGGCGGTCTAGTAAGAGCTGCTGGGGATATAGCCAAGGGTGAAAAGGCAGAAGTAGTAACATTAGAACATGTTATAAGTGCCAAAAAGCTCGCCAGGACACTGGAACAACAGATAGCAGACCGATACATTGTTCAACGTAAGAAATACCGTGTATTTAAATCTGAAGGTACCGAGGTTGGCCGTGTGAATGGTCTGGCTATAGTCGGTGACCGTAGTGGAATAATCTTACCCATAGCTGCCGAAGCAGCCCCTGCTCAGAGTAGCATGGAAGGTAAAATCATAGCCACAGGTAAACTAGGTGATATAGCCAAGGAGGCAGTGACTAACGTCAGTGCTCTTATTAAGAAAAACACCGGTACCAACATATCAAACCACGACATACACATTCAGTTCCTGCAAGCCTACGAAGGAGTGGAAGGTGATAGTGCCAGTGTCTCAGTTGCAACTGCGGTAGTATCTGCCCTGGAAAACATCCCTGTAGATCAGTCAGTCGCTCTAACTGGTTCTCTAAGTGTAAGGGGAGATGTTCTCCCAGTAGGGGGAGTTACTGGTAAAATTGAAGCAGCTGCAGAATCGGGTATCACCAAGGTACTGATTCCAAGATCCAACCTAGAAGACGTTTTCATAGAGGACAGATACCGTAAGAAAATAGAGATCATACCCGTGGATAATCTAAGCGATGTGCTGGAACATGCACTGATAGGTAAAGGTAAAAAAGGCCTGCTCCAGAAGATGCGTAAAATCACGGATATTGTACCCACAGGTATACTACAGAACCCAACCACAAATTAAGGAGAAACTTATTTATTTCTCCATTAAAATTTTTATAAAAACTAATTTTGAACTATTTATTTTAGTTAAAGGAAGAAAATAACATGGAAAAACTAAATTTTAAGGATATAATATCTAAGCCAATGGTGAAGGCTGTATTAGATATGGGTTTTGAAGAAGCAACACCCATTCAATCCCTGGCAATACCGTACATCATGGAAGGCAGAGATGTGATAGGCCAGGCACAGACTGGAACAGGTAAAACAGCAGCATTTGGAATTCCTATATTGGAGAAGATCGATCCCAAGTTTAAGGAACTACAAGCTATAATACTATGCCCTACCAGGGAATTAGCCATTCAGGTGGCAGAGGAACTGAAAAAACTCTCTAAATACCTGAAAAACATACGTGTATTACCAATATACGGTGGCCAGCCTATAGAAAGACAGATTAAAGCACTGGATAAAGGCGTGCAGATAGTGATAGGCACACCTGGCCGGGTTATGGATCATATGGGTAGAGGTACCCTGGATATGAGCACTGTCAGAATTATTGTACTGGATGAAGCCGATGAAATGTTAGACATGGGTTTTAGAGATGATATTGAATTCGTTTTAAGAGATATGCCTGATGAAAGGCAGATGTTACTATTTTCAGCTACAATGTCCAGAGAAATACTTAGATTAACAAAGAAATACCAGGTGAATCCTGAATTTTTAAAGATTGTTCCAAAGGAACTCACAGTTCCCGAAACCCAGCAGATATACTTCGAAGTTACGGAGAAGATGAAACTGGAATTACTATCTCGGTTACTGGACATACATAACCCAAACTTATCCCTGGTGTTCTGTAACACCAAAAGACGAGTCGATCGTTTGGTAAGCCACTTGCAGGTAAGGGGATATTTGGCCGATGGTCTGCATGGTGACCTGACCCAGAAACAGAGGGACCGGGTGATGAACAAGTTCCGTAAGGGAACAATCGATGTGCTGGTTGCTACAGATGTTGCTGCCAGGGGAATCGATGTTGATGATATAGAAATAGTCTTTAACTACGATGTACCAAACGATGATGAATACTATGTTCATCGTATCGGCCGGACGGGTAGGGCTGGTAAAAATGGTAAAGCATTTACATTCGTATCTGGTAAGGAAATCTACAGGCTGAGGGATATACAAAGGTATACAAAAACCAGTATAGAACAGCAGGAGATACCCACGTTACACCACGTCCAGGAGATGAAGACCGATCAATTCATCAAGAAGCTTAAAAATGTCATAAACACCGAGGATTTGGAAAAACAGATACTCATAGTTGAACGGTTGATACAGGAAGATTACACTTCCTTGGAAACAGCTGCGGCCCTCATGAAGATGGCCATGACTGAGGAAAATACAGATGATGAATCTGATAACGGATTTGGGAATACTGGTGCTAGTCCGGGTATGGTCCGCTTCTTCCTGAATATTGGACGCAAGGACCGAATCAAGGCAAAAGATATAGTAAGGGCTGTAGGGGATAAAACTGGTCTTTCTAGCAGTATAATAGGTAAAGTTGATGTCTATGATAAATTTTCCTTTATGGAAATACCTAATAACAGTGCTAAAGATGTATATTCCATGATGAAGGGTGTAAAGATTAAGGGAAGGACAATTAACATAGAACCAGCTAATAAGAGGATGAAATAAGAAATAATTCTTTTTAACTATTTCATTGCTTTCCCATTAAAGCAGAAAAGAAAGTTAGGCTGGGCATTCTCCAGTTCAAATTCCTTATAAACCCATACATTCATTACATATACAGTTTTTTTCCGTATCTAAATCATTACACACGTGCTGTGTTCCTGTACAGAAGACAAGAATAAAAATTGATGTTAATAATTATAAAAAAAATGTAGGAAGAATAATTTTTTTTATTTTATTCATCATATTTTTAATGATGAATTGTATGGTTTATTATTCTTCTTAGATGTTAAAATAGTATCAGGTTGCACTTGCCATTTTATAGGCGTCATATGCCGCATATAAAGCGAATATAAAACTTATTATTCCGGTATAAAGGAATACCGTTGCAGTTAATGCTCCTAATATTAGGGCTATAATGAAAAATATTATACCTTTCATCAAGGAACCAGCATAAAACTGTCCTAAACCGGGAATTATGAAGGATAATATCGCGGCTAATATTGCATTTGCCATTATTTTCACCTCCTTTTCTTATTTTGTTACTAAATATTAAACAATTGTTAATATATTCTATTTAATATGTTTTATAGTCATTTATTTTACAACTTTTTTTAGCATATGCCATCTATGGTCATTAAAATAAAGTTAACGCATCTTGTCCTAATTTAATAAATATGGCAGAGATAAAATCATTATAGAGATTTTAAATATGGTATTCCAAGTGTTGATTAGAATAAAATCAGATTTACGGAAAAAATAGGGGGAGATGAAATATCAAAGTAACAAACTAGCCGTAAACAATTACAGGAAATAATATAAAAAGTTATAACCGAAAATAACGGCTCTATTACTTCATAAATCTACTTTAACATAATATTGTCCGATTAAAATAAAAAATCGTGTTTGTAGAAAATGGATTTAGCTGAAAAAGAGTTAGAAATATAAAAAACATGAAATTAAAAAGGAAAATATTCTATTTTTTAGCTTTCCATTACCACAGAAAAGAAAGTTAGGCTGGGCATTCTCCAGTTCAAATTCCTTATAAACCATACATTCATTACATATACAGTTTTTTTCCGTATCTAAATCTTTGCACACTGCTTTTCCATTGGTACAGTACATTCCAGGATATTCTTCTGGTTTAGGGTCATCTTCACTTTGTAAAAGATCCTGGTAGTTCATCATCTTTTCCTTTGCGCATGTGCTGTGTTCCTGCACAGGACAGGTTGGGCATAAACATTTAATGATGTTTTCTTTTTTATATGGAATATTTACTTCTTCTGCCATAGCTAATTCCTCTGGATATTTAATATTCTTACGAAAAAATATTCTTTAAACCCTTTAAATTCCTATTCATTATTTTTTGTCAATAATAATAAAGTTGTTTGATTTATTAACTAAAAAAATAAAAAAATTAAAAGTTTTCTTTTATGCAGGCGTTCGATTTAATACTCCGCCTATAAATCCTCCGACAGCTCCAATTATTGCATATATAATAATGGCTACGATAGCAACTATTATTCCTGTACCTATGCCGAAACCAGCACCTGCAATCGCTGTGATCCCTAAAGTTACTAGAATTGCTATGATAATTCCGCCGATAACTCCTGCTAAGGCCCCGTGTATTAATCCATTCATTGTACCGCCGACCATATAACCAACGATAATAGTTGCTATTAATATACCAATGGTACTTCCCCAGCCGCCGATGAGAGAAAAGAGCAGACCTAAAATTATCACTAATACTGCACCAATACCAGCCCATTGCCAATTGACCATAGTTTCACCCCCTTTAAATTATACAGATAAAAACCTAACGGTTCTTATTCCTGATCATTAATATGTTGTTTTATACACTTATTATTTTTGTAAAATTAAGATGAAATTATGCGAATATCCTAATAAGTCAATATAGGATATTAAAAAAAAGAGTTTAATTATTTATTTATAAAATCAGCAATTAGAGGGGCAACAGAAATAGTGCTTACATCCGATTGCAGTGTGTCTGTAGCGATTACATCATCAACACCGGATGCAAATATTTTTAGCAGCGCATCTTCCACTAGAACAGGATGGACACATGAAACAACTACTTTACTTGCGCCGTGTAGGCGTAAAATATTGGATGCGTTTACAATGGTCCCGCCAGTGCTTATTATGTCATCAATAATCACTGCTTCCCTACCTTTAATGTCCATATTTTTTGGTTTAGTTTCCACTCTTTCAGGTGATATTCTGGTTTTTTCCAGATGGTCACAGTCACAATCTAATATTTCGGCTATTTCCCTGGCAAATCCTAGAGCCCCTTTATCAGGTGCAACAATTATGGGGTTATTGAAGTTTTCCCCAATATATTTGGCGATTAAGGGCATGGCACTTAAGTTATGTGCTGGGATATCAAATAAATCGCATATTCCCTCTTCATGGAGGTTTATGGAGAATATTTCAGAAGTTCCAGATGATTCCAGGAGCTCTGCTATCACTTTGGCTGATATGGCCTCACCGCTTTTGAAACGTTTTTCCTGTCGGCCATAACCAAAGTATGGGATACATACCTTAATATCTTCTACTTCTAAGCTTTTAAGGGTTTTAAGGATTAAAAAAAGTTCCAATAAATTCTGGTCCTGAGGGTAACCTGTTGACTGTATAACTAAAGCTTTTGAATCTATTTCGCCGCCAATTCTGATATATCTTTCCCCATCAGGAAATTTTCTGGTCTCTAATGGGCATAATATTTCGTTGTGCTCTTTTGCTACTAATGCAGCCAGTTTCTGAGAAGCAGATCCTCCTATTATCAAAATTTTCACCCAAAATATTGTAATTAATATAAATTTCTGTTAATTGATTTATCAATGTAATGTGCTAATTTTTGCATTCGCTTATTATAAATATCAACAAAATATTTGGCATATTTGTTATATGGTTACATTCAATTCTTTTAAGAGTTTATCTCTTTCTTCTTTTAGTTTCTTTAGAAGTTCCTTATCGCAATTTTCGTCTTTTTCCATGAATGCTATACTATGAGTTATTGCTTCTAAATTTGCTTCTTTAATGTTTACGGACATATTAGATCCCCGAGAAAATGTTTTTTAACTCTGAATGTTCTAGAGTTTTCTAGATACTTTCAATAAAATCTTAATTAAAATCTACTTATACATCTATTAAAAACTATCTTCTTTTAATTTTTTGATCAATCAATTTAAAAAATAATTTTAGGGGCACCGATTTTATTTCTTGATGAAATAGTAAAGTATTTTAACTATTTACACAATAAAACTAAATAACTAATATTTTGGAGGTATAAAATTGGGAAGAAATGCAACTGGTATATTGTTAATAATTTTGGGGTTGATAGTTTTAGCCCTCCCACTTGCAGGACTAATAACCGTGAGTTTGCTCACAGGGTTTGCCCTTGCACTTCTGGGAATTGGACTTTTGATTTTTGGATACAATGATATAAAAGAAAGCACTGCCTTGGGCGTAATAGATATTGTTCTGGGAATAATAGCCATTATATTTGGTTTTGGATTTATATTCTCTCCTGACTTATTTGCATTTGTGGCTGGATTCTTGATCTATCTCGCTGGTATTTTCCTGATAATAGCGAGCCTAATTGCCATATTCACTTCAAAAAGTGCTAGATGGAATGGAGTAATATCCCTGATAATTGGTTTGATATACTTAATATTAGGATATTTCGTATCAAATCCCTTCTATCTTGGAATTTTAATAGGTCTATGGTTGCTGATTGTGGGAATAATTACCGTACTCCAGAAAGACTAAGAAAACATTTTTTTTCTTTCTTTTTTTATAAATATTAATATATTGAATTTTTCTTAAATTTTCCTAAAGTTATTTTCCTGATAAATAATAGTTTTATATTTAAGCTAATCATTATTGTAATACATCACTTTATAAGAAGGTGGCCTGATGCATGAATTATCCATGGCAAATGCCATAGTGAAAACCGTATTAGATGTTGCAGAGAAAAATCAAGCAGAAGAAATACTGGATGTAACCATTGAAATAGGCAAACTCACCATGCTCAACCCTGAGCAATTACGATTCCTTTTAGATGTGTTGAAAGAAGATACTCTTCTTGAAGGAGCGGAAATAATTATTGAAGAGATACCCGTTGAAATTAAATGCCGGGCATGCGGCTACACAGGGTCAACCACTCTTGATGATTCTGACCATTATTTGATGATAGTTAAATGCCCTGATTGTGATGAACGAAACTTGGAGATATTAAGTGGGCAGGAATGCAATGTAAAAAACATACGCGTTGAAAAGCCCGATTAAAAAAATGATTTATGTTAACTTAAATTAGGTAATACTTAACATGGAAGTGAATAGATATGCATAAAATCGCAGATGTAGAGATACAGCACGATATAATGGTGGCTAATAAAAAGCTCGCCCAGAGAAATCAGAGAATCTTAGATAAAGCCAATGTATTTTCAGTGGATGTTTTAGGAGCTATAGGTTCGGGTAAAACATCACTCATCGAATTTTTAATCAAAAAATTTGATGAAAAAGTGGGTGTCATAGCCGGTGATGTCATAAGCAAGTTCGATGCCGGCAGATTCCAGCAATACAACATCCCAGTGGTAGGATTGAACACAGGTAAAGAATGTCACCTGGACGCCCATCTGGTGGAGCATGCTATGGAAGACATGCCCCTGGAGGATATAGACCTCCTCTTCATTGAAAATGTGGGAAACCTCATCTGTCCTGTTGATTTCGATCTAGGAAGCCATATGCGCATGGTGGTCATCAGTGTCAGTGAGGGAGATGATACAGTGGAAAAACATCCCCTTATCTTTAAAGATGCCGACCTGGTGGTAATAAACAAGATAGATATCGCAGATGCAGTGGATGTAGATGCCGAAAAGATGGTAAATGACGTTAAATGTCTCAACCCTGATGTTAAGGTAATAAAAAGTAGTCTTAAAATAGGGGATGGATTAAATGAAATCATTAACGCTATCAAAGGTTTCCGGGATAGCATCAGTTAAGTTCCAACCTAATATCTAATTAATATATTGCTGATGGTGATTTATTGAAGGTATGGATAGACATTGTAAACGCACCACATGTCTGGTTTTTTAAAAATATAATTAAATATCTGGAAGATCAGGGTGAACAGGTATTTATCACCGCCCGTAAATTTGGAGATGTCCACCAGCTCCTGGATTTATTTGAAATCCCCTATACATCAGTGGGCAGTCACGGTGCAACACTGGAACAAAAACTTCTGAGAAGCACAGAAAGGGTTTACAACCTTTCGAAGATTATTGAACAGGAAAAACCAGACGTTGCAGTGTCAAAACATTCAATTGAACTTCCCCGGGTATCATTTGGGCTTAAAATTCCCAGTGTTTTCGTACTGGATAATGAACATGCCATTGCAGCAAATAGACTAACGTTACCCCTCTGTAATAAGATTGTAGTGCCGAGGGCCATGAGTGTATGGGATGTACTCAAGATTGGCGCAGATCCTAACTCACTGGTTCGCTACAATGGAACATCTGAAGTTATACATTTCGAGGATTTCCAGTATAATCCTGCCATCTTCCGCGACCTTGGTTTGAATTTAGAACATGATAAAACCATATTAATGAGGCCGGAACCCGCCCTTGCATCCTACCTTGATGCGGACTGTCATGAATCAGTTTTATCACCCATAGTTGAACAGCTTGAAGATTATGCAAATATACTCATCATCCCCCGATTCAAGGAACAGCAGGAGATATTCAGGGATTATGAGAATGTTACCATAATCAAACCCCCGGTGGATACGTTCAGCCTGATGAAGAAGTGTGACCTGGTGATTGGAGCGGGAGGTACCATGAACAGGGAGGCAGCCCTTCTGGGAACCCCGGTTATATCATGTTACCCTGGGAAATTACTGGCAGTGGATGGATTCTATATTGAAAAAGGCCTGATGAAGAGGTCCCAGGATATAAATGAAGTTGTTGACCTGTCACTGGAACTCATGATGGGTGGAATAAGTCAAAAGCAGATTAAAACTGATAATTTATTCCAGATCATGATAGATAACATCTACGGAGTACTGGAAAGTTAAATTAATTATTTTTTAGAAATAATTCTGGTTGTTATTAATTTAATCAGAAAAAATAAGGATGGACTGGCCGGGATTTGAACCCGGGGCCTCCGCCATGCCAAGGCGACGCTCTACCAACCTGAGCTACCAGCCCTTATACAAGATTATATGCAATTATATTTAAATGTAATGTTCAAATGTATAATTTCAACACAAACATTTTTCAATTATTTAGATACATTTTTAATATTTAATGAGAGCGAAGCTAAATGAGTAAGTACAATATCAGAAATACTGTAGAAGAAGATTTCCTCGACATAGCAGAAATATCTTCATTTTGCCCACCAATGATCAATGAAAGAAATTCTATCTACCATATTTTCACAAAATTTTTTAAATCAACATCCTTAGTTATTGAAAATAAAGATAAAAAGATCATAGGCTTTCTAGTAGGATTCATATCCCCGGACAATCCTCAGGAAGGATACCTACACCAATTATGTATAGTGTCTCCCTGGAGAAAAAAAGGTTTGGCACAAAACTTAGTAGAAGAATTCCTTAATATTCTAAGGAAAAATGGATGTAAAAAGGTTCATCTCATAATCAATCCTGGAAATAAGAAGGCACTGAATTTTTATAAAAAATTAGAATTTCAAATTAATAATAAAGGCAAAGAGATAATTGTAAACGGTTTTAAAACCAGCAAGAATTATGATGGTCCCGGGGAACATAAATTGATATATACTAAAATATTAGATTAACTGATCATAGTAAAATAACACTAGATCAACCGAGTCTATAGTAAATCAACCGAGTCTATAGTAAATCAACCGAGTCTATATTAAATCAACCGAGTCTATAGTAAATCAACCGAGTCTATAGTAAAATATTATAAAGAGAAAAAAGTTTTAAATTAACAAAATCTAATTAAATGAAGTCACGATTATTTATAATAATAAAACTTTAGAAAATTGAAATAAAATTATAAGATTTAATTCTTAAACTCACAAATAGGAGAATTCAATTGCCTTTAATTGCTCAAAATCATTTACAACTCATAATAGAATTTGGATTAATGCTACTACTGGGAGTTAGTTTCCTAATCAACATAGTACCCTTATCATTAAGCGCAGTCATGTTGGGTGGGCTGCTGATAAGTGTAGGTATGGTTGTTTTATTTGGATTCGATGCACTTTCACTTTTATTACCTGGCATCGGCATCCACGAGTTTACCCACCCATATGGGGCAATTGCCATATTCTCAGTTGTGACTTCCATGGCTGCAGTTTATATAATGGACGACGTGGGCATAAATACCAGGAGTCTTAAAACATTCTTAATATTTATAATAGTGGCCATTGCATTATTCGGGGGGATGATGCATAGGGATTTCCTTTTGATGTGGATTTTTGGACTTTTCATTGCGTTCTTTATCCTCTCAAAAAATTTCCGACGTAAATCAGTATTAACCCTCAGAAGGGCATTTACAGTGGTGATTGTTCTTTTGGTTGCCTTTGGGTTCATGGAAGTTATATCCAGGTTACTGGGTATGCCCATTATAAGTCCACTCTCCAGAATTGAAAGAATTCTGGACAATTCTCTGCCCAGTATAAAGATGGTAATTCAAAACACCTATATGATTGGGCACAATCCTGCCACCTCATTTTGGGGGGCGGAATCATCAGGATTCTCAGACGGATACATTAGCCTCCCCATAAGTTTAATAACTTCCTTTGGGTTAGCATTACCCATATTTTATGGTGTTCTGACCAACCAGAAAGATGTGATAGATTATTTTGCCCCGGGAATATTTGCATGGGGATATGAATTTGGTTACCTGATCCTCTTCCTAGTTCTATTAGCAGTCCTGGGTGTGATGATTGTAGGTCTGAAAATTATGAAAACCTACAAGGAAAAAAGGGAAAGGGGGAATAAAACTTTATTGGGTAGAGAAGCCCTATTGATTGGTGCGCTAGTTGCCTTTATGGCCCAGGCATGGATAGGATTTTTCATAATCAACCGTGATATAAATGGATCGGCCCTGGTGACCTTTTTATTCTTAGGTGCTATGATACTGGGACATGTATTGATAGTAAAAAAAAATTGACAGCTCAAGGAGGAGAGAATAAATGAAAAAGGCTTTAATTCTATTGGGATGTCCTGAAGCTCCATCTCAAACCCCCATGGCAGTGTATTCTGTGTATAAACTTACAAGTTTAGGTTACGATGTTACTGTAGCCAGCACTCCCTCTGCTTTGAAACTCCTAGAGGTTTCAGATCCCGAGAATTTTTATGTTAAAAATAAAATTGACATAGAATCATGCCTGGAAAATTTAGAGGAGAAGTCCTTTGATTTATTTGTGGGATTCGTACATAAAGATGCTGCAGTCTCCTATTTTGTAACATTCTACCACATTTTAAATACCAAATCCATTGCACTTGTATTTGAAAAAGATTCTGAGTTACTGGAAAGCTACGTAGAATCATTGAAAGAAAGTACAGATGCTACATTAGTATCTGCCAGAGCGTACCACAATCCTACACCACTTAAGGTTAAATTTGACCGGGTAATAAAAAAATTGGAGATGTAAAGAGTGACATTTTGCTTGGATACCTATCTGCAGGAATCTGAAAATTATGATATACTCATAACTAGGGCGGGATTTAAAGACTGTAAAAAAGTTATTGAAGACCATGCTCAGGAAATTATCCATATTAATGCTGGAGAAAAAATACTGGGTGTGAGGGTAATAGGAATTCCACCCATTCCCATAGGAATAGATGATAAAAGGGGTACGGTAACTCTGCCATACACTAAACCGTGTTATGGTACTTCAGTAGTTGAATTACCGGTGGATAAAGAAGAAATTGATAAAATAAAAGCTTTAAGATATCAAAAGTAATACTCATAAATTGAGAATTCAACTGATTTAATTTTTAATTACTATTTTAATTAAAAAACCATCATATTTGTAATAATTAAACCATTTTTAAATCATAAAAATTATTTATTCAAAACTCCTAACTTTACATTAATGTGAAAGTTAGACAATTCTATATTTAAGAGCAAATGATTTAAATCGGGAAATAATATGTTAACTACTGTAGTTGGGAGTTATCCTGTAGTATTAGGGGAACCAAACTCATTTATCGAGAAATTAATGGCCAATTTAGGAAGCTACGATCCTTACGAGTATGCACTGGAACAAGCAGTTATGGATCAGGTAAATGCAGGAATAGACCTAATATCCGATGGACAGGTAAGGGGAAGCATGCTGCAGATGTTTGCCAGCCAAATTCCGGGAATGTCTGTAGATGGTAATAAACCGGTTATTAATGGGAAAATAAACCCTGTTCCATATTCTATTGGGGCTTCGGATCTTAAAGCAGCTCTGAACACTGCAAAGAAGATCAACCCGGAATATGGGAAGAATATGGATCTGTTTGATGGCCAAAATTTTAACAAGAACTTCAAAGGGATTAAAGGAATTATAACTGGACCCACCACCTTAGCATTATCCAGTCTTATTGAAGGGTTTTACAGCGAAGATAAAAAAGAACAGATAATCGTTGATATTGCATGGGCCCTTAAAAAAGAAGTACATTATCTCCAGGATAATGGGGCAGCTACTATCCAGATAGACGAACCTTTTCTATCCACAGGAATTGCAGATTTAAAAACGGCAAAAAAGGCATTAGATATAATAACCAAGGACCTATCTGTTCCAGTAACAATGCATGTTTGTGGGGAGCTGGTTGATATTTGGGACGAAATCTTAAGGTTTAAAGTCGATATTATAGATGGTGAATTTGCTGATCAGCCAAAAAACATACAGATACTAGATGATACCAGTCTAAAGGGTAAAAAATTGGGACTTGGCTGCGTTAATAACAAAACCGATGTGATCGAAAGTAAGGAACAGGTAGCAACAATAATAAAGAAAGGTATAGACAACCTTGGAAAAGAAAATATAATAGCTGACCCTGACTGTGGAATGCGCCTACGTACACGGAAGGCAGCCTATTCGAAACTAAAAGTTATGGTGGAAACGGTAAAATGGCTTTTTTAATAGAAAAGGATGAAATAGCAGATGGATGGGAAACCCTGGTTAGAAAGATAATGAAGGAAGGTCAAGAAATAAAGGATGAAAGGGGCTCTCTAACTAAGGAACTCTTGAATATCATGGTAAGCATTAAAAGGCCCCTGGGGAATTTATCTGACTACTACTTGGGTAACATGGTAAAGAATTTGAAGAATATCAGGATACCTGAAGGATATTTCTGGAGTGGGGAAAAACTCGATATCTATTCAGAACAATTTATAAGTAAAGACAGGCAGGGATTTGTTTACACCTATGGAAACAGGCTCCGTGAACATTTTCAGGGTATCGACCAGATAAATGAAGCTATAGAACGGCTTAAAAATTGTTCAGAATCCAGAAGGGCGATTTCAGTTACCTGGGACCCGGTGATGGATACAGAAAATGATGAAGTTCCCTGTATGATGCTGGTGGACCTGAAGATCAGGGATGGAAAACTCAATATCACTGGCTTATGGCGTTCCCATGATATCTATGGAGCATGGTTCCCCAATGCTGTGGGCCTTGCTAATTTAGCCCAGTACGCTGCAGGTGAATTGGATGTGAAGGTAGGAACCCTCACTATACATTCTATCAGTGCCCATATCTATGAAGTGAACTTTGATGAGGCATGTAAAGTTTAATTTTTGTTTACTGTCAGTTTCAGGGTAAAATGGGTGTTTATTTTTTTATAAAGTTTAATAATAAAACTTAAAGTAAGTGGAGATTTAAAAGACTATTGGATAATGAATTTTTATAATTCATACAGTAGATATGATTTCAATTTATGAGGTGTGAATAATGGTAAGTGTCAATATTGAAGCGAAAAAAACCGTTGATTTAATGATTAAAAATGCAGATGAACTTAATATAGCCGTGGATGTTCTAAGTAACGGATCTACTGTTATAGATGCGGGTGTAAATGTATCTGGGAGCTTTAAAGCAGGTGAACTTTATACTAAAGTATGTTTGGGTGGAATGGCAGATGTTGGCATTTCTATACCCGGAGATCTGTCTGAAAAATTCGCTCTACCTTCTGTTAAAATAAAAACCGATTTCCCGGCCATATCAACCTTAGGTTCCCAGAAAGCCGGCTGGTCAGTAAGTGTGGGTGACTTCTTTGCATTAGGATCTGGTCCTGCCCGAGCCCTGGCACTTAAACCTGCAGAAACCTATGAAGAGATAGGATACAAGGATGATGCAGATATAGCTATATTGACTCTGGAAGCAGATCAGTTACCGGGAGCTGATGTTACAGAATCCATAGCTAAAGACAGCGGAGTTTCACCAGAAAATGTTTACTTATTGGTAGCGCCAACATCATCCCTGGTTGGTTCAATTCAGATTTCTGGAAGAGTAGTGGAAAATGGAACCTACAAAATGCTGGAATTTTTAAAATTCGATGTTAATAAACTTAAACATGCAGCTGGTATAGCTCCTATTGCACCGGTAGATCCTGATGGACTTAAGGCTATGGGAAAAACCAACGACGCAGTATTATTTGGTGGAAGAACTTACTACTATGTAGAATCTCAGAAGGGTGATGATATAAAATCAATTGCTGATAAGTTACCATCATCGGCATCTGATGGATACGGCAAACCATTCTTTGAGGTGTTCAAGGAAGCAGAATTTGACTTCTACAAGATAGATAAAGAAATGTTCGCACCTGCTGAAGTGGTGATAAATGACTTACGAACCGGTGAAATCTTCAAAACAGGATACGTAAACAGTGAAATCCTCCAGAAGTCATTTGGGTTATAAAACCCATTAAATATTTTATTTATTTCAAATTTTTGATTTTTTTCATTGATTTCCAATAGAGGGTAAAAAAACATGAAAATAGGTATTTGTGACACGACATTTTCCAGGGTAGACATGGCGGATTATGCAATAAAAGAAATTAAGCAACATTTGGCCAATGTTGAGTTTGTACGGAGAACTGTGCCTGGTGTTAAAGATCTGCCTGTGGCATGTAAAAAGTTGATAGAGGAAGAAGGTTGTGAAATGGTCATGGCATTGGGGATGCCTGGACCAGAGGCGATTGATAAACAGTGTGCCCATGAAGCATCTACCGGTCTTATCACTGCACAGCTAATGACCAACACCCACATATTAGAAGTGTTCGTTCATGAAGACGAGGGACTTGGCCATAAAGACCTGAAAACCCTTGCAATAAACAGAGTAACTGAACACGCCCAAAATCTTGTTAAAATGCTTTCAGGACATGATAAACTGAGAAAAGAAGCGGGTAAAGGTATGAGGGAAGGAAGACCCGATGCAGGTCCGGTTGATTAATTTTCATTTATTTTAGATAATTTAATTATCAACTATTTACAAATAATAGACTGATGATTAATTAATGGGATGGGATGATATCATGAAAGAAGAAGTATTCTACAGCAAAGGAATGAAGTATATTAAAGAAGACTACCCTGATCTTTATAAATTAAGTGTGGACATAAATGAAGTGGCCTACACAGGGAAAGCTCTAGACTATAAAACACAGAAATTAATAGCTTTAGGAATTACAGCAGCCATGTCCGATGATAGGGCAGTAGAAAAACAGATCCTAAGTAATATGCAGGAATTCGGAGTTACAAAGGATGAAATAATGGATGTATTAAGAGTTGTAATGCTTATTGCAGGAAAACCTGCATTTATGAAAGGTGTTAACATATTGTACAGTATTGAAGAATAAAATTCTCATTTATTTTTTTATTAATTTTTTTCTAAAAACCACCAACATGGTTTTTAATATGTCCGGAGAAAAAATAGCTGGTGGAATGTCCTATCAGACATTGGGGGGCATTGATTATAATATTATTGAGTATATCCTGAACTCTGATAACTCATCAGAAATATTCCAAAAGAATAAGGAATACTATTTTGCCAGTATCAAAAAAATCATGGCCCGACTAATTTTAGCAAAAACCAGGATTGATAATGTTAAATTAAAGGAAAATGAAGCACTTTTTCTTAATCAGAAAATTTCTAATGGAATTAAATGGCTAGATACCTTGAAAATTAGCATAGAAAATGCAAAAGATAGCTTGGAATTTCAGAAATCAGTATCCTATAAAGAATGGCACGCAGTTAAATTGATACCTCAATCAGCAGAGGGTTATGCATCAAGTATATTGATTGAGGCAAGGTTAGAAAAAATGGATAATGAAAATGTAAAAATTATGAAGGAAGCCCATTTGCATCTTAACATGGCAAATAACCTATTAAAAAACCTATTAAATTCAGATAGTTTTATAAATTTTAAACATGCTGAAAAACAGTTAATTGAAGCTTACGCTGAATTATATCTGGCATTTAAATTTCTGGGCTAAATATGTTCTAAATTTTTTTAAACTAAAATAAATTTATAATAATAAATAATTTTTAAATAAATAAGGCAAACCTTTTTAAAGTGAGATAACAAACATTTGGTTACTGTTTATGATAAGTTAACCTACTTTTTTGGGACCCGTTCCCATGGATGTGGCGAAAGCTGAACAAAAGAGGTGTATTTTTAATGTATAAGTATATTCGAGAATCATGGAAAAATACTGACAACTCCTATGTAAAGGAGTTAATGCAGAAGAGAGCTCCTGAGTGGAGAAAAGAAAACGTAATTACCAGAATTGAACGGCCAACCAGACTCGACAGAGCCCGATCCTTAGGATACAAAGCTAAAAAAGGATATGTACTAGTAAGGACCCGTGTCCGTAGAGGGGGAAGCAGAAAATCCCGATTTAAAGCTGGTAGAAGGCCAAAAAGAATGGGCGTAACCAAGATAACCCCTCAAAAATCCATAAAAAGGATCGCTGAAGAAAGGGTGGCTCGGAAATACCCCAACTTAGAGGTTTTAAATTCCTACTGGGTATGGGAAGATGGAAAATTCAAATTTTATGAAGTTATACTGGTAGACCCTCATCACCCATCCATTAAAAATGACCCTAACATTAAATGGATAGGGGAAAAACAGCACACCAGCCGGGTTTTCCGAGGCCTTACCAGTGAAGGTAAAAAGACCAGAGGCCTTCGAAATAAAGGTATGGGAGCTGAAAAGGTCCGATAAATAATGATCCATAACATTTCTTATCGAACATTTGTTTATGGAACAGAAAACGAGGATAAAGTGAAAGAGGCAGTTAAAACTCTTTTTCCCAATTCCTCTCCACAAAGGGAAGAGACAGAAGGCTACTATAAAAATCCTGTACTTATTTTACAAGATAAAATCGTTAAAAAAAGAGAGATCCATGATTTTATCCTGACTCTCAACCAATCATCATCCAGCACTGATAAAATCCTGAACAATCTCCATAGGAAGATGGATGATAAAGGCAATTTGTTCCTCCGTTTCGATAAACAAAAGGCATATCTTGATGAACTAGAAATAGTGGAACATGGTGACTCTATTCATGTTAAAATAAAAATAGCAGCCTATCCCGCCCGGAAGGATGTTGCACTTAAACTCGCCAGGAAATTATGGGGGTGAAATAATTTTATTTTTTGATTTTCACGTTAATGACGACCTCAAACTAGTTGATGAAGTAGAGAGACTGGGATATGGTGGTTTAGCGCTGTTTTCAAATAGCAAAGAGAATAAACATGAAAATGCAAGTGGCAGTGGAACTTCAAGCCGGGTGAATTCCATCAAAATTTATAAGGGAACCCTTATTCATGCGAAAAACCCGGAGATCATGAGGCAGAAGGTTAAAAAGTCCAGAAAAAAAGCCCATGTTATTATGGTGCATGGTGGCGATCAGAAGATAAATAGGGCTGCATGTGAGGACCCTCAGGTTGATATATTGTCTGTACCCTACATGAAAAGGAGAGACTGTGGTATAAACCATGTAATGGCCAAAAAAGCCGCACATAACGAAGTAGCAATTGAATTAAACATTGGATATCTGACAAAAACTAAATATTACCGGCATTATAAGGTATTATCCCATTTTAGAGAGATACTTAAACTTAAAAGGAAATACAACTTCCCCCTGATAATTACCAGTGATGCGAAGTCCATCTATGACCTACATACTCCTCAAGATCTCATGGCTCTATCCAGATGTTTTGGAATGGAACGAGGAGAAGCAGAAAATGCATTATCTGAAACCCCCTTGAAAATTATCGAAAGAAGTAATATTAGAAACAAAGTTGTTGTCGAGGGAGTGAAACTTATTGATTAGATTTACACTCTGGAGTAGAAATTTTTTAAAAATATAATTTGTAAATTTTATACAATTCAGTGTTAAAACAGTTTGAATTATAAAATGAACTCATGGCAGTGATTTAATGAAACTTAAGATATTACCCTCTCACCTGCGAAACAAGAAAAGGTACCTGGCATTTGAAACCTTATCTGAAAAACCCCTTAACCGTGATGAGGTAATATCACTAATATGGGAGTCTGCATGGAGTTTATATGGGTCCTGTGGCGTCAGCCGATTTGATCTCTGGGTGGTTAAAATCTGGAAATGTAATACATCAGGACAGAATATAATTAAAGGCATCCTGCGTTGTAGGAGGGAGGAAGTCGGTAGGGTAAGATCAATTTTTCCTTTAATAAATCGTTTTAAAGGTAAAAAAGTAGTATTCCATACATTAGGTGTTTCTGGGACAATTAAATCAGCTAGGCGTAAATTTATCAAAGAAAGTTAATAAAGATTATTTTATTAAACAATTAATTTATAATTCGAATCTTTTTTATACTAATATTATTATACAATTATAGTGTTATTTTATAAATTCAATAAAACCAGGGATTACAGAGTAGCTCCCTATATAATATCAGGTCAGATCCCTAAAAAAAGCATGTTCATTTACTAATTAAAAAAAAATGAGAGGTATATTATATGCAACCGTTTCCAGCAGCAGGATATGATAAGGGTATATCCATATTTAGCCCCGATGGAAGGCTTTTTCAGGTGGAATATGCACGAGAAGCCGTAAAGAGAGGTACAACTTCATTGGGTGTTAAATCAAAGGAAGGTATAGTACTGGTGGTAGATAAAAGACCAACCAGCAAATTGGTAGAGCCCAAATCAATTGAAAAGATATTCAAGATTGACGAGCATATAGGTGCAGCGACATCAGGTCTGGTGGCAGATGCCAGAAATCTTATTGAAAAGGCCAGAATGGAATCCCAAGTTAACAGAATAACCTATAATGAACCCATACGTGTAGAGGCACTGGCCAAGAAGATATGTGACATGAAACAGATGTACACCCAACACGGTGGAGTAAGGCCTTTTGGCTCAGCCCTGATAATAGGAGGAGTAAACGAAACTGGCTGTCGGTTATTTGAAACCGACCCTAGTGGGGCGCTCATAGAATACAAGGCTACAGCTATAGGTTCTGGAAGGGCAATGGCCATGGAAGAATTTGAAAAGAAATATCGGGAAGATATGACTTTGGAAGAAGCCATGGAACTGGCCTTGGACGCAGTATACGAAGCAACCGATGGAAAAACCACAATAGAAAGCGTGGAAATAGCGATTGTGGGAAGCAAGACCAAGAAATTCAAAAAGTTAACCGACGACGAGATAATTGAACACGTTGAAGAACTTTTATTGAGAAAACCCAAAGAAACAGATGAGGAAGAAGAAGAGGAATAAAGGAAATGGTAACTCTTGAAGAAGCAGTAATAGCGCGCCTTGAATATTACGGCGAACATTTTGAAATTCTGGTAGATCCAGACTTAGCTGCTGATTTTAAGAGGGGTAAAGAAATAGAACTGGAAGACATACTGGCTGTGGAAGAGATATTTAAGGATGCTAAAAAGGGAGATAAAGCATCTGAAGAGGCCATGTTGAAGGCCTTCAACACAACTGACCCGACAGAGGCAGCAGCCCTTATAATAAAGAAAGGACAGGTTCAGTTAACTGCCCAACAACGTAAAGAGATGCAGGAAGAAAAGAGGAAAAACATCGTGGCAACCATAACCCGAGAAGCAATAAATCCTCAAACAAAACTTCCCCACCCTGCAAGAAGAATAGAAATAGCCATGGAAGAAGCCAAGATACACATTGACCCATTTAAAAGTGTTGATGAGCAGGTGACAGAAACCTTAAAAGCTATCCGTATAAAAATCCCAATTAGATTTGAGAAAGTCAAAGTAGCCATAAAGATACCCGGAGATGTCCAGGGAAAAGTATACAATATCATTCCGGAATATGGGACAACTCAAAAAGAAGAATGGCAAAGGGATGGTTCATGGATAGCTGTGGTGGAAATACCCGGAGGTATGCAGGATAACTTCTATGAAAAGTTAAATGAGCTTACCCATGGACAGGTTGAAACCAAATTATTATAAAAAATACCCATAACCAATGTAAATTGTATTTGCCCATTTATTATTAAAAAAACAAGGTACTAAACAAGATTTATTCTTATTTTTCTTAAAATAGGAGGTATTTCAGTGATATTTATAGAAGATAAACAAATGGTAATACCAGGAGATGTGCTGGCAGACAAGGAGTACCAGTCAGGAAGAGGAACTTTCAAGGAGGATGATAAGATATGTTCTTCACTGGTGGGTCTGGTAGCTGTTAGAGATAAAAAAATCAGCGTCATCCCTATACAAAGTAAATACATTCCAAAAAGAGGAGACGTGGTAATTGGGGAAATCACAGACATCAGATTTTCCATGTGGAATCTGAATATAAATTCACCTTATTCTGGAATTTTACCCGCATCAGATGTTTTTGGAAAGGAAAAGAGGGACTTAAGCAAGGCATTCGTAGTAGGGGATGTTTTATTTTTACGAGTAGTTGATGTTGACGAAGTAAAAAAGGTTAAATTAGGCCTTAAAGGAAGAGGCCTCGGGAAGTTCAGAGACGGAATACTCATCTACATAACACCCACCAAAGTACCCCGACTCATTGGTAAAAAAGGGTCCATGATTAACATGATCAAGGATGAAACCAAATGTGAAGTTGTAGTAGGACAGAACGGAGTGGTATGGGTAAAAGGTGATCCCTCAATGGAAAGGGTGGCTGAAAAAGTCATAAACATGATTGAAGAACAGGCTCATACCTCAGGATTAACTGATAGGGTAAGGAATATGCTATACAAGCTTCTGGGTAAAGAAAACCCCGAAGAAGCTTTAGAATCTGAAAAGCCAGAAAAAGCTTTAGAACCAGAAAACCCAGAAAAAGAAAAAGAACCATTTGATGAAGAAGATGAGGAAGAAAACGGAGAAGATTTAATTCAATAAGAATTAGGAATTAAACAATTAAAGTTAGGTGATTACAATTTTAACCAATAAAATTTTAAATAAAAGTTCTACGCCCAGTAAAAGAGCTGATGGACGGGCTTCTGATGATTTAAGACCATTTAAAATTGAGGCAGGAGTTTTAGAAAGGGCTGATGGATCAGCATATCTTGAACTTGGAGGAAATAAGGTTATGGTAGCTGTGTACGGCCCCCGGGAGCTGCACATAAGAAGATTGATGCAACCGGATAGAGCAGTGCTTAGATGTAGATACAACATGGCACCATTTTCTGTTGATGATAGGAAAAGACCAGGACCAGACCGCAGATCCATAGAGATATCCAAGATAACTTCAGAAGCAATCATGCCTGCAGTATTCCTGGAAAGATTCCCTAGATCAACTATCGACGTATTCATAGAAGTATTAGAAGCTGAAGGAGGAACCAGGTGTGCTGGTATAACCGCAGCATCCGTGGCTCTAGCAGATGCTGGAGTGCCCATGCGTGACCTGGTAGTGGCCTGTGCAGCTGGAAAATCCGATGGAGAAGTTGTACTAGACCTATCAGAAGCTGAAGATAAAGATGGTGAAGCAGATGTACCAGTGGCTATAATGCCTCGTACAGGTGAAATAACCCTGTTACAGAGTGATGGACATCTAACATCTGAAGAATTCGAAAAAGCTTTGAACATGGCCATAGATGGGTGCATGAAATTATCTAAAGCACAAAAAGAAGCTATAATTAAGAGGTACGGTGATTAAAATGGTTATAATTATCCCCGAAATAATAAAAGAAAGCTTGAACAACCTGGTAAAAAATGGAGACAGAGCTGATGACCGTTCATTTGACCAGTACAGAGATATCGTTCTGGAAACTGGGGTGATTGATAAGGCTGAAGGATCCGCCAGGGTAAAGATAGGTAAAACCCAGATAATGGTGGGTACAAAATCCCAGCTAGGTGAACCATTCTCAGACACACCTAACGTGGGTGTTTTAATGACAAATTCTGAATTAATACCCATGGCAGCTCCAGATTTCGAGCCAGGACCTCCAGATGAACGCTCTGTTGAACTTTCAAGGGTAACTGACCGCTGCATGAGGGAAGCAAAAGTAATTGACCTGGAAAAACTTTGCATCATAGAGGGAAAGAAAGTGTGGATGATCTTCGTGGACCTCCACATTATAGATTACGATGGAAACCTCATGGACGCAGCAGTACTGGGAAGTATGGCCGCCCTCATGAACACCAAGATCCCAGAGGCAAAAGTGGTAGATGATGAAGTTGTCATAGATGAGGAAAAAAAGATACCTCTCCCTATAAAAGAAAAGGCGCTGATGTGCACCTTTGCTAAAATAGGAGGCGAATTAATTGTGGACCCTTCTCTGGAGGAAGAACAGGTAATGAGTTCACGCATCTCCATAGGAATGAGAACAGATGGTAGCATATGTTCCATGCAGAAAGGTGGTATGCAACCCTTAACCAAGGACGAAATCATAAAAGCCGTTGCAAGGAGCAAAGTGTTAACCAAAAAACTCATGGAACATCTGCCCCAGAACAAGCAATGAACTTAAAATAACTAATTTATAAAATTTAATTCAAGGTGATAAGATGGCAAGAACAAAAAAAGTAGGGGTAACCGGAAGATTCGGCGCCCGATACGGTAGGAAAGCAAAGAGAACCGTAAAAAAGATTGAAGAAAACATGAAAAAATACCATACCTGCCCTCAATGTGACAGACCTGGAGTGAAAAGAGTTTCCACAGGCATATGGAAATGCCGTAAATGTAACACAGTATTCACCGGTGGAGCTTACCTTCCGTCCACACCAATGGGCAAAACTGCAACCAGGAACATTAAGAGGATTGTAGGAGGAACATAATTGTATAAATGTGCTAAATGTGGTGTTCTGGTAGATATCAAGGGATACACTGAATCAAAATGTCCAAGCTGCAGGTATAGGATCCTCTTTAAGGAAGTGCCTCCTGTAAGAAGGACCTTAAAATCCAGATAACCCGGAGCAAGCAGAGATTAACCCGTAAATTCAGATAAAAACCCAATGTTAATAACAACATCCAGAAAACCATCCCCCCGAACTCGTTCCTTTGCCGGAAGCATGGAAAGAGTTTTTAACTCTAAATACGTTAACCGGGGTAAGATGAGTATGCGGGATGTGATTCTTAAATTAAAGGCATCGAACTATCTGAACGTAGCGGTTATATATGAGATGAAGGGAAATCCTAGCAGGATAGAATTTTTCAATCAAGAAGGGGATCTAATCTTGAGTATGGATATAACTGTCTCTAATTCTCTGGCAAAGGGCAGAATACAAAGAAATGAATTAAAGCTCAGATGGGATTTTGACGAGTCAAAGTTCAAGAAGAAGGATCTCAAGGACAAGATCATCTCAGTATTGGGAGTTCCAGAAGATCCACTCGTCTTAATAAAGACTGATTCCCTTAAGGATAAATTAAGACATTATTCAAATTCTAATTTGATACTGGTTAAGCGTGAAGATAATAAAGCAGTTGCGGAATTCCATGACCAGAAAGGACAGATAACCGGTCCCCGAATTTACATACATAGATGTAGAACTGGCGATTAAATTGACACTTCAAAGGGTGGATATGGAATTTCAGATTGAATTCGAGGATTTAAGACAGGCAGAAATTGTAATGAAGGCACTTGAGCCTGAGTTAAATTCATCCCCTTCTGAAAGGGCCACTGTGGAACTGAACTTAACTGGTAAAGTACTGGATGTAAACATTCAGGCTTCAGATTCTACTTCTTTGCGGGCGTCAGTTAATTCATACATAAGATGGATAATGCTTTCCCTAGATGTATTGAATGTTAATTAATTACAATAAAATTTTAAAACTTTAATTAAAACGTGTTAAATCTTAATTTAGAGGTGAATAAAATGGAAGTACCTAAAAATGTACAGCATCAGATAGCTCAATTCCAGCAGATGCAGCAGCAGGCTCAGGCCATAACCATGCAGAAACAGAATGTAGATATACAGATCAGAGAAACAGAGAACGCTTTAGAAGAGCTGAAAAAAGTTGAAGAGGATTCAGACGTCTATAAAACAGCAGGCAATCTACTTATAAAGGTTAAAAAGGATGGAATGGTCACTGAACTCGAAGATAAACTGGAAACATTGAAGTTACGAGAGAAAACTGTTGGCCGCCAGGAAGAAAGGATAATGAAAAAACTGCAGGAAATGCAGACCTCCATACAGGATGCCATGCAGGGGCCAGGACAGCCGGGGTTAGGTACTTGAAAAAGTTGAATGACCAGGAGCTGGATAAAGTCTCTGATGTAGCTGTGGAAGCTGCAGAAACGTACATATTTTCCAGGGTTTCCAAAAAAGAAATCCTGGACCTGGATATCAATGCAGATATAACCTATCAGGATGCATTGAACGTGGCTATAACTATAGATATTAATTTAGACGAATTATCTACTGTTGATGAAAACGAACTGGCAGAAAATGCAGTTGAAGCAGCTTTAAATGAGTTAGATGTTTTTATTGATGAAAATTTCAGATAAATATTATTATTATTCTTTTTAATCAATTATTTTTTTTAATTTAAGCTGTGATTTAGATGGTGATGTTCTAATGGATTTAATACCTGTTATGGATTTAATGTCTGGAATTGCTGTATCAGGTAAATCCGGCAAAAGAGACACTTACCAACCACTAAAAACTGTTTATTCTAAAACACCAGATCCAGTTGATATTGCAATATCCCTTAAAAGAAGGGGATTTAAACGTATCTATGTGGCTGATCTGGATGCAATAGAGGGCAGAGGTTCTAATTTAGAGATAGTTCAAAAAATAAACCATGTGTTACCCGTTACTTTAGATTGGGGTGTTAAAGATATTAAGAGTTTCTCATTTGTCCTTGATTTTGCTGATAAAATCATAATTGCCACGGAAACTCTTTCCAGTTGGGATGATCTAGAAGAAATATGTACCCAATTTCCCAAGCAGAGAATAGTCATAAGTATAGATGTAAAAGATGGACAGATATTAAGCAGAGATTTACCCATATCATTCACTGAAATTAAATCTAAACTTGAAGAATTTAAACCAGAAGAAATTATTTTATTAGATATCTCTGGTGTGGGAACTTTAAGTGGATTTAAGTTGGACCTCTTAAATAATTTCAGGGGGATGGAAGATTCATTGATACTTGGCGGTGGAATCACTCCAGATGATATACAAAATCTAAATAAATTAGGGTTTAAGAGATACTTAATTGGCACTGCACTCCATTCAGGAAAAATTCAATAATCCTTAAACTTATCTAACATCTTGCTTATAAATTTAAACATGCCGAAATTCATGATCATGGGCCCCGTAACAAAAGATAGAATCATAAAGAAGGATAAAATCTTTAACACTGTTGGAGGGGGCGTATACTATCAATCAGCTGTTATTTCTGGTTTTGAAATTCAAAACACAGTAGTCACCACCCTATCAAAAATAGATAAGAATTTACTGCAAAACTTTAGAGAAGATGTGCAGATCATACCAGTCTACACTGAAAAGACCATGAAATTTGAAAACATCTACCCTAATGATAATCCTAATCACCGAATTCAGAAATCACAGATCCCGGTAAACCCCATCAATCCCCCAATCTTTAGTGATATGAACATTAAAGAATACGATGCGATACTTTTATCTCCACTATCTCCCTATGATATACCCTTGGAAACTGTAAAATATCTCCATAAACAAAACATACCCATCTACCTGGGTGCACAGGGATATTTAAGGCATATTAAAAATGATAATGTGGTTTTAAAACCATGGAAAGATTACAAGAACTTCCTTAAACTGGTTAATTACCTATTTTTAGATGAAATGGAAGCCCGGGTGATACTGGGAAATTCTCATGATGATTTTGTTGAAATTGCCAAAATATTATCTAACTTTGGTCCTGAGGAGGTGGTCATAACCAGAGGCGACCGAGGAGTTATCATATATTCTAAAAAAACAGTGGGAAAGGGCATCTATGATATATCTGCCTTTAAACCAGAGAAGATAGTTGACCCCACAGGACTGGGTGATACTTTCATGGCTGCTTATGCAGTTAAAAAACAGGAAACTGATGATCCAGAAAAATGCGGTAGGTTCGCCTCTTACGTAGCCACCCTTAAGATTGGGCAGAAGGGAGCTTTGTTTAAAATAAATAAGAGATAATTTTATTAAACATTGGGTTTTCTAAAAAACCTCTTTTATCCCAGAAACAATGGTAAAATAACGAAGGGAGATAATCCTGCAATTAAGAATACTAAAACACCTGCTAAGGTTCGACGATTATTTGAGTCCATTATTCCCGTAATTATTAGTATCATAGCTATAAATGCTAATATTGGAGGGATTATGTGGGAGAATAATAATGAACTTATAACTAGTGGACTGTACGCTATTTTCATCACCTGAATTTTAAGTTACTATTTTTAATGGATATTGTAATGGTCTAAGATTCATTAATATGATTGTTCTATGATAATGCATTAATTTAACGGCTCTATGGAAATTAATTTACAATGAACCATCCATGCAGCCTGTATTGTGCCTGGGGGATAACAAGTTACCAGAGTAAGGTTATTATCTCCGGGGAGGAATTTTATGGGATTGGTTTTATAGTCCCATTTAATATCTCCATTAGACACCACATGATAAATATATTTCCTCTGGGTTAGATAGTCATTTATCACCACTTCATCTCCTGGCTTAAGATTGCCGATATTTCTAAATGGGGCTGAATAACTGGTACGGTGACCTAATAATCCCATGGTACTATTTTGATCTGGGTAGGAACTTTCATTATAATAGTAAACTGAATTATATCTATTTACAGTATCTGAACGAATTCCCCAGTTTACATCCAAGGAAGGGATTGATATACTGCCCCAAAATGGAGTTTTTGCAGGTATTTTGGTTGATTTAACATTAAAGTTTTTAACAACAGTATCAAAGCCAGGGTCAGTTGTTAAGATTGGTTCAAAATCTAGTTTATCAAAGATATTGGAACTCACCTGTCGGTTGTAAATGATGCTGTATAGATTACCATTTTTGGTTATCCATACTTCCTTTCGAAGGTAGGTACCTTCATCTGAATTTATGCTATATGTATTTTCGTAGGCGTCTTCATGGTTAAGTTTTTTCTTGTTGTTGGATATCAGCTTAAACCCGGAATTACGTGCCGTGGTAGAGTTTGAAACATAATTTTCTGGTGATTTATATCCAGATGGAATGACCTGCTTGTTTATAGTTATATTTGAATTAGCTGATGGCTGGAATAATACCATTTGGGATGGATTTGAGCCTGTTTTAATATTCCAATTATCTGGGTAATCAAAGGAAATTTCCCCGTTATCATAATGGCTGGTAGATCCAAAGCTAATGCTAAGGTACATTATTGTAGAAACGAATATTAAATTTAATATAATTAGAGGTAGGTACTTCTTCAATTAATCATCATCTCTTAATAATTTTAATAAATTTTTAGACTTTAAATAATGAGCTAATTAATGTGAATTAAATTCTTCATTAAAAAAAATCTCATTAAAAAATCTCTTTTATTAAAAAGTAGATTAAAATTTATTTTATATAAAGTTTATTCATAGTGTTCCAGTAGGGTTCTACGTAATTCTTTTTCTGATTCAGCTATCACTTCTATGTTATCTACCTTAATCCCGTTTTTTTCAAGGTAGCCAGCAATTTCAGCAGGAGTTTTGCTCTCATCTAAATCTATAATCACTGCATTTGATTCAGTAGATATTTTTATCGGTGAATAATCTTTCAGAACCTGATAAGCCTGGTCAACTGCGACGGTTTTCACCCGGAAAGTACGGATTTTACTGGCAATTTGGGCTATGTCTATATTAAGCCGCTGTAGAACAACTAAGACGTGTTTATTTAAAGCTTCTTCAAGGATGGGAATGTTTACTGAATTTTCGTCCCTAATAATACGGACTGATTGGGCTATTTGAGCCACATCCCTTGCATGGGCAAAACTGGGGTTTAATCCTTCCCCTCCACTTTTTTTAGATTCATAAACCATCCTGAACCGTTCCAGTACTCCTTCATCATAATCTTCACCAAGAATTTCCATGTTTCTTCTGAAAACCTCTACAACATCGTCTAAGTTGGGATTCATTAGAAAAATATGTAAAGGTGCTCTTCTAAGGTGAGCTTCGTCCATGATACTAATGTCTAAGTTGGTGGAAAATGCTGGAATGAAATGACTATGTACAATAACCGGTATACCTCTGACATAAATGTTGTCCATTTTATTTTCCATGGGAACGATAAGACGGTTCAATATCATCTCATGGTCATCCCTCTGCCTTCCTAAATCGTCTATAAGCAGGATTCCTCCGTTAGCTTTGATAATGGGAGAGGTTTCATATACACCTTTATTCATGTTGTAATTTGTTTCTAACTTATTCAAACTTAATTCGGCACCGGTTATAACAAATGGAGCGAATATTTTCACCCAACGGGGATCTTGGGGTTGTTCTTCACATTTTTTATGAAAATCCTGATCATAAAGCTGTATCACCCTTCCGCTGAATTCTATGAATTTAGGAATTACCAGTGGTGGTAACAGCTCAGGCATTTTACTTACAATGAACGTTTTACCAGTTCCTGGAGAGCCATAGACAAATATACCCTTACCAATGGTACAGGATTCCATCATGCATTCTTTAGCATAATTAACCCCTACTATATCTTTAAATGCATATTCCTTCACTTCACTGGGGATTTTTATAGGGTAACGGTCTTTCATCTGTAATTCCATTACTTTATAGTAATCTTCATAGGCCACCGGGGCAATTCCAATGTAAGGATTGTCTTCTGTGATACTGCGGGCTTTTTCACGGCCTTTCTGGGTTATGGTAAATTGTATACTGGAAAATAAAAATCCTCCACCGGTAGCAGCACAAAGGCCACCTTTTTCCAAGTCATTTAACAATTTTTCCAATATGTCCCAATGTATCCCGGTAATATCATTGATTGCACTGGTTTTAATGGTACCAAAACTCGAGATAATTTTTAAAATCAGATCTTTTATAAAGCTTTCAGATAATTTAAGTTCCTCAAGGGTTTTGGGCTGTTCAAGTCTTTTGAATAATTTTTCCATCTTATGACCATGATAATAATCCATATACATCCCTCTACTATCGTTATAATTAGTTATAAATTGAATCTGTTGTATTATATTATTTTTCTTATATAAAACTAAATCATTTCAATGGCCAAAAAACTGGTTAAAGCTGAAGATTATCGTATAATTCATGTCTGGATTAAAGTATCTTATTTATACCTTTCAGGTTAGGCAAAACTTCCAGTTCAATATCCCTTTCTTCCAGTAACAGCTTTTCTTCAGGTGTTAACTCCGAATTAACCAGGATAGCATCCATTCCAATATTTATAGCTCCCAGTATATCTTCGCTAAATTTATTACCAATCATGATGGAATTGTTTGAGTTACATCCCATCCGATTCATGGCTTGCTGGAATATTTTCATATCTGGTTTTGCAACGCCTACTTCCTCAGAAGTAATTACTTCATCAAAAAAATGGTGCAGTCCAAGTCTTATAAGCTTTTCCCATTGTTTAATGGTGATTCCATTGGATATAACTCCTAATTGATAACCCTTACTTTTCAGGTAGATCAAAGTAGGTATGGTTTCTGGAAACACTCTTAAAAGAGCAAATTTAACATTATGATAGGTTATCATTCCCAGGGCAATTAACAAAGGCTTTTCCTCACCAAACACCCTTTTGGTTAAGAGGTTAAAATGCTTATTATAGTTGGATCCTTTCTCCTTAATTATCTCCCGGAGTAATTTATAAGCATCATCTGAAGACAAGGGTAGTCCTGCATCTATCATCACATTAATAGCAGCCTTTCTAGCCAACTTGGCAAAACCAGAGGTATCATATAATGTATCATCAATATCGAAGAAGACCGCTTTGCACATAATACACTCTTTAACGGGAATACTATTAAACTTTTATAAAAAAATTAAACATCATAGAACTTATCGAACATCATAGACTTATTGAAAAATAATTATATAATTGTAATTTGAAGAACATTCAAAAAGAATAGGTAATTTAAAAAATTCAGTAATTTAAAAATCATAAAGGGAATCGTAATTTAAAATAAATAAAAAATTTCTAAGGAAGAATTCACCTTTCTAAGAAGTGTTTAACCGAAAAATGCATCCAGACTACTCTGTTTTTCTTTATGAAGTATATCTTCTATAGGATAGCCTACTGCTTCTATAATTCTGGTAACAGCCGGTAAAACCTGATTATCAATGTAGTATGATGGATCATATTGGGAGACATCAGCATCTTCCAGGGGAACCGCCCTTTGACTGATGGCTTCCCTACCCTTTACAACAACGTATCGGATGATGGTGCCGGGACCTACCTTCCTACCCTTCTGGATAGCCTTTTTTGCAGCCATCACATGAGGCGCCCTTTGAACGTATTCATCTGGATTCTTTGTTAGTTGGGTATGGATCACCAGGTCTTCCAGGGAGATTTTCCCTTCTTTAATTTCTTGTATCGTGTCCCGTGCGATTTTAACAGCCTTCTGGGGTGATCCTTCCTCCAATAAAGCTCTTAATATTTTTTCCTGTGTCTTTTTAGCTATAGGGGCCCAGTCTCGCCTGACAAGTTCCAGGCCTTTTACCACGATGTTGCCATCCTGTATCAAGGCGTAACGTTTTTTGGTTACAAAGAAGCCCCTCTGGAAAAAACCCTCAAACTCAAGTTCCATACCTTTTGGAAGGTCCTGATTAACCCTGGTTGTGAAATTTAAAGCTTTATCTTTAATCTCTAAAAAACGAGTGTTATCATTCAACCAGTACACCATTTATAATGCCATGCTGACCAGGTCTGGAGGTTACTCTTACTTTACCCAGATTAGTCTCTACCACGGCACCTTTGTTTATAATGTTCCTTCTTACAAATTGGATGTTAGCCGGGTTTTCAATGACGTTTTGAATCTCAGCTGACTGGACTTTGTTGTTATTAGGGTCAACCACGTTTATCTTATTTGCATTGGTAAGGCGGATCTTTTCATTTCCTCCTTTTGCACGGATCTTCTTGGTCTTTCTTTCACCAATCTTGGTTTCTGCTGGATCCCTTCCGAATTCTATTTTTCTTTTGTTACGATTAGATTTACTCCGTCCGCCGGTGTGTTTTCTTAATGATTTTCCTTGCCAGATAGCCATTATTTCACCTCAAATATTGATATATATGTAAAAATGAAAGCATTCAATCTCTTTGTATTTTAATTAATTTCACTATATTTATACTTTCATAAATTAAACATAGCTACTATAAATTATTTAACTTTTAATGGATAAACTTTGGTGATGTTCACTGAATATATACAACTATACTTAAATATGTGTAGATTGAAATCAAAGTGATAATTAACTTTTCAAATATCTATTAAATTCTTTAAATTAATGGTGAGTTTGGAAATTATAGATTTGTTAATCTAATTTGTAGATATGTTATCTAAATTTTACCTGAAGGTGAACTAAAAATGAAAATCGGAATGTCACATGGGGCTGGCGGAGAAATAATGCAAGGCCTTATATCCGGAATTATACGTGAAAATATCAAAAATAAAAACGTAAATGGGGGAATTGGATTAGATGAACTGGACGACGGTGCAACCATCCCCCTGGATGAATATGAAATTGTAATAAGCACAGACAGCCATACTGTAAATCCAATTTTTTTCCCTGGTGGGGATATTGGAAAAATATCAATTGCAGGGACTGTAAACGACGTATCAGTAATGGGTGCTAAACCATTGGCCATAGCCAATGCAATGGTTATAAGTGAAGGATTCCCCAGTGAAGATCTGGAGAAAATAGTGAAATCCATGGATGCAGTGGCTACAGAAGCAGGAGTTGCCATAATAACTGGTGATACCAAGGTCATGGAGAAAGATAAGCTGGATAAAATAATAATAACCACCACAGGCATAGGAATAGCCCGAAAAGGGGAGATTAAACAGGATTCTGGCTTAAATGTCGGGGATAAAATAATCCTCACTGGAAGTGTGGGTGACCATGGTATATCCATCATGTCTTTCCGGGAAGGATTTGGATTTGATACAGACCTCAAATCAGATGTTGCTCCTGTATGGGGAATGGTAAAAGCTGCCCTTAATATTGGTGGAGTAACTGCCATGAAAGACCCTACCCGGGGAGGCATTGCCAATGCTCTGAATGAATTGGCCTCCAAGTCAGGTGTGGGAATGCTCATTGAGGAGGAGAAGATACCCTTTAAAAAGGAAGTCAATGCTGCATCTGAAATGTTGGGAATTGATCCTTACGAGGTTGCAAATGAGGGCAAGGTCATATTGGGTGTGAAAGAAGATAAAGCTCAAGAGATATTAGAAGCCATTCAAAAGACTAAATATGGGAAAGAGGCCCAGATAATTGGTGAAGTCACCGAGGATGAACATGTGATTATGATAACCACTCTGGGAGGTAAAAGAATTCTGGAAGAGCCCATAGCTGATCCAGTGCCACGGGTCTGTTAAATGATTTAGTTTGCTTCATTGAATACATTTATTAACTTGTTTATACATAAATAGTTTAGTAATTATAAAAGAGGAATATATCATGCCCGGTTTATGGAGTAAGCGATTTATGGCTTTAATAGTTGATTTTTTAATAATCACGTTATTATTATGGGTTATAGCGGCTGTTATCACCCCAGTTCTCGCTGTACTTAACCTACTTATATTATTCAGTATATGGATTCCAATTGCTGCCATAGCGATTGTAGCCTACTTCACTTACTTTGAAGGTAAATACAGGACCACACCCGGAAAGAATCTTATGAAATTAAAAGTAATATCCACCGAAGGTGAAATGGATTATAGGAAATCATTGATACGGAATTTATCCAAGTTTCTATGGTTACCACTAGTGGTGGATGTTATCGTTGGTTTTGCAATGAAAAAACCCAGGGAAAGATACTTAGATCGCCTGGCAAAAACAGATGTGGTTAAAACAGAGGAAGTGGAAGGTTCAAAGACAAAGTTGAAACAATCCACCCCTTAATTCATTTTTTAAGAAATTATAGTTTTTTTATTCTACTATTCTGACTGCCTGCACTGCTGGTTTCGCTATAACTTTGGCAATTATTAAGGTTGCTACCACTGCTATTATGGTTATTAAAATGGCATATACCAGTAATCCTGTAATTCCCTCTCCTGATGGCAAATATAAATCTATTATTGCCTTAATAGCTTCGTTCCAGGCGAGTGCCGCTATTAATCCAAATGCAGTTGTCATCAAAGTAGCGATGGTTTCAGATACCTGACCCTTTACATCTTTTACATCTTTCATTGGTTTGCCTCCATTTAAATTATATTTACAAATTCTGTTAAACGTATTAAAATATTTTGCCCTAATTTTTAACATCCAATGGTTAAAAATTCCATTGATTTGTTTTTAAAAAGTTTAAAATAATAGTTAATTAAAAAACATGAATTGATGTATTATTTATAAAAATTAAACTCCAATAAAGATACCATGAGGAATATAAAAAATTTTATTTCAACAAACATGTTCATGGGTGCTTCAACCAAACAAGGTCATAAAATCGCCACCAAAAGCAGGGAAATAGTGAAATCCCTGATAGATGAGAAAACCAAGCATCTAAAACCCGAAGAGAGATCCATAGTTGAGCGGATAGTGCACTCCACAGCTGACCCTGAATACGCAGATATCACCTACATGAGCTCTGATTTTGTAGATGAAAGTTTAAAATCCATAAAATCCGGTAAAGACATATTGACGGACATAAACATGGTGAAAGTGGGTATAAATAAATACCCTGGTAAGGTCCAATGTTACATTAACCATGAAAAAACCCTGGAAATTGCTAAAAAGGAAGAAATCACTAGGGCAGGAGCCGCCATGCAGGTTGCGGCAGCAGAGGGATTTGATGGTATTGTGGCCATAGGAAATTCACCAACCGCCCTATTAGAAGTTTTAAAGTTAACCGGTAAGGGCATGTTGAATGTAAGATCTGTAATTGGCGTCCCTGTGGGATTTGTTGGAGCGGATGAGTCAAAAAAAGCACTGAATGAAACTGATATACCTCATTTAATAACCAACGGACCTAAAGGTGGAACTCCAGTGGCAGTTGCAGCTGTAAATTCTCTGATTAATCTTAAAAGATTGATTTGAACTTGTTTTTTGAAGTCTATGAATTTAAAGGAAATTCGAAAAATTAAGGAGAATTCAATTATGAAATCTAAAGAATTATTTAATGAAGCCAAAAAATACCTTTCTGGAGGTGTTGATTCACCGGTAAGGGCCTTCAAACCCTATCCGTTCTTTGCAAAAAAAGCGTTAGGTTCACATATCCAAGATATGGATGGTAAAGAATATATAGATTATTGTCTGGCCTACGGCCCCTTAATATTGGGACATTCCAACCCAGGGATAGTGGATGCAGTTAAAAAGCAGCTGGAATTGGGTTCAACCTATGGCGTACCTACACAAAAGGAGATCCAGCTAGCCAAGCTAGTTACCAGTAGGGTACCCTGTGCTGATATGGTGAGGTTTGTAAATTCGGGTACAGAGGCCACTATGAGTGCCATAAGGCTAGCCAGAGCCGTTACTGGTCGAAAAAAGATTGTTAAATTTGAAGGATCCTATCATGGTGCACATGATTATGTACTGGTAAAGTCTGGATCAGGTGCCATGGGGCTGCCAGATTCGCCAGGTGTACCTGAGGAAACAACTAAAAATACCATATTAATCCCCTTTAATGATGTTGAAGCAGTTGAAGATTTAATTGTTAATCAGGGGGAAGATATAGCCACCATAATAGTTGAACCAGTGATGGGTAACGTTGGATGTATACCTCCAAAAGAGGGGTACCTTGAATTTTTACGCAGGATCACCAGTGATAACGGTATAATACTCATCTTTGACGAGGTTATCACTGGTTTTAGACTGGCGGAAGGTGGGGCTCAGGAGTATTATGGTGTAACTCCTGATCTGGTGACATTTGGTAAAATATTAGGCGGTGGATTCCCAATTGGTGCATTATCCGGGAAAAAAGAATATATGGAGAGAATTGCTCCATCAGGAGATGTTTACCAGGCAGGAACCTTTAATGGAAATCCCATATCTGTAACTGCAGGTATCGAAGCGTTAGAACAGCTTGATAAAAAATTCTACACTGAATTAGAGAAGAAGGGAGAGTATATGCGTAGGGCTATTGGAGATATTTTAGAAGAACAGGATTTAAATTATAAGGTCGTGGGATTAGCCTCCATGTTCCAGATATACTTTACTGATAGGGATGTGTATGATTACCAGGATGCAAAAACAGCCAACACTGGTAATTTCGACGCATACTTCCATGAACTACTGGATAATGGTGTATTTATCCCGCCATCCCAGTTTGAATGCTGTTTCATATCATTAAAACATTCTACATATGACTTAGATAGCACATTAAATGCTATTGAAGAGGCATTAAAGAAATAAACATTAAAAGAAGGATAATTTTCTGAAAAAAAATTATCTTACTTTTTTTAAATTTTAAATTATTAACAGAATTAATAGCACTAATATTATTATGATGGCTGATATGATGATAATGTCACTGGTTCCAACATCGAGAAAAATTTCTGTAAATGATCCCTGATTACTTTTTACATTACTTCTTTTTTCTCTTACGATGTTTAGCAACCTATCCTCATTTTCTGAAATTTCATCCAAAAGTACTTTTTGATTTTTAATATCATCCTGTATATTTTTTTCTTCTAAAATATCCCACAGAGTCCATCTTTCATCTTTTATCTTGTTGAGCATCTCTTCCTGAATATGTATATTTTTTGAGAGATTTTTAATTATAGCCTTTCTTTTGGCTGATTTACTCTTGAGCAAGGTCATTAACTGCTCTATTTCTTCAGTGTCATCTATTTCATCAACATCAGAGTCATCTGAGAATTTGGAGGGCAAACTTTCGTAGAATTCTAACTCCCATCCACATTCACAGGATACAAAATCATCCTTACTCTCACCATCCTGAAGTTGGTAGTAACCCTGACATTTTTTACAATACAAATACCCATTAAATCCAGATGGGGATTGTTGTTTAGTTATGTGGGAAGGAGTGGTCATTTTAAAACCTGATAACTTATTGTTAATGATTAGTAACTTCTAGCCTATATATATTACCCTTTTTATTAGGATAAAATCATATATTAATATAGATAGAACAAGTTGGGATGAAAAAATTATTAAAAGGAATTAGATGACGATAATTGCTGGTGTAGGAGATAATAAAAACATTATAAAAGCCTCCCAGAGGGTAGATTTCACTGTGCAACTGATAGATTCTCCAGAAGAATTTATAGAGTCCATAACTGAAAACAGAGCCCATGCCTACGTAAGAGGATCCATTGGTGCTTCCCAGATTTTAGCTGGACTTAGAAGTAGATATGGGGAATTCTATCGTGCTTCATTTATAGAAATTAATGGTCATAAATTTTTCTTGGCGCCGGTGGGTATAGATGAAGGGGATAACCTGGAACAGAAACTACGGATAATAGAGTTAGGTGCACAATTCCTGAAAAAAATTAATATTAAACCTAAAATAGCCGTACTCTCCAGTGGCAGGGCCCAGGATGTTGGGAGAAGCCAGAAGATCGATAAATCCATAGCGGAGGGTGAACTGTTAGTTGAGATCACAAGTGATAAATATCCAGTTAAACATCATTATATATTGATCGAAGAAGCAATTCAAGATAACTCAAATTTTATACTGGCGCCTGATGGTGTAACTGGGAATTTAATATTCAGGTCTCTTGTTTTATCAGGCTGTGGGAAGAGCCACGGTGCCGTAACCCTGGGAATGGATGTTACATTCATAGATACCTCACGATCCCTCACAGTTGAAGGTTATACCCGCGCGTTGAAATTCGCCAAATACCTGAAAGACATGGGGTAGAGAGATCTAGAGGATATAAGGGAAATTTGGTTATAAAAATCTATAAATAATTATTTATAAATAAAATTTATAGAATTCTAAAAATAAAAAAAACGATTTAAAGATAAATAAAGATTGATTTAGATAAATGATAAGTAATTAAGCATCTTTTTTATATCTGATAGTGATGGTTATGTTTTATAGGACCAATAATAAACCTATTAAAGATGCTGGAGTAACAATGTCACTTTTAACACCACTATATACAGTATATGAATGGTATCTCTCTAGAAATCTCCGTCAAGAAAACATGCCCAGACATGTAGCCCTAATAATGGATGGTAACAGAAGATACTCCAAAATACAAGGGGACATGAATTCAATTGAAGGACATAAAAGGGGAGTAAGCACCCTGGAAAAGGTGTTGGACTGGTGTATTGATTTAGGGATTGAGATAGTTACAGTCTATGCATTTTCCATAGAAAACTTCAAAAGGTCACCGGAGGAAGTAAAAGGATTGATGGAACTATTCAAGCATAATTTCGAAACAATAGGCCAGAATAAAAGAATACATCAAAATAATGTTAAATTAAGGGCAGTTGGAAAGTTAGAACTATTACCTGATGATGTCAGGGAAGCTATAAGGAAAGCCGAAGAATCCACCAGTAAATACAATAAAAGACAGGTAAACATTGCAATAGGGTATGATGGGCGTTTAGAAATAGTTGATGCAATAAAAAAAATTGCAAACCAGGTTAAAGATGGAAAACTTGACCCTGATGAAATAGATGAAAATATAGTGAATGAAAATCTGTACACTGCTGGACTGGTTGATCCTAACCTGATCATAAGAACCAGTGGTGAAGAAAGACTGAGCGGATTTCTATTATGGCAATCATCATATTCTGAACTTTACTTCTGCGATAGTTTATGGCCTCAACTCCGGAAAGTCGATTT